>JAZJZX010000007.1:0-41733 GCA_040389445.1 Chloroflexota bacterium
ATCTGACCTCAGCCACCGATCGCACCCATCGAGCGCGCGGGGGGCGCGGAGCCTCAGACGACATCGGTGTTCGGCGGCCACGTCGCGGGGTTTGCCTGCTGGCGGCAACTGCCTGCCGGCCGAAACTGCCTGACGACGCTCACCACCAGTTGGTGACTCTCAACGAGTGACCACGGCCGGGGGCCGCAATCGACCACGGTCCGTCGATCCTGCATCGCGGCTGAGCTCATTCGTGCAGGACTGCCAACCAGGAGTTGATGACCCAGCCGGGGGCCATCGGGGGCCAGCGGGGGGGAGCGGCGCTGGGGGCCCCGGGAGTTGATGACCCAGCCGGGGGCCAGCGGGGGGCTCGGGAAGGGCTCCTCGTCAGGGCGTGTAGTTCACCTGCACCTCGACGCCGTCGAGCCTGAAATCGCGGGCGCTGTTGTTCGACATGTTGATGAGGCGGACGCGGACGTTCGTATCCGAGGGGTCGGCGACGGTCCAGGTCCGGCCCCCATGTCGGCGGTCCCACCGAGTGTGTAGGCCTCAGTGCCGTCGAGGTCACGGCGGTCGACTGGGTGGCCGTCCAAGTCGTCCCGCCGTCCCGGGAGAGTTGGGCGCCCACGAGGTTCGTGCCGCTGATGGCGTCGATCCCGAGCCTGTATTCCACCGAGATCCCGTTGATAGGGCCTTGCCGTCGGGGGCACCCCGAGCCCGAAGACGCTGAAGCGATGCGCCAGACGCACGACTCGGTCGAGGTTCGCGACCGACCGGAGACGCGGCCGACGGGTGGTGCCCCGTCCGCCTGGGCCCTGGCTTGGCCTGCCCGCCTGGCCGACGGGTGGTGCCCCGTCCGCCTGGGCGCTGGCTTGGGCTGCCCGCCTGGCCGACGGGTGGTGCCCCGTCCGCCTGGGCGCGGGCTTGGCCTGCCCGCCTGGGCGCTGGCTTGGCCTGCCCGCCTGGGCGCTGGCTTGGCCTGCCCGCCTGGGCGTCCGGCAGGTGCTCCTCCTACCCCGGCTGGGCGAGCACCATGATCCGGATCTCCGTCATGTCCTCGATCGCCCAGCGCAGGCCCTCGCGGCCGAGGCCGGAGTCCTTCACGCCGCCGTACGGCATGTGGTCGATCCGGTAGGTCGGGATGTCGTTGATGATGACACCCCCCACCTCGAGCTCGCCGAATCCCCGCCAGGCGTTCGCGAGATCGTTCGTGAAGACGCCCGTCTGGAGCCCGAAGAAGCTGTCGTTCACCTGACGGATGGCGTCGTCGAAGTCGGAGAACCCGAACATGACGGCGACGGGAGCGAAGGCTTCGTTGCTGCACACCTGGGCGGTGAGAGGAACGTTGTCCAGGACCGTCGGCGGGAAGAACGTCCCGTCGGCCCGGCCACCGGCCAGCACCCGTCCACCCAGCTGGACCGCCTCGTCCACCCAGCGCTGCGTCCGGCCCGCCGCCACGGCGTCCACCATCGGCCCCAGGTCCGTGGTTGGATCGGACGGATCACCGAGCTTCAATCGCTCGACGCCGGCGAGAAACTTGTCCATGAACGCATCGCGGATGTCGTCGTGGATGTACATGCGCTGGACGCTGATGCAGACCTGACCGGCGTAGGTGAACGCACCGACGAGGATCCGCTTCACGGCCCAGTCGAGGTCCGCGGTCCTATCGACGATCACCCCGGCGTTCCCGCCGAGTTCCAGAACGACCTTCTTCTTCCCCGCCCGCTCCTTCATCCGCCAGCCGACGGACGGGCTGCCCGTGAACGACAGGACCTTGAATCGGTCGTCGGCCACCATTCGGTCGCCGAGCTCGCGGGTCATCGGCAGGATGCTCACGGAGCCTTCGGGGACGCCGACCTCGTGGATGATCTCCGCCACCGTCAGCATCGTGAGTGGATCCTTCGACGGCGGCTTGAGGACGACGGAGCAGCCCGCTGCGAGCGCCGGGGCAATCTTGTGCGCGGCCAGGTTGAGCGGGAAGTTGAACGGGCTGATCGCCGCGACCGGCCCGGCCGCGAAGCGCCGCGTGATCCCGACCCGGCCCTTGCTGCTGGCCAGGAGGTCGAGCGGGATGACCTCCCCCACCATCCGTTCCGCTTCTTCAGCACCCAGCCGAAAGGTCAGGACCGCGCGATCGACCTCCACGAGGGCGTCGCGGATCGGCTTGCCGGCCTCCAGGCAGATGATCCTGCCGAGCTCGTCGCGCCGGGCCGCGATCCCGGCGCTGATGCCACGCAGGATGCGACCTCGCTCATACGCGGGCAGGATCCGGGTGACCTCGAAGGCGCGGACCGCCGCGGCAACGGCTTCCTCGTACTGCTCCGGCGTGGCGTGGAACGTTGACCCTGCCGGATTCGCGGCGTCGGCGGGATTCGCGACGGTGAGGACGTCATCGGATTCGACCCACCGGCCGGCGAGGTAGATCGGATGCGGCTTGGTGGCGGTCAGGGTCATCGTGATGGGCTCCGTGTCGGCGAGGAGTGCGATATGGACATCGTACCGCGAGCCGGGCGGCGGGCCCGCCGGGGTGACCGGCGGGTGTCATGCTTGCCGATGATCCGTGAACCGATCCCGCTGGTTGCTCGTGGCCGTCGTCCTGATGATTGCCGTCCTGGCCGTCCTCGGCGCTGCGCTGCGTCCGGGCCCCGGATCACCGGGTGGGGTTACGGCCGGCGCTTCAGACCCGGCCGCGCCACGGACGAGGGCGCCCATCGGGACACCGGCGGGCGCCACCTCGCCGACACCGGCGGGCGCCACCTCGCCGACACCGGCGGGCGCCCCCTCGCCGACGCCGGACGGCACGCCGGCGGGCGCCACCTCGCCGACGCCGAACGGGACGCCGGACGGCACGCCGGCGGGCGCGTCAGACCCGGGAACCGCGAGGTCGCTCGACGAACTCCTGGACCTGCTGCCGGTACGACCGGAGGTTCGGCGCGGGTACGACCGCTCGTTGTTCGAGCTCTGGATCGATGCCGACGGGGACGGTTGCAACACCCGACGGGAAGTGCTCATCGAGGAGGCCGTCGTTGCTCCTGCTGTCGCCGGCCGTTGCCAGTTGACCGGCGGCCGATGGCGCAGCCTGTACGACGGCATCGAGACCACCGATTCCGGGACCTTCGACATCGATCACGTCGTTCCCCTCGCGGAAGCGTGGGATTCCGGGGCGTTCGCCTGGACGCCGGACCAGCGAACCGCCTTTGCCAACGACCTCGGGGTTCCGTGGAGCCTCATTGCGGTTTCCGCGACCTCGAATCGCGCCAAATCCGATGGGGATCCGGCCGACTGGATGCCGCCGCTCGCGAGCGTCCGGTGCCTCTACGTGGCCGACTGGCTCGCGATCAAGGTGCGCTGGAGTCTCGCCCTCGACAGGCGGGAGCGCGACTTCCTGGGTCCCATTGCGCGAGCCTGTCCCGACCGGATGCCGGTTGTGCCAGCGCCATGAATCTCCCCTCGCGGGTCGGCGATACTTGCACGCGGCGCACGAAACACGTGCCCGGCACGCCCACGGGGCCGGCCGCCATGGTGGTGCCGCGGGCGATCCGACGGAACAGGGAGGGGCGCTGCGATGATCAGTGAGTTCAAGTCATTCCTGTTGAAGACGAACGCCCTGGCGCTGGCGATCGGCGTGATCATCGGCACGGCGCTGGGCACCGTCGTCACGTCACTCGTGAACGACATCATCATGCCGCCGATCGGACAGCTCCTCGGCAAGGTCGACTTCAGTGCGCTGAAGATCGTGCTGACCGAGGCGGTCGGCGGCGACCCTGCGACCGAGGTCGCGATTCGCTGGGGCGCGTTCCTCAACGCGATCATTGCCTTCGTGATCATCGGATTCGTGGTCTGGCGGATCTCCAAGCTGTTCTTCAAGGAAGAAGCGCCCGCGCCGCCTGAGCCGGGCAAGACTTGTCCGTTCTGCAAGCAGTCGAACGCGGTCGACGCGTCGAAGTGCATGCACTGCGCGAGCAGCATCTAGGGCGTGGCGGGTGGCTGAGGACCTGGTGGCGGGCGGTGGCTGGCCAGCGGGTTCCCACGGCACCGAGCGGTGGCGACCGACCACGGTGGAACCGATCACGGCGGGACCGATCACGGCGGGACCGACCACGGCGGGACCGACCACGGCGGGACCCGCGCGCTCAGGCGCCGAGCGACTCCGCGGCGCGCGGGTAGGACCCGAGGATTCGCACCATGGTCGAGGCCGCGCGGAGATCGGTCAGCGCCGCGGCACAGGCCGGCTCGGCGACATCGGCGTCCACATCGGCCCAGAACACGTATTCCCATGCCGCGGTACGGCTCGGGCGTGATTCGAGCGACGACAGGTTGACCCCGCGAGCGGCAAACGCCTCAAGCGCCCGAAGCAGGGTCCCGGGCTCGTTCCGGACGGCGAAGACGAGCGTCGTGCGTCGGGGAGAGCCTGCCGCCGCGGGGACCGGCGCGGCCTCGCGCTCCCGCCCCGCGACGAGCTCGCGCTCCCGCCCCGCGACGAGCTCATGATCCCGCCCCGCGACGACGAGGAACCGGGTCCGGTTGTCCACCGCGCCCTGGATGTCCCGGGCGAGGATTTCGAGGTCGAACAGGGCGGCGGCACGGGGTGACAGGACGGCTGCCGCGCCGCGTTCCTCGCCGTCGCGGACGAGCTTGCCGGCGCCGGCCGTGTTGTACGTCGTGAGCGTGGTCCACGGTCGGGAGCGAAGGAATGCCTCCGCCTGGCCAAGCGCCTGGATGTGCGAGTAAACGCGGCCGATCTCGTCAAGCGATTGCCCGGGCAGCGCCGCGAGACACAGTCGAACCGGGACGATGACCTCCCCGACGACGCGCAGATCGTGCTCGAGCAGCAGGTCGAACGTTTCCCTGACGGTCCCGTTGAGGAGATTCTCGATCGGCAGGACGCCGGCGGCCGAGGATCCGTCGGCCACGACGCCGAAGACGTCACGGAAACTCCCCACCGGGCGGCGCGCGACGTCACCGAACGCGGCAAGGACGGCGTCCTCGGCGAACGCGCCGGGCTCGCCGGCATACGCGACGGGGCCGCCTGGCGGAACGGGCCGGTCCGCCCTGACGGGCCCCTGCCCGGCATCGGTCATGTTGGGGCACTGCTCATGGCGCGGCAGACGCTACTGCTCGAACCAGGCGGTCGTGTCGTGGTGCGCTTCGTCCTGGTCGAACTCGGCGCGCTTGCCGTCGGCGGAGGGTGCGGTCGCCGCCTTCGCGAGGCGCTTGCCGTGACCCGCTTCGTCGGCGGCGCCCGCCCAGTGGGCCTCCTCGAGCATCGTGTTCAGGGCCTCGACATAGGCCTCGATGGACGCCGCGATGATGTTCGTTCCGCGCGACTCCCCTTCGTATTCCCCCACGCCACGGGCGCCCGGCGCCGACTCAGGGGGCCGAATCCGGATGCGCACGACGCCTTCGGCGTCCGGCCCCTCGGCAACGGCATGGACGTCGTAGGCAACGAGACGCGGGTGGCCCTGGAGGATCTCGGCGAGCGCCTTGTCCACGGCCCTGAAGAGCGCATCCACGGCGCCGTTGCCCTGTGAGGACGCCCGCCAGTGATGATCGCCCGCCTCGATCACGACGGCGCCCCGACTCTGGGCGTTGCTGCCGGACGTGACCGTCCAGCGGGCGAGGCGAAGGGCATCTGCCTGTGACATCGGGGCTACCTCCCGGGAATGACCGTGGTGAAGTGTCGCTCGTCGCGCCGTCGAAGCTCGGCGCCGGATTTCCAGATCGCGTATTCGAGGCTGTCGCCGAGGGCCATCGCCGAGGCGGCAATGATGTTCGTGTCCGAGCCCATGGTGGACCATTCGCGCGAACCGTCGGCGGATTCGATGGTCACGCGCGTCCTGGCCCCGGTGGCCGCGTCCGAATCCAGGATGCGGACCTTGTAGTCGTACAGGTGCACGGCGTCGAGGACCGGGTAGAACGCCCCGAGCGCCTTGCGGAGCGCCGCGTCGAGGGCATTCACGGGCCCGTTGCCGTCGGCCGCCGTGTGCAGGATCTCGCAGTCCACCTCGACCTTCACCGTGGCCTCGGCCAGCAGCTCCCGACCGCCACGCTGCTCGACCAGACAGGTGTAGTCGAGGATCTTGAACGGGGCGACGTAATCGGCCGCCTGTCGGCGGATCAGGAGCTCGAAGGACGCCTCGGCGCCCTCGAACGACAGGCCCTCGTGCTCGAGGCGCTTGATGAGCACGGACAGCTGCTTCGGGTCGACGCCCTCCAGGCCATGGCCCAGCTGACGAGCGCGAATCGAGGTGTTCGCCTTGCCGCCGAGCTCGGAAACGACCAGTCGCCTCTCGTTTCCGACCGCGGCGGGATCGATGTGCTGGTAGGAGCGCTCCACCTTCGCGACGGCGGCGCCGTGGACCCCGCCCTTGTGGGCGAACGCAGATCGGCCGACGTAGGGCTGCCAGTCGTTCGGCGCGAGGTTCGCGATCTCGGCCACGGACCGCGAGAGCTCGGTAAGGTTGGCGATCGCTCCTCCTCCGGCGGGCACCAGTGCGTGGTCCGTCTTGAGGGCAAGGTTGGCGAGGATGCTGACCATGTTGGCGTTGCCGCAGCGCTCGCCGTAGCCGTTGATGGTCGCCTGGACGTGCCGGACGCCGGCACCCACCGCCGCGATCGAGTTTGCGACGGCCATGTCGGCGTCGTTGTGGGTATGGATCCCCCAGGTCAAGCCCGGTCCGGCGGCATCCGCACCGTCCGCCGCCAGCGCAGCCTGGGTGGCGGCGACCACCTCGATCAGCCGCCCGGTCAGCGTTCCGCCATTCGTGTCGCACAGGACGAGCGTGCGGGCGCCGGCGTCGCGCGCCGCACGAAGGGTCGCCAGGGCGTAGGCAGGATCCGCGGCGTAGCCGTCGAAGAAATGCTCCGCGTCGTAGACCAGCTCGCGCCCGCGCTCGACGATGAACCGGACGCTGTCCGAAACCATGTCGAGGTTCTCGGCCGGGGTCGCGCCGAGGACCTCGGTCACGTGGAGCAGCCAGCTCTTGCCGAAGATCGTGACCACGGGCGTCTCGGCGCGGACGAGCTCCTGCAGGTTGGGATCGCCGGCGGCGGTGTTGGACCGGTGGCGCGTGGAACCGAAGGCGGCGAGTTTCGCCGTCCGCCAGGTCATGGTCCGCGCCTGGCGGAAGAACTCGATGTCCTTGGGGTTCGAGCCGGGCCAGCCGCCCTCGATGTAGGGCATGCCGAATTCGTCCAGCATCCGCGCGACGCGGAGCTTGTCGGCGAGGGACAGGGTGACGTTCTCACCCTGGGTGCCGTCGCGGAGAGTGGTGTCGTAGAGGATGACCGGGGCGTCCGGCCCGGTGGTTGGCTGCATCAGAGAGGACTCCTGGAGATCGAGGGGCAGTGGATCGTGAGGCGATGGATCAGGAGGGCCCGGCGGCGACCGCTGTCGGTGCCGCCCGGCGAATGGAGATCCGTTCGATCACCGCGTCCGCCATCCCGGTGGTGCCCACGTGTCGCAGCCCGTCGCCCGGCTCCGGCGCCGTGCCCGGCCGCAACAGGTCGCGCGTTCGGTAGCCGTCGTCGAGGGCGCCGCCAACCGCCGCTTCGATCGCCCCAGCCGCATCATCGTGGCCGAGCGACCAGCGAAGGAGCATCGCGGCGGACAGGATCGTGCCGATGGGATTCGCCAGGTCCCGGCCGGCGATATCGGGGGCCGACCCGTGGATCGGCTCATACAGGCCGAACCGGCCATGCGCGGTCCGGCGATCCCCGAGCGAAGCCGACGGCAGCATCCCTAGGCTTCCGGCGAGGACCGCGGCCTCGTCCGACAGGATGTCCCCGAACAGGTTCTCCGTGACGAGGACGTCGAAGGCCGCCGGCTGGCGGACCAGGAGCATCGCGCACGAATCCACCAGCTGATGGGACGCCTCGACGGCCGGGAAGTTCGGCCGTTCCTCGTCCACGACCTTGCGCCACAACCGTGAGGTGGCGAGGACATTGGCCTTGTCGACGCTCATCAGCTTGCCGCGCCTCCCCGCCGCGAGCTCGAAGGCGAGGCGGACGACACGCCGGATCTCCGCCTCCGTGTACCAGAGTGTGTCCACCGCCGCGCGACCCTCGTCCGTCTGCCGCTCTTCGGATGGCCGCCCGAAGTACAGGCCCGACGTCAGCTCCCGGACGATCAGGAGATCCACGCCCTCCAGCAGCTCCGGGCGGAGCGGTGACGAGGGAACGAGGGCCGAGTGCACACGAACCGGTCGGAGGTTGGCAAACAGCTCGAGGCCGCCGCGCAGGGCGAAGAGCGCCTGCTCGGGGCGGACATCGGCATTCGGGTTGTCCCAACGAGGACCGCCGACGGCGCCCAGCAGGATCGCATCGGCGGCGCCGGCCGTCGCGAGATCCTCGGGCCGAATCGCCGTTGCGTAGGCATCGATCGCCGCGCCCCCGGCGAGAATCTCGGTCCACTCCACCTCGAATCCGGCCGCCGCGCCCGTGGCATCGACAATACGGCGGGACGCCGCCACGACCTCGGGCCCAACGCCATCGCCCGGAATCGTCACGATCCGGAATGACGAGGTCACGGGAGTTCCTCGACGGTTCGCTGAGCCACGAACGCCGGTGAGGCCGGTCCGATTTCGGCGCCGTGGAGCTTGTTGACGGCCACCAGATACGCCTCTACCGACGCCTCGATGATGTTGGTCGACAGCCCGTGACCGGACACCACCAGCGCGCCGGGGCCCTCGTCCGTCGATCGCCGGCAGCGCACGAGGACCCGCCCCTGGGCGTCCTCGCCGCCGGACACGGCCTTGATCTCGTAGCTCTCGAGGACCGGATGCCAGCCGAAGACCGGCGCGACGGCGGCGTCCACCGCCTCGAACAGCGCGTCGACGGGCCCGTTGCCGATGGCCGCCTTGGCTCGGTCCTCGCCCGCGATCGACAGGGAGACCATGCCGGTCGCCTTGCCCTCGTGGGACGAGGTCACGTTCCAGCCCTCGAGGCGGACGGACTGCGGCACCTCCGTGACCCGCTGCTCGACGAGCGCCAGGAGGTCCGCGTCGGTGACTTCCTTCTTGGAATCCGCCAGCGCGATCGCCTGGGCATAGATGACGTCGAGGGCTTCGCCCTCGATCTCGTGGCCCAGCTCCTTGAGCTTGCCCTGGAGGCCACGCCGCCCGGACAGCTTGCCGATCGTCAACTGGCTGCCGGCCAGCCCCACGGACTGCGGGGTCATGATCTCGTAGGTCAGCGGGTTCTTGATCACGCCGTCCTGGTGGATCCCGGATTCGTGCGCGAAGGCGTTCCCGCCGACGATGGCCTTGTTGGGCTGGACGGCGAACCCGGTGAGGTAGCTGACGAGGCGCGACGCCGCGGTCAAGTGCTCCGTGGCAACGCCGCTTCCGAGGTCCGGGAACTGCGTGGGGCGCGTCCGGAGGGCCATGACGACCTCCTCCAGGGACGCGTTGCCGGCTCGCTCGCCGAGGCCGTTGATCGTGACCTCGACCTGCCGTGCCCCCGCCTGCACGGCCGCGAGCGTGTTCGCCGTGGCGAGGCCGAGGTCGTTGTGGCAGTGGACGCTGATCGTGGCCTGGTCGCCGACCAGCTTCACGGCCCGCTCGACGAGCGCCCCGAACTCGCTCGGGATCGCGTAGCCGACGGTGTCCGGGATGTTGATGGTGGACGCCCCGGCCTCGACGACGGCCTCGTAGACCTGCATCAGGTAGTCGATGTCGGTGCGCGATGCGTCCTCGGCCGAGAACTCGATCTCCGCGTCGCGACCCAGCGCCATCCGGCCGTGGCGGACCCACTTGACGGCGTCCGCGAGCGCCTGCTCGCGGCTGATCCGGAGCTTGTGCTTGAGGTGGATGTCGCTCGTGGCGATGAAGACGTGGAGGTGCGGCCGTTCCGCGACCCCGATCGCCTCGATCGCCCGCTGCGGGTCCCCGTCACGACACCGCGCGAGCGCGGCCACCGCGATGCCGCCCTTCGTCTCCTGGGCGATCCGCCGAACCGCCTCGAAGTCCCCGGGGGACGCGGCGGGGAACCCGGCCTCGATGACGTCGACCTTCAGCCGCGCAAGCTGCCGGGCGACCTCGAGCTTCTCCGCGGCGGTCAGCCCGGCGCCGGGTGCCTGCTCTCCATCACGCAGCGTGGTATCGAAGATCCGGACGGAACCCGCCGGGACGAACGGCCCCGACGGGCGAGGTACGGCACCTGCCATCAGCGGGATCCGGCGGGCCGCGGCGCTTCGGTCTGCGCCGGGGCCTGGGTCTGCGCCTGGGCCTGCGTCTGCGCCTGGGCCTGCGTCTGCGCCTGGGCCTGGGCCTCGCCGGCCCGGACGACGACCGGGTTGAGGAACGGCATCTGGGCCCGGAGCGCGGCCCCGACCTGCTCGATCTGGTGATCCCGATCCTGGGCCCGGAGCCGCTCGAACTCGTGGCGGCCGGTCTCGTTCTCGCGGATCCAGCGGGTGGCGAAGGAGCCGTTCTGGATCTCGCCCAGGACGTCACGCATCGTGGCCTTGGCTCCCTCCACGATCCGTGGACCGGATACGTAATCTCCGTATTCCGCGGTGTCGGACACGCTGAAGCGCATGAAGTTGAGCCCGCCGCGGTACATCAGGTCGACGATGAGCTTCAGCTCATGCATCGTTTCGAAATAGGCGAGCTCAGGCTGGTAGCCGGCCTCGACGAGCGTCTCGAACGCCGCCTTGACGAGGGCCGAGACGCCGCCGCAGAGGAGCGCCTGTTCCCCGAAGAGATCGGTCTCGGTCTCCTCCTTGAACGTGGTCTCGAGGATCCCGGCCCGGGTGTTGCCGAGCCCGCGGGCGTAGGCGAAGACGCGGGCCTTGCCGGTCCCCGTCGGGTCCTGGTGGACGGCGAACAGGGCCGGCACGCCGCCGCCGGCCTGGTAGACGCTCCGCACGAGGTGGCCCGGACCCTTGGGCGCCACCATTCCGACGTCGATGAAGTCGGGCGGTACGATCCGGCCGAAGTGGATGTTGAAGCCGTGGGCGAACATCAGGAGCTGGCCCGGGCGCAGGTTTGGCTCGATCTCCGCGTCGTAGACCGCTTTCTGGGCCGTGTCGGGGACCAGGATCATGATCACGTCGGCGGCCTTGACGGCCTCCGCGACGGTCCGGACCTCGAGGCCGGCGCCCTCGGCCAGCGCCTTCGACTTCGAGCCGTCGGCCAGCCCGACGATCACCTTGACCCCGGATTCGTGCAGGTTCAGGGCGTGGGCGTGGCCCTGGCTGCCGTAGCCGATGATCGCGACGGTCTGGCCTTCGAGCGCCGCGGGATCGGCGTCGTTGTCGTAGTACATGCGGGCGGTCATCGCCTGAGTGCCTCCTCGATGGATCCGGCACCGCGCGTCATCACGACCGCGCCGGTTCGGACGAGTTCCTTGATGCCATAGGTGCGCACGAGGGCGACGAACGCGTCGACCTCGGTTTCGGTACCGCTGACCTCGACGATGAGGGACTCCGCGCCGAGATCCACCACGCGGCCCTTGCTGAGCTCCACGACCTTGATCAGTTCGCCCCGATTGGCATCGGTCGCCCGGATCTTCACGAGGGCGAGCTCGTGCTCGACGGTGGGTTCGGCGGTGACGTCCTGGACCTTCAGGACATCGATCAGCCGGTAGAGCTGCTTGGCGGCCTGTTCGACCGCGACGTCGTCGCCGTGCAGGGTGATGGTCATCCGCGACAGACCTTCCTGATCCGTGTGGCTGACGGCCAGCGAGTCGATGTTGAAGTTGCGGGCGCGCATCAGGCTGGACACGCGGTTGAGAACGCCGGGCTTGTCCAGGACGAGCGCCACGAGACGGTGCTTCTTCGTGTCGCCGCTGCCGGGCAGCGCCCGCGGCGGCGGGGCCGCGTGCGCCGGGGTCCCGTGCGGCGGGGTGCCGTGCGGCGGGGTGCCGTGCGGCGGGGTCGATGCCTGGTCGCTCATTCCTCGGGCCCGCCCCAGGTCTCGATGAGGTCGGACAGGCCCTTGCCGGCCGGCATCATCGGGAAGACGTTCTGCTCCCCGGCGATCTCGAACCAGATGAGTGCCGGCCCGTCCACCCCCTGGGCGAAGCGGATCGCCTCGTCCACCTCAGCCGGGGTGGAGGCCTTCGTCGCCGGGACGCCGTAGGCCTCGGCAAGCTTCAGGTAGTCCGGCCCGGGCAGGTGCGCCGAGTGGTAGTTCCCGGCGTAGATGATCTCCTGCCACTGCCGGATCATGCCGAGCTTCTTGTTGTCGAACAGGGCGATCTTCACCGGGATCCGGTCCTGGACCAGGGTCATCAGCTCCTGGCTGGTCATCTGGAAGCCACCATCGCCGGCGATCGCCCAGACCTCGCGCTCCGGCACGCCCAGCGCGGCGCCCATGGCGGCCGGCATAGAGAACCCCATCGTTCCGAGGCCGCCCGAACTGACATGCGTGTTGGGATGCCGGAATCCGGCGTAGCGGGCCAGCCACATCTGGTTCTGCCCGACGTCGGCCACGTAGATCGCCTCGTGGTCGGACAGCTCCCCGATCCGCTGGACGACGTAGTCGGCCGACAGCAGGCCGTCGCGCCAGGCGCCGGAGCCGTGCCATGAGGACGCTGTTGACTCGCGCTTCCAGGCGCCCAACTGGTCGAGATACTCCTTGCGTTCCTCGAGGGGAGTCGCGCCGACCATCGGGATGAGGGCCCGGAGCACCCGCTTCGCGTCGCCCACGATCGGGACCTCGACGGCCACGTTCTTGCCGATCTCCGCCGGGTCGATGTCCACGTGGACGATCCGCGCGTAGGGGGCAAAGGTCCGGACGTTGCCGGTGACACGGTCGTCGAAGCGCATCCCGATCGCGATCAGGAGATCGGCCGACTGGATGGCCCGATTGACGTGCTTCCAGCCATGCATGCCCATGAAGCCGTAGGCGAGCGGATGCTCCTCATCCATCGCGCCGATCCCGAGCAGGGTCCATGCGACGGGAATGCTGGTCTTCTCCGCGAACGCGAGGAGGTCCGCCTCGGCGCCGGCGTGCAGGATGCCGTGGCCGGCCAGGATCACGGGTCGTTTGGCCTGGGCAATCTCGGCGGCGGCGGTCCTGAGCTGCCGGTAGTTCCCGTCCATGTTCGGCCGGAATCCGGGCAGGCCGGCCATCACCTCGGCGTCGGAAGGGTGCTCGGCGCGCGTCTCCTGCTGGAGCGCGTCCTTGGTGATGTCGACGTGCACGGGGCCGGGGCGACCGGTCCGCGCGATGTGGAAGGCCTCGGCGAGCACACGCGGAAGGTCGTCGGCGTTCCGGACGAGGTAGTTGTGCTTGGTCATCGGCAGCGTGATGCCGTTGATGTCGATCTCCTGGAAGGCGTCCTTGCCGATCAACGCGGAGGGCACGTTGCCGGTGATCGCGACCATCGGGATCGAATCGAGCTGGGCCGTGGCAATGCCGGTGACGAGGTTGGTGGCGCCGGGGCCGGAGGTACCCATGCAGACGCCGACCTTGCCGGTCGTCCGGGCGTAGCCGTCGGCGGCGTGGGCACCGCCCTGCTCGTGCCGGACGAGGATGTGGCGAAGCTCCGGATGATCCCCGAGGACGTCGTACAGGGGCAGGATGACGCCGCCGGGATAGCTGAAGAAGACGTCGACGCCCTGGCGGAGGATCGCCTCGCAGACGACGTCGGCGCCGATCCTCGCGCGCGGCGCGCGCTCCTGGGCCGTCGCGTCGACGGGAATGGACGCGCTCGAGGCGCCTTCGCGGAGCATCTCGCGCTGGGCCTTCTCGACCGCGGCGGCATGCTCCGTACCGGCCCCGGGCACATGGCTCCGGCGCTCGGGCTTCGACTCGTCCGCCGCGGCGGGACTCGGCGGTTTCGCCGAGCCCCCCTTCGTGATCGTCATCGTTGCTCGCCCTCCGTGGCCCGGTCCGCCTCGCCGGCTCCTGCTGCCGCCGATCCGTCCCGGAGAAATGACAAGACCCTCGCCACCCGGCGAGGGTCCCGTTGGTCTTCGGTGGTCTGTCGCGCTACGAGCGCTTGTCCCTCCGCGTTCCTCGGTTCTCCCGCCGGGAGCCGGTAATGAGGCCAAGAAGGCTCTCAAGCCCGACCAGGAGCGAGCGAATAAGGGAGAGAAGGGTTACCTCGAACGAGCCGTCCTCGATCGGCATGTGCACGCGGCGTCCATCGCTCGTCACGACGACGGCAACTCGGCGGCGATCCAGTCCATTCGAGATTGGCACGGTCCCGGCAGTCTACGGTGCCATCCTTCGATGTGCAACCACAGCCGCTGCGGCGCAAGAACCGAGCTGACGGCGCAAGAACCGAGCTGACGGCGCAAGACCCGGAGCGGGTTGGATTTGGGTGGCCGACACCCCATGTTGTCCGTGGGGCATGGATTCCGGCGGCCGGTGTCGTGGTTGTGTGCCGGGGCCACGGATGGCCTGCACAAGGGCGGCGAATGGCCATCCGGTCCGCCACGATCGTGCGGGTCACGCACAAGTGGAGCAACGCGCGTCGATTTCCGTGCCCGCAGGCCAATAGACGCCACACGGCCGGGGGTGGCGCACGCACGCCGGGGGTGGCGCACGCACGCCCGGGGGTGACGCACGCACGCCCGGGGGTGACGGACGGCCCACGCACACCGGCCCAGCACCGGCCCGGATCGCGCACACCGGCCCACGCACACCGGCCCACGCACACCGGCCCACGCACGCCGGCCCACGCACCGGCCCGGATCGCGCACGTCCGAGCAACCCCCAGTGAAGGGCCTTCTGCTCTACTACCTCGGTGAACGTGATCGGTGTCAGGCGGCAGGCAAGATCGAGGGCAGAGCGCCTCCACCGCGGGCTCGGGGCAGACATCGAGCGCCTGCGCGAGGATGCCGGGGTCACCCGATCAGCACTGGCGCGTGCGTCGGGTGTCGATCCCGGGTACCTCTGGCGGATTGAAGCCGGGACTGAGCGGCCGTCGCTCGAGATCTATGCCCGTCTCGCGGCATCGCTTGGAGCCGATCTCAGCGCTCGCCTGTATCCGAATTCCGGCCCCGTGATCAGGGACCGCCACCAGGCCGCGATCCTGGAGGCGCTGCTCGCCATGGTGCACCCTCGATGGCGCCCGTACCCCGAGATGGCGGTTCGGCGGCCGTCACGTGGCTGGATCGACGTTGGACTGCACGATGCGCGGTCGGGCATCCTGGTGGCGACCGAGATCCAGTCAGAGCTCCGCCGGCTCGAGCAGCTCCTTCGATGGGCGTCTGAGAAGGCAGCGTCCGCCGCATCCTGGGATGGTTGGGTCCATCTTGGCGGCACCCCGACGGTATCCCAGCTGCTGGTCGTCCGGGCGACGAGGTCAAATCGTGCCGTCGCCCGTGAGTTTCGCCGGACGCTGACCGCCGCGTTTCCGGCTCATCCTGACGATGCCCTGAGCGCCCTGACTGGACCAGAATCATGGCCGGGCGCTGCCATCCTGTGGGCTGCGGCGGATTCGCAAGCGGCCGGCCGGTATCGCATCGCGACCGGGATGTGACCCGTCGCATGGCCGTCCAGGAGCCTCTCCGGCACCTGCTGCTACCCTTCCCATCCGCGAACCGTCCGCACACGAAGCCAGCGCCGGAGCCGCCACGTTGACCACGCCACAACCACCACGCACCCTCGTCGAGAAGATCTGGAGCGACCACGTCGTGGCCGAGGATGCGGGCGCGCCCAGCATCCTGGCCGTCGACCTCCACCTCGTCCACGAGGTCACGAGCCCGCAGGCATTCACCGGTCTCCGGCAGCGGGGGCTGACCGTCCGCCATCCGGAGCGGACCGTCGCGACCGCGGACCACTCCGTCCCGACAACCCCCCGCGGCCTCCCCTTCCTCGATCCCATGGCCGCCGCCCAGGTCCAGCAGCTCGACACGAACTGCCGCGAGTTCGGGATCCCGCTCCACGGCATCGGCGACCCGAGCCAGGGCATCGTCCACGTCATCGGGCCCCAGCTCGGCCTCACCCAGCCGGGCATGACGATCGTGTGCGGCGATTCCCACACCAGCACCCACGGCGCGTTCGGGGCACTGGCGTTCGGAATCGGCACGTCCGAGGTGGAGATGGTCCTCGCCACCCAGACACTGCTTCAGCGGAAGCCGAAGACCTTCGAGGTCCGGGTGGACGGGACGCTGGCCCCGGGCGTCGGCGCCAAGGACATCATCCTCGCCCTCATCGCGCGGATCGGGATCGCCGGCGGGACCGGCCACGTCTTCGAGTACCGCGGCGAGGCGATCCGGGCCCTGACGATGGAACAGCGGATGACGATCTGCAACATGAGCATCGAGGGCGGCGCACGGGCAGGGCTCATCGGCCCGGATGAAACGACGTTCTCGTACCTGAAGGGCCGGCCCCACGCCCCCACGGGTGCGGCCTGGGACGAGGCGGTCGCCCGCTGGCGGCTGCTGCCCACGGACGATGGCGCGGTCTTCGACAAGTCGATCGTCATCGACGCCTCGACCCTCGAGCCGATGGTCACCTACGGCACGAACCCCGGAATGGGCATCCCGATCAGCGCCCGTGTCCCGGATCCCGCGGCCGTCGCCGACCCGGCCCAGCAGCGGGCTCTCGCCCACGCCCTCGCGTACATGGACCTCACGCCGGGACAGGCGATCCTGGGTCAGCCCGTGGACGTCGTCTTCATCGGCTCATGCACGAACGGCCGGATCAGCGACCTGCGGCTCGCCGCGGCGGCGCTCAGCGGCCGGAAGGTCGCCGGCAACGTCCGGATGATGATCGTCCCGGGTTCCGATGAGGTGAAGCGCGAGGCCGAGGCCGAGGGTCTCGACGAGATCTTCCGCGCCGCCGGCGCCGAGTGGCGTGAGGCCGGCTGCTCGATGTGCATCGCCATGAACGGCGACCAGCTCAAGCCGGGCCAGTACGCCGTTTCGACGAGCAACCGCAACTTCGAGGGGCGCCAGGGCAAGGGCGGCCGGACGTTCCTCGCGTCGCCGCTGACCGCCGCTGCATCGGCGATCGCGGGCGTCGTCGCCGACCCGCGGCTTCTGCCCGGCATCGAAGCCGCCTCCGGGATCGGGGGGCGCTGACGATGGCCGAGCCGTTCCGCAGCTTCACCTCGAAGGTCGTCCCGCTCCACGCGGAGAACGTCGACACGGACCAGGTCGTTCCGGCCCGCTACCTCAAGATCACCGACAAGGCCGGACTCGCCGACGTGCTCTTCCGGGACTGGCGGTTCAACGAGGACGGCTCGCTCAAGGATCCGCCGTTCATCCTGGATCAGCCCGGCATGCGCGGCCGGAACGTCCTGCTGGTTGGCGACAACTTCGGGACCGGGTCATCGCGCGAACATGCGCCGTGGGCGCTCGCGGCGTGGGGCATCCGCGCGGTGATCTCGACCGGCTTCGCGGACATCTTCCGGAACAACGCGCTCAAGAACGGCGTGGTCCCCGTGGTGGTGGACGCGATCACCCACGCCCGCCTCTTCGCGCTGATCGACGCGAACCCGGATGCGGAGCTGACCTTCGATCTCGCCGAGCAGGGCATGCTGCTGCCGGACGGCTCCACGATCGACTTCGACATCGACCCCTTTGCCAAGCTCATGCTCCTCCGCGGCACCGACGAGATGGGCTACCTGCTGGACAAGCTGCCCGCCATCGTTGCGTGGGAGTCCACGCATCCCGGTCGGGTCGACACCCGGCCCGAGGGCGCCCCCACCGGTTGATCCCGGGGCTGCGGCCAACCCCGCGACGACCCGGAACCCGGGGCACCGTGTCGGGGCCTGGACACCCGACCCGGGGCCGGGACACCGAGGCGGGGCCGCGGCCAACCCCGCGACGACCCGGAAGCCGGGGCACCGTGTCGGGGCCGCGACCCCGACGGATACCGGCGCGGTCGGTCGCCTCGGGCGACCTGTGCGACGATCCGGTCGATGAACGTCGTTGATGCCGCGGCTGTCGGCTTGCTGATCTTCGCCGTCGTGCTCGGCATCCGTTCCGGTGCCCTTCCACAGGTCGGCGGTCTGGTAGGCGCAGCCACGGGCGCGCTGGGCGCGGTCGCCGTCCTTCCGACGCTCCTTCCCTACCTCGTGACGTTCGACGCGGTCGTCCGGGTGGCGGCGGTCCTGGTCGCGCTGGTCGTACTCGTTGGATTCGGCGAGATGGTCGGGGCGCGCCTCGGGCGTGCTGCGTCAAGGCACCTGGGCACCGGATTCTTCAGCGCCCTGGATCGAGTGGCCGGGGGCATCGTGGGCGCAGGCCAGGCGGTCCTCATCGTGTGGCTGTTCGGCGGGATCCTCACCACGGGGCTGGTGCCGTCGTTGGTGCGGGATGCACAGACCTCGGTTGCCATCCGGGGCATCGATGCCATCTTCCCGCCCCCCTCCGAGCTGGTCATCGGCATCGGCACGGCTCTCGATCAATCCGGCCTGCCCGACGTGTTCCTCGGGCTCGAGCGGCTGCCGGCCGATCCGGTCACGATGCCGGCAGATCCGCTCGTCCAGATGATCGGACGACAGGCCCTCGCGTCGGTGCCGCGAGTCGAGGCGGACGCCTGCGACTACACGTCCACCGGAACGGGGATCGTGGTCAAGTCGGGCTACGTGGTCACCAATGCGCACGTTGTCGCGGGTGCCCGGGCGGTCCGCATCATCACCCCCGCCGGCGGGCTCAAGGCGACCGTGGTCGCCTTCGATCCCGAGCTCGACGTGGCCGTCCTTCGGGTCGTATCCCTCGAGGCCGGCCCGCTCTTCTTCGCCACCAGCGACCCTGAGCGCGGCGCAACCGGAGCGACCATCGGCTACCCGAATGGTGGCGGGGCCGTGATCGAACCGGCCGCCGTGGCGGCTCGCTATGCAGCCGAAGGCCTGGACATCTACGGCACCTCGCGCGTCCTCCGCCAGATCATCGAAATCCGCGCCATCGTGGAACCGGGCGACAGCGGCGGACCACTGCTGCTGGCGAACGGGACCGTGGGCGGGCTGGTCTTCGCAGAATCGCGAACCGACCCGTCCGTCGGCTACGCGCTGGCTCCTGCGGCCGTGGCGGCGGCAGTGGCCCCGGCGCTCGGACACACCGCAGCCGTCGCGACCGGCCCCTGCCTCCACTGAGCGCGTACCATCCGACGGTGACGTCCCCCGCCCTGAGACCGACTGCCCATGAGGCACTGCGCGCGCTCGCCGACGAGTTCTGGGAGTCGTTCCTCACGGCGCATCCTGGTTTCGCAACGGTCCTCGGCGATCGACGGTTCGACGATCGCCTGGACGATCTGTCCCCGGAGGGCCGAGCCGCATGGGCATCCGTCCTGGAGCAGACCCTGGGTCGCGCCGGGGAGATCGACCCGTCCGGGCTCGATGGATCGGCACGGGTCACCCGGTCGATGCTGATCGAGGAAGCCTCGGGGCAACTGATGGCGCTGCGAACGGGCGTGGACGACTGGTCGCTCAATCCCATCGACGGCCCGCAGACCTGGGTCGTGGACATGGTGGACTATCAGCCGATCTCGACACCCGAGGAAGGGCGCCGCCTGATCACGCGCATCCGCGCCATGGACCGGTTGATCGACCAGGTCGTCGAGCGACTCCGTCGTGGCCTGGCCCGCGGCTGCGTCTCGTCGGTCGTTCCGGTCGAGCGGGTGATCGACGAGGTCTCCGGGCTGATCGGCACTCCCGCGGCCGCGTGGCGGCTGGCCGTCCCCGCTGGAGAGCCGCATGAGGATTGGCCGGCGGACGTCCTCGAGGCCTTCCGGACCGACCTCATCGAGGCGATCGATTCCGTCGTGCTCCCGGCGTTCCGGCGCTATGCCGAGGTGCTCCGGCAGGAGATCCTGCCGGTCGCGCGGCCGTCCGGGCAGCCGGGTCTGGTTCACGTGCCCGAGGGTACGGCCGCGTATCGAGCGCTCGCCCGGAGCCACACGTCGCTGGATCTCGATCCGCTCGAGATCCACGAGGTCGGCCTTCGCGAGATCGAACGGCTGGATCGCGCCTTCGCCGACCTCGGGGCGAGCGTGCTGGGCGTCCACGGTCTCGAAGCGACGCTGCGTGCCCTCCGGACGGATCTCCGCCTCCGGTTCGCGAACGCAGACGAGGTGTGGGCCACTGCCCGCAGCACCCTGGAGCGGGCCCAGGCGGCGACGCCCGCGTGGTTCGGACGCCTGCCGATCGCCGCCTGCGAGGTCGTTCCGATCCCCGCCGAATCGGCGCCCCACCAAACGCTCGCCTACTACGCCTGGCCGGCCCTCGACGGGAGCCGGCCAGGCCGGTTCCACATCAACCTCCACGCGCCGGAGACGCGTGCCCGATACGAGGCCGAGGCGCTCGCGTTCCACGAGGCCGTCCCGGGGCATCACCTGCAACTGGCGATCGCGCAGGAGCTCGACGGGATACCGGCCTTTCAGCGAACGCTGGGCTCCAACGCCTTTGCCGAAGGCTGGGGCCTCTACACCGAGGGACTCGCCGACGAGATGGGCCTCTACTCCTCCGACATGGATCGGTTCGGGATCCTGTCGTTCGACGCGTGGCGCGCCTGCCGGCTCGTCGTGGACACCGGCATCCACGCCATCGGGTGGACCCGGGATGAGGCCATCGGGTTCATGCGCGAGCACACCGCCCTCGACGAGGGGAACATCGCCAACGAGGTCGACCGCTACATCGCCTGGCCGGGCCAGGCGCTCGCCTACAAGCTCGGCCAGCTCGAGATCCTGCGTCTGCGCGCGCACGCGAAAACGGTCCTCGGACCCCGCTTCGATATCCGGCAGTTCCACGACGTGGTCCTGGGTTCCGGGGCGGTCGGTCTGGTGACCCTCGCAGGAATCGTCGAGACGTGGCTTGACGGCGAGGTGCGGGCAGCGCAGCCCGGCACCATCACCGAACCCGCCCCGTCACCCTGACGTCTCTGCTCCGCTGGTCAGGCCCGGAGAAGCGGGGAACGCGAGCGAGGAGGTCCACCTTCTGATCCGTGGTTCGAGCATGGCCCGGCACGCCGTCGTCAACTGCCCGACGACGCACGACCCGAGGCAACGACGCAGGGACGCAATACACTGGGAGGCACCATCCAAGGCGCCGACGACCGCCGACCCGAGGTTCCGAATGCCCGACCGACCGCTCCCGTACGACCGACCCACCGACCCCGGCAAGCGTCACTCGTTCGCCCTGACCGACGGTCCGGATCGCGCTGCGGCCCGGGCCATGCTCAAGGCCATCGGCTTCACCGATGACGACCTGGCCAGGCCGCTGGTGGGAGTAGCCACCACCTGGATCGAAACGATGCCCTGCAACTTCAACCAGCGGCGGCTGGCGGAGTTCGTGAAGCAGGGCATCCGCGAGGCCGGCGGCACGCCGATGGAATTCAACACGATCGCCGTCTCGGACGGCGTCTCGATGGGCACCGAGGGGATGAAGGCGAGCCTGATCAGCCGAGAGGTCATCGCCGACTCGATCGAGCTGGTGGTCCGGGGGCACTTGCTCGATGGGGTCGTCTGCCTCGTCGGCTGCGACAAGACGATCCCCGGCGCCGCGATGGCCCTCGCTCGCCTCGACGTCCCGGGGCTGGTCTTCTACAACGGGACGATCTATCCGGGAACCTACAAGGGCCGCGACCTCACGATCGTGTCGGTCTTCGAGGCGATCGGCGCGTACCGCGCCGGCAAGGTCTCGATCGAGGAGCTGTACGAGATCGAGAGCGCGGCATGCCCGGGCGCCGGCGCGTGCGGCGGCCAGTACACCGCCAACACGATGAGCACGGCCATGGAGTTCCTGGGCCTTTCACCCGGTGGCCTGAACGGCATCCCCGCGGAGGACCCGAAGAAGGACGCGGCGGCGAAGCAGGCGGGCGAGTTGGCCATGACCCTCGTCAGGCACGACATCCGCCCGTCGCACATCGTGACCCGGAAGTCGATCGAGAACGCGATTGCCTCGGTCGCCGCCACGGGTGGCTCGACCAACGGCGTGCTCCATTTCCTGGCGCTCGCCCACGAGTTCGGCATCCCGCTGGAGATCGACGAGTTCGGAGTGATCGCCGACCGAACGCCCGTCGTGGCCGACATGCGCCCGGGCGGGCGGTACACGGCCGCCGACATGTACGACGCCGGCGGGATCGGCCTCGTCATGCGCGAGCTGCTGAAACGCGATCTCCTCCATCGCGACGAGATGAACGTCGATGGCCGGACGATTGCGAAGATCGCCGCCGCCGCGGTCGAGACCGAGGGCCAGAAGGTCGTCGTCCCGATCGAGGCGCCCCTCAAGCCGGTCGGAGGCCTGACGATCCTGCGCGGATCCCTGGCGCCGGACGGCTGCGTCGTCAAGCTGGCCGGCCACGAGCGCCTCCACCATCGCGGCCCGGCGCGGGTCTTCGATTCCGAGAACGACTGCTTCAAGGCCGTGTCGGCGAGACAGATCGTGGCCGGGGACGTGGTGGTCATCCGCCACGAGGGCCCGGTCGGCGGCCCCGGGATGCAGGAGATGCTGAGCGTGACCGCTGCCCTCGTGGGCGAAGGGCTCGGCGATGCCGTGGCGCTCCTGACCGACGGCCGGTTCTCCGGTGGAACCCACGGGCTGATGATCGGCCACGTCGCCCCGGAGGCGGCCCTCGGTGGCCCGATTGCACTGGTCCGCGAGGGTGACGAGATCGAGATCGACGTCGTGGCCAAGCGGATGGACCTCCTCGTCGACGACGCGGAACTGGCCCGGCGTCGGGCGGAGTGGACCGCGCCGCCGCCGCGCTATGCCTCCGGCGTCATGGCCAAGTACGCCGCGCTCGTCTCGTCGGCTTCCGAGGGCGCGATCACGACCGGGCGCCGCCTCCGGCAGGCGCTCGAGCAATCCTGAGGTGACGGCGAACAGCTCGCTGCCGCCTGATCCCGAGGCCTACGACGCCGTGAGGAACCAGCACGCCCGGAAACGCGGCCTTGCCGCGCCGTACATCGCGGGAGGTCGCGATCCGGACCCGGCAGCAGGACTCGCCGAGGAGCGCCGGCTGCTTCGCTGGCTGGTGGTGATGGTCGTGCTCCTCGTCCTGTCCGGATTCGTCGTGGGGATTGCGGCCGCGCTGCTCGGGTTCTCCACCTGACATGGCGGAGCCCGGATCAGCTCCGCCGAGTGCCGCCCTGAGTGCAGAGCGGTGGACGGCGGCCCACGCCCGCCTCGTCCGGACGCTCCGCGACCTGATCCGGATCCCGTCCGTCAATCCGCCTGCCCCGGCGGGTCCCGAACTCGATGCGGCCCGTCAAATCGCAGCATGGCTGGCGGAGGTCGGCATTCCCGCGACGGTCCATGAGCCGGTCCCGGGTCGTGGGTCGGTCGTGGCGCGGCTGCACGGTGACGGCACCGGAGGCGACCCGCTGCTCCTGCTCTCCCACCTGGACGTGGTGCCCGCGCCGGCGGATCGATGGACCCAGGATCCGTTCGGCGGCGCGATCGTGGACGGGTACATCTATGGGCGCGGTGCCGTCGACATGAAGGACCTCGTGGCGATGGAGATCGAGGTGTTCCGCCTGCTCGCCGAGGAGGCGGTTGCGAGCGGCCTGGACCCCGCCACCGACCCCATCCCGGGGCTCCGTCGCGACCTCCTGCTGGCGGTGACCGCCGACGAGGAAGCGGGCGGGCTCGACGGTGTCGGCTGGCTGGCCGATCACCACCCGGAGCATCTCCGCGCCGCCGGTGCCCTGAACGAATCCGGCGCCGTGAGCCTGGATGTCGGCGGTCGGCGCCTCTATCCGATCCAGATCGCGGAGAAGGGCTACGCGGCGTACCGCATCACGGTCCGCGGCGCCTGGGGCCACGGCTCCATGCCTCGCCCGGACAACGCCGCCGTCCTCGCGGCCGAGGCCATCACCCGGCTGTCGGTCCCCGGTGTGCCGCGCGTCACCGACGTCATGCGGGATTTCTTCAACCGTGCCGCGGATGCCCTCGGCGGGGAGGCGGCAATCGTCCTCAGGGCCATCGCCGAGGGCGACGCGCTTCGGGCCGAGGCGGCCATCGATCGGCTGTGCATGCCGGTCTACGCGCGGGCGGCTCGGGCGCTCGTGCGGGACACCATCTCCCCGAACATCGTGCACGCCGGGATCAAGTACAACGTCATCCCGGGTGAGGCCCTGCTGGAGCTCGACTGCCGGCTGCTTCCGGGAACGGACGAACCGGCGATACGTGCCGACATCATCGAACGGCTGGGCCCGGACCTCGAGCGGGTCTGCACCATCGAGCTGCTGACGGCTGCTCCGGCCGTGGTTGCCTCCACGGACGCACCGCTCTATCGGGTCCTCGAGCAGGCGGTTCGGGACCATGATCCGGACGGCATCCCCATCCCGGTCATGGCCCCGTTTTCCACGGACAACAAGACGTTGGCTCGCCTCGGGGTGCCGGCGTACGGGTTCTCACCGCTCCGGGTCGACCCGGACGAGGCATACCTGGAGCGGTACCACGGGGTAGACGAGCGGGTGAGCATTGACGCGCTCCGCTGGGGCCTGCCGGTTCTCTACGACGCGGTGCGTCGCTTCTGCGGCTGACGCCGGCGCGGGTGACCCGGCGAGCGGATTGGGGGGCGGCAGCACGAGTGTCGCCGCCCCCGGGATCTCCTCGACGAAACCGTCAGTCCCTGGACCTCGGGTGAACGTCGGTTCGGGCGCGGACCGTTGCCCGGCGAGCCGGCCAGGCCAGGACGGCCAGGGCCGCGCCGAGCATCGCCACGATGACCCATGCCGACGTACCCGATGACCCGGGCACCGACGGTTCCAGCGTCGATGTCGGCGGCGCCGTCGGCGTCGGGCCGACCGTGACCGCGAGCTGGGCCCGGAGCTCACCGCCCGGATTTGCGGCCGTATGGACGTTGACGTAGGTCCCACCTGCGGCGATCGCGGCGACGGCTCCGGCCATGTCGGTCACCGAACCGGTCGGCGTGAGATTCGCCGCGGTGAGGGTTCCCGTCATGGGACTCGGGCCCGCCACCAGCGGCAGGAGCACTCCCCCGTTGGCACCGACAGCGCCGAGGTGGATGTGGGCCGCAGCCGGCGCTCCGGACAGGCCGCTGTACGCGACGTAGTAGGTCAGGGTGCCCCCGTCCGTGCTGACGACGACCCAGGTGTTCCCGCTGGCAGCAGTCGTCACCGCCGGCACCTCCTGGGATCCCGACAGGGTGCCGAAGTGCGCGTTGCCCTTGGCGGTCACCTGGCCACGGATCTCGCCGCCGGGATTGGCTGCGGTATGGAGATTGACGTAGGTCCCGCCTGCCTTGAGCGCGGCGACGGCTTCGGCGAAGGTGGTGATGGCGCCGCTCGGCGTGAAGTTCGTCGCCGTCAGCGTGCCGACCATGGGGCTCGCGGACGCGACCAGCGGAAGGATCACGCCACCATTGACGCCCGCGGCGCCGACGTGGATGTGGGCGGCCGCCAGGGCGCCGGACAGGCCGCTGTACTCGACGACGTACCAGATCGTCGCATTGTCGGCGGAGATGACCACGGTCGCTTCGCCGACGGCGGCCGTGACGACAGGAGACACCTCCTGCGCACCGTCGACCGGTCCGCCGAACGCGGCGGTGGGTGGGTTGGCGGCCAGCACCGCCGGCGCCGTGAGCGCCAGCAGGCCGATCACCCCGAGGGTCAGAACTCTCGATCGCATGCCATCCTCCTGCATCGTCCTGCCAGGGCACGACGCACCCCGAGCGGATCAGTACCAGAGGTACGACGCCGACATCCGATCGGATCTCCTGCGATCCGACCGAGCCGGGCGCGCGTACTGGTTGGTGATGAACGAGACCGGCATCCCGGATGGTCCAGCGCGCGCCACGCGCCGACGCGCAGCGTTGGCTTCCAGCGTGATACTTGCCGTCGTGGCCCTCGCCGGCCTGGCGTTCGCCGGCCCCAGCCTGGGCAGCTCGTACACCATCCAGGCGAGGAACTACGCCTTCGTCGTCCCCGGCGGCGGCTCGAGCCTCGTCGTCACCGTCGGCGACCAGGTCACCTGGGTGGCGGGCGGTGATCCGCACACCGTCACCAGCGGGACACCCGGCGCGATCGACCAGCGGTTCGTCGACCATCCGGCCGGTGCCGGACTGCTGAAACCCGGGGACACCTTCACCACGACCTTCACGGTGCCGGGAACGTACCCCTACTTCTGCGAGATCCATCCGGAACAGATGTCGGGCACGGTGACCGTGGTCGCGTCGGCGACCAGTCCGGCGACGCCCGCCCCGACCACGCCGAGCCCGACGAGGGCACCCAGCCCGCGACCGACGGCGACGCCGACCGTGCCGTCGACCGTGCCGCCGACCGCGCCGCCGACCGCGCCGCCCACAACGTCGCCGCCGAGTTCGAGCGCCGGGACCGGGTCCCCGGCCCCGTCCGTCCAGCCGTCCACCGCACCGTCTGCTCCGGCGACCGGCGGAGGGGTGCCCACGTCATCTCCATCGGCCGCGACGGATGCCGGGGCCGGCCGGCCCGTCGATCCCCGCGGCTACGGCAGCGCATCGGGTGACACGCCGGCGATCGCCGTGGTGGCTGGTCTCGGCATCCTGGCCGTCGCAGCCGGCGCGCTCGCGTTCCGACGCAGGAATCGCGGTACCTGAGCGACGCCCACCCGCCGGCCGGTCCACTCGGCCCGAACGTGCGGCTCAGGATCGCCCGGATTCGCCCCGCACCACCCGACCCCGGCGGGAAAAGGCGCGGGTGGCCAGCGCCGCGACGGCCATCGCCACCAGGGCGCGCTCGGCCGTCGGAAGCGGACGGACGGCCGTGAGGAACTGATCGGCCCGGGACCGGTCCACCACCCGCAGGATGGCGCGGCCTCGATGGGTCAGCAGGACCGATCGTTGGCGCCGGTCCTCGGGTTCCTCGCGCCGCTCGACCAGGCGCCGGCGCGCAAGCCCGTCCACGAGTCGGCTGGTCGCCGACGGTGATCTGCCGAGCGATTCAGCAAGTTCGCCGATGGTCGTGGTGCTTCCGTCGGCGAGCACGTAGAGGGCGGCCAGCTGCGTGAACCCGAGGCGAAGCTCGCCGAGTTGCGACGCGAAGCCGATGACCAGCTCCCGCCAGAGGGCCCTGCCCATGGCGACCCGTTCGGAAATCTGGCGCACATTCGGGATACGGGCCCCCGCTGCGAGTGCCGAGGAGCCGAGGTCCGCCTCGAATCGCCGCGCGATCGCGCGGACGCTCGCGGCGCGTGGGCGGCGACGGGATCCCGCGGGGTCGGTCAATTCGCAGGGATGCTAGCGCAATCCGCGGCAGGTCGTGTGCACAAGCGCATGTATTCCACGCTCGGCCGACCCGGTAGCGGGGCAGTATTCGAAGGCGCCATCGCCGGATGGCGTTTCGAGATGCCCACCTTCGATCCGAGCAGGAGGCCATGGACAGGGTCGCGTTCATCTTTCCGGGGCAGGGTTCGCAGTCCGTCGGCATGGGTCAGGCGTTGGCCGCTGCTTCGCCGGCCGCAGCCGCGATCTTCCGGGCGGCCGACCTCGCGCTCGGCGAGCCCATCAGCCTGCTCGCCTGGGTCGGACCCGAGGAGAGGCTGAATCGCACGGAGCATGCCCAGCCGGCCCTGCTTGCCACGTCGATCGCCTATCTCGAGGCGCTCCGCGAACGGTGGGCGGCCTCGGAGACTGGGGCGCCCGCTCCCAGTTTCATGGCCGGCCATTCGATGGGCCAGTACTCCGCGATGGTCGCGGCCGAGGTGATCTCCCTGGCCGACGGCGTGCGGCTGGTACGCGAGCGGGGCCGTCTGATGCAGCGGTCGGGGGACGGACGCGACGGCGCGATGGCCGCGATCATCGGGCTCGACGAGGAGGCGATCCCCGACCTGGTCGCCCGGGCGAGTGCCGCGGGCATCTTCGGCGTCGCGAACAGGAATGCACCGGGCCAGGTCGTGGTTTCCGGTGAGCGCGCGGCCATTGAAGCGGGCGCCGAGATCGCGAAATCCCTCGGTGCCAAACGGGCAATCGTCCTGCCGGTGAGCGTTGCCGCCCACTCGCCGCTGATGGCCGGCGCGGCGCACGCGATGCGCGATGTCCTCGCCGACGTGCACTTCTCCGACCCCGCCGTCCCCCTGCTGGCGAACGCCGACGCGCAGCCGCTCAGGACGGCGGAGGCCTGCCGTGCGGAACTCGTGGAACACCTGACCGCCGGTGTGGACTGGGTTCGTGCGGTGGAAACGATGGTGGGCGCCGGGGTCGGCGCCTTCCTCGAGGTTGGACCCGGTCGCGTGCTGACCGGTTTGACCAAGCGAATCGCTGCCGACGCCGCAACGTTTGCCGCCGACGACGCCGGGGCGCCGGATCGGCTGGCAGTCCCCGACTTCTCATCCAGCCAGGCCTGAGCGGCCATCCCCAGCCCATCACCGATCAAGGAGCCCATCATCGTGCGCACTCCCGATTACCAGCGTCGCGTCGCCGTCACCGGACTCGGCGTCATCAGCCCCGTCGGCAACGATGTCGCCACCGCCTGGTCGAACCTGACCAACGGGGTATCCGGCCTGGGTGAGATCACCCGCTTCGACGCCTCAGGCTACGACCATCGGTTCGCCGGCGAAGTCCACGGTTTCGAGCCGGCCGACTGGATGGACCCCAAGGCGGTCCGCCGGAGCGAGAGCGACATCCACTTCGGGGTCGCGGCGGCCAAGCAGGCCGTCGCGGATTCGGGCTTCGAGATCACCGATGAGAACCGCACCGAGGTCGGGGTCGTGTTCGGGTCGGGTGCCGGAGGCCAGCGTCTGATGATCGACAGCTACCGGACGCTCCATGAGAAGGGGCCGAACCGCGTCCCGCCGACCTTCATCGCCAATGCCCTCGTCGATTCCGCGTCCGGGATGATCGCCATCGAGACCGGCGCCATCGGCCACAACGTGTGCATCGTGTCCGCCTGTGCCACCGGAACGCACAACGTGGCCGAGGCGGCCGAGGTCATTCGCCGCGGCGACTGCATCGCGGTCATCAGCGGATCCACGGAGGCCCCGCTCATCGAGGTTGCCCACGCCGGGTTCGGCAACATGCGCGGTCTTGGATCGCCGCGCCCGGGCGAGGCCCTCGCGACCGTGTCGCGACCCTTCGACCTCACGCGGAACGGGTTCGTCCTGGGCGAGGGCGCCGGCGGCCTCTTCCTGGAGGACCTCGAGCTCGCCAAGGCCCGCGGCGCGAAGATCTACGCCGAGGTCGTCGGCTACGGCTCGGCGGCCGACGGCTGGGACATGATCCAGCCGATCGAGAAGGGCGTCGGGTCGGCGCGAGCGATGAAGATGGCCCTGGATCGGCGCGGTGTCCCGGCCGATGAGGTGGATCTCATCAACCCGCACGGGACCTCGACGCCGGTCGGCGATGCCCGTGAAGCCGAGGCCATCTGGACGGTCTTCGGCGACCGCTCGGCAGCCGCTCGACGGTCTCTCGCGATCAGTGCCACCAAGTCGATGACCGGCCACATGATGGGCGCCGCCGGCTCATTCGAGGCATTCGCGACGGTGATGTCGATCGCCACCCAGACCGTGCCCGGCACCCTCAACTACCGTGACCCGGATCCCGCTTGCGACCTGTGGGTGGTGGACGAGACGATCGAGGCTCCCATCCGCTATGCGCTTTCGAACAACATCGGGCTGGGGGGGCACAACGGCGCCGTGATCTTCAAGCGCTACGACGGCGATTGACCCTGCCGGGCCGTCGGCGGCACGGGCGCCGGTACAATCCCCAGACCAGCAGCCCCCGCCGAGGTGTTCCCCGTGCCTAGCCAGGATCCCGCCCGCCGAGCCGTCGTCACCGCCATGGGCGCCATCACGCCGATCGGGAACGACGTCGACACGTTCTGGACAAACCTCCTCGCCGGCGTGTCCGGCGGCGGCCCGATCACGTCGTTCGACGCCGGCGGCCATGACGTCAGGATCGCGGCCGAGGTCAAGGATTTCGATCCGACGCTGACGATGGACCGCAAGATGGTGCGCCGCATGAGCCGGTTCATCCATTTCGGCGTGGCGGCGGCGACCGAGGCCATCGAACGCTCCGGGATCGACTTCTCGACCTGGACACCCGAGCAGCGGGATCGTGTAGCCGTCGTGATCAACACGGGCGGCGGCGGCATGGAGCAGGTGGTGGAGGGGGCCCGGGTCCTCTGGGAACGGGGTCCTGGACAGGTCAGCCCGTTCGCGATCCCGGCCGTGTCGGGCAGCATGGCGGCAGCCCAGGTGTCCATGAAGTACGGGCTCACCGGCCCGCTCATCACGCAGGTTGCGGCCTGCGCCTCGGGCGTGATTGCCTTCCAGGATGCCCTGCGCCTCATCGCCAACGATGAGTGCGACGTCGTCATCGCCGGCGGTTCGGAGGCGCCACTCCTGCCGATGGCCTTTGCGGCCCTCGGCAACATGGGCGCGCTCTCCAAGCGGAACGACGACCCCGCCGGGGCGTCGCGCCCGTTCGATCGAACGCGGGACGGGTTTGTGTTCGGCGAGGGCGCCGGGGTCTTCGTGATCGAATCGGCCGCCCATGCGCAGGAGCGCGGGGCAACCATCCTCGCCGAGATCATCGGCGCCGCCCTGACGGCCGATGCGTACCACATCTCCGCGCCGGAGCCGACGGGCCGCGGCGCCGCGATGGCGATGGGCGGTGCGATGCGCCATGCGGGAATCGGCCCGTCGGACATCGACTACCTGGTCGCCCACGGAACGTCCACGCCGCTCAACGACGTCACCGAGACGAAGGCGATCAAGCGGGCCTTCGGGGAACGGGCAGCGTCGCTCCCCATCTCGTCGCCCAAGTCGATGGTGGGGCACCTCCTCGGCGCCGCCGGGTCGGTGGCGGGGATCGCCGCGGTCGGCGCCATCGGGGCCGGCTGGATTCCACCGACGATCAATTACCGCGAACCGGACCCCGAGTGCGACCTCGACTACACGCCGAACGTGAAACGCAAACTGCGCGTGGACACGGCGATGATCAACGGGTTCGGGTTCGGCGGCCAGAACGCCGTCGCCATCTTCCGACGCTTCGAGGGCTGACCGCGCCGGCCACAACCGGGTGACGCGAGGGCGCCCGCTCGCGGCTGTGCAGGGCCGCCGGATCGCCGGTTCGCGGCGGCTCCCGGGTTCGCGGCGGCTCCCGGGTTCGCGGCGGCCTACTCCCAGCGGAAGGAGCGGACGGCCAGTCCGGCCGCGCCAATCCCCCACCCGACGAGGATGACCAGCGGAGCTCCGACGGCCGTTGCGCCGCCGAGCGCCGCCCGGAAGAGGTCGGACAGCGCGGCGGCGGGAAGGACACCGGCGATTGCTGGAAGGGGCTCGGGCAGGTGGTCGATCGGCAGGATGATCCCCCCGACCATCAGCAGGCCGAGGAAGAGCCCGTTCGCGAGCGCGAGCGTGGCCTCGGCGCGCAGCGTTCCCGCCAGCAGCAGGCCGAGGCCCGAGAAGACCAGCGTCCCGAGGAGCAGCGCCAGCACCAGGAGTCCGGGGGAAAAGCCGGCGGGGACGGACCAGCCGAGGGCGAGTGTCGCCACGGCCAGCAGCAGGGCCACCTGGGCCGCCTCGAGGACGAGCACGGCAAGCACCTTCGCACCGACCAGGCCCCACCTCGGGAGAGGCGAACTCCCGAGTCGCTTCAGGACTCCGTAACTCCGCTCATACGCCGTCGCAATTCCGAGGTTGACCAGACCGCTGGCGATCACGGCGAGCGCGAGCGATCCGGGCAGGAGAAAGTCGACCGGGCGGCCCGTGATGCCCGGAACGATGCCGGCCGTGGCGAAGAAGAGGAGGACGCCGGCGGGAATGACCATCGTCACCAGAACGTTCTCACCGCGACGGGCCGTGAGCCGGAGCTCCATGGCGGTCAGGGCACCCATCACGCGAAGCGGGCCGGCGGGCCGGCTCATGGCACGGACTCGACGGCCTGGTCGCCGGTCAGCGCCAGGTAGCGCTCCTCGAGGGTCGCCGCGGCGGCGCGAAGCTCGACGATCTGGATTCCCGAATCAGCGCACCAGGCTGCCGCCGCGACAACGAGCATCGGATCCGGGGCCACCCCGTCCACGCGGAAGGCGCCGGTTGCCTCCTCCAGTTCGGCGATGAGGGTCGCACCCGGGATCGCCCCGGACAGCGCGGCGCCGAAGGTCGCGAACTCGGCGCCCGTGAGCACCCGCCCCAGGCGGAGTCGGAGGCCTTGCCCGGCTCCTGCCGCAAGGTCCGCCGGCGCACCGTTGGCCACGATCTTCCCGCCATGCAGGATCACCACGCGGTCCGCCATCCGCTCCACGTCGGCAAGATCGTGGGTCGTGAGGAGGATCGCGCAACCCTCGGCCCGAAGGCCCGAGATCAGCCCGCGGGTGGCTCGTCGTGCCTCGGGATCCATCCCCGCCGTCGGCTCGTCCAGGATCAGGACCTCGGGGTCGCCGATCAGGGCGACGGCAAGGGCGAGGCGCTGTCGTTCCCCGCCGGACAGCCGGCGCACCCTGGTCCGCGAGACCCTGTCCAGCCCGACCAGCTCCAGGAGCCCGTCCGGCGCCTTCGAGCCCTTGTGCAGCGCCGCGTACAGGCGGAGCACGTCGTGAGGCGTGGAGCGCGGGTCGAGACCGCCGTCCTGGAGCATCACGCCGACCCGGGCCTTGAGCGCCGGGCCCCCTCGTCGGGGATCCTCGCCGAGCACGCGCACCGTACCGCCGTCCGGAGTGCGGTAGCCCTCGAGCATCTCGACGGCGGTCGTCTTCCCGGCTCCGTTGGGACCGAGCAGGGCGACCAGTTCGCCCGGATCGACCGACATCGTCAGGCCGTCGAGGACCCTCCGCGGGCCGTAGCGCTTGACGACCGCATCCAGTACGAGTGCCGGGCCGGCGGGAGCAGCGGTCATCGGCCGGTGGGAGCGGCGATCATCGGCCGGCGCTGACGGCGGGTCCCGAAATCTCCGCGTAGAGCCGATCGAAGTCGGCGCTGCTCAACTGCCCCACCTGGATGCCGCGCAACACGCCGCCACGATCGATGAAGTACGTCTGGGGCCGGGCGACCGCGCGATAGGCCGTGCGGATGGATCCATCCGGGTCGTCGATGGTCGGCCAGGTCGCCCCATTGGCATCCGCAAATTCCCTGGCCGGCGCCGGAGGATCGAACATGAGGATGCCGATCAAGGCGAGCCCGTCCGCCTGATGGCGGTCGAGTTGATCGATGAACAGCGCGAACTCCTCGCGGCAAGGTATGCACGACGGACCCCAGAAATTGACGATGACCGGGCGGCCCCGAACATCGGCGAGAGAAAGGGCCTCACCGTCGAGTGTGGTGCCGGAGAACGGAGGAGCGGGCGATCCGACCGCGATGCCCGGCGCGGTTGAACTCACAGAAGGTGGGGCGGCCCGACTGAGCTTGGTGATCCCGAGGATGACCCCGGTCGTGACGGCCGCGAGCAGGACGGCGACGAGCACCGGCCGCCGGCGTGGATCGATCCGAAAAGCCGTGACCAGCCCCTTACTTGACGGTGATCGTCCCGGTCATCGCAGGCACCGGATGAATCGAGCAGATGAACACGTAGGTGCCCACGGACAGGCCCTCGTAGGTGTAGGTCGTGGACGCGCCCCCGTTCACGACCTGCTGGTCCTGGAGCACCGTTTTCCGGTCATCGGCACGAACGTCGATGTCATGGGTGACACCGGGTGAATCGTTGTTGCTGAACTTGATCGTGAACGCCGTATCTGCCGGCACCACGATCGACAGGCGGTCGAAGGCGATGTCCTTCGCCGAAATGTCGAAGGCCGTTGCCGGCGCACCGCCGGCATCGCTGGGCGCAGGGCTGCCGGAGGCTTCGTCCGCCGCGCCTCCGGCCCGGGGCGGAAGGATTCCGGTCTGAACGAGGGCAGCGAACACGAACAGGACCATCCCGACCTGGAGCAGTCGGCGGGGCCATCCGGGCGGTGGCGGGTTCTCGAGATGGCCGGTCTGGTCCGCCTCCACGGTCTTGGCGTATTCGGCTCGCGCATCCGGCAACCACCCCACCAGGGTCATCACGAAGATGAGGACGCCGGCCCCGAGCAGCCATCCGCCGAAGACCAGGCCGGCCAGCAGCGCGGCCGTCCCGAGGGCACCGAGCAACGGCCGGAAGGACGGGCCGGGCAGGTGGACGCCGGGAGGCGGGCCGGCGTGCATCACCGCCGGAAGCGTCTCGACATGCGTCGCGTGGTCGTAGTCGCGGATGGCCTCGCGGCCCCAGTAGAGCAGCGACAGGGCGAGGATCAGCAGGCCGATCCAGAGCGCGTCGCCACCCACGACCAGGCCCCACCCCAGGCCCGCGACGCCGACGGCCGCAAGGATGGGCGAGTAGGAAGGCCCGGGCATGTGCAGCTCCGGCGGGGCGATCGGCGTCAACCGCGCGGGCGCGCGTCGCCTCGGTCCGGCGGTCGCGTACCGCCTGGCGGTGACGAGGAAGAAGAGGGCAACCAGCCCGAGCAGACCGAGCGGAATCAGCTTGATCAACTCGCCCCAGTCGGGCGTGACGACCCGGGAAAGCAGCTCGAGGATGGACTTCCAGAGTTCCTGCATCGGACCTCAGCCGCCCTCAGTCCTCGGACGAGCCGGCGACGAGGACGTACGCCATGAGCGACATCGCAATCCCGAGGGCGCCGAGCATGGTCACTCCCGCCCATTCGATGTGATAGCCGAGCGGAACCGCACCGAGGGCATACAGCCCCCCCGCCGCGATGAACGCGATGCCGATGATCGCGACGTTCCTGGGATGACGGATCGGATGCATGGCGCTCCTCCCGCTACAGGAAGTAGAGGATCGTGAAGAGGAGGATCCAGACGACGTCGACGAAGTGCCAGTACAGGGATGCCGCCTCGACCGCATCGTGGTGGCGCGACGAGAACTGGCCGGTCATCCCTCGGTAGAGCACCACGCCGAGCATGATCACGCCGCCGAAGACGTGCGCACCGTGAAAGCCGGTCAGGGTGAAATAGGTGGTCCCGAACGGGCCCGACCCTATCGTGAGGCCGTCTTCGAAGAGAAGGCTGTAGTCGTACGCCTGCAGAAGCAGGAACACGATGCCGAGGATGAAGGTGACGGCCATGTTGCGGAGGAACCCCCGCCGGTCGTCCTTCCGGATCGCCCAGATGGCCATCTGCAACGTGACCGAGCTCAGGACGAGGATCACGGTCGCGACGAGGATCAGCGAGAACGGGTTGAGGATCTCGGCGAACTGGCTCGGCGGCCACTCCTTGACCCCGTTGGCATCGACGAAGTTCGCCCGCGTGCTGAAGTACGCGGCGAACAGGCCGGCGAAGAACATCACCTCCGAGGTGATGAACAGGAGCATGCCCAGGATCGGGTTGCTGATCCCGCCCCGCGCGTCGTGCGCGAGGCCGGCGATCGGCGTGTGCTCGACCGGGGCGAGGGCGTGGCTGTCGGCGGTCACGATCGTCGGTGCTCCCTCAATGCCCCGTTTGCGCGTGGCGGGCGTCGAACACGGGTCGCTCGCTGCGGATCTCGGGCAGGTGATCGAAGTTGTAGGGCGGCGGCGGTGACGCGGTGGCCCACTCGAGCGTGTTGCCCTCCCAGGGGTCGTCGCCGGCGATCTTGCCGTTGCGCAGCGAGACGAACACGTTCCAGATGAACGGCAGGATCGAGGCGGCAATCAGGAAGCCGCCGATGGTCGCGGCCATGTTCCAGTCGTTCCAGCCGGCGTCGCTCGCATAGTCGGCGATGCGGCGGGGCATCCCCTGGAGCCCGAGCATGTGCATAGGGAAGAAGGTGAGGTTGAAGCCGATGAACATCAGGACGAAGTGGACCTTGCCGAGGCCCTCGTCCAGCATCCGCCCGAACATCTTGGGGAACCAGTAATACAGGCCGGCAAAGATGCCGAAGACCGACCCGCCGAACAGCACATAGTGGATGTGCGCGACCACCCAGTACGTGTCGTGGAGCGCGAAGTCGACCGGCACGGACGCGCTGAAGGCGCCGTTGATGCCGCCGATCAGGAACATCGACAGGAAGCCGATCGCGAAGATCAGCGGCGTCGAAAAGGTCAGCTGCCCGCGGAACAGGGTGAACACCCAGTTGAACATCTTCACACCGGTCGGAACGGCGATCAGGAAGGTCAGGAGGCTGAAGAACGGCAGGAACACCGAACCGGTCGTGAACATGTGATGCGCCCACACGGAGAACCCGAGGGCGCCGATGCCTGCCGTCGCGAAGATGAACGCCTTGTAGCCGAACAGCGGCTTCCGGCTGAAGACGGGCAGGACCTCGCTGATCACGCCCATGGCCGGCAGGATCATGACGTAGACCGCGGGGTGCGAGTAGAACCAGAAGATGTTCTGGTAGAGCACCGCGCTGCCGCCGCCGAACGGATCGAAGAAGGTCCCGCCGTAGTTCCGGTCGATGAACAGCATCACGAGAGCACTCGTGATCACCGGGGTTGCCATCAGGACGAGGACGCTGGTGACGAGCACCGTCCAGACCATGATCGGCATCCGGAAGAGCGTCATCCCCGGCGCCCGCATCTTGAAGATGGTCACCAGGAAGTTGATCGCGCCGAGGATCGAGCTGGTGCCGATGAGGACCAGCGAGACGATCCACAGATCCTGACCCGATCCGGGCGACTTGAGCGGTCCGTCCAGTGACAGCGGCGGGTAGGAGGTCCAGCCGGCCGCGGCCGTGCCGCCGGTGAAGAAGCTCGAGACCAGGAGAATTCCGCCGAGCGGCAGCATCCACAGCGACAGGGCGTTGATCCGGGGGAACGCCATATCCGGGGCACCGATCTGGAGCGGCACGATGTAGTTGCCGAGGCCGGCCAGCATCGGGATGACGAACAGGAAGATCATCATCGTCGCGTGCATCGTGAACATCTGGTTGTACACGTGCTCGTCGGTCAGGAACTGCAGTCCCGGGGCCGCCAGCTCGGTCCGGACCACGAGGGCAAGGACCCCGCCGATCAGGAAGAACAGGAACGAGTTGATGACGTACATGATCCCGATCTTCTTGTGATCGGTCGTCGTCAGCCACTCGTACAACCTGCCCCTGGAGTAGGTCGCGGCGGCGGGATTCAGCGCGTGTGTCGCCATGGCGCGCTCCTCATTTCACGGTCAGGGTGCCGGTCATGTTCGCGTGGATCGAACAGAAGAACATGTACGTTCCCGCCGGCAACGGGGTGTACGCGTAATTGGCGCTGGTGCCGCCGTTGATCGTTTCCTGATTCTCGACGACCGTCCCGCTCGAGTCGCGAATGTCGACGTCGTGGGGAACACCGGCGGGGTCCTTGTTGCTGAACGCGATCGCAAACGGCGCGTCGGCCGGGACTTCCAGGCTTGCCGCGTCGAACTTGATGCCCTCGGCCGTGACATTGAGAACCGTGCCGCTCGGCAGGGGTGCCGGCGTGGCGTTGGACTTCTCGATCAGGGCCTTGAGCCAGGTGTCGTAGTCCGACTGTGACAGGGCGATCACGGAGAAGAGCATGGAGCGATGGCCCGTGCCGCACAGTTCGGCGCACTGGCCCCGGAAGACCTGACCCGCCTCGGCGGCATCGACGGTGAATTCGAAGGTATTGGTCTGCCCGGGAATCACGTCCCGCTTGAACAGGAACCGCGGAACGTAGAAGGCGTGGATCACATCCGGGCTGTCCAGGGTCACCTGCACCGAGCGGCCGACCGGCACGGCCATGCCGCCGGCACCCGTCTCGGCGTCGTAGGCCGGGGCCAGCTGCGAGGCGACCTTCTTGCCGTCCCGGTCCAGGTACTCGAACTGCCACTGGAACTGGCCGGCGATCGCGTGGATCCGGATGTCGGGACTCGCACTGACCGCGTCGACATAGTTCAGGGTCTGCCACGAAATGACGAACATGTACAGGACGATGGCCGTCGGGATGACCGTCCAGATGACCTCGACGAGGTTGTTGCCGTGGGTCTGGGCCGGCAGTTCCGTGTCCGTCGGGCGACGGCGATACCGCAGGACGCTCCACACGATGAGGCCTTCGACGAGCAGGAAGATCGCGACGCCGATCGCGAACACGATGTCGTACAGGCCGCGAACGTCGCGTGCCTGCTGGGTGACCGCATCCGGGGGATAGAGTGTCTTGCCCCAGCCGGTGAGGAAGACGGCAAGAACGAGCGCGACCAGGATCACCACGACCAGGCCGGCGATGAGCACGTCGGGCGCGGGCCGCTTCCTGGGGCTAGTCGACATCGGCTGTCCTCGGATCGATGAAGGTGACGATGCCGGCGATCGGGACGGACCCCGGCGGGGCGCGATCAAGACCTCCCGCGAGGGGCGGGCCGTTCGACATGATACCCGAGGGCCATCTGTCTCGCGGATGCTCCGTGTCGCGGCGTGGGACCATGCTCCCGTGGACTTCTCGCGGGGCGGTCGTCGGCTGCTCGTGGCACCCGTTGCGCTCATCGCCTGGGCCGTGGGAGCACTGCCGGTCGCCGCCCATGGGGAGGTGCCGACCGTGCCACCGGACGCGGCGAATCTCCTCCTGGGCTGGGATATCGAACCGGCCGTGGCGCTGCCGCTGCTCGTGGCGGCCGTCGCCTGGTGGCGACTTCTCGGCGCGGTGGGCCGGGGCCATCCGGAGCATCCCGTCCCGCGCCGGCAGCGATGGGCGTTCCTGGGCGGACTGGCTGCGATCGCCGTGGCCCTTCAGTCGGGCATCGCCAGATACGACACCACGCTCTTCTCGCTCCACATGATCCAGCACCTGCTGTTGACCCTGGTCGCACCACCGCTGCTCGCCCTGGCCGCGCCCGTGACCCAGATCCTGCGGGCAGCCTCGCCGGAGACACGACGGCGCTGGATCCTGCCGATCCTGCACAGTCGGGTGGTGTCGGTGATCGGCCATCCGGTCGTGGCGTGGCTGGTCTTCACCGCGGTGATGTGGGGCACCCACTTCTCGCCGCTCTTCGATCAGTCCCTCGAGCGTCGCCTGCTCCACGACCTGGAACACGGCCTGTACCTCGCGGCAGGCCTCCTCTTCTGGTGGCCGCTGATCGGCCTGGATCCCGCCCCGCGCCGCATGGGCTACGCCGCCCGGATCGCCTACGTGTTCCTGCAGATGCCCCAGGGCTCCTTCCTGGCGGTGGCCATCCTGTTCGCCGGGAGCCCGCTGTACGCCCACTACGTCACCCTCGGATCCCCATACGGTATCGATGCGCTGTCCGATCAGCGCCTCGCGGCCGGGATCATGTGGTTCGTGGGCGACGTGATCTTCCTCATCGCGACCCTGTCCGTCCTCGCGGGTTGGATGCGGAGCGAATCGCGCACGACCGATGCGGCCGATCGTCGGGCGGATGTCGAGCGCGCGGGGATCCGTGATCGGGAAGCGGCCCTTCAGGAGCGACGGAACGCCGAACGCGCGGATCAGACCGGGTCGGAGGTCCCCACCAGGGAGCGGTAGCGATCCGGATCGATATTGCCGCCACTGATCACGGCAACGATGGTCCCGGTCAGCTGGTCGAGGTCCAGTTCCCGGGCGCGAAAGAACGCCGCAGCGACGGCCAGCGCCCCGGACGGCTCCACGATGAGGCGGGAATGCTCCGCCGCAAGGCGCATCGCCACCGCGATCTCGGCCTCCGACACGGTCACGACGCCGTCAAGCAACCTCGAGAGGTGGGCAAACGGCCGCACCCCGATGGCCTGGGTCCGGGTTCCGTCGGCGATCGTCCGTGCCGTGGCCTCCCCGCTCCAGCGGACGATGCGACCCGATTCGAGCGATTCCGCGGCGTCGGCCGCGAGCTCGGGCTCGACGCCGACGATCCGCGCCCCCGGTCGAAGCGCACGGACGGCGGCCGCGACGCCGCTGGCCAGGCCGCCGCCACCGATGGGCACGAGGACCAGGGCCAGGTCGGGCACGTCCTCGGCGATCTCCAGACCGCAGGTCCCCTGCCCGGCGATCACGCGGTCATCGTCATACGGCGGAATCATGACCAGGTCGCGCTCCTCGACAAGACGCCGCGCCATCGCCTCGCGGGCACCGCTCTCGACGCCCACGGTCACGATCTCTGCCCCGTCCGCGGCCACGCGCTCACGCTTGACCTTCGGGGCATCCTCGGGCATGACCACGGTCGCTCGCACGCCGAGCATTCGGGCGGCACGGGCGACGCCCTGGGCATGGTTGCCGGACGAGTGGGTGACCACGCCCCGCGCTCGCTCCTCCGGACTCAGCTGGGCGATCGCGTTGTAGGCGCCGCGGATCTTGAAGGCACCGATGGCCTGCAGGGACTCGGCCTTGAGCAGGATCCGTGGAGGCCCCGCGGCGAACTCCACGAGGGGCGTTCGCATGGCGATGCCGGCGAGCCGGTGCGCGGCCGCCCGGATATCGTCAAGCGTCACGAGGGGCGCTGGGTCGGTCGGAGAACCGTCGGTCGGAGAACCGTCGGTCGGAGGGTCGGTCGAACGGCCGTCGGTCGGAGGCGCGGGGAATCCGGCGCGCCCGGGGTGTGCGCGGGCCGGATCGAGCGCCACGAAGCGGGTCATCTGGGAGCGCTGCGGGCACAGTCGATGCAGGTGCCGGCCCACGGGATGGCGTCGAGGCGGGCCGCGGCAATCGGATTCCCGCACGTTCGGCAGATGCCGTACGTTCCCTTGTCGAGGTGGACGAGCGCGTCCTCGACCAGGGTCAACTGGGCGCGCTCGTGGTCGCGAAGGGCCAGGTCACGCTGCTGCTCGAAGACGTGCGTTGCGGCGGCGGCCTGCGAGCCATAGGTCATCTGGCCGGGCCCCTCGATCGGTTCGCCGAGGGATTCGCGCAGGCGCGCCGCTTCGGCGACGAGCGCGTCACGGGCGGCGGCCAGGTCCGGCAGATCGGGCATGGGCTGATCGGGCATGGGCTGATCGTAGCGCGCCCGGCGGCCGATGCCGCACGATCGCGACCCTCAGCGCGTGACGCCCGCTGCCGCGCCGCCGGAGATGCGCTGGGCGAGGAAGACCGGGATGACACTCAGCAGGACGAGGACGAGCGCCACGACGTTCACCACCGGCAGCTCGGTCGGACGCTGGATCGCGGCCAGGATCCACATCGGGATCGTCTGCGTCCCGGCTCCGGCCGTGAAGTTCGTCACGATGACCTCGTCGAACGAGAGCGCAAAGGCGAGCAACGCACCGGACAGGAGCGCCGTGCGCATCCCCGGAAAGGTGACGCGGCGGAACGTGGTCCAGGTGTCGGCCCCGAGATCCGCGGATGCCTCCTCCGGCGATCGGGGCAGGCGGCGCAGCCGGGCAATGACGTTGTTGTAGACGATCACGACGCAGAACGTGGCATGGCCGATGACGATCGTCATCAGCCCGAAGTCGATCCCGAAGGTCACGAACGTCGTCCGCAGGGCGATGCCGGTGACGACCCCCGGGAGAGCGATCGGCAGCACGAGCAGGAACGAGATCGTCTCCCGGCCGAAGAAGCTGAACCGATGCACGGCGATCGCCGCGAGCGTCCCCAGCAGGAGCGCGACGATCGTTGCGAAGGCGCCGGCCAGCAGCGAGTTCACCACTGCCCGCAGCACTGCCGGGTTGGATGCAGCCTCGGCGAACCAGTGGAGCGTGAAGCCTGTCGGCGGCCAGACGAGCAGCCGGCTCGGGTTGAAGGCATAGATCGCCAGGACGATCAAGGGCAGGTAGAGGAACCCGAGCACGCCGGCGCTTGCCAGACGAACGGCGATGCGGACGGCTCGTGACTCAACCATCGACCGGCCGGCTCACAGCGACTCGAAGGCGCCGAGGCGCCTGGCAATCAGCAGGTAGATCGTCATGATCACGATCGGAACGAGCGAGTAGCCGGCCGCGAGTGGCAGGTTGCCGAGACTCGAGTTGTCGTAGATGACGTTGCCGATGAACTTGGCGTCCGCGACGAGATCGGGGGTGATGTAGTCGCCGAGCGTCAGCGAGAACGTGAAGATGGAGCCTGCAACGAACGCCGGGAACACGAGCGGCAGGATGACCCGCCGGAACGTGGT
>JAZJZX010000007.1:41743-226422 GCA_040389445.1 Chloroflexota bacterium
GGCCCGCCCGCCCAGGTCCGCCGATGCCTCCAGGAGCGAGTTCGGGATCCGCTCCAGACCCGCATAGATCGGCAGGATCATGTACGGCAGCCAGAGATAGCTCAGGACCAGCCAGGCGTTCGAGATCTCGTCGAGCCCGGGGCCTTCGAGACCGAACGGGCCGAGAGCCCAGTCGAGGAAGCCGTTGCCCTGGAGGATGGTGCGCCACGCGTAGACCTTGACGAGGTAGGCCGCCCAGAGCGGCATGAGCACGGCGATGACCAGGACGCTGCGCATGCGAGGCGAGGCCATGCGGGCCATGTACCAGGCAATGGGAAAGGCGAGCAGCGCGTCGGTGAGCGTGACGAGGACGGCCATGGCCACCGTCCGCAGGGCCACGGTCCGGTAGACCTCGTTGCCGAACAGGTCGCCGAAGGCATTCAGGGTCCAGGCAAACGGCTCGACCCGCCCGGTGAACGCGTCCTTGGCCCAGAAGGCATTGAGCAGCAGGATGAAGAGCGAACCCAGGTAGGCAATCACCAGCCAGCCCAGCGGGCCGGCCAGGAGCAGGCGGAGCTGCAGGCCACGGCGCGGGTGCAGCCAGATGGCGAGACGGCGCGCCAGGGTCCCCTGGGGCGGGGGGTTCTCGCCGGATGTGGTCGGAGCGGTCATGGATCTCCGGGGTTCGGATGGGAAAGGCTCCCCGGGTCCTCCCGGGGAGCCTTTCGGTGCTCAGCGGTGGTGAGCCGGAGGCTCAGGCGCCCCGGAGCGCCGTCCAGGCCGCGACCCACGCGTCCTGGTCCTTGCAGGTGGTACTGGCATCCGCGTCGGCACAATCCGCCTGCGGGGTGCTCCAGTACCAGATCTTCTTGTAGTACGCCTCGTCGTTTGCGTGCGTCTGCTCGCAATGACCGGGCGACAGGGTCTCGGCGTAGTCGCAGGCCTGCTGGCTGGTCGGCGCTTCGCCGAACCAGACCGTGGCCTGGCCGTTCGCCTCGGCCGACATCATGTGGTCCATCCACTTGTACATGCAGTTGGGGTTCTTGGCCTTCTTGGCGATCATCCACGTGTCGGACCAGCCGGTGGACCCCTCGTCGGGCAGGACCGCCGCGATCGGCTGGCCTTCGCCCTGCAGGAGGTTGACCTGGTACTGCCAGGTCGTGCCGGTGACGACGTCTCCGGCCGCGTACGACGTGACCTGGTCGGTCAGCAGGCCCCAGTACAGGGCTCCGTTGTCGCGCTGCTGCTCGAGGAGCTTGATCGCGGCATCGAACTGTGCCTGGTTCAACTGGTACGGGTTGGTGATCTTGAGATCGGGCTGCTTCGTCATCAGGTGCAGCGCAGCGTCGGCGATGTAGATCGAGGAGTCGTAGACGCTGATCTTGCCCTTGTACTTCGATCCGTCTTCCCAGACCGAGTCCCAGCTGGTGGGTGGCGTGGTGATGACCTCCGTGTTGTAGGCGAGCAGGTTGGGACCGCGTCCATGCGGCACGCCGTAATTGACGCCGTCCACCGTGTTGTGGGGCAGGTCCTTGAGGCCCGGGAACACGTTCTTGTAGTTCTCCAGCAGGGCCGTGTTCACCGGGGCGACAATGCCTCCGGCGATCAGGCGTGTCGTGGCGTCTCCCGACGCCGAGATGCCGTCGTAGTCACCCGACTGCATGAGCGCCACGCCGTTGTTCGAATCGGTCATGTCGGTCGTGCTGACCTTGCACCCGGTCTTGGTCTCGAACGGCGTGACCCAGTCGTACGCCGGGTCCACCTCTCCGCGCTCCGCGTACCCGGCCCAGATGACCAGGTTGAGCGCCCCCTCGCCCTCGCCGATCGACGTCGGCAGGTCGACCGTGGGCTTTGGGCTGGCCCCGCTGCCGCAGCCGGACGCGACCAGCGCGACCACGCCGAGTGCGACCAGGAATCTTCGGTGCTTCATGCTCCTCCTCCGTTCGGCCCCATCCGGACCCGACTCCACTCCAAGCCTGCCGGCAGGTCCGGCACGGCGTCGCCTGAACTCCTACCCATCCGCGACGGGCAGATTGTGCTGGCGCTTCCAGGTGAGGCGGACCATCCGTCCCTTCGCCGAGAGCGCCTCCATCGATGAGGTTGCGAGGTTCTGCTGGGTGACGACGAGCTCGCCTCCAGTGTTCAGCGCCACGATATAGCGAGTATCCGGTCCGAGGTAGACGACTTCGCGAATCGTCCCGAGGGTCGAGGCTTCGTCGGCACCGGGCGTCGAGTCGGGATCCGCCAGACGAATCTTCTCGGGACGGACGGTGAACGTACCGACGGCCCCCACGACAGAGCGCGCGGCGTCCCCGGTGAGCAGGTTCGAGGTCCCCACGAAGCCGGCGACGAACCGCGTCGCGGGCCGCTCATAGACATCCGCCGGCGTGCCGACCTGCTCGATCCGGCCGCGATTGAACACAGCGAGGCGATCGCTCATCGTGAGCGCCTCCTGCTGATCGTGGGTGACGTAGATGAAGGTGATCCCGACGTCCTGCTGGATGGCCTTCAGTTCGATCTGCATCTCCTCGCGCAGCTTGAGGTCCAGGGCGCCGAGTGGCTCGTCCAGCAGGAGGACCTTGGGCCGGTTCACGAGCGCGCGAGCGAGCGCAACGCGCTGCCGCTGACCGCCCGACAGCTGGCCCGGCTTGCGCCGTTCGAACCCTTCGAGCCGGACCATGGCCATGGCCTCGGCGACCTGGCGATCGCGTTCGGGACGCGGCACCTTTCGGACCACGAGCCCATAGGCGATGTTCTCGCCGACCGTCATGTGCGGAAACAGGGCGTAGTCCTGGAAGACGGTGTTGACGTCGCGATCGAAGGGCGGAACGTCCGTGACGTCCTGGCCGTGGAGCAGGATGCGTCCCCGGGTCGGACGCTCGAAGCCCGCGATCATGCGCAGCGTGGTGGTCTTGCCCGACCCGGACGGACCGAGCATCGAGAAGAACTCGCCGTCCCGGATCTCGAGGTCGATCCCGTCGACCGCGATCACGGCGTCTCCGGGAACGGCCCTCATGGCCGCTGCGACCCGTCTGCCGGCCGCGTCGCCACCGAACTGCTTCGTCACGCCGTCGAGCCGGACCGCGGCTTCTTCCGGGAACGGGCGGCCCGCTGTCGCGGCGGCTGCCGGCATGCTCGGAGGCAGGGATTGCGTCGTCACGTCGGGTGGCTTCCTTGGTTCGGGTTCCGATGAAAAGGTGCAGCCAATGCAGCGCAATTCGCAGAGATCCACCGCCCGGCCCGCGACCATCGCGGGTCGTCCTCGCCGGCGGCTACGCGCGACTGGTCAGCACTATCCCGTGGCGGCGACGCCGGTGTCAAGCAACTTCGGAGCCGCGCACCGACGGTCGTAGACTGCCCGGACCGTGCCATTCGTCCGAACTGTCCCTCGCCTCGCTCGCCTCGCCCCGTCTCGCAGCGCCCCGCCTCGCAGCGCCGCGTCTCGCAGCGCCGCGGCGTCGACGTGGCGCCGAGGCCCGGCGCTGCGTGGCCTCGTGCTCCTCACGGCCACGTTGACCGCCTGCGGTGCGACGCCACGAACAACTCCGGCCGTGCTGTTCGGGACGCCCGACCAACCGAGGGCCGTGATCATCGTGACCAGGGACTACTCGTACCAGCCCGCGGTCCTGGATCTGGTGCCGGGTGAATCCGTGGTCCTGCAGATCGTCAATGGCGGGTTGGCCGTCCACGAGGTCGTGATCGGGACCATGCGCGTCCAGGACGCCTGGGAAACGGCCGAGTCCGCAACCATCGGTGCGCCGCCCGGTCCGACGCCGGTCGTGAGCGTGCCCCCCGACGTGGCGGGGCTGCGCGCCGTGGTTCCGTCGGGTCAGCGAGTGGATGTCGCGTGGACGGTCCCGGCGGACGCGGCGTCGGAAACCGAAGCCTGGCTCGTCGGTTGTCACATCCCGGGCCACTGGGCAGAGGGCATGGTGGCGCCGATTCGATTCCTCGGACCCGACGGCCGGCCGCTGCCGACGGAGGCCGGTTCTGCCGCTCCGTGACGGGGCATCTGAGCGTGCCTGGTGGTACGCTTCCGGACGCCCGAACAGCGTGGGCGGCTGCGCCGCGTCGCAAGAGGAGAACCAAGCCCCATGGCCTACGTCATCGCCGAGCCCTGCATCGACGTTCTCGACGTCTCGTGCGTCTCGGTCTGCCCGGTGGATTGCATCCACTTCGAGGAAGGCGTCGACCGCAAGCTGTTCATCGATCCCAACGAATGCATCGACTGCGGGGCCTGCGAACCGGAATGCCCGGTGAACGCGATCTTCCCCGAGGACCAGGTCCCCACCGAATGGGCGAACTTCGTCCAGATCGATGCGACGTGGTTCACCGATCGCGGCGCCGCCCGTGTCGCCGTGGACGCCCTGAAGCCTCGATGATGGTGGGCTGAACGCCCATCGATCGCATTGCGCGATCACGGGCGTCGCCAGGGAACGGCACCCCCGCCCATGTCGTTTCGTTCGACCTTCGACTGTCTCTGGTGCGGCGCGCATCACGTCGCTCGATCCCCGGCAGATCTCGAGGGCTGGGCCCGCCTGTGCCCGGCCTGCGTCGGTCGGGCCGGAGAGAATGGATTCCTTCGATTCCGCCTGAGGCGCGCGCTCGAGGAACGAGCCGCGGCGGGGACGGCGCGCACGACTCCGGACGGGAACGATCAGGCCAAGCGGGCATGACCGGGCCGGCAAGCGGCGACCCGGGCGCGTGGCATACTCGGGCCATGTCTCCGCTTGCCCAGCGCACGATCGCGACCATCGGATCCGGCGTCATGGCCGAGGCCATCATCGCCGGGCTCCTGCGTGGCCGACTCGTGGACCCGACGCAGGTCGTTGCCAGCCACCCCAGGGCCGAACGGCGGGACCAGCTCGCGGGGGCGCACGGCATCCGGACGGTCGCCTCGAATGTCGACGCCATCACCGGGGCGGACGTCGTGATCCTCGCGATCAAGCCCCAGATGCTGGCCCGTGTCGGGCGCGAGATTGGACCCAGCCTGGTGCCGGGCCAGCTGGTGTTGAGCGTCCTTGCCGGAGCCACCACCAAGGCCCTTGCCACGGCTCTCGGTCACGACCAGATCGTCCGAAGCATGCCGAACACGCCGGCGCGACTCGGCAAGGGCATGACGGTCTGGTTCGCCACTCCCCAGGTGACCGCCGATCAACGCGCCCAGGCGGCAGCGCTCCTGGCCGCCCTCGGCGTCCAGCTCGAAGTCGACGACGAGAAACTGGTGGCGATGGCGACTGCCGTCTCGGGTACCGGCCCGACGTACGTCTTCCTGGTCATGGAGGCGCTGATCGACGCCGCTGTCCACCTCGGATTTCCGCGCCACATCGCCCACGACCTCGTGATCGAGACGCTCGAAGGCAGCACGCTCTTTGCGAAGCAGTCCGGCATGCACCCGGCGGAGCTCCGGAACATGGTCACGTCTCCCGGCGGGACCAGTGCCGCGGCTCTGCACGAACTGGAATCCGGCCGCCTCCGAACGGTCCTGTCCGAGGCCGTGTGGGCGGCGTTCCGTCGCACCGTCGAGCTGGGGGACCAGCTCGAATCGACCCTCGTCCCGGGAGACGGCGACCCTCGTTGAGTCGGGGGTGAAGGTTCGGGCGGCCGCTTCACGCCTCGTCGAACGGGCGATGCGTGCGCTCCTGCTCGGCCTGTCCCATCGTCGGGTGATCGGCCGTCTGGCCACCCGGCTGCCCCTCACGCGGTCCATGGTGACCCGCTTCGTGGCGGGCGAGACGATGGCGGCGGCGATGCCGGCCCTCGAGCGCATGCGGGCAGCGGGATTCCGAACCACCGTGGACATCCTCGGTGAGGCGGTGCGCGCGCCGGAGGCGGCTCGGGCGGCGGCCAGCGCCTATGTCGCGGCGATCCCCGCCCTCGCGGATCGCGGTCTGGACCTCAACGTCAGCCTCAAGTTGAGCCAGATGGGCCTGATGCTCGACCAGGCGCTCATGCGCGAGAACGTCGGGCGGGTCCTCACGGCCGCCGCTGCGGCGTGCGCATTCGTCCGGATCGACATGGAGGATCACGCGACCACGGACACGACGCTCGCCCTGTGGCGTGATCTGCGGACGATCATGGCGGGCTCCGGCGACGTCGGGGTGGTCCTCCAGTCCGCGCTCCGTCGGACGCCCGGCGATGCAGAGCAGCTGATCGCAGCGGGCGCGCGGATCAGGCTCTGCAAGGGTGCCTACCGCGAGCCTGTCGCGGTGGCCCATCAAGCCAGGGCCGATGTGGACGCGGCCTATGTGGCGGTGATGCGCCGGCTGCTCGACGATGGCAACTACCCGGCGCTGGCCACCCACGACGACCGGATCGTGGATGAGGCCATTGCCCATGTCAGAGCACATGGGATCGGGCCGGAACGGTTCGAGTTCCAGATGCTGTACGGCGTCCGTCGGGACCTCCAGGAACGCCTCCTCCGCGAGGGGTGGACGGTCCGGATCTACGTGCCGCTCGGCAGCGAGTGGTACCCCTATTTCATGCGTCGCCTCGCCGAGCGGCCGGCAAACGTCCTGTTCCTCATCGGAAGCCTGTGGCGGGAGCGCCGAGGCCGCTAGGCCGGCCCGCCCTCGCGCCGGCGCATCGCCGCCACAATGACGATGACGATCCCCAGGCCGATCAGCACATCGCCGACACTGAACACGTTGGCCAGCGGCACCCCGGCCGGCAGGGCAAAGATGTCCGTGAGCGGCCGGACGGCCGGGTCGGCGAGGACGATGCTGTTGGTGTGGTCGCCGGGACCGCCGAAGCCGGCATATTCGAGGGCCCGCGGGTCGGCGGGCATGAAACCGCCGTTCGTCGTGATCGCCACGAGGTTGCTCAGGGCACCGAACGCGACCACGGGCATGCCCGTCAGGCGCCAGTTCCGGGCAACCGCAACGAACACGGCGAGGGTCGAGAGGATGTAGATGGCCGGCCCGAGATCGCCCGCCGTCCGATCCCCGAATTCCGAGAACAGGACGACCTGGACCAGGAGCCCTCCCACGGCGAGTGGAGCCCAGCGGAATCCGAGGGCCAGCAGTCCGTCTACGCTGCCGCGAGCGACCAGCCCGACGATGAGCCCCACGGGGATCGCCCAGAGCATGAACATGCCGTTCAGGCGCCTCGCGCGGTGAGGATGTCACGCAGCTGGGCGACGTGTTCCTCCGTGTGTGTCACCACGAAGCGATCCAGGAGCGCACCCACGGTCATCACACCGAGTCGGGGATGCTCGCCCTCGCGCTCCAGTTCGGCGGCCTTGAGTGCACGCATGCGTGCCGTGAGGCGGGAGCCATCCGCCCCGACGCGGGCGAATAGTTCGCGCAGCGGCAGCGTCCGGTCTCGGCCGATGATCCCGATCCGGACGGCATCCGCGGCGACCCGCCCGAATGGGGCCGGGGAGGTACTCGGGGCATCCAGGATCCGTTCGACCTCGCCGAGCCAGAACGGCAGCATCTCCTCCAGGTGGGCGAGGACCTCGGGCGGGCCCCAGCTCGCCTCGGCCTCGACGCCATAGAGCTCCGCCGGCGCCCAGGGTCCGGCCGCCTCCACACTCGGCCGGAGCGCGAGCACGGCGGCGATGGCCGCGTCGAGCCGATCGGCCCGGGTATCGATGGTCGTCATGGTGCCAGTGTCTCACGAGCGGAAGCCGGAGCGAGACGTCGGGTCTACCATGCGTGGTCACTGACCCTCCACCTGCACAGCACGGAGGCGTGCGTCCGATGACCGAGACGCTGAACCGGGCCGCGGCCAACCAGGCCGGCGCCCACGTCAACAAGGATGCCTACGCAGAGGCGAAGGACTTCCTGCCCCTCAACGGCATCGATCACGTCGAGTTCTGGGTCGGCAATGCCCGCCAGGCCTCGGCCTACTTCCGGGCGCTCTGGGGCTTCACCCCGATTGCATTCGCGGGCCTCGAGACCGGCATCCGCGATCGGGCCAGCTATGTGATGCGCCAGAACGACATCACGATCGTGCTGACCGCGCCGCTCTCGCCCGATGGCGAGATCGCCGAGCACGTCCACCGACACGGGGACGGCGTGAGGGACATCGCCTTTGCGGTGGACGATGCGGCATCGGCCTGGCGCGAAACCACCGCCAGGGGCGCCCGATCGGCGCTCGAACCCGTGGAACTCGACGGCGGCGTCGACGGCGTGCTGCGCCGCAGCGCGGTGTTCACCTACGGCGAGGTCCGGCATTCGTTCATCGATCGGCGCGAATACCACGGCGTCTTCGCGCCGGGGTATCGGAAGGTCAGGAAGCCGGCCCGCGCGGCTGACGGGCTGTCGCTCCTCGAGATCGACCACTGCGTCGGGAATGTCGCCCTCGGCGACATGAACCGGTTCGTCGACTACTACCGCGACGTGTTCGGCTTCGCGCAGCTGATCCACTACGACGACAAGGTCATCCATACCGATTACAGCGCCCTGATGTCGAAGGTCATGACCAACGGCAACGGTCGCGTGAAGTTCCCGATCAACGAGCCGGCGTCGGGCAGGAAGAAGAGCCAGATCCAGGAGTTCCTCGACTACTACCTCGACGCGGGGACGCAGCACGTGGCATTGCGGACCGAGGACATCGTCGGGACGGTGCGCGCGCTCCGGGCCAACGGCGTCGAGTTTCTTGGCATGCCCCACGCGTATTACGAAACGCTGGCCGATCGGGTCGGCGATGTCGGCGTGCCCATGGACGTCCTCGAGGAACTCGGGATCGAGGCCGATCGCGACGAGGAGGGCTACCTCCTCCAGATCTTCACCCGACCGATCCAGGACCGCCCGACGTTCTTCTTCGAGATCATCGAGCGCCACGGCTCACGCGGCTTCGGGGTCGGCAACTTCAAGGCGCTCTTCGAGGCGATCGAGATCGAGCAGGCGCGGCGCGGGAACCTGTAGGCGAGGCTCCCGCGCCGGCACGGTCAGCCTCGGTGACCGTGCCCATCGTCGAACGTCCCGTCCCAGAACCATGGGTTGAACTCGTCCGTCGTCGTGACGTCCACCGTGATCCTGAAGTGTCGCAGCGATCCGGTACCGCCGGTGAAGACGCATTTCCCGGGACCGGTGCCGGCATCGATCGGTGAGAGGTCGCAAAGCCCGGTCGCAGTCCCGCCCTGGACGTGGATCGTGGGCACGAGCGCGGTGGGCCAGACGCTGCTGTCCGCGTAGGTGATCTCGGTCCCCGCTGGGATCTTCTTGTCGTTCGAGGCCGTGACCGTGCAGGAGTCACCCGCGGCGGCGCACACCTTCACGAGGTGGAACTCCTTGTCGCGGTGCGGTGACGCCGACGCGGCAGGCGCCAGCATGGCGAGGGCCGCGATCGTGGCCGAGATGACGAGGAGCCTTCGCAGGGAAGGCAGCCGAGGGCGGGATCGGCCGGCGGGCCGCTGCTGTGTCGACATGTGTCCAGTCTCCGGGGACGGACGACCGCTCGAAGCCTGGCTGGCTCCGGAGGGGCCGATGTCACACAGACGGAGGGCCGAGCCAGAACGTACAACCGTTCATGGGGCGAGTCGGACTCGTTGATCGCACTCGACGGGTCGAGTCGGGCTAGTTGATCGCCTGCGACGGGTCAAGTCGAACGGTAGCCAGCAGCGCCTTGAAGTAGGCGAGGTCGACGTCGCCATCGAATCCGAACTGGTAGACGCGGCCGCCGGAGAACACCAGGGCGTCGAACCCGACGTCCCGGATGGAGATCCTTGAATCGATGGGCACGAGACAGTCGGCGGCATCGAGATACCCCAGGGCGCCGTCGATCTCCAGGCGCGGCCAGGTCGAGCGGTCGCCACCACACGGCTCCCCTCCCGTATAGGGTCGGAAGAACGCGGCGAGCCACTGCTCCTCGGTCTGTCCGTTGCCGAGCGCCTGGGATGCGACCATCAGACGCGCCTCCCCGGGCCGCGCGATCGTGTCGAGCGCGGGGTGCCCGTACGGCAGGAAGGCATTCGCAGGCCAGCTGGCCGTGGCCGGCGTGACGGTCCAGCCGGCCGGGTAGCGCACCGAGAACCCGTTCCGCGCCGATACGTAGGTCTCCGTCAGCGGCGGGATGACGATCCCGGGCGCGGCTGAGCCGGAATCGGGAGGAGAACTCGGGCTCGGCGCAACCGCCGTCGGCGTCGAGGACCCCGGCCCGACGACCCCCGGCTGGAGGCGGGTGCGGATGCTTCCCAGCGCGGCAACGCCGACGGCCACGACGAGGACCGCAGCCAGGAATTGCCAGGGCGCCGCGACCTGGGCGCGGCGGACGAAGCGCGGTGCGTTGACGCGCTGAACCCGGACGATCCGGGTCGAGCCCTCCTTGCCGGGCCCCGAGGAGACCTCCAGCAGCCGTGGAAGGTACCCGCTCTCGTCGGGTGGTCCGTCACGAAGGGAGCGCTCCAGGTCGCCGAGCGGGCCGGTCATCTGAGACCCTCCTCGTTCAGGTACCGCTTGCGAAGGGTCGCCGTCGCCGCGCTGGCGTCGTTGCGCGCCCCGTTGGCGGTGATGCCCATGACTTTCCCGATCCGCTCGTACGACAGGTCGGCCCGATACCGCAGGTACAGGACCGCACGCTGGCGCGGCGGGAGCCGGTCGACCGCGGCCCATACCGCCAGGCGATCGGTCGGGTCGAGTTCATCCCGGGCGCCGACCGCCGAGAGACGGTCGGCGAGGGAGCGCCCGAGTCGGCTGAACCGATGGTGGTCCATGGCCAGCCGGTACGTGACCCGGAATGCCCATGCTTCGGGGTCCACGATCGCCGTTCCCCTGGCCGACTCGGCCCACATCCGGAGAAAGGCCTCCTGAACCGCATCGTTGGCCTCGTCATCGTCAAGTCCGAGGCGCCGACACAGCCCGAACAGCTCGCGGCCTCGGCGGTCGTGGACATCGGCCACGACCGCGGCATCGAGCGGACGGCGGTCCGGGATGACCGCATCCGCCCCCGCCGCCGACGGTTCGGCGGGGAGCACGAGCAGCACGGCCCCCGCGCCGTGTCGGGGGCGCGAGTCGGCTCGAACGCGGGTGGGCCCGAGGAGCACGAGTGCCGTCGGCTTCGTCAGAGCGGTCGTTGCGACACGCGCGTCAGCGGGACTCGCACGACGTCCTCCGTCGATGTGTCCGGAGGCGTGGCCGGGTCGGCGAAGTAGTACATCCCGTCGAGGTGAAAGAGCCCGAGGGCATCGACCGTGACGTCGACGATCGCGTTGAAGCCGGCGAGCGATCCGGTCCCGGCCCAGAAGGTGCACAGGCCGGTCGACGTCTTGCCGTCGAAGATGCAGTAACCGGTCGCCGTGCCGCCCGGCCCGGCGTCGGCCGTCACGTTGCTGCTCAGGAAGTAGGTGTTGTCGAGGATCGGACCCGTGTACAGGATCCTGGTCCCCGGCGGCAGGACGTCCAGGTCCGAGACCGTGATGGTGCAATAGCTCGAGGGGCCACCGTTGAACGTACCGCAGTTCTTGACCAGATGGAGCGGGCTGGGTGTCGAGTTCGCCGAGGCCGTCGGGACGAGGACTCCAAGGACGAGGATCGCGTTGGCGAGAATCGCACTCGCGACCAGGAGGACTGTTCGTCTTGAACGCATGGGTGATCTCCACATCCGGGACGCCGCCAACGCATAGACGATCGAGAGGCCCAAAACGTACAACCACGAATCGACCCTGAGCACGAGATCGCCGGGCGTGGAGGCGGAACAAGGCCTGCGGGGCCCTTGAAACGGGCTGGCCGACGACGGCTGCGGCCCTGCCCGGCAGGTCAGCCTGAGGCACGCATTCGACCGCGGTGGCCGGATATCCTGTCCGCGACTGGAAGGGAGTCGTGACGATCGTGCCGGGCCGACCGCGGCGTATGGGAGTCTGGACCCTCATCGGCTTGTCGCTGGTGGCGAGTCTCGGGTTCCTGACGGCTCGTCTGGTCAACCCGACCGACGGCGCGGTCGTCCCGTTCTACGCGGATGCCTGGACTGCCGACGGCGTGAAGATCGCCGGGACCGGCGGATCCCCGGGAGGGCTCGCGCCGGGCGACGTCGTCACGGCGGTCGCGGGTCGTCCGCTTCCAGCCTGGCTCGACGGCGTGCTCGATCCCGGTCTGGATCGCCCGGGCTCCGACCTGGAGACGGAGATCCCGTACATCGTCCGGCGGGGAGCGGCAACCGTCGAGGTATCCGTGCGCCTCGTGCCGAGCGAGGTGACGGCGACCCTGCTCGACAACTGGAGCGCGCTCCTCTTCACGATCGCCCTCCAGCTCATCGCTGCGTACGTCCTGTGGCGGCGGCCCGAAACGCCCGCGGCAAGTGCCCTGGCGGTGGCGTCGGTCGGGGTGACCGGCAGCACGCTGCCCTGGTTGCTGGGCAGCCAGGTCATCGACATCGTGGCCGGCTGGCCATTCGTGCTCTACGCGCTGACCGCCGGGGGCCTGTACATGGTCCTCTGGCCGGCCGGGGCCCTCCACCTCCCACTGACGATGGCCGGTCCCGCCCAGGCCCCGAGTCGGCGCGGTCTCATCCTGATCTACGGGCTGCCACTCGGTACGTATCTCGTGAGCCTGGTGGCCACCCGGCTGGCGGCACCATCCGCGGCCGCCTGGGTCGGAACCTGGGCAACCGTGCAGGCCCTGGTGATCATCCCCACCATCCTGATCGGGATCGTCCTGACGGTTCGAGGGTTTCGCGGCTCCGCGCCTGCCGTCCGTGACCAGATCCGCTGGGTAGCGCTCGGCGGCGGCCTTGCGACGGTTGCATCGCTCCTCCTGCTCCTCGGGCCACAGTTGCTCACCGGTCGCCCGATCATCCCCTGGAGTTCCGTCGGGCTGGTGGCGCTGCCGCTCCCGCTCGGCATCGCGGCGGGCATTCTCCGCTATCGCCTGTTCGACATGGACGTCGTCGTCAACAGGACGCTCGTCTACGGCGGAGCGACCGTCGCGATCGTGGCGATCTACGCCGTGTCCGTGACGGTCCTCGGCGCGTTCCTGACGTTCCAGGGCGGCTTCCCGGCGTCGCTCCTCGCAACTGGCCTGGCCGCGATCGTTGCGCTTCCGATCCGGAGCCTGCTCCAGCGGACCGTGAACCGCCTCATGTACGGCGATCGGGACGACCCGTACCGGGCACTCGCGAGGCTCGGCAGGCGTCTCGAGGAGACGCTCGAACCGATCGAGGCACCGGCGGTCATCGTGCGGACGATCGCGGAGTCCCTGCGGCTGCCGTGGGTCGGCCTGCGCATGGGGCCGGCCGGGGAGGCCGGACGGACCATCGCCCACGGGCAGGAACCCCAGGGTCCGGTCACCTCGGTCCCCCTCATCCACGGGGCCGAGGTTGTCGGTGACCTCATCGCATCGGGGCGAAGCGCCACCGAACCGCTGACGCCGGCCGACCGGACCCTGCTCGAGGCGCTCGCTCGGCAGGCGGGCGCGAGCATCCATGCACTCGGGCTGTCCCTCGATCTCATCGAGTCTCGCGAGCGCCTCGTGGCCGCCCGCGAGGAGGAGCGGCGGCGGATCCGGCGCGACCTTCATGACGGCCTCGGACCCACCCTCGCCGCCATCGGCATGCGGGCGGAGGTGGCTGCGGATCTGGTCTCCGACGATCCAGCAGGGGCGGCGCGCGTTCTTGCTGAACTCCGGGGTGAAGTGCGGGGCGCCCTCGCGGACATTCGGCGGCTGGTGGACGCCTTGCGCCCACCGGCTCTCGACGAACTCGGCCTCGTCGGGGCGATCCAGGCGCAGGCCGGCCACCTCGGCCTTGAGCCGGCGATCGATGTCGCATCGGCCGGCCGGCTGCCCGAACTCCCGGCGGCGGTGGAAGTGGCCGCGTATCGGATCGCCGTCGAGGCGATGACCAACGCCGCGCGCCACGCCCAGGCCCGCACCTGCCGCGTCCGGATCTCCAGCTCCGATCTGGCCGACCGCGCTCTCGAGGTCGAGGTCACCGACGACGGCCGGGGGTTGCCGGCGCGTCTGCGCCCCGGTATCGGCCTGCTCTCCATGCGGGAGCGCGCCGCGGAGGTTGGCGGGACCTGTATCGTCGAGACGGCGCCGGCCGGCGGTACGCGGGTGTTCGCACGGCTGCCGCTCGATGGTCTCGCAGGGAGCTGATGCGGATGGATCGACCACCCTCGCCGGAGCAGATCCGCATCCTGCTGGCCGACGATCACCCGGCCTTTCGCTCCGGTCTGGCGGCCCTGCTCGATACGATCGAGGGATTCGAGGTCGTCGGTGAGGCAGCCAGCGGCGACGAGGCCGTCCAGATCGCATCGACGGCCCAGCCCGACGTCGTGGTGATGGACCTGAACATGCCGGGCAGGGACGGAATCGAGGCAACGCGGATGATCGTGGCGACCAGTCCGCACATCGCCGTCCTGGTCGTGTCGATGTACGAGGCCGACGATCAGGTCTTCGGTGCCCTCAAGGCGGGCGCCCGGGGCTACCTCCTCAAGGGTGCGGACCGGGCGGAGCTCATTCGGGCGATTCGAGGGGTGGCGTCAGGAGAGGCGATCTTCGGGCCGGCGATCGCTCGCAGGCTGGTGTCCTTCTTCGCTGCGCGGCCGGCCGTGGAGGCGGCCGTCTTTCCGGAGCTGACCGAGCGCGAGCGCGAGATCCTGGAGCTGGTGGCCCAGGGTCGCAGCAACAGCGAGATCACCCGCCGGCTGGGGGTCTCGCCCAAGACCGTCCGCAATCACGTCTCGAACATCTTCAGCAAGTTGCAGGTGGCCGATCGTGCGCAGGCGATCGTGCGTGCGCGCGAGGCGGGCCTCGGTGGAGAGCAACGCCGAGGCCGCGAATAGCCCGGGCAGTTCGTGACGGCGGTCCCATGACGACGGGACAGCCGCCCGGCTAGACATCCCGTGATGGGCCCAGATGGGCCACGAGGGGAGGGCCTGCCGGTGACGACCAGGACATTTGCGATGCGGGTGTACGCCGGCACGTACTGGCTGCTGGCAGCACTCTTCCTGTACATCCTGGCGGTGTTGATCCTGCCGACGCTGGACGAGAGCCCGGAGACGAAGGCCTTCCTGCCGCTCATTCTTGTCTTCTTCGCCCTGTTCCTGATCGGTGCCGGGCTGGCCACATTCCTTCGCTCCGCGCCGCGACGGCGCTGGCTCTGGCTCGGCCTGCTGATTCCGCCCGTCCTGTTCGTGCTCATGAATGCTCCGTTCATCCCTTACCCGCTGACGCATCCAGTCGACATCGCCTTCACGGCGATCCTGCCGCTGATCGTGGCGACGGGCGTCCTGGTGGTGGCGGGAATGACCGCGTTTCGCGAGGCCGGCGACCCCATGACCACGCCGAGGAGCGGCGCTCGGGCCCGCCTCGCCGTGGCCGTCGTCGCCGGTGCGACCGCCGGCGCGTTCGCCACGGGCTACCTCGCGGCGAGCTCAGGCGGCGGGGGCACGGCGCTTGCCGCCGCGCCGACGACAGCGGGCACGCTGGTCGCGGAGAGCACCAGGTACCTGACGGCCAACTACTCGATGTCCTCGTCGGATGTCCTTGGCCTATTCGTAGAGAACAAGGACTCGTTCGCCCATTCCTTCGACATCGACGCCCTCGGGATCCACGTCCAGGTGCCGGCCAGCGCCACGGTGGCCATCGCGATCAAGCCAACGGGGAGTGGCCCGCTCGAGTTCTACTGCGCCGTCCCGGGCCACCGGGAAGCCGGGATGGTCGGCACGATCGACGTCAGGTAGGGAGGATGCGTGGTGCAGACCTTGCTTCGCATGGTCCACGCGATCGCGGCCTGGCTCCTGGTCGCCGGCATCGTCGTCCAGGTCTTCCTGGCCGGAGCGGCGATCGCGAACCTCGGCGGATCCGGTGACTTCTCGACCCACATCGAGTTCGGCTACACCGCGATCGGACTCCTGGCGCTGGCCGTGCTCCTGACGGCGGTTGCCGCCCGCTCGGGGCGGCGGGACATCGGGGCGAGCTTCGCGCTCCTGCTCCTCTATGTGGTCCAGACGGCGCTGCCGCAGTTCCGCGCCTCGGTGCCGGTTCTCGCCGCTCTACATCCCGTGAATGCACTGGTCCTGTTCGGGCTCGCCGTCTGGTATGCGAGGCGCGCGTGGCGCCGAAGCGCTGCGGAAGGTCCGGCCGACCCCGCCTCAGGCAACGACACGATTCACTCACCCAGGGCTTGACGGAGGCACACCGGTGGACCTGACCCCATATCTCGATTGGCTGAAGTTCCTGCACATCGCCGGCGCCTTCCTGTTCGCGGCCGGTCACGGTGTTTCGATTGCCGTCGCGTTCCGCCTTCGGGCGGAACGGGAAACGGGCCGGATGCTCGCGCTCCTCGATCTCTCCGGCTGGTCCCTGAACCTGGCCGGGGTCGGCCTGCTGGTGATTCTGCTGTCCGGGATCGTTTCCGGCGTCGTCCGCAACGACTTCGGCCGGGCGTGGATCTGGGCGTCGCTCGTCGTGCTCATCGTCGTGTCGGGGCTGATGACGCCGCTGGCCGGAAGCTATTTCTCGCGGCTGCGCCTGGCGCTCGGCCAACGGACACGGGCAATCAAGGAGGGCGAACCCGAACCGGTGCCACTCTCTCTTGAAGAGGTCGTCGCCCTCGCCCAGTCGCGCGCGCCGGAGCTCACAGCCACGGTCGGCGGCGTCGGGTTCCTGGTCATCCTCTGGCTGATGGTCTTCAAGCCCTTCTAGGGCTGCCTAGACCAGCCGGTAGAGCTGGCGCGGGCCGTGCAGGCCCTTCAACGCATGCGATCCGGCGTCCTCGAACGACAGCCCCGAGCCGTCGACGAGATCCATGACCGTCGCCGAGACCAGGACCTCGCCCGGCCCGGCGACGGCCATGATTCGCGACGCCGTATGAACGGCGATCCCGCGGATGTCCTCATCCGTGACCTGGAGCTCGCCGCTGTGGACACCGGCGCGGATCTCGAGCCCGAGCTCCCGGACCGAGTCCCGAATGGCCGCAGCGGCGCGAACGGCTCGCTCGGCGCCGTCGAACTGGGCGAGCACGCCGTCCCCGGTCGTCTTGACGAGCCGTCCCCGATGGCGGTCGATCGCGGCAACGGCCTTGCGATTGTGCTCGCCGACGAGGTCCCGCCAGCGGGTGGGGCCGAGTTCGCCTGCGCGCATGGTGGAGTCGACGATGTCGGTCATCACGATCGAGGCCAGGATGCGCTCGACCACGGCATCCTTCCCCTTGCCGTAGGTGCGCATGGCCTCGAAGTCGACGGAGATCCATGGCTCGTCGCCCACGACCCAGGCGTCGTGGCCGGGCGGGATCTCGAAGACGTCACCGGGCCCGACCTCGAGTTCGGTTCCGTCCAGCATCTGGACGCGGAGGCGACCGGACTGGGTCACCCCGAGGTGGTGGTACTGGCACGAGTCGGTGCCCGCGAGCGGCTGGACGTCGACCGACCATCGCCAGCCGGGCTCGTAGGTCATCCGGCCGACGACGGTATCTTCGAGCTCGACGACCTCGACCCGACCCCGGGAAAACACACGAACGTCGCTTGGTTCCGCGAATCGGCGCCGCTGGAGACGCATTGGCGCGCGCCCTCGAAGGTGTTGTGACAAGGGTGATCGTGCCACACGCGGGCGAGGCGTGACAGCCAGCGGCGGAGTGACGCCCAGCGGCGGCCGCGAGCCGTAGACTTGGGCGAGATGCGGATTGCACACGTTCGCGAGCGACACGCCCCGGCCGGCGCCCCGTGGCGGCTCGCGGCCTCGGTCGGCGGCCGGGCCGCCGATCTGCCGACACCGCGCCACTGGCTGGACCTGGAGGTCGCCCGGCGGCGCCTCGCGGCGGCAGATCCACGCCGCGCCCACAACGCGGCCCTGTTCCGACAACCCATCACCACGCTGGATGACCATCTGGCACGCGGTCTCCGAGTCGACGCGCTGTCCGAGATCGTGGATGCCGTGGGGGCATCCGTGCCGGACCCGGACGGTGACGAAGTGCTCGAGGCAAGCGACCTTCGGTTCGGTCCGCCGATCCTCCGGCCGCCGGCCTTTCGCGATTTCTATGCCTTCGAACAGCACGTGGCGACCATGTGGCAGCGTCGTGGCGGCGAGATTCCCGAGAACTGGTACCGGCTCCCGGTCTTCTATTTCTCGAACACATCCGAGATTCGCGGACCCGGTGATCCCGTCTGGGCTCCAGGTGGCTCCGGGGAGCTCGACTTCGAGCTGGAGGTCGGCGCGCTGGTGGACACGCCGTCGTTCGACCTCTCCGAGGACCGGGCGTCCGAGGCGATCGGCGGCTACTTCGTCCTCAACGACTGGTCGGCGCGGGACCTCCAGCGCGACGAGATGCCGGTCCGGATGGGCCCTGCCAAGGGCAAGGACTTCGCCACCTCGATCGGGCCCTGGCTGGTGACGCCGGACGAGCTGCCGGAGGCCTGGGTGGCCGGAGCGACCGGGCCCGACCTCGGCATGACGGCAGCGGTCACGGACGCCGACGGACTCGTGACGCCGATTTCGGATGGTCGCTGGTCGGCAGCCCGATATTCCTTCGCCCAGATGCTGGCCCGGGCATCGGCGGACGTGCACGTCCGGCCGGGGGAGATCCTCGGCTCCGGAACGGTCGGCACCGGCTGCCTGCTCGAGGTCAAGGACTCGACGCTTGGCCGCTGGCTCCAGCCGGGCGATCAGGTGACCCTTTCGATCGAGCGCCTCGGGTCGCTCGTTTCGGGCGTGATCGAGCGGCCGCGGTGAGCGACGGGCGGCCGTTCCTTCCGGCCGGCATCGATACCCCGGCCCTCGTCGTCAACCTCGATGTCGTCGATGCCAATACGCGACGGCTGCTGGATCACCTGGCGCCGCGCGGCGTGGCACTGCGGCCGCACGCCAAGACGCACAAGAGCGTGGCCATCGCCCGGATGCAGCTGGAGGCCGGCGCTCACGGGATCACCGTCGGGACCCTCGGCGAGGCCGAGGTTTTCGCTGCGGCCGGGATCGACGACGTCTTCGTCGCCTACCCGCTCTGGGCCGTGGGGCCCAAGGCCGCTCGCCTGAAGTCGTTGCACGCGCGGACGCCGATCTCGGTCGGGATCGACTCCGTCGCAGGAGCGGAGCGCCTCGCGGCCGCGGTGGCCGGCGTCGGTGGTGCGCTACGGGTCCTCGTCGAGATCGATTCGGGCGGGCGCCGCACCGGGGTCGGGACACCCGAGGTGGCCCGGTCAGTTGCGGAGGGGGCCAGGTCGCTCGGCCTCGATGTCGTGGGAGTGTTCACCCATGGGGGCCACGGCTACGCCGGGCCGGAGGCACGCGCGGCCGCGGCTGCCGACGAGGTACGAACCCTGAGCGATGCCGCGGCGGCGCTCCGCAGCGCTGGTTTCGACTGCCAGATCGTGAGTGCCGGCTCGACGCCGACGATGTGGGACGCGGCCTCGGGAGAGGTGAACGAGGTCCGGGCCGGAACGTACGTCCTCGGCGATCGCCAGCAGGCAACGCTCGGCGCCATCGGGTTCAACGACGTCGCGCTGCATGTCGCCGCGACCGTCGTGAGCACCGCTGTGCCCGGTCAGGTCGTCGTCGATGCGGGCGCCAAGACGCTGACCAAGGATCGCGCTTCGTACCTCGCGGGCCACGGGCTGCTGCCCCGCTATCCGGACGCGGTGATCGAGAAGGTCAACGACTACCACGGCATCGTCCGAATTCCGCCCGGGACGCCGGCCCCGCATCTCGGTGAGGTCGTTGCCATCGTGCCCAACCACGTCTGCCCGGTCGTGGACCTGTTCGACGGGTTCGTGGCGATCCGCGGCGAGACGATCATCGGCGAGTGGCCCGTGGACGCTCGCGGCCGCCGAGGCTGAGTGAGCTCCATCGCTGACCTAGACTGACCGGCATACGCGAGGAGGCCAGTCGTTCCATGTACTACGTCCGCAACGGCAGCGTCACGCCCCAGCGCCACACGCAGCATCGGCGACCCGACGGCGGGCTGTACGCCGAGGAACTGTTCGGGGTCGAGGGGTTCTCGGGGCGAAGTTCACTCCTCTATCACCTCGTCCCGCCGACGATCACCCACAAGATCGAGCCGGTCCGGCGGGTGAAGATCGAGGCGGCCGACGAACCCGCCCATCGCCATCACCTGGTCAAGGCCTGGGATCTGCCGCTCCACGGCGACATCGTGAGCGGACGGGTGCCGCTGTTCTTCAACCACGATGTCGTGATGGGGATCGTCCGGCCCGCCGGGCCGATGGAGCCCGGCCGCTTCTATCGCAACGGCGTCGCGGACGAGATGCTCTACGTCCACGAGGGCACGGGAGTGTGCGACACGATCTTCGGACCGCTCCGCTACGGCCCGGGGGATTACCTCGTCCTCCCGATCGGGACGACCTGGCGCCTGGATCCGGATCCGGACTCCGCCCAGCGGATGCTGTGGCTGGAATGTCCGTCCGAGATCGAGCCGCCGAAGCGCTACCGGAACGACTACGGCCAGCTTCTCGAGCACGCGCCCTACTCCCAGCGTGACCTGCACGCGCCGGCGGACGTGGCACCGCGAGAGGAGATCGGCGAGTTCGTCGTCGACGTCCGCTCGACGGATCGGGTCACGGCGTATCACTATCGGACCCACCCGTTCGATCTCGTCGGCTGGGACGGCTATCTGTGGCCGTTCCGGTTCAACATCGGCGACTTCCAGCCGATCACCGGGCGCGTCCACCAGCCGCCACCGGTCCACCAGACGTTCCAGGCCAGGAACTTCGTCGTCTGTTCATTCGTCCCGCGCAAGTTCGACTACCACCCGCTCGCGATCCCGGCGCCCTACAACCACTCGAACATCAACAGCGACGAGGTCATCTACTACGTGGCCGGGAACTTCATGAGCCGGCGGGGGGTGGAGATCGGCTCGTTCACCGCGCACCCTGCCGGGATCCCCCACGGGCCGCATCCCGGGACCGTCGAGGCGTCGATCGGCCGCGATGCCACCGAGGAACTGGCCGTCATGGTCGACACCTTCCATCCGCTCCTCCTGACGAAGGAAGCGATGGCCCTCGACGACGACCGCTACCCGTACTCGTGGCTCCCTCCCGATGCCGCCGAGGCCGCGCGGGAAGCCTCCGAGCTCGCGGATCGAGGCCCGGAGGCGTTCCCGGACTGAGGAACGTCGCCGGCGGCGACGACATCGTCGTGGAAACTCGTTCGACGCCACCTGCCGCCGCAGGTGCATCATTCCGACCATGACCGACACCGCTCGCACGCTCATTCGCCGTCGCATCCTCGCCGGAGAGACCCTGTTCGGCGCGTGGACCGACATGGCATCGCCCCTTGCCACCGAAATCACCGGCCGCGCCGGCTATGACTGGCTGATTGCGGACCTGGAGCACGGTGCAGGGACGGAGGCGGAGTTGCTGCCGGTTCTCCTCGCTGCGGAGCTCAGCGGGGCCGCAGCCTTTGTCCGGCCGCAGTCCGGCGAACGGCTCCGCATCGGCCGGGCCCTCGACCTCGGTGCCGCCGGGATCATGGTCCCTCGCCTGGACACCGCCGCGCAGGCTGAGGAAGCCGTTTCGTTCCTGCGCTACCCTCCGGACGGAGTGCGGGGCGTGGCCCTGCGAACCCGGGGCGCACGCCTCGGAACGGTCGGACACGGCGAAGTCCAGACGATCAACCGGGACATCGTCGGGATCATCCAGATCGAGTCGCCAGGCGCCGTCCGCGAAGCCGATGCCATTGCCGCGATCGACGGTGTCGACGTCCTGTTCGTGGGGCCGGCGGACCTCTCCCACTCGCTCGGCGTGCCGGGCCAGTTCGACCATCCGACCCACCTCGCGGCGCTCGACGCCGTCGTGGCGGCCTGCCGGCATCATGGCAAGGCGGCCGGCATCCTCCTCTACGACCACGCGGCGTTTGGGCCGCATCTCGCCCGCGGCTTCACCTTCATCGGCGTCGGGTCCGAGGGGTCGTTCATCGCCGAGGGTGCCAGGGCCGCGCTCAACAGCGCCCGGGCCGCGGCTCGCTGAGAGCAGCGACCGCGCACACCGGCGGACTACTCGTCGGCGATCCGAAGCTTGCTGGCCCGCGGGGCGGCAGGTCCGGTCTGGGCCAGGACCACGCCGCCGAGAATCATCGCGCCGCCCACCAGCTGAATCGGCGAAAGCCGCTCGCCGAACAGGACGCCCGCCAGGGCAATCGTCCAGATTGGCTCGACCGTGCTGACGAGCGACGCCCGAGCAGCGCCGATCCGATGCGCGCCGGCGTAGAAGGCCTGGATCGCAACGAAGGTGGCCACGATACCGACGCCCGCGATCCCGCCCCATGCCTCAGGCGGAATCTGGGCAGGTAGAACGGGCCGACCCACCGCCAGTGCCGAGATCCAGAACGCGGTTGCGGTCGCGGTCATCATCACGGCCCCGGCCGCGAGCGGATGCGCACCTTCCGCGCCACCCGCACCTCCCTGCCCCACCCCGGAACGACGCTCCCCTGCCAGCCGGGCGGACAGGACGATCCAGACCGAATAGATCACCGGGGAAGCGGCGAGGAGGGCGAGGCCCGCGAATGGCGGTGCGGTGGCGGCGTCGAGCGTGCCCACGGCGAGCGCCACGCCGGCCAGAGCCAACGCCAGCGATCCCCATGCGCGTCGACCCTCGAGGCGCCGACCGAGCCGAAGGGTCAGTACGGCGACGATCGCCGGATAGATGTAGACGATGAGCGCTGCGAGGGACGCGGGCACCGTTTCGAGGCCGGCGAAATAGGTCGAGGAATTTCCCGTGTACAGGATCCCCAGCGCGATGGCCACGTAGACGGCCCGACGGTTGAGCGTCCTGACCGCGGCGCGCCCGCCCGGGCTGGCCGCAACCCAGGCCCAGGACAGCGCTGCGCCGAGCGTGAATCGCCAGGTCATCAGGGTCTGCCAGTCCACGCCGGCCGCGTACACGGGCTTGGCAAAGAGGGCACCGGACCCGAAGCCGAACGCGGACACGATCGTCAGCAGGATCCCGACGAGGAGGGGTGAGGGCATCCGGCGAGGCTACCGCGTTTTCGACCCGGGCTCATGGGTCCCGGGGATTCCTCGGCGCGACGGGGAGTGCCGTGTAACCACGCGTGGAGTGCCGCGTAACCACGCGTGGAGTGCCGCGTAACCACGCGGGGAGTGCCCGGTCGGATTGTGGTGCAATGAATCTCGTCCGACTCGGCATCACCATCCGGGCGCTCCGACGTCGACGAGCGTGGCGTCAGATCGACCTCGCCATTCGCGCTCAGACGAGCCAGCAGGTCGTCTCTCGCCTGGAGCGGGGCCTGGCCGGCCGGACGACGCTTTCGAGACTCGAGCGCGAGGCTCCCGGAATGGCGAATCGGGCCGAACGCTCTACACTGTCTCCCCGTGACCGATACCACCGAGCGAGCCGTCGCGGCCCGCGTGCCATTCGTCGCCGACGCGCAGCTTCGCGTGCTTGCGCTGCGCGACCCGATCACGGTCCGCCCGGGCACCAGCCTCGCGGACTGCATCGACGTGATCCGGCAGGCGGGCACAGCCGATTCCGTATTCGTCACGGATCCGGACGGCCGACTACGCGGCGTTCTGACCGAGCGGGACATCTTCGCCCGACTCGTCGGTCACGAGGTGGACTTGAATCGCCCGGTCGATTCGATCATGAAAGAGCATCCCTGGACGCTCCGCCTGGACCAGCCGGTGCGCCACGCAATCGACCTCATGCAGACGGGTCGTTATCGCAATGTTCCGCTGGTTGACGACGACGACATCCTCGTCGGCGTGGTTCGCCCGGTCGACGTCCTGAAGTACCTGGCCGAGGCGTTTCCCGAAGAACTGCTCAACCTGCCGCCACGACCGCATCAGGTCATGCCTCGGACGGAGGGCGCGTGACCGCAGCGGAGAGCCGGCCTATCGAGGAGCGCCAGCTGGAGCGCGTCACCATCCGTTTTGCGGGAGATTCTGGCGACGGGATGCAGCTCACCGGCACGCAGTTCACCCGGACGGCGGCCGTCTTCGGCAACGACATCAGCACGTATCCGGATTACCCTGCCGAAATCCGGGCCCCGGCCGGCTCGCTGCCCGGCGTGTCCGGCTTCCAGCTCAGTTTTTCCTCCACCGAGATCCACACGCCCGGCGACGCGCCGGACGTTCTGGTGGCCATGAACCCGGCGGCCCTGAAGGCAAACGTGGCCGACCTGCCGCCCGGCGGTGCCCTCGTCGTCAACATGGATGCGTTCACGACCGCGAATCTCAACAAGGTCGGGTATGCGAGCAACCCCCTGACCGACGGGTCCCTGTCCGCCTGGAACCTCTTCTCGATCCCGATCTCCACGCTCAACGCACGCTCGGCCGAGGGACTCGAGCTCACCAACAAGCAGGTCGACCTGACCAAGAACTTCTTCGCGCTCGGGCTCATGTTCTGGCTGTACGAGCGGAGCATGGCACCGACCCTCGACTGGATCGACGAGAAGTTTTCGCGCCGGCCCGTCATCGCCGAAGCCAACAAGCGTGCGCTGAAGGCCGGCTACAACTACGGCGAGACGACCGAGATCTTCCATGAGCGGTACATCGTGCCGCCGGCCCGGCTCCGCCCCGGGAAGTACCGCAACATCACCGGCAACGAGGCCGCCGCACTCGGCTTCGTCGCGGCGTCGCAGCTCGCCGGCCGCGGCCTGTTCTACGGGTCCTACCCGATCACGCCCGCGTCGGACATCCTTCATCTCCTCGCCGGCTACAAGCACTTCGGGGTCAAGACCTTCCAGGCCGAGGACGAGATCGCGGCCATCGGTTCCGCCATCGGCGCCGCGTATGGCGGTGCGATGGGCATGACCGGCACCTCGGGCCCGGGTGTCGCCCTCAAGAGCGAGGCACTCGGGCTGGCCATCATGATCGAGCTCCCGCTCGTGATGATCGACGTCCAGCGAGCCGGTCCGTCCACGGGTATGCCCACCAAGACCGAGCAGGGCGACCTCCTGCAGGTGATGTTCGGCCGGAATTCGGACTCCCCCATCCCGATCGTGGCCCCGGCGACTCCCGGCGAATGCTTCGACTATGCGATCGAGGCCTGGCGACTTGCCCTCAAGTACATGACGCCCGTGGCCTTCATGTCGGACGCCTTCCTGGCCAACGGCGCGGAGCCGTGGCTGATCCCCGATGCGACGGCACTGCCGGACATCTCCGTCCCGAACCGGACCGAGAAGGCCGGTTTCTACCCGTACATGCGAGATCCGGAGACGCTCGCCCGCCCGTGGGCCGTCCCCGGCACGCCCGGCCTCGAGCACCGGATCGGTGGGCTCGAGAAGAACGACATTCTCGGCAACGTGAGCTACGACCCGGACAACCACCACCGGATGCAGGTCCTGCGCCAGGAGAAGGTCGCCGGCATCGCCCGTGACATTCCGCCGCTCGACGTGCACGGGCCGTCCGAGGGGGACCTCCTGATCCTCGGCTGGGGCTCAACCTACGGGGCCATCCGAAGTGCCGTCGAACGCCTGCAGGGCCGCGGGCTGTCGGTGAGTCACGCCCACCTGCGGCACCTGAATCCCTTCCCCGCCAACACCGGCGAGGTCCTTGGCGGCTTCCGTCGCGTGCTGGTCCCGGAGATCAACCTTGGCCAGTTGCTGATGCTGATCCGGGCCCGCTACCTCATCGACGCGGTCGGCTACAACCGGGCCCGCGGCAAGCCGTTCCGGATCGTCGAGATCGAGCAGGAAGCGGAGCGCCTCCTGACCGAGCTCAAGGAGCCCGCGGTATGACCGATACCCTCGCCGGCGGGTCGTCCCTGGACCTGCCCGTGCTCACCCGCAAGGACTTCGTGTCCGACCAGGAAGTCCGCTGGTGCCCCGGATGCGGCGACTACTCGATCCTCGCCCAGACCCAGAAGGTGATGCCCGACTTCGGCTACCCTAAGGAGAACATCGTCTTCATCTCCGGGATCGGCTGTTCCGGGCGTCTCCCGTACTACATGAACACCTACGGGTTCCACACGATCCACGGCCGTGCGCCGGCCATCGCGACCGGCCTCCGAGCCGCGCGACCCGAGCTCATGGTCTGGGTCATCACCGGTGACGGCGACGCGTTGTCCATCGGCGGGAACCATCTGATCCATTCGATGCGGCGGAACGTCGACATCAACCTGATCATGTTCAACAACCGGATCTACGGCCTGACGAAGGGTCAGGCGAGTCCGACGTCCGAGCGAGGCAAGGTCACCAAGTCGACTCCAAACGGCACCATCGACTACCCGCTCAGCCCGCTCGCGATTGCCCTCGCGGCCGAGGCGAGCTTCATCGCCCGGTCCGTCGATACGCACACCGAGCATCTCCAGCACACACTGGAGCGGGCCGGCCATCACCGTGGATCGGTCTTCGTCGAGGTGCTCCAGAACTGCAACATCTTCAACGACGGCGCGCATCGCGAGTTCACGGATCGCGAGGTTCGCGACGATCGGATGCTCGTCCTCGAACACGGCAAGCCGATGATCTTCGGGCGGGACCGGGATCGCGGGCTGCGGCTGAACGGCCACCGGCCCGAGATCGTGACCATCGGCGAGAACGGGATCACCGTGGAGGACCTCCTCGTGCACGACGAAGACGATCCCCTCCTCGCGGCGATGCTGTCGACCATCTACTGGCCCGACTTCCCGGTGCCGGTCGGGGTGATCCGGGCGGTTCAGCGGCCGACCCACAGTGAATTGCTCAACGCGCAGGTCGAGGATGCGATCTCCAGGCGGGGCAAGGGCGACCTGGCGGCCCTGCTCGACAGCGGGGAAACCTGGACCGTGACCGGAGACGCGTCATGATCTGCCCGGTCTGCCAGTGGCAGAACTACCAGGGTGACGATCTGTGCGGGAACTGCGGTGCCGACCTGCGGACTGCCGATACACCCGAACCCGCCATCGGGTTTCGCGGGCCGCTCCTCGGCATCCATCTCGAGGAACTCGGCGCGCCGGCACCGGAGTTCGTGGACGCCGGGGCGGACGTTGCCCACCTGATCGAGAGGATGCATCGCGAGGGCATCGACTGCATGCTCGTGACCGAGGCCGGTGACCTTGCCGGCATCTTCACCGATCGCGATGCCCTCCTGAAGCTGGCCGGACGTGGCCTCGAGCACCTGCCCGTCCGGGACTTCATGACGCCGGACCCGGTGGTGCTGCGCCATGACGATCCCATCGCGGTGGCGATCCACAAGATGGCCGTCGGGGGGTTCCGGCACGTGCCCATCGTGGAGGACGGCAAGCCGATCGCCGTCGTCTCGGTGAGAGACATCTTCCGCCACATTGCCGCGCGCCTCGGCTGAGCGCGACGTCCATGGGCGACGATCCGCTCCACCCCGAAATCCCCGACGCGCGCTACCCGGAGCGCCTGGCGCGCGCTCGCGGTCTGCTGGTTGGGAAGGGCATCAGCGCGGCCCTCGTGGGTGTCGGGGCGGATCTTCGGTACCTGACCGGATACGAGGCCATGCCGCTCGAGCGCCTGACGATGCTGATCCTGCCCGCGCACGGCCGGCTGTCCCTGGTGGCGCCCAGACTTGAGGCGATGGCCGCGGAGGCATCCCCCGCCTCCCGGCTGGGACAGCTTCCCGTCGTCAGCTGGGACGAAACGGACGATGCCCACGCCCTCGTCGGATCGCTCCTTGCCGACGCGCTCGGGAGGCCGGTCGGGCCAGCCGACCGGGTGCTGATCAGCGATCGCCTGTGGGCTATGCATGTGCTCGGCCTGGAGCGGGCGCTGGCGGGCACCTCATTCGGGCTCGCGAGTTCGGTGCTCCGGGAGCTCCGGATGCTCAAGGACGACGACGAGATCGCGCTGCTCCGACTCGCCGCGCACGCCGCCGACCGGGTGGTCGCGCAGATCGCCGGCGGTCGGCTGGTCGGGCGTACGGAGGCCGACGTGAGCCGCGAGGTCCGCGAGCGCCTGCTCGCGGAGGGTCACGAGACGGCGGAGTTTGCCATCGTGGCCTCCGGCCCCAACTCCGCCTCGCCCCACCACGATGCCGGCGATCGCGTGATCGAGGCGGGCGAGCCGATCGTGCTCGACATCGGCGGCGCACTCGACGGCTACTGCTCGGACACCACCCGGACCCTGTGGGTCACGGGCGGTGACCCGGCGAAGGGACCGACCCCCGAGTTCCGACACCTGTTCGATCTCCTGCGGGAAGCGCAGGCTGCGGCCACCGCGGCGGTTCGACCGGGCGTCCCGTGCGAGCACGTCGATGCCGTCGCCCGGGGGATCATCGTGTCCGGCGGGTACGGACCGAATTTCTTCCACCGGACCGGCCACGGCATCGGCCTCGAGACGCACGAGGACCCGTACATCGTGGCGGGCAACACCGAGTCGCTGGCTGCAGGGATGGCCTTCAGCGTGGAGCCGGGCATCTACCTCGCGGGTCGGTACGGATCCCGAATCGAGGACATCGTGATCTGCGGTCCCGACGGGCCCGACGTCCTGAACGAGTCGAGCCGCGATCTGTGGGTCGTTTCGGGCTGAGCCGCCGCGCCGGGTATCATCGGCGGATCGGGCACCCGCCCGACAAGTGCAGCGATCCGAGCCCTATGCCCAACCTCCAGCGGCGCTTCAACGTCGCCCGACCAGAGCGGTACCCCACCGCGCGCTCCACATGAACCGCCGCGCCCATCATCCCGCGCGCCGCCATCCGCGCCCGTCGAAGAACGTCGGCGAAAGCCGTCAGCCCCGGCCGGGCACCGATGCCGCAGCCGAGAGCGCGGTCATGCCGGGCACCGATGCCGCAGCCGAGAGCGCGGTCATGCCGGGCACCGATGCCGCAGCCGAGAGCGCGGTCGAGACCGCGGCCATGCCGGGCATCGCGGCGATGCCGGTCGAGAGCGCGGTCATGCCGGGCACCGCGGCCATGCCGGTCGAGGAGGAGGCGCCGCTGCGCACGGATCCGGTCAACGGGTTGTCAAACCAGGGGCATGGGCCCGGCGAAGCTGCCGACGCCGGGTGCACCGCCCCCCAATTGCGCAGGTTCATCAAGAGCCGGGCGTACGTGCCGATGCATGAGTTGCGGCGTCGGTTCGGCATCGAAGGCGACGATGACGACGTGACCGGCGTGGAGGTCGATCGAGACCATCGCGTCTACGTCGGCCTGCCGACGCGCGAAGGGCGACTGCTGGGCGAATTGTTCCGCGCCGGCGATGTGGGCTACGAACTGTCCCTCGATCCGATCTCGCCGATCGTCGTCGGCGTCTTCCCGATGCGGCCAGTCGCCCGGGGCTGATCTCGCCTGGCACCTGCCCGGCCGGTCCGGGTCCGTCGACCGCTCGGCTTCCGCCCGGGAACGTGCGGCCGGCCGTCAGCCCTCGCCGGAGGCATCGCCGGACGTCCTGGCCGGCGCCTGGGACTTCGGCCGGCGGCGGCGGAGATCCTTCATGTCGCGCTGATCGAGGCCGGCCAGGCGGATCAGGTCGGCATTGGCGGAGCGTGTGAGGCGCTCGTTCAGTTTGGAGGTGATCAGCTCGTTGATCGCCGAGACGTCCATCATGGCCTTGAGCGTGGCTGCCGGAACCTCGACGAATTCGGTGGCCTCGTCGGCCACCACGTTTGCCGTGCGCGGGCTTCCGGTGATCGCTGCGATCTCTCCAAAGAAATCCCCAGGTCCCATCGCGGACAACGAACGATCGTCGCCGCCCTCGGTGGGAACGCCGGCCACGGCGCGTCCATCAAGCACGAAGTACGCGGAATCGCCAGGGTCTCCGACCTTGACGATCGCCGAACCCGGATCTGCCCGGCGAACCATCGCCCCGACCAGGAAGTCGGCGCGACGCGAGACGTCGAGCCCGCTCAATTCAGGAATGAGCCCGAGCAGGCGGTCGAAGTCAGCGGCACCCGCCGGGCGACCAACCCCTGCCGACGGTGCCGTCCGAGCGGTGCGGAGAAGGTGGGCCGCGCGTCTCCACTCCGCTGCCGGCGTGCCGAGACCCGGCATGAACTGGGTCAGGACACCGGCGCCGATGAGGATGATCGACGCAGCAATGACGAGCCCTCGGATCGGCAGGACGTCGGCCAGGCCGGCCAGCGCCATGCCCGCCAGGAAGACGACGTCGCGAGAGACCGAGAACGCCGAGAACACCCGGCCACGCATCTCGCGCGGCGTGTTCTTCTGCAGGATCAGGCGCCGCGCGATGCCCAGCGGCGAATTGAGGAACCCGGAGCCGACCACCATCGCGATGGCGAACCAGATGTTGTCCGCGAAGCCGTAGAGGACGCCGAACACGCCCATCCCGAGCGTCGCAATGACCATCCACTGGCCCTCGCGCAGGCGATCCGCGTACTTCGCCATCAGGAGGCTGCTCACGACGAAACCGACCGATGTCAGGCCCTCCTGGAGCCCGTACTCGAATTCGGTCGCCCCAAGTTCCTTGATCGCCATCGGGAGCAGGAGCACGTTCCAGAGGCCGAACGAGAACAGGATCGGGAGGTTGACGATCAGCGATGACCGCAGGAGCGGGGTGTTCCACAGGAATCGGACGCCCGTGCGGAGATTGTCCAGGACCACGCCGACCGTCGTCGTCTCCTCGGTACGCATCTTCGAGATCCGGACGCCGAGCACGATGACGAACGACAGCACGAAGGTCAGGGCGTCGATGTAGAACGGCAGGTGGATGTCGATCGCGGCGAGGAAGCCGGCGAGTGCAAACCCCACGGCGGTCGAGCCGAACGAGCTGATGGACAGGAAGGAATTCGCCGCGGCGAGCTCCTGATCGCTGGCGATCTCCGGCAGGACGCTCTCCCAGGCGGGATCGAAGAACTGTCGAACGATGGCCGCGAGGAACAGGAGGACGTACAGGGCGATGAGCCCGAACTGCTCCACGCTGAAGGGGATCGCGAGGACGATGATTCCGCGAAGCAGATCGGACGAGAGAAGGATCCGCTTGCGATCGAAGCGATCGACGAAGACGCCGGCGAACAGGCCCACGAACAGCGTCGGGATGGCCGTGACCATGAGGGTGAGTCCGACGCTCAGCGCCGATTCCGTGACCCGATACACGAGGATCCCGGCTGCGAGGTCGGTGAGGGAGGAACCGATCGTCGAGACCAGCTGGGCGCTCCACATCAGCGAGAAGTTCCGCTTGCGGAACACCGCGAACATGGATGCCGGCCGAGCCTGGGCCATCGACTGAATTCCCTCCGTGGACCGGCCTGCGAACCGGGCAGACAGTGCCTCGCGGCGCGAACGTTCGGGTCAGTCTAGCGACGACGCCTCGTGCCGGAGACGCCCCGGCGCACGGTCAGGCCCTCGCGCGCCAGGAGGTCGGCCTTCATGGCCAGGAGACGGTCGAGGTCGCCCCACCACCCGCCGCCATAGCCGCCGAGGGTACCGTCGCCCGCGATCACTCGATGGCACGGGATGACGAAGCCGATCGGGTTTCGGCCCACGGCACCGCCCACGGCCCGGGCAGCGCCGGCTCTGCCGATCGCTCGAGCGATGTCCCCGTAACTGCGAGTTTCACCCCTGGGAATGGCACGCACGGCGCCGAGGACGGTGCGGTCCCACGCCGGGCGGTCGGCCAGGTCCAGTACCAGGGAGTCGAGATCGCCTTCGTCGCCGCGGAGCGCGGCGGTCAGGGCCCGAAACGCGAGCAGCAGATGGCGTCGATCGTCAGGCCCGCCTGTGTCCAGCTCGGAGGCGGGCACCCAGGCCATCACTCGGCCGAGGCGCCGCTCGACACCGGACCGGAAGTCATCCTCCGCGGCCGTCAGGTCGACGGCGACGAGACCGACCTCGGTCGCGGCCAGGTGAACCAGTCCCCAGGGCGCCGCCAACGCGGTTCCCACGAGCGAGGCAGAGACGGTGATCGGTGGCGGGGCAGGCATGTCGATTCGGGAGCGTAGACGACCGTCGTCGGACGCGTCGCCCGTCATTGCCTACACTCGTGCGCGATGACCGAATCCAACCCGACGGGAGCCGTCCGCTCGAGGATCGCCGTACCGCCCGACGCCCGCGACGTCGCCGGGGACTTCGCGCACGCGCGGACCGTGGAGGTCCGGTTCGCCGACACCGACGCCATGGGCCACGTGAACAATGCCTCGTACCTGACGTACGCAGAGATCGCCCGCGCCGCGTACTACGAGCGCGCCACCGGGGAGCAGCTGCAGCTCGGCGTGCATGGCGCGATCGAAGGCATGATCCTGGCCGAACTCCGGATGACCTACCGGAGCCCGGCCTTCTTCGGCGAGTTCATCACCGTCGAGACGCGCATCGAACGGATCGGCCGAACCAGCTACTCCATGCTGCATCGGCTGACGGCACCCGAGAGCCGGTACGGCCCCGCCCGGCTGGTGGCCATCGCCGACTCGGTCCTCGTTTCCTACGACTACACGGCCGAGCGCCCGATTCCCGTTCCGCCCGCGTTCATCGAGGCGATCGAAGCCTACGAGGGGCGCCGCCTCCGCGACTGAGCGCCCCTCCTGCTCGCCGGATCCGTTGGAGGAGTGACGGATCGGTTGGCACGCCTGGGGGAATCGAACTCGTGGCAGACTTCAACTCGCGGCGGAATCGAACTCGTGGCGGACTCGAACTCGTGGCGGACTCGAACTCCGTGGCCATCTATCGGTATACTCCGCCGACTTGCCGGACGGCGGAAACGGGGGGGTTGATGCGCGCGATCACGGCCGAGGGCCTCGTCAAGGTCTATCACACGCGACGGGCCGAGGTGCGCGCCCTTGACGGCGTCGACCTCGAGGTCGAGGAAGGGACCGTGCTGGGCCTGCTCGGCCCCAATGGCGCCGGCAAGACAACCACGGTTCGCATCCTTGCCACGCTCCTCCGGCCCGACGCCGGACGCGCCACGGTCGCCGGGTTCGACGTGGTCAAGCAGGCGCAGCAGCTGCGCTCGGTCATCGGATTGTCGGGCCAGTACGCAGCCGTGGACGAAAACCTCACCGCTCGCGAGAACCTGTGGATGTTCGGTCGGCTCTATCAGCTCGCGTCGGCCGAGTCTCGACGCCGGACTGGTGACCTGCTCGAGCAGTTCGATCTCGGCGACGCGGCCGACCGCATCGTCAAGACCTACTCCGGCGGCATGCGTCGCCGCCTGGACCTGGCCAGCGCGCTGATCGGGCGGCCCCGGCTGCTCTTCCTCGACGAGCCGACGACCGGCCTCGACCCCCGCGGGCGCCTGGGCATGTGGGATGTGATCCGGACCCTCGTCAGGGATGGCACGACGCTCCTGCTGACGACCCAATACCTGGAAGAGGCGGACGAGCTCGCCGACACGATCGCCGTCGTGGATCACGGCAGGATCATCGCTCGCGGAACTGCGGACGAGCTCAAGGGCCAGGTCGGCGGGGAGCGGATCGAGGTCGTGGTGCACGACCGGTCCGAGATCCAGCGCGCGGCCGATGTGCTGACCCGGGACGGCTCGGGACAGTGGACGCTGGACGAGCACACGCGGAAGCTCACGGTTCCCGCCAACGGCGGCGCCGCGAAACTGATCGAGATCGTTCGCGATCTCGGCGAGGCGGGCGTCGAGATCGACGACATCGCCCTGCGGCGGCCGACGATGGACGACGTCTTCCTCGCCCTCACCGGGCATCCGAGCGAATCAGAAGCTCCCGAGGCTGCGGCATGAAGCAGACGTATGCGGACGCGCTTGTCATCACCTGGCGCAATCTCAAGCGGATCCCACGAATCCCGGAACTCGCGATCTTCGCGATCCTGCAGTCGATCATGTTCGTGCTGCTGTTCGCGTTCGTGTTCGGCGGCGCAATCCCGCTCCCGGATGGCGGCAGCTACCGCGAATACCTGATGCCCGGCATCTTCGCCCAGACGATCGTGTTTGCGGCAGCCACGACCGCGGTCGGCATGCGCGACGACCTCAACAAAGGCCTGCTCGATCGGTTTCGCTCGTTGCCCATGGCTCGCTCTTCGGTCCTCATCGGGCGGATCGTCGCCGACGTCGTCTACAACGCCGGAATTCTCGTCGTCCTGATGATTTCCGGGTACGTCGTGGGGTGGAGGGTCAACACCGGGGTCACGGAGCTCATCGCCGGCGTCGGGTTGCTGCTCCTGTTCGCCCTGGCCATGACGGCCATCGGGGTCTGGCTCGGGTTGGTGGTGCCGAGCGTGGAAGTCGCGCAGCAGGTTTCGTTCACGGTCCTGTTTCCGATCACGTTCCTGTCCAATGTCTTCGTCCCGCCACAGACGCTGCCGGACTTCCTGCAGCCGATTGCCGAGTGGAACCCGGTCAGCACCCTCACGGCTGCCACACGAGAGCTCTGGGGGAATCCCAACCCGTTCGTGGGAACCGGCCTGCCGGCCGAGCAACCGGCGCTCGTCACGGTGCTCTGGGTGATCGCGATCCTGGCAGTATTCCTGCCGGTCGGCGTCCGCCGATATCAGAACCTGAGCCGCTGAATCGAGCTCGGCGCGGCAGCGGGCTGGTGTGCCGACACGGGGCTGGTGTGCCGACACCGGGATGGTGTGCCGACACCGGGCTGGTGTACCGGCGGCGCGATACCACGACCCGGCACGACCGGCACGGGACAGCGCGACCGGCACCGGCCTTGCGGGGCATCAGACGTCGCGCTTCGTCGCCACGCCATCCGCCGGAAAGGAAAGAACCCCGGTTGGTCGAGACCGGGGTTCTCAAGGTGTATGCGGCTTGGTTGCGGGGAGGGGATTCGAACCCCTGACCTTCGGGTTATGAGCCCGACGAGCTGCCGCTGCTCCACCCCGCGACTGTTCATGCTAGTCGAGCGGGCCGTTTCTGACAAACGCCGGGAGCGTGGCGGCGCACCTCGAGCGCGATGCACGGCCGGATGGAGCGAGCGTGGGCCGGTAGCGACGGGGACACAACCACAACCGCTCCGGGATGGAACGCCGCCTGGAGATCGACTGCGGCCTGACTGAGCGGACCTTGCTGTCCTGGCCGCATAGGCGGCCCCCACTCGACCTCAAGACCCGTGCCGAAGTCCCACCACTCGGGGACACGTCCCATCTCGCGGCGCTTGCGCCTGACCATGACGGCTGCATGGTCACGCGGTGCACTTGGCGGTTCGTCATCGGCAGTGGAGCCGCTCCGACCGCGGCAACGCTGCTGGCGCGAGGCTCGGTCGGAGCGTGACGACGCCTGGCACCGGCGCGAATCGCCCCGGTCTCGTGACCTGGCGAGCTCGCCTGTGCTCCGGGCGCCCATGCAGTCGACGCGGCAGCGGACAAGTACGGCCTTCGCGGGCGCCAAGCCCGCAGGGGACGAACGCATCGTGACGGCGCCTGCGCGAACTTGACGGGCTTTCGCACGGTGGGTGCCCGCCCGCACGCCGGAGGTGCCCTGCGCGGCGGTGGGGCGCGCGCGCACTGCACATGGCGTGTCCGCGCCCACACTTCGGCGGGACGCTGCTGCGCGGCGGAGGCCGGCGCGCACGCGACGGCGCGACGGGGGCAGCTGGGCGGGGCCCAACCGCGCCACGGGGCGGAACGGCGGCGCACGCATCGGCACGCGGAGCTCGGGCACCGCAGGGGGAGCTCGCCTGGGCCTTCTGAGCGAGGCCTCCGCTCCCCTATCCTGAGCGAATGCGACGGTTCAGCCCTGACTCGCCGTGGCGCCTCGACGCGGCGATCACCTTCCTCAACCACGGGTCGTTCGGCGCCTGCCCGCTTCCGGTCCTCGCGTATCAGCGAGCGCTCGTCGACGAACTGGAGTCCGGACCGGTCGCCTTCTTCGACACAACGTTCGAGCGCCGTATGGACGAGGTGCGCCACGTTGTGGCGCGGTTCCTGAACGCCGATCCGGATGGTCTCGTCTTCGTTCAGAACGCCACGACCGCAGTCTCGACGGTGCTCCGCTCGCTTCGTTTCGAGGTCGGCGACGAGCTCCTGACGACCGACCACGAGTACAACGCGACGCTCAACGGCCTGGCCGAGGTCGCCCGCGAGGCCGGTGCCAGGGTCGTGACGGTTCGGCTGCCCTTGGAGATCGAGTCAACGGAGCAGGCCCTCGAGGCGATCCTGGAAACGGTGACGCCGCGGACCCGACTCGCCCTGGTGAGCCACATCACCAGTCCGACCGCGACGATCCTGCCGATCGAGGCCCTGGTGCGCGAGCTCGATGCGCGGGGCGTGGACACGCTCGTGGATGCTGCCCACACGCCGGGCCAGCTGCCCGTGGACATCGAAGCCCTCGGCGCGGCGTACTGGACCGGGAATGGGCATAAATGGCTGTGCGGACCAAAAGGTTCGGGCGTGCTCCACGTCCGCGCCGACCGACGCGATCGAATTCGGCCACTGATCATCAGCCACGGCTGGAACGATCCTCGACCCGATCGGCCGCGCCTCTGGAAGGAGTTCGACTGGACGGGGACGCCCGACCCCACGCCGGCCCTCAGCCTCCCTGCTGCGATCTCGATTGTCGGCCGGCTCCATCCCGACGGATGGCCGGGGATCATGGCCGCGAATCATGAGCTCGTGATCCAGGGCCGGGCCCTGATCGCCGAGGCGCTCGCGGTCACGCCACGGGTACCGGCGGCGCTCCACGGGTCGATGGCCATCATCCCGCTGCCAATGCCAACCCGTGACGAGGCGGCGCTCGCCCTCAAGGTTGCCCTGAAGGACGAGGACGGGATCGAGGTCCCGATCACGCCGTTTCCGGTGCCGGCGGCACGCCGAAATCCAGGAGATCCACCGAGCGCCGTCGTCGTCCGGATCTCCGCCCAGCGCTACAGCGAACTCGACGACTACGCACGACTTGCCGACGCACTGGCTCGACGGCTCGGCCGCGGTACGGGGGCCGGGTGAGCTCGGCGACCTGAGCGCGACGCTCTATCCCGTGACCTGGAGGCCCGCGGCGACGCCGCTCACGGTCAGGCGCACGAGCCGCTCGAGGTCGGCGCGACCAGGCGCATCGGCGGGGAGGGCTCGCAGTCTGGCAAGGCGACCGACCTGCAACTCCGACAGCGTGTCGATGTCGGGGTTGCGAAGCGCAATGGCACGAACGATGGCCGGGCTCGAATCGAGCAGATGGGCCCGGCCGGTGATCGCCAGCACGGCCCGGACGCTGCGCTCGTGCTCGGCCTCGATGTCCGCCCAGCGTCGGTCGTCGCCGTCGGCCGTCCCGAAGGTTGCGTACCGCCGAGCCACGCGAAGATCGGACCGGGCGAGCGCCAGCTCAGCGTGATCGATCACGGCGGCGAGGTACGGCCACGTTCGATAGAGCGCGGCGAGGCGCTCGAGGGCAGCGTCCCCTTCGTCGTGGACCATGGCATCGAACGCCGACCCGAGCCCATACCAGCCGGGCAATTCGATCCGGGCCTGCGCCCACGCGAATCCCCACGGGATCGCCCGCAACTGCTCGATCCCGCCGTCGTCCGCGGCATGACCGGCGGCACGCGACGAGGGCCGCGATCCCAGGCGCATGGTCGTCAGCACGTCGATGGGCGTCACGCGACGGAAGAACCCGGCGAAGCCGGCATCCTCGTAGACCAACGCCCGGTACGCCGTCAACGACGCAGCGGCGAGGCGATCCATGGACCGGCGATCGGCCTCGGTGACGTGCGACGGCCCGCTCGTGGAGCCGCCCGCGTCGTCGGCCCCGGCGACGATCACGGCGCCGGCCAGGAGTTCGAGGTGACGAAGCGCGATTGCCGAGTTGCCGTAGCGCGAGGCGACGACCTCGCCCTGCTCGGTGACCTTGAGCCGGCCGCGCACCGTCCCGCGCGGCTGTCCGAGCACTGCCCGGTCCAGACGGCCGCCGCCGCGCCCGACCGTGCCGCCGCGACCGTGGAAGATCGTGAGGTCGACGCCATGGCGGTCGGCGACCGCGGCCAGCGCAGACTGGGCCCGGTACAGCAGCCAGTTCGCCGCGACGAAGCCGGACTCCTTGTTCGAATCGGAGTAGCCGAGCATGACCTCCTGGCGATCGCCGCGACCGCGGAGGTGGGCCCGGTATCGCGGATCCCCGAAGATCGGCTCCAGGACGGCATCCGCAGCTTCCAGCGAGGCCGCTGATTCGAAGAGCGGCACCACGTCCAGGTCTGCCGCGGCCGGCCCGATCGCAGCCTCGGCCAGCTCAAGGACGTCGGTGACGTCGGACACCTGCTCCGTGAAGCTGACGACAACCCGTCCCGCTGCCTCGCGGCCGAACCGCTTTCGGATCCGATCGACGGCACGGAAGGTCTCGAGGACTTCGCCGAGCGTCACGCCTGCGCCGACATCGGTGGTGACGGTTGCCGTCGCTCCCTCCAGGGTGGCCGGATGCAGCGGGGTGGCCGTCGCTCCCTGGGGCGCGGCCGTCGCTCCCTGCGGGGTGGCCGCGCGCAGGGCGTCGACGGCAGCGCGATGCACGGCCGCGTGCTGGCGAACCTCGAGCTCGGCCAGGTGGAACCCGAAGGTCTCCACCTGCCATCGGAAGTCCTGCACCGTCCCGGCGGCCACGCGGCCCAGCCCGGCTGCGGTGAGCGACTCCTGGATCTCCCGGAGCTCGTCCAGCAGCTCCATGGGATCCGCGTATCGACCGCCCGTGGCTCCGGGATCTCCGGTGAGGTAATGCCGCGTGCGTCGCAGGCGTTCGGCCATCGCGCCGAAGCGACGCCGGAACGGCTCATCCGGGAAGCGCCGACGCAGCGTTGCGTCGAGATCGGGAAAGCGGTCCGCGTCGTCGATGATCCGCACCGCGAGCCCGCGATCGACGCGCTCGGGCGGAACGACCACCGCAATCGTCTGCATCAGCCGCGTGGCGACGGCTTCATGTCCGCGAAGGACATGGTCGGCCTGGATGCGGACCGCATGCTCCGTGACCTCGGCAGTGACTCCCGGATGGCCATCGCGATCGCCGCCGATCCAGCTGCCCAGGCGCAGGATGGACGGCAGCGACGATGGATCGGGCGCCCGACCGCCCCGCGGCGGCGCGATCGCGGTCACGAGTGCCCGCTGAACCAACGGGACGAGCGAGTACAGCGTCGCGTCGAAGAAGACGAGCGCGGTGCGCACTTCGTCGAGCGGGTTGGGGACCTCGGCGCGGATCTCGGCGGTTCGCCACAGGATTGCCAGCTCCTCGCGGAGCCGATCGTCCAGGGCTCGTGCTGCTGCCGACGGGAGACGCGGATCGTCGCGAGCCTCGAGGATCCGGGCGACCCGGCCGAGGGCCATGAGGGCCGTCCGGCGACGCGCTTCGGTCGGGTGGGCCGTCAGGACGGGATGGATCCGAAGGTCGTGGACCGCGGCCAGCGCGGCGTCGGCGTCGGCGGGGAATCGCCCCGACGCCCGGAGGGACTCGATGACCCCAGCCAGCGTGTCGTCCGCACCGCCGGACCCGGATCCGCGGCCGGACCCGGATCCGCGGCCGGGCCGGGATCGGCGGCCGCGCTGCTGGAGGACCCGGACACGATGTCGCTGCTCCGCGAGGTTGGCCAGTCGAAAGTGGAGCAGGAACGCTCGAATGACGACCTCCGCGCGGTCGTCGTCCAGGGCATCGAGCTCACGCTCCAGGGAGCGTCGTGCGGCTGGATCCCCGGCGCGCACCCGGACGGCCCGCCGACGCGTCCGGGCGACGAGGCGGCGGAGATCGGCGCCGGCCTGCTCCTCGATGACCTCGCCGAGCAGTCGCCAGAGACGCTCGATCTCCAGCCCGAGCGGGTCCGAGCGACTCACGCGACGGCCCGGAGGTTGCGACCGATGCCGATCCGCAACGTACGTTGGACCTCACCGCAACCGATCCGGCCCATGTCCGACCGTACCTTTGTATCGTGATGACGATGGCGGACGCCGAACTGGTCCCGGTTTCCGGGGCGGAGCAGCTGGAGCAGCTTCGCTTCCTGCATCGTGTCGCGCGTCTGGCGACCACGGCCCAGACCTGGGATGAGCTCCTCGAGACGGTCGTGGACGAGACGCGGGATGCGCTGCATGCCGACGTCTCCTCGCTCTATCTGCTCGATCGCGACGGAGCGTACCTCACGCTCGCCGCGACCAACGGGCTCGATCGTTTCCAGATCGGTCGGGCGCGCGTGCCCTTCGGCGAGGGGGTTACCGGCCGGGTGGCGGAGAGCCGCCAGCCGGCCGTCATCGCCGACATCAAGGACGATCCCCGGTTCCTGTGGGTGCGCGGTATCGACCAGCGACGGTTCATCACCTCGATGTTGTCCGTGCCTCTTGCCTGGAACGATCAGACGGTGGGCGTCCTGAACATCCAGACCGAACGGTCGCGCGCGTTCACGGACACCGACGTGGCGCAGCTCGGGGCGATCGCCGATCTGCTGGCCGGGATCGTCGAGAAGGGGCGCCAGCAACAGGAGGCCGAGCAACGGGCGGATGCGCTGAAGGCGATCGACGAGGCCCGGGCCGAACTCATCGCCCTCGTCACCCACGAGCTCAGGACGCCGCTGGCGGTCGTTCGTGCCTACACCGACCTCCTGGCCGAGGAGCCACCCCTGGACGGTCGGTACTCGCGGGATCCGGGCCGGCGAGACCAGCGGGCGAGCTGGCATGACGGCACGATCGGACAGATCGAGCGCCTGGATCGCCTGGTCGATTCGATCCTCGCGTCGGTCCGCGTGGTCCCGGATCAGCCGGCGGCCGTGGAGCCCATCGATGTCGCCGACCTCGTCGGGGAAGTCGTCCGAGGCCTGGCACCCATCCTCGGTCGTCACGAGGTGGTGGTCCAGGGCGGCGTCCGCCTGCACGCCCTCGCGGATCCGCCGCGACTTCGGCAGATGCTCGAGCACCTCGTGGAGAATGCCGTCAAATACGCTCCGCCCGGCACCCACATCCGGGTTGACTGGGGCATGACCGAGGGCGCCGTGCGGATCGGCGTCCAGGACGACGGGCCGGGGATCCCGCCGGAATGGCGCGAGCGGATCTTCGAGCCGTATGCCCGTCGGGACACGCACACCGCCCGCGGATCCGGGATCGGCCTGTACGCGGCAAAGCGCCTCGCGGAATCGATGGGCGGCCATCTCTGGTGTGAGCCGGCCCCGGATCATGGCGCCCGCTTCGTCATCGCCCTGCCTGCCGCAGCCGCCGTCTAGGAGACCGACATGCCCGCGATCCGACCGCTCCGCATCCTGGTGGTGGACGACGATCCCGCGATGGTCGGCGCCATCACCGCGCTCGTCGGAACGGAGGGTCATCAGGTCATCACGGCCTACGACGGCCTTACCGCGGTCCGCCGCTTTCGGGACGAGCATCCGGATCTGGTCCTCCTGGATCTGGCGATGCCCGGGCCGGACGGATTCACGGTTGCGGGACAGATCCGGGCCGCCGGTGCCGCGCCGATCATCGTGGTCTCGGGCGAAAGCAGTGAGGCCGCCAAGGTCAAGGCGCTCGGCATCGGTGCGGACGACTACCTCGTCAAGCCGTTCGGACGGGCGGAGCTGCTCGCCCGGATCGCTGCCGTCATGCGCCGAGTCGGCCGCGCCGAATCCGGTGAGCTCGGCGGGCCGGTCACGTTCCAGGCCTTGACCCTGGAGCCGGGGCGCCACGAGGCACGGGTCGGGGAATCGGTGCTGACCCTCACGCCCACGGAATACCGGCTGCTGGAATCGCTCGTCCGCGCCAACGGGGATCTCGTGCCCCATCTGCGTCTCGCCCGGGCCGGCTGGCCGGCCGAGACCGATCCGGATCTGCTGTGGCTGAAGCCGCACCTGGCGCGCCTCCGGTCGAAGCTGGATGAGGCCGGGGGGCCGGCCATCGTGGCCGTACGCGGCGTCGGCTATCGGGTCGAACCGTCGCGAGCGTGACCCCGGGCCAGGCCCCGATCCCGGGCCCCGTCCCGATCCCGGGCCCCGTCCCGATCGCGGCCCCAGCCCCGGCCACGGTCCAGGCCGGCGTGCTTCTCGTCGCCTGCGCGGCGCAGTCCCGGGCACATCCGGCCCGGGATCGTCAGGCGAGGATGGCGGCGCGGCCGGATTCGTCGTGCACGAGTTCGATGCACGGGGTTCGATGCCCAAGGGCATCGCGGCCATCGAGGGCACCGAAATGCGTCCACATGCCGGCATCCTGCGGATCGGCCTGAAGACGGCATCCGCAGGCAGCGCAGGTGACGACGGTCAGCTGTCCGTCGCGAACGGTCATCAGGGTTCGAAGCTGGTCTGGCTGCTGTAGCACGGATCGGGCCCTCCGGGCACTGAACACGGATCGTGGAATGGCAGTTTCCGCCGACCTACGGCCTGCCGGCGATGACGGCCACGAGTCGATTGGGTTGCGACCCGGTATCGACGGCGGCGGACGCCGGTTCCGACGCGATGTCCTTCGGCAGGACGACCCACATCGAACGGAGGGCGGCGCCCTCTTCCGAGAGCAGCTCGCGTGCGAGGGCCGACCCGGCGTCCCGATGGAGCCGGAGCAGACGGCCGACCTCAAGCGCGTCAACCGGGCCCGCCCTCCCGGACAGCGGGTGCACGGCGACGCTGGTCGCATCCACGCGGCCGCGGATGGCCCCCGTCGGATCGAGCACATAGGCGCGACCGCCCGTCATGCCGGCGCCGAAGTTGGCACCGACCGAACCGAGGACGAGGAGCGTTCCCCCGGTCATGTACTCGGCACCATGGGGCCCGATCCCTTCGACCACCGCCTCGGCTCCGGCGTTTCGTACCGCAAAGCGCATGCCGGCTCGACCGATGACGTGGAGTCGCCCGGAGGTCGCACCGTACAGGCAGGTGTTGCCGGCGAGCATCGGGGCCAGCGGCGGGGCCAGCGGCGGCGGGGCCAGCGGCGGCGGGGCCAGAGGCGGCGGTCCCGCGTGCTCTCCCGTCCCGTCGCCCAGGCCGGGGTCGGGCGCGACGATGACGGTCCCGCCGGCGAGACCCTTGGCCACATAGTCGTTGGCCACCCCCACCAGTCGCACCTCGAGCCCGGCGCCGAGGAACGCGCCGAGCGACTGCCCCGCCGCCCCGCGCAGCCCGAGGCGGATGGGTGTCGCGATCGAACCACGCTCGACCTCACCGGTGAGCGCCGCCCCGAACGAACGCTCCGCGGTCGAGATCGCAAGGCCGTCCAGCTGGACGCCTCCATGGCCGCGGAAGGCCGCCACGAGGCGCGTTTCCAGCGGCGACGACGGGAGCCGGGCGATACCCGAGGCCGCGCTTGCCGGAGCGTTCCTGCGCTCCACCGTCGCTCCCCATCGGGGCGCCCCGATGACGCGTCGAAGCCCCGGATCGGCCGTCCCGACGGGGCGAAGGATCGCGGCAGCTTCCCCGACGACCTCACCCACGGATCGGGCCCCGATCGCGGCCAGATCGCGGCGCAGGTCTTCGGCGAGGGCAATGGCAAAACGCTCCACCTGCTCGGGCGTGCCCGTGAACTTCGCCCGCAGGTCGTCCCGTTGTGTCGCGATGCCCGTCGGGCAGGTATCGAGATGACACTGACGCGCCATGTCGCAGCCGATCGCGATCAGGGCGGCGGTACCGAGCGCGAACTCTTCGGCACCGAGGAGGGCAGCCATGAGCAGGTCCCGGCCTCGCTGGAGGCCGCCGTCGGTTCGAAGGGCGACCCGGTCGCGCAATCCGTTCCAGAGGAGGACCTGATGGACCTCGGACAGGCCCAGCTCCCAGGGGACCCCGGCATGCTTGATGGAACTGAGCGGCGAGGCCCCCGTCCCGCCGGTACCGCCGGCGAGATGGATGTAGTCGGCGCCGGCCTTGGTGACGCCGGCGGCCACGGTTCCGACGCCGCGGGACGAGACGAGCTTGACGCCGATCCGGGCGCCGGGGTTGATCGCTCGCAGGTCGGCGATCAACTGTGCCAGGTCCTCGATGGAGTAGATGTCGTGATGCGGCGGAGGACTGATGTACGCACGGCCGGCCTGCCCGCGTCGCAGGGCGGCAATGTAGGCCGTTGCCTTCCGGGCGGGCAACTGACCGCCCTCGCCCGGTTTTGAGCCCTGTGCGATCTTGATCTCGAGCTGCTCCGCCCGAGCGAGGTAGGTTGCCGTGACGCCAAAACGCCCCGACGCCACCTGCTTGATGGCCGCGTCCCGCCGGCGCCCGTCCGGCCCCGGTGCGTACCACGCCGGATCCTCGCCGCCCTCCCCGGTGTTCGCCGCGCCCCCCGCCCGCTGGATCCCGATGGTCAACGCCTGGTGGGCCTCCGGTGACAGCGCCCCGACGCTCATCGCGCTGACCACGAGACGACGAACGATGTCTCGAGCCGGCTCGACCTGATCGAGCGGGATCGAGCGGGATCGAGCGACGCAGCACCGCGGGGCGAACTTCGAGCCGGTCCCGCACGACTGCGGGCTCGTCCCGTCGGACGCCGGCTCGATAGGTGATCAGGCTCTCGTCGGCTGCCGCAGGATCCGATGTTGTCGCAGCCAGCCGTTGAATCGCTGCCACGACCCGGGGCGCGAACAGGTGGCGTTCTCCGTCGGCGCGGAACCGCGCCAGGCCGGGATCCGGCAATCGCGGCTCGCGAACGGCGGGCGGAATCCGACCGATCGCCGCCCCCGGGGCATCCGCCGGAGCCGGCCGCGCGCCATCCGCCGGAGCCAGCCGCGGGCCTGGCGCCGGAGCCGGGAAATCCAGGGCCCGGGCCATCTCGAGGCGCCTGAGCTGGCGCGCAGCCAGCCCACCGAACCCCACGGGCCCTTCCCAGCCGAGCGCCGTCGGGAAGCACCGTGTGACCACATCGGGAGCCAGATCGAGCGTCTCGAAGAAGGCCCCGCCGATGTAGGAGGCAACGGCGCTGATACCCATCCGGGCCAGGGTCTTGCGGAGCCCGGCCTCGAACGCATCGAGGAGGTTGCCGATTGCCCGAGGAGCGTCGAGGTTCTCGGCGCCGCGCGTCCCGGCGAGCTCGGCGGCGAGCCGAATGGCAAGCCATGGGTGTACGGCCCGGGCCCCGGACGCAAGGGCCATCGCCAGGGCGTGGACGTCGAGCACGTCGGCTGATTCGGCCAGCAGGTCCGTCCGGCCGCGCACGCCTGCGCCGGTCAGCGCCGTGTGCACCGCGCCCACGGCGAGCACGGAGGGGATGGGGAGACGATCGAGATCGAAACGACGGTCGGAGACGACGATGCAGACGGCGCCGCGTCCGGCGGCGGCCACCGCTTCCCCGGCCAGTCGCTCGAGCGCCGCTTCAAGGCCGGTCGGGCCATCGGCGGCAGCCCACGTTGCGTCGAGTTGGACGAGCCGGCCCCGGCGCAGGGCCCGGACTGCCGCGAGGACCGAACGGATGTCGGCGATCACGGGACGATCGAGTCGCACGCTGCGGGGACGGCCCGGCACACCGCCCAGCAATGGGGGCCGTCGCCCGACGTGGACCCGCAGGTCCACCACCAGTCGCTCGCGCTGGGGATCGATGGGTGGGTTGGTCACCTGCGCGAAGGACTGCTTCAGGTGGTCCGCGGTGCGTCGATCGACACGTGCCAAACCGGGCGTCGGCGTGTCGTCGCCCATACTCCAGAGCGGTTCCTGCCCGTCGATGGCCATGGTCCGGACATCAAGGCGAAGGCGCTCGGCGTCGAGTCCGGCGAGGAAGCGCAGGCCCTGGGTCGGGTTCGTGAATCCCGGCTCGTCGACTAGCCGGTTCGGGTCGTCGATCACGACCGGTTGCGACGGACCGTGGGTCACGCCGGCTCGCATGAGATCGCGCTTGGCCGCGGCATCGAACTGGATCCGCCTTCGACGCGGATCCACGATGAGCATCTCGCCGGGACCGAGCCGGGCCAGCGTCTCGACCTCGGAGGTGGCCAGGGGAACGGCGCCCGCCTCCGACGCTGCCGCCACCAGGCCATCGTGGGTGACGGCATAGGCGACCGGCCGGAGCCCGTTGCGATCCAGGACGGCGCCCAGCGTCCTTCCATCGGTGAAGACCAGCGCGGCCGGACCGTCCCATGGGGCGAGGAAGCCCGCGGTCCGACGGGCGAGGCCCACCGCGCCCGGGGTTCCGTCTCCACGCAGCGCGGGCGCCTCCGGCATCAGGGCCGCGAGGGCCGCCGCGACCCTCCAGCCTGAAGCCGCGAGGAGCTCCACCGTCTCATCCAGCGACGCCGAGTCGGACCCGTCGGCACCGAGCAGCGGGCCTCGCTTCTCGACTTCCGCAAGCAGCCCCGAGGAATCCGGATCGGCGCGACGACCGTGGACCTCCACGCGATTGCCCCGCACGGTGTTGATCTCTCCGTTGTGGGCCAGATAGCCGAAGGGCTGGGCAAGCCTCCATGTCGGATGGGTATTCGTGGCGTATCGCTGGTGGAACGTGGCGAACGAGAGGGGCGGTCCGTCGGCGAGGTCCGGGTAGAGGGCCGCCAGGCGATCGCCGGCAACCAGGCCCTTGTACACGATGGTCCGGCACGATCCCGAGGCGACGGCGAGGTCGCCGAGGTGCTCCGACGACGCCAGGCCTGCGATCCTCCGCCGAACGAGGAGCAGGCGGCGCTCAAATCGTGCATCAGCGATCGGCCTCCCGGACCGACCGGCCGGCCGAGCCACGAAGACCTGGGCAAACGCCGGGCGAGCCGCCCGTGCGGCGGGTCCGAGCACCGACGGATCGCTCGGCACTGTCCGCCACGCGGCGGCCACCAGGTCGACCTCTTCGAGGGCGGCGTTGACGATGGCGGTCGCTCGCATGCGCGGCCCACGGCCCCGAGGCAGGAAGAGCTGGAGCACGCCCGGCCGTCGGCCGATCCTGTGACGGCCCGGCAGCCCACCGGTCAGGCGGTCGACGAGCCGGCTCTCCAGTGGAAGCGCGATCCCGGCGCCATCCGACGACGCTCCGTCCGCCCCGAAGGCGCCACGATGTCCGAGCGAGGCAAGCCCGGCCAGGGCCAGGGACAGGACCCGGTGACCCGATCGCCCACCGGCGTCGGCGACGAACCCGACGCCGCAGGCGTCATGTTCGGTCGAGGGGTCGTAGAGCGGCGGCGGGATGGCGGACCTGCGAGGCATGAGCGAGGACTCCCATGAGGTGGGGAGGCGGATGCGGGGCCCCGTGGCGGACGCGGGGCCCCTGGCGGAAACGGCGTCCCCAGGCGGCAACGGGGCGCCGAGCTGGAAGAGGATCAGGCCGAGTAGGCGACCTCGCCGTGGATGGCAAGGTCGATGCCCATTTCCTCGTCCCGGGCTGAGATCCGGATTCCGAGGATCACGTCCACCACCTTCACGATCACGAAGGTGGCCACGACGGCATAGGCGATCGTGGCGCCGACGGCGACGAGCTGGGTCACCACCTGCCCCGGGTTGCCATCGATCAGGCCCGAGTAGCTCGCCTGGACGGCGCTCGTGGCGAGGACGCCCGTGGCAACGGCCCCGAACACGCCGCCAACGCCGTGGACCGCGAAGACGTCGAGGGCGTCGTCCACCTTGATCCGCTCCCGAAGGAGCGTTGCGCTGTAGCACAGGCCGCCCGCCACGAGCCCGATGAGGATGGCGCCGCCCGGGGTCGCGAAGCCCGAGGCCGGGGTGATGGCAACCAGGCCCGCCACGGCGCCACAGGCGGCGCCGATGACGCTGACCTTGCGCTTGTGGAGGTAACTGGCGCCGACCCAGGTCAGGGTCGCGGCCGCGGCCGCCGTGTTGGTCACGATGAAGGCGCTCGCAGCGAGGCCGTTGGCCGCGACCGCCGACCCTGCGTTGAACCCGAACCAGCCGAACCACAGGAGGCCGGCACCGAGCACGGTCATCGGGACGTCGTGCGGCTCCATCCGCTCGCCGCTGACCACACGCCGTCCGATGAGGATCGCGACGATCAGGGCCGACAGCCCGGACGAGGCATGGACGACGGTGCCGCCGGCGAAGTCGAGGGCGCCGAGCTTGAACAGCCAGCCATCGGTCGCCCAGACCCAGTGGGCGATGGGCGAGTACACGACGACGGACCAGAGGATCGTGAACAGGACGAAGGCGGCGAAGCGCTTCCGCTCCGCGAAGGCCCCGGTGATGAGGGCGGGGGTGATCGCGGCGAACATCAACTGGAAGCCCGCGAACAGGACGAAGGGGATCGTCGTCGCGTAGATCGGGCTGGGGTCGAGGCCGACGTTGAAGAATCCGACGAAGTCGAGGTTGCCGATCAGGCCCCAGCCGTTCAGGTCCGGCCCGAACGCGAGGCTGAACCCGACGAGCACCCAGACGACGCTCACGATCGCGAGGCCGAAGAAGCTGTGCATGATCGTGGACAGGACGTTCTTGCGGCGGACGAGCCCGCCGTAGAACAGGGCGAGGCCCGGCAGCATGATCATCACGAGCGCGGTGGCCGCGAGCATCCAGGCGGTATCGCCGCTGTCGATCTCCGCGCCGTCGGCGGCGAACACACCGGCCGGGATGGCTGCCCCGGCCACCAGCGCGGTCAGCAGGGCGGTTCTGAAGCGTCGCATCCCGGGTCCCCTCCGTCCGGCCCGCGGTCCGTCGCGGGCCCTGTCCGGAGTGTCGGACGGTCAGGGACGCCGACGCGCCGTCACCGGAGCGCCGGCCGGGCTGCCGTTGGGGTGCGCCAAAGGTTGCGACGCGGTTCCGCGGGATCGGTGGCCCGCATGAGTCGTACTGGAGGGCCCGGTGGGATTCGAACCCACGACACGAGGATTAAAAGTCCCCTGCTCTGCCGCTGAGCTACGGGCCCGATGCGAAGCGTAGCCGATGGGCGATCCACACCCGGCCGCGGGACCCGAGCGCCATCAGCGCCATGCCGCGGGTGTCAGGCCCCCTCGTAGACCTCGGGGTTCACGGGCGTCGGGAGACGCTCACCGCGGACGCCGGCCAGCAGGTTCGCGGCGGCCATGGCGGCCATCTTGCCCCGGGTGGCGCGCGACGCCGACGCGATGTGCGGGACCACGAGGCAGTTGTCGAGGGTGAGGAGCGGGTCGTCGAAGGGAATCGGCTCCGGGTCGGTGACGTCGAGCGCCGCGGCGAAGATCACCCCGTCGCGGAGCGCCTCGAACAGCGCCCGCGGATCCACGACCGGACCCCGCGATGTATTCACCAGCACGGCCGACGACTTCATCCAGCCCAGCCGCTCCGCGTTCATGAGGTGGCGCGTCTCCGGCGTCAGGTTGACATGCAGGGACACGAAGTCGGCCTGGGCCAGCAGCTCCTCGAGCGGCAGGAACTCGGCGCCGAACGGTTCCTCGACCTCGGCCGGGAGCCGCGTGACATCGTGGTAGAGGATCCGCATCCCGAATCCCATCGCCCGTCGCGCGACGGCCTGCCCGATCCGCCCGAAGCCGACGATGCCGATCGTCGCGCCGTGCACATCCGGGCCGAGCAGGAGCATCGGCCCCCAGGTCCGCCACTGGCTGGCGCGGACGTACCGATCCCCTTCCGGGAGACGACGAGCTGCGGCCATCAGCAGCGCGAACGCGAGATCCGCCGTCGTGTCGGTGAGAACGCCGGGCGTGTTGCCGACGGCGACGCCCCGCCGCGTGCAGGCCGCAACGTCGACGTTGTCGAACCCGACCGCATAGTTCGAGACGACCTTCAGCTGCGGGCCGGCGCGATCGAGGAACTCGTCGTCGACCCGGTCGGTGAGCAGGGTCAGGACGCCGTCGCACCCTTCGATGGCGCGGAGCAGGTCCTCCCGCGGTGGCGGCAACTCGTGCTCCCAGACCCGCGCATCGCAGGCCTCAACCACCGGCCGCAGGCCGTCCTCGGGGATGATTCGCGCGACGAAGACCCGCGGCCCGGCCACGGTCAGCCTCGCGCCGCGACGAGCGGCTCCACGATGCTGCGGATCCGCCCCAGTGCCTCGGTCAGGTTGGCCCGCGAGTTGGCGTAGGAAATCCGGATGTGGTTTCGTCCCACCTGGCCGAACGCCGTCCCGGCGAGCACGCACACGCCGGCCTCATTGAGCAGCCGGTCGGCAAGCTCCGCACCGTCGAGGCCCGTCGCCGAGATCTCGGGAAAGACATAGAACGCCGCGTGCGGCTGGATGCAGATGATCCCGGGGATCGCATTCAACCCGTCCACGATGAGGTCCCGCCGCGCCTTGAACTCGTCGACCATGGCGTCGATTTCATGCTGGGGTCCATTGAGCGCCTCGATCGCGGCGATCTGGCTGAAGGTGGAGGTGCACGAGAAGGAGTTGATGATCAGCCGGCTGTACGGGTACAGGAGCACATCCGGCAGGATGGCGTAGCCGAGGCGCCAGCCGGTCATCGCGTAGGTCTTGCTGAACCCGTCGAGGACGATGGTCCGTTCGGCCATGCCCGGGATCGAGGCAATCGAGACATGCTCGCCCTCGTAGACGATGCGGCCGTAGATCTCGTCGGCCAGTACCACCAGGTCGTGGCGCAGGGCAAGCTCGGCGATCCGGACGATATCCTCGCGTGTGAACAGCCCGCCGGTCGGGTTGGCCGGGGAATTGAGCACGAGCATCCGGGTCTTCTTCGTGACCAGCGACTCGAGCTCATCCAGGTCGGCCCGGAACTCCAGCTCCTGGCGGATCGGCAACGGCACCACGGTCCCGCCGGCGAACTTCGCCATCGATTCGTAGATCGGATAGCCGGGGTCCGGGACGATGACCTCGTCGCCCGGTTCGATCAGCGCGATCATCGCGTAGTACATGATCGGTTTGGCGCCGGGCGTCACGATCACGTGATCGGGATTGACCGGAAACCCCTTGCGGGCCGATGCATCGGCGGCAATCGCCTCGCGCAGCTTCGGGAGGCCGAAGTAGGGACCGTAATGGGTGAACCCATCATCGATGGCCCGCTTCGCCGCCTCACGGATGTTGGCCGGGGTGTCGAAGTCCGGTTCCCCGATTTCCAGGTGGATCACCGAGCGCCCGGTGGCCTCCAGGGCGCGGGCGCGCGCGGCGGCCTCGAAGGCTGTTTCCGTTCCAATGACATCCATACGGGCGGCAATACGCATGTCCCGCATCATACGGGCCTAAAATCAACGCGATGACACGTTTCTACTCGATCGACGATGCCAACGCCGCCCTGCCCGATGTCGAGCGCATCCTGCTCGACCTCCGCGATCAGCGGACGGAGTTGATCCGGCTGCGGGACGCGGTGATCGAAACGTCGGGCGGCGAGCGCGAGACCGCCGATCGGAGCGGCCGGCCGGCCGGCTCCGTGGCGGAGGCCGGCGTCCAGGCGGATGATCGGCGACGACTCCGGCTCCGGATGCAGGGGTTGATCGATCAGATGCAGGCCGGCGTGACCCGCCTCGTCGAGCGGGACGTCACGCTGCGGGAGATCGAGGCCGGCCTCATCGACTTTCCGGCTCTCGTGAATGGGCGTCAGGTCTGGCTGTGCTGGCGGCTCGGCGAGGGCGACATCGCGTGGTGGCACGAGCTCGGCGACGGCTTCGGTGGCCGGGCGCCGCTCGCCGACCTGACCTGACGGCATCCCGACCGCATCCTTCCACCGAGGCGTCCCATGTTCGATCCCAATCGCATCCCCACGACCAGCGCCGCCGACGCATACGAACGACTCGGCGGCGCATCCGACGCCGTATCCCCGCTCCTCGTGGACGTGCGGGAGCCCGACGAGATCGTGGAGGTCCGGCCCGTGGGCGGGGTGGCCATGCCGCTGTCCGCATTCATGGCCCGCTACCGCGAGCTGCCCACCGATCGCCCACTGCTCATGATCTGTCGATCCGGGGCGCGCTCGGCGCAGGCGACGGCCTTCCTGCTCGGCAACGGGTGGAGCGACGTGACCAACGTGGCCGGCGGGATCCTGTCCTGGATGCAGGCAGGGTTGCCGACCCGGCGTGGCGAGCTCGATCCGGGCGAGGGCGATCTCCCGAGCTGAGCCCGGCGGTCTGGGTCAGGGTCGGCGGCCGCGCCGCCGGTCGATCCAGCTGCGCACCGTTCCCGGATGCGCGTAGGCCCAGCCGATGAGGATCATGATCACGGCATTCACGGTGCCCACGCCGGCCGCGCTCAGGTACCCGAGCTGCTGCCCGATCTCCCCGTCGATCCGGAGCGCCGGGACCACGACGCCCACGAGGCCGGCCTGGAAGAACGGCTCCTGGGGCGCGAGGTTGGCGCGGATCGTCCCGGACTGGATGCCGTCCTTCGACATTCCGCCGATGACGAACGCGTTCACGCCCGTGACAACGGCGGTGCCGCCCTCGAGCCCGGCGGCCGGCAGATCCATCTGGTCGAGGTGCTTCCAGCCGTCGATCTCACCCTTTGCGTCGGGAATGGCCCAGTAGAGCTCACTCCTGGGCCCGGATCCATCATTCCCGCCGACCACGTACAGGGCTCCGTTGGCGGAGAAGCCGGCGGCGGCCGATCTGGCCGGCATGTTGGCGGCGTCTGACACGGCCCACTGCAGCAGCTGCAGCGGCACGGCGACCGCGTCCGGGGCGGGTGTCTCGACGGTCTTCGGGATCCCGAGGTCGCCTCGCTGGACGCCGCCCGACGGGCCGTTGGCGTTCGTGCCGCCCCACACCCAGACGTAGTCACCGACCTGTGCCATGGACGCCCGCGCCACTGGATCCAGCAGCGCAGCCTGCTCGGAGAATGCGCCGAGCAGGCCCTTGGAGTCGATGGTGGACTTCCAGACGGTGGCCTGTGGCTTGCCGTCGGGCCCGAAGCCGCCCGCCACGAGCAGGCCATCGGACACGGGGATCGCAGCGGACGCGGCACGGGCGGCCGGCAGCGCAAGCCCGTCGACCGCGGTCCATTGACCAAAGGTCTTGGCATCCTGGTCGTAGGTCAGCGTCCAGATGGTGTCGACGGGGACGCCGTCCGTGCCCGCTCCCCCAAGAAGGTAGACGGTGCTGCCGATCACCACGGCGGCGGTGTCCGCCCTGGCCTCGGGCAGTGCCGGGCCGTCGGTCCAGGCGGTGAACGTCCCGCTCGCCGCATCGGCGACGTAGGTGGTGGCGGTGGCCGCGGATCCGTCAGAACCGCCGATGTACAGCAGCTTCGTCCCGACCTGCGCCACCGAGCCGGCCGTCCTGGGCGCGGGCAGCGCGAGGCTGGCAGGCGACGGCTCCCACGGGATCACGGAACCGCCGGGTGCCGGACAGGGAAGGGTCCCGTTCTCGGGCGGGCAGAAGTTGACCGGCGACCAGGCCAGAAGGCCCAGATCGAGGGTCCGGTTGACGGTGAAGTAGTAGGCCCGGTCCGGGATGTACGCGAGCAGCACGATCATCAGGATGAACCACAGGAACGCCTTGACCGACGCCCAGGTCCAGCCGTCGGCGTCGAGGAGCCCCATGAGGGCGCGCCTGCGCCTGCGGGTGGTGCCTGCCGGTAGAGCCTGCGACATCGTCCCTTCCTACTTGACCGTCAGGGTGCCGGTCATCGCCGGGATTGGGTGAATCCGGCAGATGAACGTGTACGTACCAGCCGGCAGAGCCGGTACGGAGTACGTGACCTCGGCAGGATCCAGGATCACCAGGCCATCGAACACCGTCTTCCCGCTCTGGTCCCTGATCTCGACGTTGTGGCCGCCGAAGCCAGCCGGATCCTTCTGGTTGAAGTCGATCCCGAAAGCCTTCCCGGCGCCGACCGTCAGCTCCTTGACATCGAAGGCGACGCCTTCCGCGGTCACCTTGAGGACCTCGGCGTCCGGGGGCAGGCTCTCGGTCGGGCCCTGGGTGGCGCTCGCGGACCCGCTCCAGCAGGCCGGGACCGGGCTGGACGCGGGATCGGGCTTGAAGTTCGGATCCACCCAGCCCTTGAACGTCTTGACCTTGCCGTCCGCCCCGATGACCGGTTCGTTCAGTTCCGGGTTGCGGATGACGTATTCCTGCGTGGCGTCCGAGCGGATGAAGGCGATGAGCTCCTCGATCTGGCGATAGTTCAGCGGGCCGCCGTTCGTGTCCGCCCAGACCGGCATGATGCTCGTGGGATTGCCACAGACGTAGCGGCCGCCGACGGTGAGCACATTCTTGAGATAGACGGCATTGAGATGGTCGAACAGCTTCATCGGGTCGTTGAGTCCCGGCGCGATGTAGTTCCCTTCGGCAGCGCCCTTGCCCGTCGGTCCGTGGCACCGCGCGCAGTTGGCCTGATAGAGGTTGTAGCCGCGTTCGATGGCCGTGACCTGCTGTGCGGTCGCCTGCTCGGCCAGCCGAGGCGTGGAGAGCTGCAGCGGCAGCCCGACCTCGTAGAAGTAGTAGGCGATGGTGAACAGGGCCACGACGCAGACGGCGAGGAAGCCGACCCATCGCGCGCTTGCCGATTGCCGAACGATGGAGGCGGCCCGTTCGGGCGACAGATCGCGTGCATGGGCGGAGGGCGGCGCCGAAAAGCGTTCGGCGGGCGTTGCCTCGCTGGGCTCGCGGCGGGCCGGCAGGCGCTGCTCGGGCTCGTGCCCGGGCTGATCGGTCATCGGGAACCTCGTCGGATAGTCATGTCTGGCGTCAGATGCAGCCCGTCGGGCTCTTGGGCGGGATGATGCCCGGCTGTCCGAGGGCCACGGGAAGCGGCCCAAGGGTGATCTTCGAGGTGTCGAGCGTCAGCACGCCGTCCTTGTCGACGGTCGCCGAGAAGCGGTCCATGCCGCGTGGCGCGGGACCGTATTTCGTCCCCGCCGCCTTGATCCCGAGCCGGTCGTAGCGCGATCCGTGGCAGGGGCACTCGAGCCAGAAGTTCTTGAGGCAGGGGTTCGGCTTGCAGCCAAGGTGGGGGCAGCGCTGATAGAGGGGCCGGACATTCAGCGCCGTCCCGTCCCCGGTGGTGTCGGTGCCCGGAATGAATGCCTGACGCGAGGGGTCGATCAGCACGATGAACGCCCGCGCTTCCTGGAAATAGCTCGGGAAGCCCTCGGCGATCGGGAGCGTGGAGTTCTTGAGCTTGACGTCGTCGAACGTGCCGATCCGGACCTTGCCGCCGAAGCCGCCGCTCAGGTTCGGCCAGAGGAAGTTCAACGTGCCGCCGGCGACCTCGGTCAGCCAGAGCGCCATCCCGCCCCCGAGCGAGAGGCGGAGGAGACGACGACGCGAGATCCCCTGGACGGGATGCTGGCGCATGGACTTGATGGCCTGGCTGGTCAGGGCCTGCGGCTTGTCGGCGGGCTCGACGTGGTAGTTGCTCATCGGTTGCTCAGTGCCCCTGTGGCTGGTTCATAGTGCGAAATGGAGGCCGTTCGTGCTGTTCTCGAAGAACGGCAGGTACGGAATGACGAAGCTGTAGCCCGGGCCCCGGAAGAAGATGCCGAGGAAGGTCAGGGTCAGGGCGAGACCCAGGAACAGCGAAAACAGGACCACCGCGGTCTTCCGTTCGGAGGGCCGCGTGGCAAGGATGTTGCCGCGATCCACGTACGGAACGATCATCATGCCGACGATGGCGAAGGTCGGAACCATGACGCCGGCGACCGACGGATGGAAGTACGCCAGGAGCTCCTGGAGACCCAGGAAGTACCACGGCGCCTTGGCCACGGCCGGGGTCACGTTGCCGTTTGCCAGCTCCTCGAGCGGCGCGTTGATGAACAGGCCCATCAGGAGTAGGAAGATGCTCATGACCACCGCGGCCAGGAACTCGATCGACAGGAGGTGCGGCCAGGTCATGACCGTGTCATCCGGTTCCTTCTGGACCCGGACCACGGCATCCTGCTTGACCAGGGCCAGCAGGCGGTACGGGCGGGCCGACATCGGCACGCGCTGCTTGTCGATCTCCGTGCGCCGGGTCGGATCGACCGGCAGCACGACGCGCTGCTCGTTGGGAGCCTTGGTGTCCGTCATGCGTCAATCCTCAACCCGGTGGCCCGCGGGGGCAGGTGGGGAGGCACGGATCGGTCGGTCATAGGGGGCCGCTGATGCCGCCGTCCTTGCGAATCCGCCAGAAGTGGACGGCAAGGAACAATGCGGTGATCAAGGGAAGGGCCATGACGTGGAGCACGTAGAAGCGGAGGAGCGTGTTCTGGCCGACCTCGAGGCCGCCCAGCAGGATGAGCTTGAACGGCGTGTTGATCAGCGGCAGGTAGGCGGCCATGTTGGAACCGATGGTGATGGCCCAGTAGGAGATCTGGTCCCACGGCAACAGGTAGCCCGTGAAGCTGAGGCCGACCGTGAGGAAGAGGAGCAGGACGCCGACGACCCAGTTGAACTCCCGGGGTGGCTTGTAGGCCCCGTGGTAGAAGACCCGCATCATGTGCAGGAAGACGAAGAAGACCATCAGGTGGGCGCCCCACCGATGAATGTTGCGGGTCAGGAGGCCGAAGGTCACCCGGGTCTGCAGGTCGAGGATATCGGTGTACGCAGACGTGGCCGACGGCACGTAGAAGAACATCAGGTAGACGCCGGTCACGGTCAGGACGAGGAAGAGGAAGAAGGACAGTCCGCCCAGGCAGAACGTGTAAGCAAATCGCACCGCGTGCTGGCGCACCCGCACCGGATGCAGGTGCAGGAAGACATTGTTCATCACCGCGTAGGCCCGCGAACGTTCGTCGTTGGGGTACGCGTTGCGGAACAGCGATCGCCAGACCGGGCTGCGGCGGATGGTCGTATCCACCCGCTCGAGGAAACTCACCTGGGTCCTCCTGCGACGCCGGCGGTCCCGGCGAGCTGAGCATCGCGGTACGACTCCTTGTAGAGCCGCCCGTCGCTCGAGATCTCCTGAAGCTCGAACCTCTCCATCGTAATGGCGTCGAACGGGCATCGCTTGACGCACAGGGCACAGCGGATGCAGCGCTCTTCATCGAGGATCATGGCGCCGCCATTCTCCCAGCCATACGCCTCTTCCACCTCGGGCAGGAGACCCTCGCTCTTGAGCTGGTTGATGTCGACCATGTGGATGACGCCCTCCGGGCAGACATCGGCACACGCGCCGCACAGGACACAGCGGAAGGGGTCGAACCAGATGTTGTAGTTGCACATCAGGCAGCGGGTCGACTCGGCGACCGCTCCCGTGGCGTCGTAGCCCATCTCGACGGGCGTGGTGAAGTTCACCGCCGGGTCCGTCGACGGCATCCGCTCCATGACCGGGACCATGGGGATGTGCTGGCGAGGGAGGATGTCGTAGAACTCGGGCATCTCGTGGCGCCACGAACTCGTGATCTTGACGTTCGCGGCGACCGTGACGTCGGTTCGGCCGGCAAGATAGCGGTCGATGGCGTAGGCGGCTTTCTTGCCGTGCCCGGCGGCTTCGATCAGCGTGGTCGGGCCGGTGACGAAGTCGCCGCAGGCGAACACGCCGCGAACATTCGTTGCGTAGGTTGCGGGATCCACCTTGACGCGGCCCCGATTGACCTCGAAGGCCGAGACCACGGGGAGGAAGGTCAGGTCGGCGGCCTGGGAGACCGCGGGGATCACGACATCGGCCGGGATCACGAACTCGGAGCCCGCAATCGGCACCGGCGAGCGCCGGCCCGAGGCGTCGGGCTCACCGAGGCGGTTCCGGACGAAGCGGACGCCGGTCACGTGGCCGTCCTCTCCGAGCACCTCGACGGGACTGGCCAGGAACTCCATCCGCACCCCCTCGCGCTCCGTCTCCCCCAGTTCCTCTTCGTCGACGACGAGTTCGGAGCGGGTTCTCCGGTACACGATGGAGACGCGATCCGCGCCGTGGCGGAGGGCCGTCCGGGAACAGTCCATCGCGGTGTAGCCGCCACCGATGACCACGACATCCTGCCCGACGGTGAGGTCCTCGCCGAGGTTGGCGCGCTTCATGAAGTCGACCCCGTAGTCCACCCCTTCGAGGTCCGCGCCAGGGACGTCGAGGGCAACGGCGTTCATGGCTCCGGCAGTGATCGCGATCGAGTCGTAGTCCCGCTGCAGGTCCTCGAACGTGATGTCCCTGCCGATCGTGGTGTTGAAGTGGAATCGAACCCCGAGCCGCTCCACCAGGCGGACGTCCATCTCGATGGCCTCGCGCGGGAGGCGGAAGGCCGGCACACCGATGAGCATCGTCCCGCCGCCGTACGGCAGGCTGTCGAAGACATCGACTCCATAGCCCTTCATGGCGAGCTCGCGCGCGACGGAGATGCCGGCCGGGCCCGCGCCCACCACGGCGACGCGCTCGGAACGGTCGGCAATCTGGGGCATGACGTCCGGGATGCCGGACGCCTCGTGCCACTCGACGAGGAAGCGCTTCATCGCGCGAATGGCAAGCGGACGATCGATGTCGCCGCGGCGACAGGCACGCTCGCAGGGCGCAGAGCAGACATAGGAACACATTGCCGCGACCGGGTTCGGTTCGCGCGACAGGATGTAGCCCTCCTCGAACCGCCCTTCAGCGGCGAGGTTCAGGTAGCCGCGGCAGTTCGTCCCGACCGGGCACGCCTCCTGACACTCGATGTTGCACTGCAACCACGAGGCATCGACGGGCTGGACGAGGAATTCCTGGTGCGTGTCGAGAGCCAAGAAGCGGTCGTGCCTTTCTCGTTTGGCGGCGCTTGAGGGGCGGGCGAACAAGAAGACCGGCGGGGACGTGTGCCGGCGTGCGGAATCTACCATCGCGCGGAACGCAGGTGCAAAGCCGGCCGCCGATCGACCCGGGGGCTGGTCGATCCTGCGCCGACGGGTTGACGCGCCATCGCGTCGCAGCTACGCTCGGTGTGGATAACGGTCGGCGGAGGTGGCCGGCCGGAAAGGGACCGGAGATGACCGCGAGCGAGTTCGCCTTCCTGGCACTCGGGCTCGTGCTCGGCGTTGCCAGCGGAGCGGCGCTGGTCATGGTGCTGGGCAGCCGACCACCCGCCCGGGAGGTCCGTTTGACCGTCGGCCACGATGCGGTCCCGCGTCGCGCGGCCACGTTGTCGTCCGACGCATTCATCACGTCACCGGCCGAGCCTGCCCGCGGCGGACCAGCCGACCGACGCCTCCTGGATCGCTCCGCCGGCCCCTCAAACCACCCCGAACCCGGGGGACCGGCCATGCCGGATGCGCTGCCGAATCCAGCTCGAGCGGGGCTGGCGGCCAGAACATCTGTTCTGTTCGGTGGTCCGGCAACCGCCCGCGCGGGCATTCCCATCGAACCCGAGCGCGATCCGGCCCTCGACGCCCTCCGAGTCCAGGCGGCGAAGGCCGCGGCACAGCTGTTCCGCGCCGACCTGCCGGTGTTCCGCGCCGACCTGCCGGCAGCCACCGCGGTCCTGGCTCCGGACGACCGCGAGCGGATCGCCCCGACATCCTTCCTGCCTTCGGCGTCCGATGCTCCGCGTCCACGAGTATTCGTGCCCGAGCCGCTCGACGAGACCCCGGCGCTGACGCGGATCCTGCGGGGCGACCACCACGCGCTGTACGCGATCACGGCCGCCCTGGCCGGCGTTCACGTGGCCGACCGCCGATCGTGGGAAACCGCCATCCGGAGCATGACGGATTCGATCGTCGCCGCAGCGATCACCGAAGGCTGGCTCGACTTCCCGGTGGGCAACCCGTTCTGGGATACGTTCACCATCGCCCAGTGCCGCGCCATCGCCGGCGCACTGGCCACGACCGGACATCGATTCGACGGCATCGACGGCTGGGCCGAGTCTCGCATCCCGAGCTACCGCGACCTGACCATCGCGGTCGCCGACGCCGGGCTGGAGCCGCGGCGAATCCGCGCCTGGCCGACCCAGGAGGAGATCGGCGACCTCTACCTGGAGGTCACGGCCGCTCCCGATGAGTACCTGGCGACCCACGCCCCGCACCTCGAACTGGAGGAAGTCCACGCTCTGGTCGGCGTCGGCGGATCCGAGCGAGCGCGGCTCTGGGCCGAGTGGGATCGGGTGCGTGCGATCATGACTGCGCCGGTGGTGACGGCCTGAAGCGCTCCGGGATCTCCCGGAGGATCAGCGCCTGGCAGCTGGGTCGTCGTCGGAGGCTTCGGCCGGCCCCGGATCGTCGGTCGGATCCTCGTCCAGGATGATGAGGCGCAGCGCCTCCGCGGCCTCGGCACCGATCGCCTGCCCCTCCTCGCGCGCCCACTCCCTGATCCGTGTCTCGAGCTGGTCGGGGTGCTTGATCTGGCTGGCGTGCGCACGGAGCGCGTCGACTTTTCGTCCGATCGTGGCACCCACGTCCACGCGGACCGTCGGGTGGTTGGACCAGAAGAAATACATCCGGCGAACCGCGTGCGGCGCGAGCCCGTCCCGGGCGAGCCATGGGAAGGCCATCGGGTTTCGCGCTGCCGGATAGACAGCGTCGACCGCCGCCATCGCCGCGGCGCGATGGTCGACATGATTGATGCCGCCGTCGCCATGGAACAGGGTCTCGGGATCGGTGGCGAGGACGGCGTCGGGCCGGAAGGTCCGGATCTCGCGGACCAGCAATTCCCGGAGTGCCAGATCGTTGGCGAGCGCCCCGTCCGGCTGATGCAGGAACGAGACGCCCGCATAACCGATCACGGCTGCGGCCGCCCGCTGCTCGGCTTCCCGCACTGCGGCCAGGACCAGCGGGTTGGCCGCGAAATCCTCGCCTCCCTGGTCGCCGCTGGTGCAACAGACCAGCCATCCCTGCGAGCCGGCATCGATCCAGCGCGCGGCTGTGGCCGCCGGGCCGAAGTCGGCATCGTCCGGGTGCGCCACGATCACCATGAAGCGCGCCGGGCGCCAGGCGTGCGACGGCGCGTCTGGGGGGGATGCCGCCCCGTCCGGCTTCACCGGGTCACCGGCCACGGGATGGAGGGAGGCAACGGCTCGATCCGGCTTCAGGAGGCCGCCCGGGCCGATCGAGCGTCCTCCAGCGCGGTGAGGACCTCGGCGGCGTGGCCGTCCGCCTTCACCTTGGGCCAGGTGCGTGCGATGACGCCATCCGGATCCACGAGGAAGGTCGATCGCTGGATGCCCATGAACTCCCGCCCGTAGAGGGATTTGAGTCGCCAGGCGCCGTAGGCCTCGGCTACGGCGTGGTCCTCATCCGACAGGAGCGTGAAGGGCAGGTTGAACTTCTCCCGGAACCGGGCATGGCTGGCCGCGCCATCGGGACTGATCCCCCAGATCCGGGCCGAGGCATCGCGGAACTGCGGGTCGGCATCGCGGAACTGGCACGACTCGACCGTGCAGCCGGGGGTGTCGTCCTCGGGGTAGAAGAAGACGACGATCCAGCGCCCGTGCTGCTCGGAGAGGCGGTGGACCGTGCCGGCGTCATCCCGCAGCGCGATTTCCGGGGCGCGATCTCCCGGCTCGGGGGTGCTCATGGCGAGAATGTAGCAGGGGCCTCGATCACCAGGAGCCGTCCGGTCCGGATGGCGATCTCGGCGATCGGCTGGGTCCGGACGTTCGACAGGCTTCGCGAGGGCCCGACCGGGAGGCTCGCCTGGTCGAGCGGGAATTGGAGGCCGGTCGAACTCGCGCCGGTCACGTCGTGAAGCGGGATGAGCGACACCAGATCGCCGATGCGGCCGGAGAGGTCGAGTCGCCGGACGGGCAGGACGTCGGGGTGCGCGGGTGCCGTGGCGTCGAGCAGCCTGATCCTGGCCCGCGGATCGAGGATCTCGAGCGCCAGCCCCGAAGCGGCCGGATGCCCGAGGAGGGCGACGTTTGCCAGGGCATGGTCCGGCCGCGGACCACCGAGGGCGCCGAGAAGCGTGATCTCGGTGGCCCCGGCAGCGACGACGGCCAGCAGGCCGAGTTCCGCGTCGGACTGGTCCTTGTCCGTGGATGCGAGATCGATGGCCACCCCGCGGTCCCGGAGGGTCGCGACGCCATCCGGTCCGAGCGAATCGCCGTCGCCCACCCAGCGATCGATGGTGAGTCCGAGCGCGTCGGCGAGACGGGCACCGCCATCGGCCGCGACGACGAGATCGACGCCCACGTCCCACCCGGGCCAGGCGGCATCGAGGGCGGCGCTGGTCGGATGATCGCCGTCGGCCACGACGAGGGCCCGCATCACGGCGCCCGACCCCGGTCCGTCGCGCCGAGGAGATCGGCGACCCAGGCGGCCACCGAATCCGCGACCTGGGACGCTCCGGCTGCCTGAAGATCGTCACGCTGCCCGAGAATCGACACGATCCCGATGCCCCGAGCTCCAACGGCCCGGGCCATGCGCATGTCGTCGGGCGCGTCGCCGATGTAGGTTGCCCGACCCGGTTCATCCCGGATGCCCATCTGGCCGAGGGCGTGCAGCAACGGTTCCGGGTGCGGCTTGGCGAAGGGCAGGTCCTCGCCGCAGACCAGGACCGGGAAATAGGCGTCGAGACCCGTGGCCCGGAGTTGATGCTCGACCACCGGTCGATCCCCCGCCGTCACGATCCCCAGCTGATACCCGGCGGCCACGAGTCGCCGAACGGCCGCCTCGACGCCGGCGAACACCTGGACCTCGGTCATCAGCGCTCGGTACGCTCCCAGCCAGCGCCAGCCGGCTTCCTCGATCAGGCTCGCGGGCACGCCGAGGCGGCGATACATGCTTCGCCAATCCGGGCTGTAGGCAGCCCGGTAGGCAGCATCGTCATAGGCGACGCCGTAGGCCCCGAGAACCTCGGCGTTGGCCCTGGTGATCGCCGGCAGCGTGTCGACCAGCGTGCCGTCCCAGTCGAAGACCATGGCGTTCATCTCGATGGATGCTACCCGCGATGTGGCGAGGTCACCGCCGGGGAGGGACGCTCCCGGATGCTAGACTCGCCGCCGTGCCGTCAGACGCGAACCACCCTGCCGTCCTGCGTGTGATCGAGGCCGCCCAGCGCAAGGGCGTCGCACTCGAGGTCACCGTCTTCTCCGACTCCACCCATACCGCCGAGGACGCCGCGCGAGCCGTGGGCGTCGAGCTGGGCCAGATCGTGAAATCGCTCGTCTTCGTCACCCAGCCCGACGATGCTGAACTCGAGCCGGTCATCTGCCTCGTGTCCGGCCCCAATCGCGTGGACCTCGCTCGCCTCGGCGCCGTGCTCGGACGATCGGATGTGCGCCGCGCCAGCGCGACCGAGGCCAACGACCTGACCGGCTTCACCATCGGCGGGATCCCGCCCTTCGGCCATGCCCGGCGCGTGCGCGTGATCATGGATCCGGACCTCGGGCGCTTCCCCATCGTCTGGGCGGCCGCCGGACTGCCCAGGGCCGTGTTCCCGGTGGCGCCGGCCACGCTCCGCATGCTGGCCGATGCCGTCGTTGCCCCGATGACCGAGGTCCGGGCACAACCGGGTCCGGCGCCGGACACGCAGGCCGTCCGTTGACGTCGGCCCGCCAAGCGGGCCGACCGGCCGACCCGCACGACGCGACGCTGACCTATCCGGGCGGCCTGCGGGCGCGATGGCGCTGGGCCGGTACCGGCCAGGGAGCCGCGGTCTTTGCGCTGTCCGAGACCGGGGGCGAACTCCTTGATCTCGGGCCCCTGGTGGCCGATGATCCCGAGACGCGCTGCCGGGCCGAACTGCGGATCGACGGGCCGGCCGGTTCGTGGTCGGTGCGCCTTGCCTCGACCTTGAATGACACGCCGAATGCCGTCCTGTGGGACACCGCGGCGCTGCTGGTCGTCAAGTACGGCTTTCATGCCTACGGCCTGGATGCACGCACCGGGCGACTCGCCTGGAGTCATCGTTCGGCAACGCCGATTCTGAGCGTGCTGGCCTCATCCCGACTGCGTCACGTCCTCGTTCAATCGGAACTGGAGACATTCGCCCTCGATCCCGACGGCACCGTCGCCTGGCGGATCGCCCACTCGGATGTGGTGACGGCCGCGGAGCTCGTGGGTGGCCGGCTGGTCCTGACCAGCTACAGCGGCCTGCTCAACGCCCTCGATCCGGCGACCGGCCGCCAGGCGGGCTGATCGTCGCGGATCCGGCGCCGCTCGGGTCGACGCGGATGATCGGGGCGTTCGGGCCGAGTCGGGACGATCAAGCCGCTCGGGGCGATCGGCCCGGCGTGCCACCTGTGGACAGACGGTGGACAACCCTCCCCCGGAACCGGAATCTGGTGGACAGCTGCCGTTGACGCCGCGGCCCGCCCGCCCGTAGCGTAGGACCCAGCCCGGAGGGGCTGAGCGACACTAACGGCCGCGATCGCATCAAGGTCCATGTGTCGGGTAGGTTCCTCCGGGCCTTTCCATGCCCGACGGATATCATCGCGGCCGTGGATGGTCTCATCGTGATCCTCGCCGGTTTTGCCGCCCTGGGCGGGGCCGCCGGCGTGCTCCGGGCCTTCGGCCCGCGGTTCCGCGTCGGTCGTCTGCTGGGATCGACCCGGCTGGTCTCCGTCGCAGAGGCGGTGGAGCTCGCCGATGAGACCCCTCCCGCCTACATTCGCGTGACCGGCCGGATCGACAGCGAATCCGATTTCGAGGATGCCGATCACCGGCCGCTTGTCTACCGACGGACCCGGTTCCAGGCCCACGAGCGCGGCCGCTGGAGCGATTTCGACGTGGTCACCGAATCGGTGCCCTTTGCGATCAACGAGGGGTTGGACCACATCGAGGTCGATGCCCCCGCGCTCGGCGACGGTCTCGTGGTGATCCCGCGGGAAACGATCGGCGTCGTCGGCGATCTCGGTGATCGGGCACCGGCCGAACTCGACGATGAGCTCCCGGCGCGCGTCGTGGTGGAGCACGTCTCGAGTGTCGAGCATGCGGTGGTGCTGGGAGTCCCGACCCGTGGCCCCGATGGGTCGGTGCGGCTGACGGGCGGCCTCGGCAGGCCGCTGATCCTGAGCACGCTCGAACAGCCCGAGGCCATGCGCATCCTGGCCGGCGGCTCCGTGGTTCGACCCCGGGCCGCTGCAGGATTCGTGGTTGCCGCGACGGTCCTGATCGTGATCGGCGTCGTCCTGCTGATCCTCCCGGGCAGCGTCTTTGGAGCCTCCCCGGAACCGACGGCCATCGTCGGATCGGACACCCGGTCGGCCGGCCAGGGACCCGGACTCGTGGGCGCCCCCCTGGTTGCGATCCTCGGGGTCGTCGGGATCGGAATCCTGGCGGTGCTGCTGACCCTCCTCTTCATCCGCGCCACCGGTGGCGCCCGGAGGGCCGGCCCGGATCGCTGACCGGCGGCCACGCCCGGGTGGGACCTTCGTCCTATTGTCAAGAACTGTGTAGTTCGTAGAGTTCGTCTGGAACTTCACAAATCTTGCGGGGAGCCAGTGGCGAGCAGCACGGTCCTTCACCCACATCCGACGGACGCGACGCTCACGGTGATGCGAGCGGCGCAGGTCCTGGGTGTGCACCCGAACACGGTGCGGGCGTGGAGCGACGCGGGGCGCCTGCGCTATTACCGGATCAACCCCCGAGGCGACCGGCGGTACCGGATCGGCGACCTGAACCGGTTCCTGGCCGGGGCCGCGGAGGGCCCGGGCAGCGGAGCTGCCGCCACGGCTCGGGTCGGGCCTTCGCGGCGATCCGCCGCCTCGGCGCCCGGCAGCGCACCCTGGTCGGCCACGGTGGGAGGACGAGCAGGAGGCCTCCACGGCCCGACGGGGGCCGGCTCGACCGCCGCCCGCGACGGTGAGGCGGACGTTCGCGCCGCGATCTCCGTCATGTCCGGACTCGGACGCCTTGCCGCGTCGATCGTGGGGGTGCCGCCCGATCCCGAGGCGATCATCGGCGGCGCCGCGCGGACCATTCGGGACGGTGCCGGCTTTCGTCATGTCTCGGTCTGGCGCCGGACCGGGGACCGGCTGGATCCGGTCGCGGTTGCCGGGCGGACGGGCGTCCGCCTGAGCTCCGCGGATCTCCAGTCGGGGCTGTTCGGCACGGCCATGACCAATCCCGGGACGGTCGTTGACCTGGCGGAGGAGATCGGCGACCCGGCACCGATCCCGGGGACCCATGGACGGCGGCTCGTGTGCGCCATCCCGGGCGCGGACGGTCCCTGGGGCGCCGTCCTCGTGGTGAGCGGCGATGATGACGAGCCCCGAACGACGACCCACGACCTGGTCGCCAGCGCCGCCGAAGTCATCGCCTCGATCATCCACGCCGCCGATGCGGCCACGATCCTGGATCACCGCATTCATTGGGCCGAGGCGCTCGGACGGGTGGCAGGCGATATCGGCAGCCGCCTCGACCCCGACCAGTTGCTGGGCCGCCTCGTCGACCACGCCATCGCCATGTTCGGCGCCGACCGGGCCGCCGTCTTCCTCTTCCACGCGGACGGCTCGCGCCGGACGGTGGCATCGCGCGGGCTGTCGGCTGCGTACCTGGCGGCGCTCAGTCCGGGGGATCGCGGGTCCATCACCTCGGCGGCGGTCGAGTCGGGACGTCCGGTGTCTGCAACCGGGTTCCGCGACGATCCGAGGGGCGCCGGCGTCCGGGCGAGCGTCGTCCAGGAGGGGTACGACACGATCTGCGTCGCACCGCTCATCGACGCTGAGACGGCCGAGACGATCGGCAGCCTGAACGTCTACCACGATCGTCGGCATCCGTGGTCCGAAGACGAGCTGAAGGCGCTGTCCCGACTCGCCGATCAGGCGACCGTCGCCATCCGCAGCGCACGCACCTATGCCCAGCTGGCCACCTGGGCCGCCCAGCTCCAGTCGATCCAGCAGCTCGGCGCCCGGCTGAACCGGCTGTCCGATGTCGCGGCCATCGGCGCGGCGATCGCGACCGAGCTGCGGGAGCTGATCGAGTACCACAACGTGCGCGTGTATCGACAGGTCGGGGACGACCTGATCCCGGTGGCCATGCTCGGGCAGGTCGGGGAATATGTCGATGAGACGCCGGATCAGCTTCGGGTCAAGGTGGGCAGCGGGATCACCGGCTGGGTCGCCACGCATCGGGTCGCCGAGAACCTGCCGGACGCTGCCGCGGACCCGCGCGCCAACACCATTCCCGGCACCGGAGAAATCGACGAATCGATGCTCCTCGCACCGATGGTCTTCGAGGAGGAGGTCCTGGGGGTACTGGTGCTGTCCAAGCTCGGCCTCAACCAGTTCACGGACGACGACCTCCGACTGCTCGTCATCTATGCGAGCTTCGCGGCCCAGGCGATGGCGCACGCCGACGCGACGCAGCGGCTGCAGCGCCAGCTGCAGAGCAGGCGCGACCTCCTCCAGATCACGGAGTCCATTCTCGGCACCCTCGATACGCCTTCGGTGCTGGAGTCGGTGGCCGATCGACTCGGTGACCTGGTCGGCTCGGACAATGTCTGGATCGAACTGGTCGACGACGAACGAAACCTGGTTCCCGTCATCGCGAAGGGCGCCAATGCTGAGTCGTACATGGAGCCGTTCCTGCCCGGCGAATCGGGCATCGGGACCTGGGTCGTGGAGCACAATGAAGCCGTCCTCTTGCCGGACCAGTTCGACGACCCGAGGGTCTACGCCGGGGAGGACGGGCCGGTCCACGGCGGCCTGATCTGCGTGCCGCTGCGCGGCCAGCAGGGTGCGATCGGCATCCTCACCATCGAGCGCCTCGGCGAGGGACGCTCGTTCACGGAGGACGAATTCGAACTGGTGCAACTTTTTGCAGCACAGGTCTCGATCGCGGTGCAGAACGCCCGCGCCCACGGGGCCATCACCCGCCAGGCGGAGACGGACGACCTCACCGGCCTGCGGAACCATCGCAGTTTCCGCCAGGAACTCGCCGCAGCGGTTGCCGCGGCCCGGCCATTCAGCCTCCTGATGATCGACCTCGACCGATTCAAGCTCGTCAACGACAACTTCGGCCACGAGGCCGGCAACCTGTTCCTGCAGCGTATCGCCGCGGCCATCGTGCGGGCGAGTCGTGACAGCGATGCCGTGTTCCGGTACGGCGGCGATGAGTTCGTGGTGCTCCTCCCGGGAACCGATGCCGGGCACGTGGGCCTGGTCGCCGACCGGATCCGGCGTGCCTTTGCGCACGTGGCCGGTCCGACCTCGGAGATGCGTCGCAAGGGCGTCCACGTGGATGCCTCGGCCGGCGTGGCGACCTACCCGACCGACGGGACGACGCCCGACGAGATCCTCCTCGCGGCCGACCGCGCCTGCTTCATGGTCAAGCGCGACGGCGGTGGCCGCGTGGCGACAGCGGCGGAGGGCCTCGCGCTGGCCGGCGAGTTCACGCTCCAGGTCCCGACACCCATCGACACCGGATCGTAACCGGGCCGGGCCGGGCCGCGTCACACTGCGACCATGAAGGATCAGTCGCGCCCGGCCGCTGACCACCAGCCTCCCCGAAACGTGCTCGCGACGCCGATCGGCGCCGGGGCCCTGGCCCTGCTCGTCGTCGCACTCGTCGCGGCGATCGCGATCCTGCCGGGCCTGGAGCCCGGTCCAGCGAATCCGCCGACGCCGGCCTGTGGAACCACGAGCACGCCATCTGCCTGCCCGCCGTCACCGGTACCACCGACGCCCTCCCCGACCGCCTCGGCGGTTCCCTCCTTCGTACGGCCGACCCCGACGCCGGCACCCACCTTCATGAGCTATGTCGTCAGGGCCGGCGACAGCCTGACATCGATCGCGCGAGCATTCAGCACCTCGCCGCGCAGCCTGGCCTGGTGGAACCGGGGTACGTACCCCTCCCTGAACCCTGAGTCGGAGGGCTACGACCCCAACCACATCGAGCCCGGGTGGACCCTCGTCCTGATCCCGGGCGTGATCGTTGACGATGCGAACGCTCCCTCCCCAAGCCCGGGCAGCCCGACCGTCGCGCCGACGCTGGTTCCGAGCAGCACGCCCGGCAGCACGGCAACGGCCGGTGGCCCCGCAACGGTGATCACCAACGGCCCGCGCGGCACCACGCAGATCGCGCTGACGTTCGACATGGGTGGACGGCTCGATCCCGCCGTCGACATCGTCCAGTGGCTGATCGACCACGGCGTGCGCGCGACCCTGTTTCCGACCGGCAAGGCCGGGACGACGACGGACCAGGGCAAGGCGGCCCTGCTGCTGGCGGCAACACGCCCGGATCTGTTCGAGATCGCGAACCACTCGTGGGACCACCCCGACTTCACCACGCTGACCGCGGCCCAGATGGCCGGGCAGCTGACCTCGACCGAAACGGCGATCCAGGCGTTGACCGGGATGACCACGAAGCCCTGGTTCCGCCCGCCCTACGGCGCCTGGACCTACGCCGTTCGGGCAGGTGTGGGCGCCGCCGGCTGGCCCGACCTGATCATGTGGGACGTCGACACGATCGACTGGAAGAACCCCGCCGACGGCGGGCCCGCCGCCGCCGACATCGTCACGAAGGTGCTGACGAAGGCCCGGGGCGGCTCGATCGTGCTGATGCACCTCGGCGGCTGGCACACGCTGGAAGCGCTGCCGGAGATGCTCTCGGGACTCCAGTCGAAGGGGCTGACGCCGGTCACGCTCTCGACCATGCTGGGCCGCTAGCGGGCCATCACGCGCCGGCGAGTGCCAGGAGCGGCGGAAAGACCCACAGCTTCGTCAGGCCCGCCACCGACGCGACCGTGATCACGACGAAGATCGCCACTGCCGCCAGCAGCAGGGCACGGTCCGATCGGTCGTAGCGGAGTTCGCGCAGCCAGGTCCGGCGGCCGGTGCCGAACCCGCGCAGGTCCATGGCATCGATGGTGTCCTCGGCGCCGACGATCGCGTTCATCGTCAGCGGGATGATCAGGGGAACCGTCCGGCGGACGCGGGCGATCGGGCCGCCCTTGCCCTTGTCCCATTCGTAGCCGCGGACGCGCTGCGCGTCGATCGTCTCCTGCAGATCGCCGGCCAGCGATGGAAGGAAGCGATAGGTGAGATCCACGCCGAAGGCGAACTTCTCCGGGATCCGCAGCCGCGCGAGGGCGGGCCCGAGGTCGCTCGGGGCAATCGCGTAGGCGATCGGGAAGCCGATGGTGATGAAGGTCAGGAAGCGGAGCAGCTGCGTGGCGCCGTAGGAGAGCGATTCGGCAGAGATCGGGGTCCCGAGCAGCGGCAGGTAGAACAGCGGATGGAGATCCGAGCGATCGAAGTCGCCGATCGCACCGCCGGTGAGAATCGTGTTGACGAGCACCAGGATCGACACGAACGCGATGGCGAACGCCCATTGCCGGCGGACGAGCCGCAACGGGATGCTTGCCGTGCGGTAATAGGCCTGTCCGAGGACGAACAGGACGGCGACGATCCTGATGTCCCAGATCTGGATCACCGTTGCGGCCGCCAGCACGCCGACGAGCAACGGGACGCGGGGGTCGCGGCTGCCGAGCCACGACCCCCGGCCCAGGTAGCGCGGGGTGGAGATCACCTCGCCATCAGGTCAGGGGGCCTCAGCGGCCCATTGACTCCTTGAGTGGTTCCCAGGCCAGCGCCAGGACGGGCACCAGGATCACCGCGGCGATGAGATCGGGGACGAGCACCCAGAGGTAGCTCCCCGTCAGGGCCGTGTTGAAGTCGTTGCCGAAGACGACGATGTCGCTGAACACGAAGAGCATCCCGACAGCCGTGGCCACGGCGGCCACGATGGCCGGACCGACGATCTTGCCGCCCATCGTCGCCAGGGAACCTGCGGCCAGGACGCCGGCGATCAGGCCCACAAGGCCGTTGGCGATGTGCCAGTTCCAGGCCGTGAGCAGGCCGTAGCCGCTCAGCTGATCGACGATCGCGTTGCCCACCAGACCCGTGAACAGGCCGACGACCGGCCCGAACGCGTAGCCGAAGAACGGAACGATCGCGAATGCCGGACGAACCGACACGTTGTTCGACCCGGGGATGACGAAGCTGAACAGGGCCAGCACCCCGTACAGCGCGGCGCCGATGGCCGCATAAACGATCACGCGTGAGTCCACGCCCCACATGGAACGCGGCATGGTCATCGAGGACATCCGATCCCTCCTTGGATGATCTCAGGGTTGAGGTGATGAACGGTCAGCCAGCGCCGACAGTCGATCCTCCTTCCTCCAGCATTTCGCCTTGGCCGGCGCCCGCCACCACGCGAGCGGCGAGCGTCTCGGCGTCGAGGAACCCGCCATCGCGATCCCGCCAACGGGCATTGGCACGCATCAGCGAGGTAGGGCGCAGATTGCACGCGATCCAGCGATCGACGTCCTCGACCACGAGAGCGGGTGGGCCGTCTGCGACGACCTGACCGTCTCTGAAGAGCAGGATACGGTCTGCGTGCGTCAATGCAAGGTCTACGTCGTGGGTGACGAGGAAGATCGATTCGAGCCCGGGAATGGCCATGACCTCCCGCATGAACCGCCGGGCGGTCCGGTGATCCTGTCCGGCGGACGGTTCATCGAGGATGAGCGTGGGTGGTTCGAGGGCGAGGGCGATCGCGAGCGCCAGCCGTTTCTGTTGCCCGAACGAGAGCGTCAGGGGCGGTCGGTCCAGGATGTTCTCGAGCGAATCGAGGGATGTCCGCCGGAGGGCCTCGGCCACGATGCCATCGAGCGCGGTGGGATCTCGGCCGAGATTGCGCGGTCCGAACGCGAGTTCCTCGCGAACCGTTCGCGCGAACAGCATCTGGCTCGGGCTCTGGAAGACGTAGCCGAAGGTGGAGGCGAGCTCGGCCACGGAGCGGTCCTTCGCCGGCGCTCCGTCCACCCGGATCTCGCCGGCGGTGAGGGCCAGCAGGCGCATGGCCGTCCGGAAGAGCGTCGTCTTGCCGGACCCGTTGGGACCGAGCACGGCCACGATCTCGCGCCGTCCCAGCCGCGCATCGATCCCGTGGAGGACCTCCCGATCACCGAATCCGGCCCGGGCGCCCGCGAACTCGAGGCGGGGCGGCTCGTCGGGCCGGCTCGTGCCGCGCTCGGCACGCGGCGCGCCCTGAAGCGCCGCCGATCCAGGCGCCGGGTTGGCCCGGAACCGGCCGAGCACGGCGTCGAACGGCAGCTTGACCGCGTCCGGGTCGGCCACGGCCAGAAAGCCGCCCGTGTCGCCGAGGTAGCGCGTCCGGCCCTCCTCGAGATACAGGACCCGGTCCGGCCGCAGGTCCAGGGCCTCCTCCACCCGGTGCTCCACGATCACGACGGCGTGACCCTCGTCCGCAAGACCCCGAAGGATGCCGAGCAAGCGGGCCGCACTGACCGGGTCGAGGTTGGCGAGGGGCTCGTCGACGACGTACAGGCGGGGTCGGAGCATGAGGGTCCCGCCCATCGCGAGGAGCTGGCGCTCGCCGCCCGACAGGGCCGCCGTCTCCCGGCCGAGCAACGGGCGAATGCCGGCCCGCTCCGCGACCTCGCCGATCCGCCGCCTGATCTCCGACCGCTCCAACCCGAGGTTCTCCGGGCCGAAGGCGAGTTCCGCCTCCACGGTGGCCCCGACGATCTGCTTCGCGGGGTCCTGCAGGACGGTCCCGATGACCCCCGCCAGGTCGCGCAGCCGCCACTCGGACGTGGGGCGCCCATCGATCCGGACCGACCCGCCAAGCTCGCCCGGATACGCGTGCGGAATGAGTCCGTTGATGGCGCGGATCAGCGTGCTCTTGCCACAGCCCGACGGACCGGCAACCAGCAGGACCTCGCCCGGTTCGACGCTCAGGCTGATGTCACGGATCGCCGGTTCCGATGCCCGCCGATATCGGAACGTCAGCCCCTCGATCCGGACGACCGGCTCCGTCATGTCGGGTCGCCCTGTCCGGTCAGGCCGGCCGGATGCGGACCGGCCGGCCCACGGCGAGATGCAGTCGCTCGGCCGCGTTGCCCTGATTGTCCGCGAGCGAGAGTTGTCCTTCCGAGTCCTCCATGAGGAGCGACGAACCGAGCGGGACGCGACCGAAGGTCCGTTCCCACACGGTCGATTCGAGGACGGCAGGCTCGCCGTCGTGGGCCGCGAACTCGAGGACCACGGGCCGTCCAGGCTCGAGCGGTCCGAGGGCGGCCTCAAGGTCCGCGACGGTGCCGGTGAAGGTCACGTTGCCGTAGATCATCACGTGGACGATCTCGGTCTCCAGGGCGCCCTCGAGGACCCTGGGCCGTGGTGTTTCCAGGCGAATCAACGAAGCCGGCTCGATCGCCGACCCGACCGACCCGATCGGCGTTCCCATGGCGAGGTGCGCCGCCATCGGCGCGAAGATGTCCCGGCCGTGAAAGCTGCTGGTGACGATCGGGAGCATCAGGGCGCGATTCTCGAGGGCATGCGCCCTGACGACGCCGCCGAGCCGATCGGCGGCAGGCATGAGCAGACCGTTGTCCGGCCCGACGAGGAGGTCGCCCCGCGCGACCTCCATGGCCACGCCCCGTCGCGCCGTGCCGACCCCGGGGTCCACCACGGCCACGTGCACGCCGACGGGCATGTGGGGCAGCGCGAAGACCAGCGTGGCTGCACCGTCCCGAATCGAGAAGCGGTGAATCTGGTGGCTGATGTCGATGATCAGCGCGTCCGGTGCAATCTGGTACATGACCCCTCGGCATACGGCCGGTGCCGCCGGGCCGAAGTCGGTGGCGAACGTGATCACGGGGCGCGCCATCGGGACGCTCACGCGGGCCGGATCCGAACCGGGCGATCGACGTCGATGCCCAGCCGTGCCGCGGCATTGCCCTGGTTGTCGGCAATGGCGAGGTGCCCGAACGAGTTTTCGTAGACCAGCGCCGTCCCCAGCGGACGCTCACCGAAGGTCCGGCTCCAGGGCAACGTCTCGGACACGGCCGGCAGGCCGTCGTGAGCCGCGAAGTCAGCCACCAATGGCCGCCCCGACGCAAGTGGTCCGATGGCTGCCTCGAGGTCCCGGGGCAGGCCGGCGAGGCGGAGGTTGCCGAACGAGTCGACAAACAGGACGGTCGTCTCGAGCGCGCCATCAATGACCTTCGGGGCGGGAAAGCGCAACGGCACCAGGTCGCCCACGGCAATGGTCCTTCCGACCGATTCGAACGGCCGACCGGCGGCCAGATGCGCCGCGATCGGCGCAAACACGTCGCGGCCGTGAAAGGTGGAGGTCAGACGCGGGAGCATCAGCTCCCGGTTCTCCAGGATCCGTGCCTCGTCGGCGCCACCGAGCACCTCGGCGGCCGGCATCAGCACGCCGTTGTCGGGTCCGACGAGCACGTCGCCGCGGGCCGTCCTGATCGCGATGGGGTGGCGCTCTGTCCCGACACCGGGATCCACGACCACGACATGGACCCCGACGGGCATCCACGGGACGGCGGACCACAGGAGATAGGCGCCGTCACGGATGGCGTACTTCCGCACGCTGTGGCTGATGTCCACGATCTGGGCGTCGCGCGCAATCGAGAGCATCACGCCGCGGCAGATCGCGGGGGCCGATTCCGGCCCGAAATCGGTCAGGAAGCTGATGACAGGTCGGTCCATGGTCTGGGGATGGTACCGAACGCCGGGGAATCCAAAAGCGGCGCCCGGAGGAGTCAGGGCGCCGCTTCGGATGGCTCGCGGACCGGGGAGGAGGTCCCCGACTCGCGAAGATGGGTGGCCCCTCGTCGGACGATCAGCCGGGTACGAGCGTCTCCATGGGCTGAAGACCATCGTCCGCGCCGATGCGTCCGGATCGACAGAGCGCGCGAAGGAAGAGCAGCCGATCCACGTCGGCAAGTCGCCACGGGCGGCCCTGCCCGACGTCGATCCCGGAGAGGAAGGCGGTCAGGTTGGCGGCCTCGCCCGGGTTCAGGCCACGCAACAGCAGGGCGCGATACGTCTCGCGCGTCGCCGCTGGGTTGCCGTGCTCGAGTGCTGCCATGACGCCCGACGGTCCTCGCGTTCACCGTCCGATCGAGGTGCGTCCCCGGTCTGGTTCGGTGCGGTCATGGTCGGTCCGGGGTGGCGGCATGACGATGACCCGGGAGTCCCATGGCGACTGGTACTTCCGGCTTGTCGGGCGGGTATCCTCCCGACAAGGGAGGCGAGATGTCCGGGACCAGCGACGAGTTCGAGACCACTGCCAAGCGCGATCGGGTCGCGCGGCTGGCGCGTGTGGCCAACCTCCTCAAGCAGCATCCGGAAGGCATCCGCGCGGAGGACATCGGGATCCGCCTGGGCATCTCGAAACGGACCGCCTACCGGGACCTCACCGCCCTCGAGGGCGAGCTCCAGATGCCGACCTGGTCCGAGGGCGGGCGCTGGGGCATGCTCGAAGCGTCGTTCCTGCCGCCCCTGAAGCTGACCACGTCGGAGGCGATGGCCGTCTTTCTCGCCACCCGGCTGATGGTCCGCTACGCGGACAAGTACGATCCCGACCTCGCATCGGCGTTCGAGAAACTGTCGGAAGGACTGCCCGGGCCGCTGACCGAGCACGTCGCACGGTCGCTGGACGTCCTCCAGCGCGCCGCGAAGGCACCCGCGTTCGTGGATCACGTCCATGCCCTGACCCGGGCGTGGGCCGATCGGCGCGTCGTGGAGATCGCCTACGCACCGGCCCGCTACGAGGGGCGCCCGGCCGATGGACGCAAGGCCACGGTCCGGCCGTATCTCATCGAGCCGTCCACCCAGACGCATGCCCTGTATCTCATCGGCTTCGACGAGGACCGGGGCGGTCTGCGGACCTTCAAGATCGAGCGAATCCGATCGGTCACGATTTCCCCGCGGACCTTCGAACCGCCCGAGTCCGGATCCATCGAGGGCCTCATGCGGGGGGCCTGGGACATCATCGCCGACCAGCCCGCGAAGACCGTCGTCGTCCGCTTCTCGCCCGCCGTGGCCGGTCGCGTGGCCGAGACCGTGTGGCACCCGAGCCAGGTGCTCGAGCCGCAGCCCGATGGAACGGTTGTGTGGCGCGCGACCGTATCGGGAACCATCGAAGTTCGACTCTGGATCCTGTCCTGGGGCGACGACGTCGAGGTGCTCGAGCCGGCGGAGCTGCGAGCCGACATCGAAGCGACGCACCGCCGCGCTCTGGCCGCCTACGCGTCCTGACGCCCGGGCGCCGACGCGTCCTGACGCCCGGGCGCCGACGCGTCCTGACACGAGGCGTTCGCGTTCGCGGGTTCCGGTCGGTGGCCGCCGGCGCGGGCTGGGAGGTCCCTCGCGGCGGGCATCGAGGGCCCTCGCGGAGTACCCTTGCGCGGACCATGCGACGACGTGCCCTCGCCTCGCGTTTTCTTCCCCGTGCCCTGATCCTGGCGGTGCTGGTGAGCGCGGCGCTGTCCACGGGCCTCGTCCCGATCCACGTCGCGGAGCCCGTTCGGGCCGGAACGGCCGAGACCATGGAGTCGGCACTGCTGGGCTGGATCAACACCGCCCGTGCGGCGCGGGGCCTTGGCCGGCTCCGCGTCGGCGTACAGCTGGCGGATCTCGCAGGTGAGCGCGTCACGATCCTTGCCGCGCAGAACGTGCTCTCCCACACGGTTCCCGGGTGCCTGAAATGCCAGCTCGCCGATCGCGGCGTCGCGTGGGACGGGTACGGCGAGGTCCTCGCGTCCAATTCGTGGACCTGGGGCCTCGAATCGGCCCGAACCGCGTTCGACGGCTGGAAGGGCAGCCCCACCCACTGGAACATCCTGATGGGCGCCACGATGGACACCGTCGGCATCGCCGTCGCCGTGGCGGCCAACGGGACCACCTATGCCGGTGCGATCCTGGTCGACACGCCCGGGTACGTCGCCGAACCCGAACCGAAGGCGGCGCCGGCAGCGGCACCCGCGCCCAGGGCAAAGGTACCGGCGACACCGGCCCCCACGCCCGTGCCTGAACCGGTGTCGATCCCGGGCCCGACCGCCCGGTACGCCGTCACGTCCCTCTGACCGTGGCGCGCCACCCGTTCTCGGCGGTCAATCTCATCAGCGACCCGATCCACGGCTACGTGGAGCTGACCAAGCACCTGCGATCCGGGGAGTCGGACGCGGCGGGTCTCCCACCCGAGGATGTCGCGGAGGATGACCTCCTCGACACGGCCTGGGTGCAGCGGTTGCGTCGGATCAGCCAGCTCCAGAGCGCGCGCTGGGTCTTTCCCACCGCCGAGCATTCGCGGTTCACGCACGGCCTCGGGGTCATGCACGAGGCCGGCCTCTGGGCGCGTTCCCTGTACCCGACGCTGCGCTCGGCACTGACCACCGATCCCGCGTCGACGACCGCACATCCCGGGTCCGCGAGCGCAGGCCCCGGGGCCAGGACGCCCGAACCGGTCCCTTCCGAGGGCCTGGTCGTCGAGACGCTGCGGGTGGCGGGACTGCTGCACGACGTGGGACACGGACCCTTCGCGCACTATTTCGACGACCGGGTCCTGTCCGGGTTTCCGGCCCCGGTCGACGCTCGGCGACCGGGCGTCAAGACCCTCTCGCACGAGGACCTGAGCCAGCTGATCATCGAGCGGGAGCTCGGGCCCCTGATCACTGCGCTTCGCCGCGCGCCAGGGAACACGCCGGAGCGTGACGCGTTCGCCGACGCCGAGGCCATCGACCCACGCTGGGTCTCGTTCCTCGTGTCGAAACCGGCGCTCGAGGATCCGTCGATGCCCCGGTGGGTCCGCCTGCTCCAGCCGCTCCTGTCGGGCGTCTTCACGGTGGACAACCTCGACTACGTGCGGCGCGATGCGTTGTTCACCGGTGTCCACGTCGGCATCGACGTCGAGCGTCTTCGCCGCTACACGTATGTCGGCACGAGGGGCCTGACCCTGTACGAGTCCGGCGTCCCCGCCCTCGAGGGCTTCCTCGGCGCGCGCCTCCTCCTCTATCTGCAGGTCTACTTCCATCGCACCGTCCGGGCCATCGACCTCGACCTCGGCGAGGTCTTTGCGCCGTCCGTTCGGGCCCTGTTCGGCGACGGATCGCCCGCCGAGCAGCTGGCGGAATATGCCGATCTGGATGAATACGCGTTGCTCCACCAGGCGGCCCGCTGGTCCCGGGGGCACGACATCGCGGCACCGGGCACGGCGACCCCCGGGGACGGCCGCGTGGAACCCGCCGTCGCGGACGGCTGGCGGGGGATCTTGCTTCGCCGGCCGCGGTGGCACATGGATGCGGAGATGCGGGCCGAATACGAGGCCGATGCGTTCCCGCAGGCTGCCGTCGATGCGCTCGGTGGATCGGAAGCCGGGCGCGTGGCGATCGACCTGGCGGCGGTGGATGCTCGCCTGCCGGACGAGGTCGCAGCCCGAACGCTCACGGTGGAGCGTCGCGACGGGACCCACCCGGCGTTGTCCGTGGCGCTCCCGAGGATTCCCGGCTACGCCCTGGTGGGGCGTCGCTATCGACGGGACGCCTGAGCCGGCGTCCCGCCCTGCCGGGCCCGATGATTGCCGGGCCGATTGACCGCCGGCGTCCGGGCCTGCCGGCGTCCGGGACTGCCGGGCCGATGATTGCCGGATCCGCCCCGTCCGCGGCAGCCGGATTCGCCGCGTCCCCGGCGCACCCCGGCGGGAATCAGCTCTCGACGAGCGTTCCGTCCTGCAGTTCCACCACCCGATCGGCGACATCCATCATGAGCGGGTCGTGGGTCGCGACGATGGCGGTGATCCCCTCGGCCCGGACCACCTGGCGGAGCACCAGCATGATCCGATGACCCGTCTCTGAATCGAGCTGGCCGGTGGGTTCGTCGGCCAGGAGCAGCCGCGGCCGGTTGGCGAGAGCCCGGGCGATGGCGACGCGCTGCTGCTCGCCGCCGGACAGCTCGTGGGGGCGATGGCGAGCCCGCTCATGGAGACCCACGATCTCGAGGAGTTCCTCGACGCGCCGGTCGCGTTCGCGCGGATCGGCCCGGACGAGCCGGAGCGGAACCTCGACATTCTCGGCGGCGGTCAGAATCGGCACCAGGCCGAAGGACTGGAAGATGAAGGCAATCGTCCGGCGCCGGATATCGACCAGCTGGGCCTCGTCCAGGGCCGAGATCTCGTGCCCATCCACGAAGACAGACCCCGAGGTGGGCCGATCGAGGCCGCCAAGCAGATTGAGGAGCGTCGTCTTGCCGCTCCCCGATCGACCGCGGACCGCAAGCAGCTGTCCCTGAGCCACGGCCAGGTCGATCCCCCGGACGGCATGAACGACCCCGTCTCCGGACGGGTAGTCACGGACGAGGGCGTGCGCGGTGACGAGCTGCCCCGACGGACGGGCCGGTACGCGACCCGGCGAGGCGTCGGCGGTCATGCCTGGGGCTCCTCTCATGCCTGAGGCTCCTCTCGTGCCTGGGGCTCCTCTCGAGGCTCGTCCGGCCAGACGCCGACGTGATCCTCCTCGAGACGGAGGCGGACGCGTCGCTTGAGCTCCAGGGCCTCGACGTGCGCCTTTGGAAGCTGCAGCCGCCCGGCCCGATCGAGGACCGCGAACTCCTCGGCGATGATCCGGTGGTCGCCGTCGTCGGTCCGCTCGGTCCGGCGGAATGTCTCCGTGCTGGTTCGCCCATCGCGAATCGACACGGTCCGCCCGACCTGCTCCGATACGTGGTTGTCGTGGGTCACGATCACGATCGTCGTACCGAGCTCGGCGTTGACGTTCCGGAGCAGCCCGAACACCTCGCCCGACGTGGTGCTGTCGAGTTCCCCGGTCGGCTCGTCCGCCAGGAGCACCGCCGGGCGATTGGCCAGCGCCACGGCGATGGCGACCCGCTGCTGCTCGCCGCCCGAGAGGCGGTCCGGACGATGATCGGCGCGATCCGCCAGGCCCACCATGGCCAGGAGCTCCCGGCCCCGGGCCGTCCGGTCACGCGCCCCGTCGAGAATCATCGGCAGCTCCACGTTCTCCCGTGCCGTCAGGTACGGCAGCAGGTTGCGCGCCGTCTGCTGCCAGACGACGCCGACGACGCGTCGCCGATAGCGCGTCCGCTCGTGCCGGCTCATCTGACCCAGATCGTGCCCGTCCACCAGGGCGCGGCCGGCCGACGGCGTGTCGAGGCCTCCGAGGATGTTCAGGAGGGTGGATTTGCCCGACCCCGATGCACCGACGATGGCCACGATCTCTCCGGGATCCACCAGCAGGTCGAGGCCCTGAAGGGCCACCACCTCCAGGTCGGCCACCTTGTAGATCCGGACGAGGTTGTCGCACACGATCAGGGCCCCATCCCCGAAGCGGGGACGCGCCGGCAACCGAGCCGACGCCGTGCGAGCCCAGGCCGCAACCGATCCGGCCGGGCTGCCTGGGAACGTCGCAACCGATCCCGACGGGCTGCCAGCGGAGGGCGCGGCGACCTGGGTCGTCGAAGCGCGTGCCGCCACCGGGAGCTCCTCCAGATCCGGCTCGGTGGCTCTGCCCGGACCGGTGCGTCGCACGTCGCTCATTCGAACCCTCGTCGTAGCGCGGTGATCGGGGCCGCTCCCCGTTGCATCCAGGAGCCGAGACCCAGACCCAGCACGACCACCGCGACGATACCCCCCAGGACGAGCAGCAGCTGGCCCGGCTCGAGACCGACCGGGACGTCGGGTGCCGACCCGGCGAGTGCCTCGATGCCGAGGCCGTCCCGAAGCAGCGCCAGCAGGCCGATCCCCAGCCCGAGGCCGGCAAGGAACGCCGTGAGGACGGTCGGCCCGTGCTCCACCACCACCAGGGAGGTGGCCTGGCCACCAGTCAGCCCGAGCGTTCGGAGGTGCGCGACCTCCACCGCTCGGGACCCGCCGGCGAGGGCCATGGCTGCCGCGACTGCGAGGGCCGCGTAGACCATCGCCAGGATCGTCGCGGCGGTGATTCCGCCGACCACGGCCCGGCTGGCGGGGCCGTCGCGCAGGCCCTGGGTGACGTCGGCGCGCCCGGTCACCGTCGCGCCGACGGGGATCTGACCGAGGACGGCCGCCCGGATCGCGCCGGCAGCGGCATCCGGGGCGCGGAGGAAGGCGATCGACGGCAGCAGCGGTATGCCCGGGAACAGGGCCTTGATCTGGTCCCGGGAAGCGACGACGAACAGGTTCGCCCGTGAGAAGGCCGGGAGGTCGCTCCGAACGGCCACGACCTCAGCCGGAAAGGTGTATCCCTCGAGCGTGATCGGGAAGCGGTCGCCCACGTTCATGCCGTCGGGACGGCCGGCGACTCCGGCCGATGCGACGAGCGGGATGACCGACGGGTCGGCGGCGAACAGATCAACAGGCAGATGGGGGTCGGCCGGCGTGCCTGCAACCACGCGATCGTAGTCATCCGCCGCGACGGCGACAAAGTCGGCCCGAAGATTGCGCGGGCCCACCGTGATCGCCGCGCGGTACGCCACGGCCGACGCCTCGACCGCGGGGATCGCCTCGGGATCGAATCCGGAGCGCAGGGCTCCGACCGTGTTGTCGATTCGGTACGCCGCGCCGACGGTGTGCCAGGCCGCCGCCTCGGACGCCCGTTCCAGGTGCCCGAGGACCGCGGCGCCGAACGACGCGATGGTCGCCGTCGCGAGCAGGACCACCAGGATGGGCGCGGAGGACGCGGCCTGGGTCGAGCGTCGCAGGGCCAGGAGCGGCACCAGATCACGACGACGACGGGCGAGACGCGCGAGAAGCCGAATCGGAAGCGGTAGCAGGCGCACCGCGATCAGACCCGCGGCGATGCCGGCCAGCGCCGGAACGGCCGCGATGAGCGGGTCGGCCTGGGCGAGGTTCCCCGCGCTGCTCGCACCTCGGATCCCGCGATCCCGGAGCAGGACCGCACCGCCGGCCGCAAGAATGACGACCAGGCCCTCGAGGATGAGCCGCCGCGGAGTCGGCGGACGCGGCACGGAAGACTCCCGGGCCGATCCGAAGGATGACCCGCCGGTGGCCGGGACGGTCGCGGCCACCAGGACGGCCACGGCCACGAGCGCCACCAGCGCGGCCGCGACGACGCTCGGCACCAGGGCATCCGCCGGGAAGGCGAGCACGGCCAGCGCCAGGCCCCCCGCGGCGGCGGGAACCGCCAGGAGCACCCCTTCCGCGACGACCGCGGCGACAACCTGGGTGAGGGATGCGCCGCGACCGCGCGCGAGGGCCAGTGCCGATCGGCGACGCTGGGCGGCGAGGAGCGCCACGAGCGCCAGCGCCGCCACCGCGACGACGCCCGGTCCCATCACCCCGACGGTCAGGAGAGCAGTCGCGGACGCCCATTGGCCGTTGAACGCCTCGAGGATCGTCCGCAGACCGGTTCGCAGGGCGATCGGCTGGTTGAAGGTCACGTTCGGCGACGGGTAGGCAGCGTCGAGGCGCCGCAGATCGACGAGCATCGCGGGCGCGTCGGCGGCCGAGAGCCGCGTGGGATCCAGGTACTCACGGAAGGTGTACCGGAGGGGCAGGAACGCCGGCAGCGTCTCGTCCAGGAAGGCCCGGTAGGCATCGGGCGAGAGGAGCGCGAGGGTATCGGTGATCCGGGTGTCGCCACCCAGGGACCGGATGGACGGACGGGCCAGCTCGAGACCACCGAGCCACCAGGGATCGGCCTGGTCGTCGACCGTGTAGGTCCCCACGATCGTCACACCGACGACCATCGGCGGGCGCGGCCCGACGAGGGGATCCGAGCCGTCGCTGACCAGCATGAGGGTGTCGCCGACCGCGACGCCGATCGCCTCGGTCGTCGGCGTCGAGACCGCGGCCTCGAAGAACCTGACGCTCGGCTGCAGCGCCTCCGTCGATGTTCGGTCCGGTCCCTCGGTCGTGGCACCCGTCGGCCATCGTCCAGATTGCAGGGTGACGCGAGCCATCGCGTCCGGCTGGAATCGAAGGCGCATCGTGACCGGGTCTCCGACGACTTCGGGCAGCTGCCAGCGGCCCGAATCGATGGACCACGATCGCTCCGTCACCAGGTTTGCCACCCGGTCGGGAAGCAGGGCGTGCACCTGGTTCGAGATCTCGCCGATGGCCGCGACGGTGTCCGCGCCCCCGGTCTCGAACCGATCCTCCCGGAGCCATTGCACGTTCCGGTTTGCGGGCTGGGCCCGGGCGATCGTCGCGAGCAGGGTGTCGTCGGCGACGCGGGCCTCGAGGCGCGGAGCGGCGGCCGCGGTCAGGGCGGTGGCGAAGACGAGTCCGGCCAGCCCGAACGCCGACAGCCGCTCATCGCGCAGTCGGCGAAGCGAGGTCGCCACCCAGACGATCACTCGTCACGCCCTCGCAGGACGTCGCCGATCCGGACCTGGAGCAGCTGGCCGCGCAGGACCAGCATCGTCGCGACGAAGACGATCAGCCCAACCACGATCACCGGGACGACCGCCGCAAGCGGCAACTCCACGACGGGCGCGGGAACGACCATCGCACCGCTGCTGGTCAGCGTGGACACCGGTAGCACGACGTAGGCGAGCAGCGCACCGAGGCCCAGGCCAGCCACGATGCCGACGACCAGCAGGAACGCATTCTCCAGCCAGAGCCAGACGGACAACTCGCGTGATGACAGGCCGAGGGCCCGCAGGAGCGCGAACTCACCCATCCGCTCCCGGGTGGCGATCGTGGCCGCGACAACGAAGCCGATCGCGGCGAAGAGCATCGCCGCGATCGACCCGAGTCCCAGCACGCCGATGACGCCGAGGGGAACGGGGTCGGTCAGGAGGCCCTGCTCGACGGTCCGCCGCGCGACGATGGTTCCAGCCGGATCCACCTTCACAAGGACGGCCTTCCCGACGGGATCGGCGGCGCTCGCGGCCATCCACCACTCAGCAGGAGGGGAGACGGACGCGACGGTCGCGAAGCGCTCGGCGACGAGTGTGGGGCCGTCGACGACGAGAAACGCCTGGGATGGATCGATGGTCGGGAACGCGTCCGCGACCCCGATGATCCGCACCGAGTGACGGCTCGCCGCGAAGGTCGCCGTCACCGTGTCGCCGACGGCCGCTCCGGTCGCTTCCAGAAACCGACGGCCGGCGATCGCGGCGACCGGCGCGGATGGTGATGCAACGGCGAGACGCAGCGTCGTCGTGGACCCGGTCCCGCCGAAGACCGGGTCGATGCCCGGTTCACCTCCGCCGACGTTGACGCGCCACGGCGCGCCGGCGGCGGGACGGACGAGGAAGGGCGGTGTATTCCCGCTGATCGCGTGCCATTCCCAGGCAGGGTCGCCCGGCTCGGCATCGAGGGTGGTCCACGATTCACCAGCCACCGGCGCGCCGGAGGTCGTCCTGCTCGTCTGGAATGCAACGACTTCGATCGTCCCGGCCACGCCGATGAAGGCCGGGGAGGTCAGGCCGAGTTCCACTGCGCGGAGCCGGATCGGTCCCGTCATGCCGGCCGGGAGGGCAACCTCGATGTCCTGGGCATTGCCGACGAGCAGCGCCGGACGCTCCGAGGTGACGCGGAACAGGCGCCGGTCGCCGTCCTCGATGACGAAGCCGGCACGGACACCCGCGAACGAGCCGAGGTCGAAGGGCGGCAGATCCGGATCCGCGAACGCCGGTTCGAACTGCGCGTCCAGGACCACCCGCACGCGGCGTGTGCCGTCGGGCATGGCGACGCCGGCCGGTTCGGGCCGGGCAGCGGCCAGTCGGGCGAGCAACGCTGCCCGCGCGGCCCCGTCCGCGTCCGGGGTCGTGAGCACGATCGATGCGCCGACCGCCGCGTCCAGCGCGATCAGCGGGCCGCCTCGGACGCCGCGGCCCGTGTCCACCGACAGCCGATCCACGGGCATGGCCGCGGTGATGCCGTCGAGTTCCCGGAGGGCGGATCCCATGACCAGGGCCGAGACGGCCCGTTGCGAGGGCGCCATCCGGAGATCGGCCCCGGCCTGATAGGCGGCCTGATCGCCCTGGGATCGCGTCCAGGTGGCCGTCTGCGCGCTGGCGAAGGTCCCGAGCGCCGCGGCGAGCATGAGCAGGAGGGCCGACCGCGTATACCGGAGCGGACGTCGCGCCAGGCCGCGGCCGCCCATGGCGCCGACCAGGCCGCGGTCATGCTCCAGGACTCGCTCGGCGAGTTCGGCAATGCGCGGGATGATCCTGGTCGCCACCACCGCTCCGGCGAGCAGCCCGATGCCCGGTGCCGCAACCAGCAGCGGATCCACGCCGAGGACCCCTCGGGCATTGCGTGTCAGGGGCGCTCCATACAGCCGGAGCTGCCAGAGGGCGATCCCGGCGACGACGACCAGGGCAAGGTCCAGGCCCAGCCGCTGGGCAAGCGTTCGGCCGGTCTGCCGCGAAATGGCGGCGCGAACGCCGGCAAGACTGCCGAACCCACCGAGCATCGGGATCGTCAGGACGATGACGCCGGCGACCGCGGTCAGCACGTCCACGAGGATCGCGTCGGAACTCAGCCGCAGCGGTGCCCGGGCCGCCGACGCGGCCAGGGGGCCCGTCCCGCTCAGCCATTGGACGGCCCCCAGTGCGAGGACCGGGGCCACGGCGGCGGCCAGGCCGGCGAGCAGGACCGCCTCGAAGATCGTCATGGCGGCGAGGTGGCCCGACGACGCACCGCGAGACCGCATCAGTACCGTTTCCGCGCGCCTCCGGTCGGCCAGCATGCCCGCGACCAGGACGATGGCATACGCCGCCAGCACCGCGAACTGGAGCACCAGGAGCAGCACGCCGGTTCGACTCACGAGGGCGGACTTCGTCACCGCCGTGAGGATCTCCGGCAACGCGGTTTCGACGCGGACCTGGACGCCTGCCGGCAGGGCCACCGCCAGCCGAGATGCAAGGAGCGCCGTCCCCGTGCGGATGGGATCGAGGTCCTCCAGGCGAAACCCGGACGTGGCGGGGAGGGCGCGCCACTCGAGGTTGCGCCGGGCGCCGAAGGGTCGGGCCGCCAGGTCGGCACTCGCCACCACCACCGGGCCGACGGTCGTGAATCCGCCGCTCGTCGTCACCCCTTCCAGCTCCTGCGGTGCGGCCAGCCAGTACGGGTCGTCCGCCACCGGGCGCCAGATTCCGGTGATGAGCAGGCTCACGGCGACGCCGGCGTCGAGCCGGCCCACGAGCCGGAGCTGATCCCCCACCCCCACACCGAGACCGATCGCCGCGCCGACGGACAGCGTCGCCTCCGGTGTGGCGGCTCCGGGCACGGGCCAGCGCCCTTCCGTGAGCGCCGCGTGCCGATCGATGCCCTTGAAGCCGGCGATGTCGATCAGGGTCGTGGCGGACGCCGGGTCCGCCGAGGCGGCGGCAAAGGGTTCGGCGCGGACGATTTCCGCGATCTCGCCGCCGGAGCGTTCGATCAGGCGGCGCAGTTCCGTCCGGATGGGGCCGTCGAGACCCTCGACATTCGCGGCAAGAGCGGCGGTCTTCACCACGATGGACCGGTCGGCGGCGGGCGCGGCGTCGATCGCCGCCCGGATCCCGCCCAGCGCGACGGTGTCCCCGTAGAGCGTCCCGGCCGTCAGGAGGGTCGTGGCACAGACCAGCAGCGCCCACGCGGCAGCCACGACGGCCCAGTCCGCACGAACCCGCACGACCACCGTGCGCCAAAGGCCGATCGAGCGCAGCAGCGCGACCTCCTTCGTGGTGCCCGGGTCCCGTGGACCCGGAGGATCAGCCTCGTAGATCGGCGGGGCAGGCTGGCCGCCGACGCCCCGGCTCCCGGCCGGGCAACTCAGGGTACCTGCGGCATGGCCAAAAGGTTCCGGCCGGCGGGGCCGCGAGGCGGTCGGCCGCTCAGGACGGCCGGGCCCGGGCGGCTGGTTTCGGCCGGCGGGTCAGGCGGGATCCCCCGGGCGGCCGGGTGCGGGCGGCTGGATCAGGCGGGATCCCCCGGGCGTTGGGCGTCCGCGGCAACCGCGGCCACGAAATGCGGGAGCAGCGTGGCCCACCCACCGTGGTTTCGGTCCCGCCAGTTCGTCCCGTCGGTGCCGAGCCGCTCCCAGCCTCGATGCTCGATCTCGACCAGCGTTCGATGCCCCTCCAGGCCGACGAACCGGATCTCGACGTCGGTCGCATCGGCTCGATCTCGACGCAGGTGCCACAGGTAGCCGAGCCGGGATGGCGGCTCCCAGATCGTGACCTCGCCCCAGTCGTGCTCGATACCGGCGCGCGTTCGTTCGAAGATCCGGCCTCCCGGGCGGCCCTCCAGGACCACGTCGAGGTCGGCCTCGGCGGTGACGGTGTGATCGGTCGGCCACCAGGCGCCGATCCGGGATGTCCAGATCTCGAAGGCGCGCGCGACCGGGCAGGCGACCTCGAAGGAGATGTGGATCGGCTCAATCACGTCATCGCCCTGCGGGCCGGATCGGCCCTTCGCGGCGGATCCGCTCAATCACGTCATGGCCGTGCGGGCCGGATCGGCCTTCCGCGGCCGATCGGAACCTTCCGGCGGCGTCGCCCCACACCTGTTCGAGGTACGCTCGAACCGCGGCGACGCCCCGATCGTGAAGGCGGTAGATCCGGCGTGTGCCTCGCGGTTCCTCGACCACGAGGCCGGCCCGCTTGAGCAGGCCGAGGTGTCGCGAAACGGCGGGACGACTGATCGGCAGCGCATCGGCGAGTTCCTGCACCGAGCGTTCGCCCGATCCGAGCAGCTCCACGATCGCGCGCCGATTCGCGTCGCCGAGGGCATCGAACGGATCGCCGGCGGGGACGGGGTTCATCGTCTCGTCCTGGTCGGCGTGCCTGCGCCGCTCGGCGTGCCTGCGCCGCTCAGCGTGCCCGCATCCGGTTGTTCCTGGCATCGTGGGTGAGCTCGGCCAGACCGAGCGCCTCCAGGAGCGGCGGCAGGTACATCCCGAAGCGTCCCCGATAGCCCTTCCGGAGGCCGTACCACCCGGAAACCGGGTTGTCCGCCGCCCGACCCCATGCCTCCACGGTGTCGGCCGGGGCCGGCTTCTGCTCGTCGGTTGCGCCGAGCGGCATCCAGTCTCCGTGCGCCTTGAGCATCGCGTGGAGGTCCTCGATCGCACGGACGTGATACTTCAGCTGCGTCGAACCGACCTGGCAGACGAGCGCGGGCGGGTCGGCCGCCTCGTCGCGCCACATCAGGTACTCGGATGTCCCGGGTGGGGTCTTGAGCTGCCACGGATCCGCCTTGGTACCGGTCCCGATCGCCATGGTTCCCCCCTTTGCTCCCCGTCACCTGCCGTTCAGGCAGGCAGCCATATGGTAACAATACGGCTACGGTAACAGGATGACAACAGTTCGGTCCCGCCGATCTGGGCCGTGAGCGAGGGTGCTGGTACCCTACCCCTCCGCGCGCCCGTAGCTCAGTGGATCAGAGCATCTGACTTCGGATCAGAGGGTCGGGGGTTCGAATCCCTCCGGGCGCGCCATCTGTGTGGCACAACCCGTGCGCGCACGAGACGACGCGGGCGGGCGTCACCGCGTGCATGTGTGGGATGAGGCTTGACGGGCTCAGCCGCGTGGGGAAGTATGCGCGTATGAGGCGCACAACGATCAGCCTGCCGGACGAGCTTGCAGCGGCCCTCGAGCGGGAGGCGCGACGGCGCCGCGTACCTGTCTCGCAGGTTGCCCGCGAGGCGATCGAGGCTCGGCTCGGGTGGGATCAGGAAGGCCCGCGGGACCTGCCCTTCATCGGGATCGCCGAGAGCCGGGACTCGGAGTGGACTGCGGCGACATCGGAGGAATACCTCGCCCGGTTCTGGGCCGACGACATCGAGCGAGATGCGTTCAACCGCGATCCTTGATACGGGCCCGCTCCTCGCGGCGCTCGACCGGCGGGACCCAGGTCACGCCGTCTGTGCCGAGGTGCTCCGACGTCGTGACCTGGAGCTCGTCATCCCTGCGCTCGTCGTCGCGGAGGTCTCCTGGTTCGCTGCTTCGCGCCTTGGGCCGCGCGGCGAGGCCGCGTTCGTCCGGAGCCTGCGCGACCTCGACGTGGAGGCGCCGCACCCCGACGACTGGTCCGTCATCGCCGACCTCGTCGAGTGGTACGCAGACTTCCCGCTCGGGACCGTCGACGCCTCGATCGTCGTCCTCGCTGATCGGTTCGAGACGGACCTGATCGTGACCCTGGACCGGCGCCATTTCGGCGCGATCCAGTCGCCGAAGGGTCGACGCTTCCGGCTCCTGCCCGAGCCAAGGCAGGTCAACGAGGACGCCGCGGTCTACTCGTCGCGGCCCACATGAAGCCGGACGAGCACGGCTTCGACGCCTAGCCACGTGCTGTGTCCCGGGCTCTCGCCGGCTCGAGAAACAGGACTGAGGCACGGGTGGTACCATATAGGGCATGAAGAAGACCACCGTCTACCTCGAGCCCGAGCTGGACCACGCGCTCGGTCGCTTGGCCGCCAAGCGGCGCGTTTCGAAGGCCGAGGTGATCCGAGCCGCGTTGCGAGATGCGGCCATGCAGGTCGAGCGGCCCCGGATCACAGCGATCGGCCTGGTGCACGGGCCGGGCGACGTGGCGGACAACGTCGATCGTCACCTCGCCGAGAGCGGCTTCGGCAGCGAGTGATCATCCTCGACACGTCGGTGATCTACGCGCTCCTCGATGCGGCCGACAGCCGACACCGAGAGGCGCTCGAGTGGTACGACGCCCTCGATGAGGAGCTGGTCACGACGCCGCTGGTGCTCGCTGAGGCCGATCACCTGGCCACGACACGCGGCGGCCCGCGCGCGGTCCGGGCGTTCCGGGCCGACGTCAGCGCGGGCGCTTATCTCGTGGAATGGTGGCCGACCGCCGCCCGGGAAGCCGCCGAACTGGCTGATCGTTACGCCGACCTCGGCATCGGCCTGACGGATGCGTCGCTGGTCGTCCTGGCCGCACGCGTTGGTTCGGCGGCTGTCGCCACGTTCGACGAGCGGCATTTCCGGGCGGTCCGCCCGCTCGGCGTTGCGGATGCGTTCCGCCTCCTGCCCCTCGACGCCTCAGGGTAAGTGGCCTCAGGGGGTCGAGCTCGAGACTCCAGGGGCGGCGGCGTCCGAGGCCGATCCTCCAGCGGCAACGCAAGCGCCGGTGACGATCCGCCGGGATTCAGTCGCTGTCTGCGAGCGTGCCCCGCGCGGCGACCAGTTCTCTCACGCGAGAGGCCTCGCCGCCGACCGTCAGGACCACGTTGCCCGTCTTCTGCCCCGTCTCGACGTACCTGGTCGCCTCGACCACCTGCTCCAGCGGATAACGGCGATCGATCACCGCCCGGTACTTCCCGGACTCGATGAGCTCCCTGAGGAACAGGACCTCGCCCTTCGTGTAGCGGGGAATGACCAGCCTGACCCGCCGGCTTCCGATCAGCCGGGTCAGCAGGATCAAGAGCGGAACGTGCCACAGGAATCCGAGGTCGGTTTCGAAGAAGATCCCGCCCGCCTTCAGTGAGCGCCTGGACCGCCTGAACGAGTGCAGGCCGACCGCGTCGAAGATGACGTCATAGGTCTCGCCGTTCTTCGTGAAGTCTTCCTCCGTGTAATCGATCACCCGGTCCGCCCCGAGCGATCGCACGAGCTCGAGATTCTTCGTGGCGCAGACGGCGGTGACATGGGCATCGAAGGACCGGGCCAGTTGCACCGCCGCGGTTCCGATGGATCCGGAGGCGCCGTAGATGAGGATGCTCCGCCCGTTGCGAAGATCTGCCTGTCTCAGGCAGGCCAGGGCGATGATCGCCCCGTCGCAGACCGCCGCTGCCTCCTCGAAGGTGACCCCGCTCGGCATCTTCGCCAGCGGGGCCCTCTCCCGGACGCAGACGAACTCGGCATGTGCGCCGTACCCAGCGACATTGGCGCCGAAGACGCGGTCGCCGACCGCGAACTCGCGGACGGCCGCGCCGACGGCTTCGACCTCTCCCGCCAGCTCGTAGCCGGGGATCCGCCACTTCGGCCGGCGGAGGCCCGTGAAGAAGCGACTGATGAACATCTCGGCGCTGCGGAAGCCCGTGTCCGTCCGGTTGACCGTCGTGGCGTGGATCCGGACGAGGACCTCGTCGTCCTTCGGGACGGGCCGCTCGACCTCCTCGAGGCGCAGCACCTCCGGAGGCCCGTAGCGGTCGTGGACGACGGCTCTCATCGAGCCGGTCCGCCGACGGTCAGGACGACGTTCCCGGTCTTCTGCAACGTCTCGACGTACCGGTGCGCCTCGACCACCTGCTCCATCGGGTATCGCCGGTCGATCACCGCCCGGAACTTCCCCGCCTCGATGAGCTCCTTCAGGAAGAGGACGTCCTCCCTGGTGCGTCGAGCCATGGGCATCCTCACCCGCTTGTCGCCGACCCACCGGGTCGCGAGCAGCATCGTGATCGTCTCCAGCAGGAACCGCCCCAGGTCGGTGGCGACATAGACCCCGCCTCGCCTCAGCGCGCGTCGTCCCCGGAGGAACGAGTACTTGCCGACGGCGTCGATGATGGCGTCGTAGGTCTGGCCGTTCTTCGTGAAGTCCTGCTGCGTGTAGTCGATGACCTCGTCGGCGCCGAGCGATCGCACGATCTCGACGTTCCTCGTGTTGCAGACGGCCGTGACATGGGCGCCGATGTTCCTGGCCAGCTGCACGGCTGCCGTGCCGAGGGATCCGGAGGCGCCGTAGATGACGACCCGCTGCCCCGTCTGGACATCCGCCGTTCGCATCGTTGCCAGCGCCTGGATGGCTCCGTCGCACACCGCTGCGGCCTCCTCGAAGCTCATGCCGGCCGGCTTGTGCGCCAGCGCAGCGGTCTCGCGCAGGCAGATGAACTCGGCGTGGGCGCCGAAGCCCGGAGGGCTACCGAAGACGTGGTCACCGACGGCGAACCGGGTCACATGAGCACCGACGGCTTCGACCTCGCCGGCCAGCTCGACTCCCAGCGTCCTCCACTTCGGCCGGCGAAGACCGGCGAAGAAGCGCCAGAAGAACGGATTGGCTGCGCGAGCGTGGGCATCGGTCCGGGTGACCGTCGTGGCGCGGATCCGGACGAGGACCTCGTCGTCCTTCGGGACGGGCCGCTCGACCTCCTCGAGGCGCAGCACCTCCGGAGGCCCGTAGCGGTCCTGGACAACGGCTCTCATGGGTGCACCTTCTTCTCCGCTGTTCGCGCCACGCGATGGATGGGCCCGCCGTAGTTCCAGGCCCGCCCTGCCCGATACAGCTCCGCGGGCCGGCCACCGGCCGGGCCTGGGCGAGCCCGGCGCCCGGTCGGGATGACCCAATCATCCTCGGCGACGATGCTGCGCCGGAAGTTGGCGGCGTCGAGCTGCACGCCCCAGACCGCCTCATAGACGGCCCGCAGCTCGGCCAGGGTGAAGGTGGCCCCCACGAACGCGGTCGCGATGCCGGTCATCTCGAGCTCAACCCGGACGCGCTCAATGGCATCGCGCACGATCCGCAGATGATCGAATGCCAGATCGATCGTCCCCTTGAGCACGGCCGACACCGGGACCAGGGCCGCCTCTGCCGCATCCGTGCCCCCCGCCACCGCTCCGACGTCGCGGAGCACCGCGAGATAGGCGACCGTCACGACGTTCATTCGCGGGTCGCGCCCGGGATCGCCGTACGCACCGAACTGGGTCGGCAGGGTCGCGGCATCGACGCCGGTCTCCTCGACCAGCTCCCGTTTCGCCGCCTCGTCCAGTGTCTCGGTGGGGCGCTTGAAGCCACCCGGGATCGCCCACATCCCCTGAAACGGCGCCTCGCCACGGCGGACGAGCACCACCTGGAGCGTGCCTTCGGCCATGGTCAGGATCACCACATCCACCGTCACGGCGAACGGCGGGAACAGCGATGGGTCGTAGCCCACCGGCGCGTCCCCAGGCCTGGTATTGGTCTCCATGACTCCTACTCTACCAGCGGGTTAGCGTCTTGTCGACCAGAACGGTGCCGCCTGCGCGGTCAGTCGGCGTGGAGAAGCTCGATTACCGGGGTCATCGCCTCGAGCGCGGCCAAGGTCGGCGGCCAGACCAGGACCTCGACCTGCGTGAAGCCACCGGCACGGAAGGTCCGCAGACCGTCGGCGACCTCCTCGGCCGAGCCCCGCAGGGGCGTCCCCAGCACCTTGGCGGCACCGCTCACGGACGTGGGCTCAACCACGATGCCGGCCGACTTTCCGATCGTCGTGGGATCGCGGCCGACCGCGAGGCAGGCCTCCTCAAGCGCGGCGAGTCGCGGTCCGAACTCCTCGAGGTCGCTTCGCTCCTCCACATACCAGCTCCAGATATCGGCATGAAGAGCGGCCAGGCGGAGCATCTTGGGACCCTTGGCGCCGATCATGATCGGGATCCGACCGGGGCGCGGTCCAACCGGTCGGTGTTCCAGATCGCGCGCCGCGTGGAAGGTCCCCTCGAAGCTCGCGCGGCCGTGCCGCAGGAGCGGAACGATGATCTCGACCGCCTCCTCGAAGCGGCCGTAGACATGGTCCTCCGGGAGCCCGAAGGCGTGCGCCTGGCGACCGGAATGCCCGGAGCCGAGGCCGAACACGAAGCGCCCCCCGCAGATCTCATCGAGCGTCTCGACGGCCTTCGCGGTGAGCCCGGGGTTCCGGTGGAGCGCGGAGAGGATCCAGGTGCCGACCTTCACCCGCGAAGTGGTTGCCGCTACTGCGCCGGTCATCGCGACGCACTCCCACCAGCCGTGCGTTTGACCGTCGGACGGCCGCCACAACAGCTCATCCGCCGTCCAGACCGTGTCGAACCCGATCTCCTCCGCTCGGCGGGCGAGCTCGCGGATCTCGGCCCAGCGAGCCGTCGAACCGTCGACGAAGGACTCCCCCATCGGGAGCACGAGACCGATCTCGAGCGTGCGCATGGACCCTCCGACGAGCGACTGGGTGAACGCGAGTCTAGACGCGTCGGGACCCGGCGAACGCCGGGACTGGGACATTTGATGCCCGAACACGCGTGCGGCACGCCCGAACACGCATGCGGGGGGACAATGAGCAAGAGTGCAGCCCACCCCTGAGGACAGGAGACAGCCGATGGCCGATCGACCAGTCGAGGTCGTCTACTTCTACCGGACGAAGTGGGGGCACCACGACGAATTCCTGGAGCTCTTCACCCGCAACCATCTACCCATCCTCCACGAGCAGGTGAAGAGCGGTCGGATGCTCGACGTTCGGGTCCAGGTGCCGCGCTTCCACGGCGACGGTCGGGCCGACTGGGACGTCATGGTCACGATCGTCTACCGCGACTGGGCGGCCATGGAAGAGCACTCCGAGGCGGACATCATCGAGCGACTCTTCCCCGACCAGGCCCGCTACCGCGAGGAGGAACGGCGGCGCTTCACCGTCCTGGAGGCGCACTGGGACGTGCCGCTCGAGTCGTTCTCGGGCTGAGCGCACGCCACTACGTCCAGCCGGCGATCCCCACCAGCGGGACGAAGGTGCAGGGGCCGTGGTTCGACTGGGTGCGTCGATCGCCGTGGCGCTCGACGAGCACGAGTTCCTGCTCCCGCCGTGCGCCGACCGGGATCACCAGGCGCCCGCCGTCGGCGAGCTGGTCGGTGAGCGCGTCGGGGATGGCCGGGGCCGCGGCGGCCACGACAATCCGCGGCCACGGCGCTCCGGACGGATCACCCCGGCTGCCGTCGCCGACCCGGACCTCCACGCGGCCGCCGTACCCAAGCTCCGCCAGGCGCGTCCGGGCGCCCGCCGCGAGCTCCGCAATCCGCTCGATCCCGGTGACGGCGCAGCCCATCGCGGCCAGGAGGGCGGCCTGGTAGCCGGTGCCCGTCCCGATGTCCAGGACACGATCGCCCGGGTCGGGCGCCAGGAGCTGGAGCATGAGGCCCACCATGAGCGGCTGGCTGATGGTCTGGCCGGCGCCGGCGGGAAGCGCGCGGTCGTCGTACGCCCGCCACTGTTCGCCCGGCAGGACGAAACGCTCGCGCGGCACGACGGCCATCGCGGCCAGGACGCGCGGATCCTGGACGCCGCGGGAGCGGAGCTGCTGGTCCAGCATCCGGGCGCGGGCGACCGCATACGGGTCCCCTGGCTGAGGGTTCATGCCACGAGGATATTCGTCCCGTACGAAGGACAACGGGGACCTCAGGCGATTGCCGCCAGCTCCCGGCCCACGACGAGCACTTCATCGACCAGGGCGTCGGCGTCGGCGAGCGTCGTGCGCGGGTTGATGAAGCAGGGGCGGATCGCGAAACGGCCGTCCACCCGGGTGCTCGACGTCACCGTTCGTCCACGGGCACGGATGCCGCGGAGCACGTCCTCGTTCAGGGCATCGAGGCGAGCCTCATCGGTCCAGCCGGCCGGCCGGAACCGGAAGCAGCAGATGGAGAGCACCGGCTCCGCGAGCAACTCCAGTTCGTCCGATGCGCGCGCGCGTTCCGCCACGCGTCGGGCGCAGTCATCGTGCCGGACGACCCGCTCGCGCATCCCCTCGGCGCCGATCTCGCGAAGGATTGCCCAGACCGCGAGGCCCCGGGCCGGCGCGGAGAAATCCACGCCCCAGTCGGGCGTCCCGAATCCCAGCTCATCGAACGGTGACCCCGGGTCGGCATCCCCGGTCTCGACATTGCGCTCCCGGTCGTAGTCGCCGGTCTCGACCGTGAACGCACGGCCCAGGATCCCTTCGTCACGAACGATGGCGGCTCCCGTTCCGACCGGAGCGGCCATCCACTTGTGCGGGTCGATCGCGAACGAATCGTAGGTCGCCATATCGCCGTAGCGCTCGCGCACCCGATCGTCCAGCAGCCCGAAGCCGCCGTACGCGCCGTCGACGTGCAGCCAGATGCCCCGCTCGTGCGCGATCCGCGCGAGTTCCGGGAGCGGATCGATTCGACCGGTATTGACATCGCCGGCGCACCCAACCACGGCGACCTGCGTGCGCCCGGCCGCGAGGTCCTCGTCCAGGGCGGACTGCAGGAGGTCGAGATCGATGGTGCCGGAGCGGTCGAGCGGGATGGTCCGCAGGTTTCGGCGCCCCATCCCCAGGACACCCAGCGCCCGCCCGACCACGTGGTGCGTCTCCGTGCTCGCGTAGACCCTCGGCTCAAGCATGCCCTCGATGCCGTCCAGGGACGGGCGCAGACCCAGGCGCTCGCCCGCGTGCTGGCGAGCCGCGCCGATGCCGATCAGGTTTGCCGTGGAGCCGCCGGAGGTGAACGTCCCGACCGACGATGCCGGAAATCCGAGAAGGTCGATCAACCAGCGCATCGCCAGGCCGTCCACGAAGTTGCCTGCGGTCGCCCACCAGCGCTGGGGCACGGCAACGGCCTGGGCAAGGTCGGCGGCCGCTCCCACGTCCGTCGGCCCCGTGGTCACCCAGCCGGAGAACCCCGGATGCCCCACCCGCAGGCCGTTCGCCACCACGAGGTCGGCGAGCTCCGCCAGCGTCGCGTCGCGTCCGATGCCGGCGCTGGGCAGCGGCCGATCCAGGGTCGGGCGCCAGCGCGAGCGCTCCCGGGCGGGATCAGGGCCCTCAAAGCGAAGGAACTGCTCAAGGGAGGGAAGGATGGTGCGGATGGCATGGCCCAGGGAGTCGGTGGCGGCGGCGTCCTGTCGGCGGTCCATCATGGCGCAGTGTACGAGTCGCACGGCGTCGGCGGGGCGGGGCGCAGGTGCGCCTCTCGACCGGTTTTTCGACTTCCGGCGGTCGATCATGGTAGCTGCATGACAAGCGCCCGCGTCGGGTGAGGCGGCCGGTCAGGTGCGTCGTCTCGCGACGAAGTCGAACAGGTGCCAGTGCTTGGGCCCCGACGCCGCCATGCCGTCCGCATCGGTCTCGTCGAGCGACAGGATCTCGAGATTCCCCAGGAGACCCTCCACCTCCGTGCGGTCGTGGAAGTTCATCTCGGGATCCGTCGCCCAGGTGTCGTTCGGGCCGAACAGGTTGGCCGCGAGGATCCCGTTCGGCCGGAGCGAGGCGAGGATCCGGGACCAGGTGGCGGGGAAGGCACCGGGTGTGACGAACGGGAGGCTGAACCCGGCGTAGACCAGGTCGATGTCCTCGACCTCGGCCAGTTCGATGGAGGCGGTCTGGACCCGTAGCCGCGGCCGGTGCTCTGGAGCGACCCGGCCGCCGATGATCTCGGCGGATGCCGGCGTGACGTCGATCGCGGTCACCCGCCAGCCCGATCCAAGCAACGCGAGGGTCTCGGTGCCGTCGCCCGCGCCGAGGTCGACGGCTGCGCCGGGCGCCCGATCACCCCATGCCTCCAGCGCCCGGAGGAGGAGTGGCCGCGGGCTCCGTCCGCTGACGGCCGCGTAGTACTCGGCCCAATCGACGTCCATCCTGGGATCGTACGCGCTGGACGGGACCCGGGCCGGACTGGTGGGTCAGACCGTCACGTCGCGAGGACGCCGTCGGCGGCGCAGCAACCCGGTTCTGGGCCCGAGGAGGAGCGCCCCGAGGAAGGCGGCCGTCTCCACGAGCACGATGAGCGCCGCGCTCGCCGTGTTCGTCCAGTAGCTGATGTACAAGCCGATCGCGGGCGCCACGATTCCGATCGCAGACGCGACGAGGAGCAGCCGGGAGAACCGGTCCGTCACGAGCTGCGCCGTTGCCGCCGGCGTCACGAGCATCGCGACGACGAGGATGATCCCGACGGCCTGGAGGCTGATCACGATGGTCATCGCGATGAGGCCGAGGAACAGGTACTCGAGCGCGGCCACCGGCAGGCCCGAGGCACCGGCGCCGAGCGGATCGAACGTCGAGTACAGGAGCTCCTTCCAGAGGAGGCCGACGATCGCCAGGACCGCGAACCCGAGGATCGCAAGGGCCAGCAGGTCCGTGGCGCTGATCCCGAGGATCTCGCCGAACAGGAACCCGAACAGGTCGCCGACGTAGTTGGGGATCGTGCTGAACAGGAAGACGCCGAACGCGAACATGCCGGCGAAGAGCACGCCGATCGTGGTATCCCCGCGGAGGCGGCCGCGCCTCGTGATCCAGCCGATGGCGAGGGCTGTGCCGACTGCTGCGATCGTGGCCCCGAGGTAGAAGGGCGCGCCCAGGATGTAGGCCGCCACCACGCCCGGGAACGCGGCGTGGCTCAGGGCGTCGCCCATGAATGCGAGACCGCGCAGGACCATGTACGTGCCGACGACCGCGCAGACCAGGCCGACGATGGCCGAGGCGGCCAGCGCCCGCAGGAAGAACTCGTAGGCGAGGGGCTCCGTCAGCAACGTCACGGCCGGCGACCCTGCGACGTGTCGGCGTCATCGTGGTGATGGATTTCCCCGCCAGCCGCCTCGTCGTGATGGTGGGCATCGTCGATGAGGACCGCCCGGTCGCCGACGAACAACAGGTGGCCGCCGTACGTCCTGAGCAGGACGTCCGTGTCGAGAACCAGGCTGGCGTCGCCCTGCGCCACGATCGTTCGATTGACCGCCACGATCGAACGGAAATGCTCGGCGGCCGAGGCGAGATCGTGGGTGCTGGCGATGACGGTCTTGCCGGCCCGGGCCTCGATGTCGAGGACCCGCATGAGGTCTTCCTGCGTGGCGGCGTCAACGCCCGTGACCGGCTCGTCCAGGAGGTAGAGCTGGGGTTCCGACGCAAGCGCTCGGGCCAGGAAGACCCGCCGCCGCTGGCCACCGGACAGGGCCCCGATCTGGCGGCGCGCGAACTCGCCCATGCCCACCTGGTCGAGCGCCGCGGCGACGGCGGCATGGTCCCGTGGCCCGGGTCGTCGGACGGGTCCGAGCCGTGGATAGCGGCCCATCATCACGACGTCGGCGGCACAGACGGGGAAGCTCCAGTCCACTGATTCTGCCTGCGGGACGTAGGCGACGGACCGGGCGTGGACACCCGGCGCCGCACCGAGCACCGTCACGGAACCGGACCACGGCTTGAGCAGTCCGGCGATCAGCTTCAGGAGGGTGCTCTTGCCGCCCCCGTTCGGGCCGACGACTGCCGTCAGGGCGCCCGATTCGAGGGTCAGGTTCACGTGCTCGAGGACCGGCCGATCGTCGTAGCCGACCGCTACCTCGCCCAGGAGGATGCTCGTGGTCGACGCCACGGCCGAACCCGCGGTCATCGAAGCGCCGCCACGGTCATCGAAGCGCCGCTCCGGTCATCGAAGCGCTCCCACGATCTGCTCCACATCCCACCGGATCAACGCCTCGTACGAGGTCACCGGGTCGGCGCCCAGCGAGTCGTTGTACAGGTTGGCGACCACCGTCGTGCCCGTCTCGCGGGCGAGCTGATCCACGAGCGCGGTCGGAAACTGGTTCTCGCTGAAGAGCGCCTTCACGCCGCTCGCCCGGATGGATTCGACGAGCGCCGCGATCTCGCCCGCGCTCGGATCCTGGCCCGGTGCCTGGACGGCGACGCCGACGATGGTGAGGCCGTAGGCCCGGGCAAAGTACGGAAACGCGGCGTGGAACATCACCATCTTCCGATCTGCCGCCGGGATCGTCCCGACCTGCGCCCGGACCCAGGCGTCGAGGTCCGCGAGGCGCCCATCGTAGGCGGCCGTCCCGGCAGCGTACACAGCGGCATTTCCTGGGTCGACAGCGGTCAGGGCCGCGCCGATCCGGGCGACGTATCCTCGCGCGTAGGCCACGTCCAGCCAGAGGTGGGGGTTCTGTGTCCCGGGCTCCTCTCCCGGCAGCAGTTCGACCCCCGGCAGGCCCTCCGCGAGCCGGACGATCGGCACGCCGGTGGATGCGGCCGCGATGGTCGACTGGAGCCAGTCGTCAAGGCCCAGCCCGTTCATCACGATGAGGTCCGCCGCCGCAAGCGCGCGGAGATCGTCCGGCTTCGCCTGGTAGGTCTCCACCACCGTCCCGGCCGGTACGAGGCTGGTCACCGTTACGCGCGAGCCGCCGACGTTCCGGACGAGGTCCGCAAAGACGGTCGAGGTCGTCACCACCGCGATGGTTCCGCCGTCCGCCGAGGTTGGCCCGGGCGCGCCCGCCGGCCGGCCGGCGCAGGCGGCTGCGACAACGAGGAGGACGGGCAGCAGGGACAGGAAGCGTGATCGCATTGCCCCGCCAATACTGAGACTGAGTCGCAGTAGGTGTCAACCGATGGACACCATCACATCGTCCGTTCTCCGCGCGGCCCTCGCCGAGACCCTCGCCCCGGGGAACGCGCAGCATGAGGGTCGGCGGGTTGCCGCGACCCCTACCATGGCCCCCATGAAGCGGCGTCCCACCCAGCCGAAGCAATCGGGCCTCGCCTCGCGACCCGGGGGGCCGGCCGAGATGGAGGTCGCCGCCCTCACGAGCGATCAACTCCAGGCCATCAGCCGCTTTCCCGATGAGAACCCGAATCCGGTTCTTCGGATCGGGGTCGATGGGCGCGTCCTCTACGCGAATCCGGCTTCAGCCGGGATCCTCACGGCACTGGGCGTGGAGGTCGGGGGCATGGTCGCCAGGGGCTGGCTGGCGGCCGCGCGGGCGGCAGCTGTCGAAGGAACGATTCTCGATATCTCGGCCGGCCACCGTACTTTTGCCGTCCGGCCGGTGGAGATCGCCGACCTCGGGTTCCTGAACGTCTACAGGACCGATATCACGGCGCAGCGAGCGATTATAAGGGTCAGATACTTGGCCTCAGCCGCCACCTAGGCTAAGAGTCGAATCATCACAGGCAACACGAACGCGGTCCAAAAGCCATCCGAACAATGACACAGCCGCGACATCGACAGTGCTGCAGCCACCTACCGTAGGCGAGCTGTGTCCGACGACGACGCGGTCGAGAGTTGCAAGCCGAAAGAGGGGGTTGTCCCAGAATTCCCTCGCGAGTCGGAGCGCCTGCTGATCCCGGTCGCTCCCGTTTCCTACATCCAACCGCGCGGCCTCGGCCCTCCCCCACCATAGCCCAGCAAGGACGATCAATAGCACCACTGTTGCTAGAAGGGTAGCGACGGACTTTGTCACTCTGCGCTGTCCTTCTTCTTCCGGAGCGCCCCGTCTACGGCCAATTCCAACTCTTCCCGCTGGGGACCACCTGCTGCCATTGCGGGATCACGTAGACCGTGTCGTCAGCAAAAATGCAGAACGTGTCGCCGCACCACGATGGGTTGCGATGACCGATCTGGTAGGAGACGGCTCCGGTGTCGGTCGCAGTGATACCGGACGTCGGCTCGAACCGTATCCATGTCTGGTACCAGGCGCCGTACGTGACCCCTCGCGTGTCGCTCGACCCGACGGTCCAGATAGGTGGGTCGTCCGATAGGATCGTATCGAGATATCCGTGGGGGAGGTTCGTATCCCAAGTGGTGCCTCGCAAGGGGCGAGGAGCGTTCTTGACAACTTTTGCGTAGCACGTGCTGTCGTTGCAGCTGAGGTGGGTCTCGACTTCTAGAGTCACGTTTGACCCCTGGAGATCGGAGACCTGGAGAGCGAAGTCCCACTTGAACCATTGTTGGGCATATCGCCCGATACTGTCTGCCGTCACCCAACTCGTCCCATGGCGGGGGACCCAGTAGCCCCGAGTCAGCGCGAGCGCAGGTCCGGCGAATACAAGGAGACCAACCATTCCTAAAGCGGCAGCGGCAACTGCAGATCGATGCATCGCCCTACCTCCACGGAAGAGTAATCGCGCGTCCGCCCTGGGCAGACTCGATCAGTCGCATCTCTGATGGTCGCCCAACGCCCCAAGCATCGAGCACGCTGACCCGCGCTGCTACGCGCGCCCCAACGATGGGAACGTCCCCAGCCAGGAAGGCAGCGAGCCTATCCTTGGCATCATGGCGGGCGCCGGCCCAAGCCGCCGCGTCGGCGCCCACGGCTCCGGCAGCGCTTGTCTCGATGTTCGCGAGCGTCTCACGGAGCATCGCCTCATACGAGGCGCGATAGAGGGCCAGCTCCGTGTCCGCATCCGCGCCGCCCGAGAACTCATATCCGCCCACGAAATCTGTGCTGGCGCCCTTCCAGCCGTGATAAAGCGCTAGGACTTCATCAGCTTCGGCTAGGAGATCGATCGCCTCGCGTGGACGCATTGTTGAACGGAGGCTGATGACCGCTTCAACCTGAGTCTGGGGAGCCAAGCTCAATGCGTCTTGCATCGCCGGATCGAGTGTTGGCGATGTGTTCCCGAGGGCGAGACTTGGCAGGAGGACTGTCGCCAACAGTCCTGCTGGGACAAGCAGCCATCTTTCTCGCGCGCGATGGGATCTTCGATTTGAGTCCACGGCATCTCCGCACCTGGGGGAGGCGAGGCACGAGTTCCTCGCCTGCGTCGAACCGAACAATTCAGTGGGATTAGGTCTAGATGGTCACAAGATACTGCCTCCACCATAGGACATTGGTTGGCAACGATGTTTAGACTAATGACCCTGGGTTGTCAACGACTTAGCGACTATGAGTGACGTAGTGTGTCTTGTGGGCTTTCGAATCGAGGGGGCGTACAACTTCAGGTGGTCCAACACCCCAAGGAGTACGCCCGATGCGAACTGTACCGGCCCTGACCGAGCGGACCGAGCGCGAACGGTGGCGCGAGGTCCGCGACGAGGACGACGTGTGGGGCGACCTGCGTCCCGAGCTGCTTGAGGCCGTCCGCTCGATCCTCACCACGACGATGGAGGACGAGCTGGCAGCCGAATTGGTCGCCAGCCGCTACGAGCGGACGCCGTGGCGCCGTGACACCCGCAATGGCGCCTATCACCGGACCCTCGTGACCGAGCTCGGGGCGATCATCGACCTGCGCGTGCCCCGCCGGCGGCTCGTGCCATACCGGCCCTCGTTCCTGGTCCGGGCGGCCCGCCGGACGCGCTGCGTCGATCGGGTCCTGCGCCAGGCCTTCCTGCGCGGCCTTTCGACCCGCGAGACCGCGGCCCTCGCCGAGACCCTCGCCCCGGGGAACGCGCAGCATGAGGGTCGGCGGGTTGCCGCGACCCCTACCATGGCCCCCATGAAGCGGCGTCCCACCCAGCCGAAGCAATCGGGCCTCGCCTCGCGACCCGGGGGGCCGGCCGAGATGGAGGTCGCCGCCCTCACGAGCGATCAACTCCAGGCCATCAGCCGCTTTCCCGATGAGAACCCGAATCCGGTTCTTCGGATCGGGGTCGATGGGCGCGTCCTCTACGCGAATCCGGCTTCAGCCGGGATCCTCACGGCACTGGGCGTGGAGGTCGGGGGCATGGTCGCCAGGGGCTGGCTGGCGGCCGCGCGGGCGGCAGCTGTCGAAGGAACGATTCTCGATATCTCGGCCGGCCACCGTACTTTTGCCGTCCGGCCGGTGGAGATCGCCGACCTCGGGTTCCTGAACGTCTACGGGACCGATATCACGGCGCAGCGAGCGATCGTCAAGTTTCCCGACCAGAACCCCAACCCGGTATTCCGCATGGATTGGGATGGTCGCCTGGTCTATGCGAATCCGGCGAGTACGGAGCTGATCGAGGGACTCGGCTGCCGGATCGGCGGCACGCTGAGCACCGAACTGTTCGAGCGCCTGATCGCGGCCGTTCGGGGCGGGACGCGTGAGTCCGTCGAGATCGCCAGCCGCGGCCGTGATTACGCCCTGCTCCCGGTTGACGTTCCCGAATTCGGATTCATCAACGTCTACGGGACCGATGTGACGGCCCAGAACCAGATCCGACGCCTGCATTTCGAGAACCAGCGCCTGCTGTTGAACATCCTGCCCGAGGCGATCGCGGATCGACTGCGCGGTGGCGAGACGCTCATCGCCGACCGGTTCGACGACGTGACCCTGCTCTTCGCCGACATCGTCGGGTTCACGGCGATGTCCAGCGCGATGTCACCGCACGAGCTGGTGGGAATCCTCAACGAGGTCTTCACGGTCTTCGACGATCTCGTCGAGCACCACGACCTCGAGAAGGTCAAGACCATCGGCGATGCCTACATGGTCATCGGCGGCCTGCTGGATCAATCGAAGAACCACACGGAGCGCGTCGCCGACCTGGCCCTCGACCTGTCGGCTCGACTGGACGCGATCGAGGCGGCGGCGCGGCTCGGCGTCCAGTTCCGGATCGGGATCAACTGCGGACCAGTGGTCGCCGGCGTCATCGGGACCAGGAAGTTCATCTACGACGTCTGGGGCGACACGGTCAATCTCGCCGCACGGATGGAATCGCTCGGGGTTCCAGGTCGGATCCAGGTGTCGGGTGCCGTCGAGGAACGGCTCCGCGGCCGGTACCAGCTCGAGGCGCGCGGGTTGATCGACGTCAAGGGCAAGGGCAGCCTCCCGACGTGGTTCCTCACGGGTGGGCCGAACAGCGCCCGCGCGACATCAGCGACGGCCCGACGAGGGGCGGGCGGCCGGCGTCGTGGCGCCGATGCGGGCCCGGCCATCGGAGCCGATGACGCTCGCCGGTAATGCCGGGGGATCGCCCGCCGGGAACGGTACGGACTCGCCCGCCCCGGCCGGCCCTCGGCTCGTCGCCCTCGTCCCCGCCCACGACGAGGGACCCCGGATCGAGCCCGTGGTCCGCGGCGCGCTGGGGCATCTCCCGGTCCTCGTCGTCGACGACGGTTCGACGGACGCAACCGTGGCCGAGGCGACGGCCGCCGGAGCGGTGGTGCTGTCGCAGCATCCGAACCAGGGCAAGGGCGCGGCGCTCCGGGCCGGTTTCGCACGGGCGATCGCCGACGGCGCGCTCGCGGTCGTGACCCTCGATGCCGACGGCCAGCATGATCCTGCGGAGTTGCCACGGTTCATCGAGGCGGAGTCGGCGCAGCCGGCCGAACTGATCATCGGGCGGCGCGACTTCTCGAAGATGCCCCTGGTGCGGCGAGCGTCCAACTGGGCCGGCACCGTGCTCCTGTCGGCGGCCGTCGGTCGCTGGATCCCGGACAACCAGTCCGGCTATCGGCTCGTCGGGCGACGGCTCATGGCCGCGATGCTGGACAGTCGCGAGGACGGCTTCGCGTTCGAGGTCGAGATGATCGCCGTCTGCCTGCGCGAGGGCTGGCCCATCCGCTGGGTCCCGATCTCAACGATCTACGGCGACGAGCGCAGCCACATCCGCCCGCTCCACCACCTCCGCGAGTTCATCGGGGTGGCACTGCGAGCACGCCGGATCGTCCGAAGGGGATCCCGTACGTGAGGGACCCGGCGATGCGGGGCGGCTGTGGAGGCAATATCGAGACCGCGATAGGGCGACCTGAAGTTGCCGGGTGCCCATCCATGAAGGAAGCTCGAACCGGTCCGTCTCGTCCCTCCACCGAGTCAATCGACTGTTGACTTCCCTCACATTACACAGTAACATGGCGGCACAGATCGGCACTCGGGCAAGGCGGGGGGGCGATGGAAATTCCGTTCGGTCACCGTACTGCTGCTTGGAATTCTCTTGGGGCTCGGTGGGGGGCCTCCTCCGGCCCGGGCGGGCTCTCCGTCGGGCGGGCCCCAGCCTACCCAGATAGCCTTTCCGCCAGAAACGATCAGCGAGCGAGCGACGTTCGGCCTCCCGGTGGACAACGCCACCCTCCAGAAGCTTTCGCTACCCGGCGTGGATGTCGGCAGCGCGACTTGGGGAATCCCACTGACGGCAATCGAAGAGAAGGCGTTGGACCTCGGAGGTCGAGCGCGGTTCGTCCACGACGCGTCGCTCGACATCCTTCCGTTCGTTCGAACTCCTCCCGACCTTCGCCGGCGTCTACGTAGATCCCCTCGACCAACGGGGGCATCGTGGTGATGCTGACCGCTCACGACGAAGCCCTTGAGCGTGACATCCGAGGCCGTCTGCCGGCAGACAACCGTGGACTTCGCTTCGTCGAGGCTCAGTACACAGAAGATACACTCAAGGCCGCACTCGAGGCCCTGGATACAGTCTGGCCCGAAGTCCAGCCAGGTATTCCCAAGCTCAAGGCAGCAGTCGATTCGGCCGGCAATCGTCTCGTCGTTACCGTTTCTGGATCCGACGCCGGCCGGGCTGCCGGGAGGGCTCGCGATCTGTCAGATCGTCTTGGCGTTCCGGTGGGCGTGGCGGAAGGACCACCGGACCGGGATGTCGTCTGTACCGACCGTGATCATTGCTATAGTCCGTACAAGGCCGGAGACATTATCCGGGCGGGATCCGCAACCTCAGGCAACACATGCACGATGGGATTTCACATCGTGATCGGCGGCGACAAGCAATGCCTTACGGCCGGTCACTGCGGCTGTATCTACACGTCGACGAACTGGTACCACACCGGGAATGGTTTGGTTGGAGGCGAGAACGGGACTCTCGTGGGCGCTGCGACTCCCGTCGACATCATGAAGATTCAGATGCCTGATACTCAGGCTTCGGCCTTGGTGTTCGGGACGACGGGCGACATGGACGCACCACGGATCCCAGTCTCCGCAACCATGGTCACTCCGTAGCGTGAGGGGAGTCCGTAGCAAATATGCGAAAGCCAGAACAAGCCTGGAGCGCTCTGGCATTTACCGTCATCACAATGATCGGGCTCTCGGCGTGCAACGCTGCTGGACCGCCCAGCGAGGCCCCGAGGCTCTTCGTTGTCGAGGCGTCCCAAATAGCTCCTGGTGTTGTCGGTGACTGGCCGATGATGCTCAACGTGACCGACGAAAGCGGACGGGTCGAGGCCGTGCGCGCAGCGATGGCGGCGGACTGGCCAGTGCTCCCAGACTGGCCGACCGGCATCGACATTCAGGCGGCGGTAATGCCCCAGTCTGATCGAAGCATCCTCGTCGCATGGATCGGCAGTTCGTGCAATCAATCCGGATTGGTCACGGTGTCGGCCGCGGCCACGAGCCTCGACGTCGCTCCGAGCCCGACGACGGATTGCGAGGCCGTCGGGATATATCGGGGCCTGGTGCTTACCTTCACGCAGGCGATTCCTGTCGGGCAGATCGAACTCCAGTTGGACCCGACAGAGCTCAAAGGGGGCTAGAACGACCAGAGGGTGTGTGCGTGCACGGCGGAACGGCTCGTCGAGACGCAGGACGAGTCGATCACCCTACCCGTCGGCTGGTTCATCACCAACCGCCGGGAACACCTTGGGATGCGGGTTTGATGGCCACGATATTGTGGCGATAGGCAGACATCGATGGTCCTCCGACTGATCGAATCGGTGATGCGTGGATCCGCGGCGAGAATGACCGGCCAGACTGTGCGCATCCAGGCGCGCTGGGGTACGCTCGCCCGAACGAGGCATCGATGTCGATCCGCGCCCTCGCCTCACCCTGAGGCCCGCGCTCAGCCCAGCTTGAGCTGCGGCAGGACTTCCTTGCCGAAGACCTCGATGAACTCGGCCTGGTTGCGGCCGACGTTGTGGAGGTGGACCTCGTCGAAGCCCATGTCCAGGTAGTGCTGGATGTGGGCAGCGTGGGCGGCGAGATCGGAGGTCATGAGCACCCGGTTCTTGAAGTTGTCCGGGCCGACCATCTTCGCCATCGCGGCGAAGTCCTCGGGGTTCTTGATGTCCTGCTTCGGGAAGGGCATGCCGCCGTTCGGCCATTCGAGGACCGCCTGGTCGATCGCCTCCTGATCCGTCCTGGCCCATGACACATGGATCTGAAGGAGCTTCGGCGAACGTGACGGGTCCTTGCCGGCCTCGCGGGCGCCCTCCTCGTACTTCGCCCAGAGCATCCCGATCTTCTCGTCCGCGGCGCCGACTGTGATGATTCCGTCGGCGAACTTGCCGGTCTTCTTGGCGTTGATCGGGCCGGCGGTCGCCACGTAGACCGGAACCGGCTGTTCGGGCCGCGTGTAGAGCTTGGCGCTCTCGAGGGTGAAGTACCCGCCCTTGTGCTTGACGACGGCCCCGGTGAACAGCTTGTTGATGATCTCGATGCTCTCGAACAGCATGGCGCTCCGGACGCCGATCTCCGGCCAGACGCCCCCGACGACGTGCTCGTTCAGGGCCTCGCCGGCGCCGAGCCCCAGGTAGAAGCGGCCGGGGAACATCGCCCCGAGCGTTGCCGCCGCATGGGCGATGACGGCGGGGTGGTAGCGGAACCCGGGGCAGGTCACCGCGGTCCCGAACGGGAGCGAGGTCCGAACGCCGAGCGCACCCATGAACGACCAGGCGAACGCACTCTGGCCCTGCTGGGGGGTCCATGGGTGGAAGTGCTCGCTGACCATGAACCCGGCCTCGAATCCCGCTGCCTCGGCCTGGGCGCACCAGTCGAGCAGGTCCGTGGGGTGGAACTGTTCGAGCATCGCCGCGTAGCCGATCTTCGCCATGGTCGCTGTCTCCTCGTCGGGCGGGCCCGGGTCGCGATGGTTGCCGCGTTGTGGCCGAAGCGGCCCACGCCGCTGCCGCCGTCCATGGTACGAGTCGGCCGCGGTTGCGCCTTCGTGCCACCATGGCGGTCGCATGGACATCGAGATCTTCACGACGCCGGGCCTCGGCGACACCTCGTACCTGATCGCCAGCGACGGCGAGGCCGCGCTCGTGGACCCGCAACGGGACGCGTGGCGGTTTCTTGCGGTTGCCGAGGAGCGGGGCTGGCGGGTGACCCACGTCCTCGAGACGCACGTCCACAACGACTACCTGTCGGGCGCGCTGGAGACCCGGGCCGCGACCGGCGCGATCATCGTGGCACCGGCACGCGGCGGCTACGCGTTCCCGCATCGCGGGGCGGACGAGGGCACGGAGGTCAGTCTCGGCGCGTTGCGCCTGACCGCGATGGCCACGCCCGGGCACACGCCGGAGCACATCGCGTGGGCGATCCACGATGGCGGGTTTGCGCACGACACCGGCGGAGCGGGTGACATGGCCCCGGCCGGCATCTTCACCGGCGGCTCGCTGCTCGTCGGCACAGCCGGTCGCACCGATCTGCTCGGTCCGGACCGGACGGCCGAGCTGACCGTCCAGCAGGCCGCGACCCTGCGACGACTCGGCGCGCTGCCGGCCGGCGTCCGGGTCCTCCCGACGCATGGAGCCGGGAGCTTCTGCAGCGTTGGTCCCGCCGCGGCATCGATCGCTTCGACGGTCGGCCGGGAACGCGACACCAACCCCGTGCTGGGCGCCCTTGGCGGCGCGGATTTTGCCGGCGCACTGCTCGGTGGTCTCGGCCGTTACCCCACGTACTACGCTCACATGGCGCCGATCAATCGTGCCGGACCTCTCGTACTGGGCGGCGCACCCACCGTTCCGGCCCTCGATCCGGACGCGCTGGCCCTGGCCGTGAGCGGCGGCTCCTGGATCGTGGATGGCCGGCCCCGAACCGCGTTTGCCGCGGGCCATCTGCCGGGCGCGCTGAACGTGGAGCTCGATGACTCGTTCGCGGCCTATGTCGGCTGGCTGATCCCGTTCGAGGCACCGATCGTCCTGGTGATGCCGGAGCCGATCCGGGATTCGACGGCAGTGGCCGCGATGCAGCTCCTGCGCATCGGCTACGAACGCCTGATCGGCGTCCTCGATGGCGGCAGCACGGCCTGGGCAGAGGCGGGTCGGCAGCTTCGCAGGTACGAAACCACGACGATCGAAAACGTGTACGACGAGACGCGCCGAGGCGTGCCCGCGGCACTGCTGGATGTACGTCAGCCGGTCGAGTGGCGCGATGACGGCATCATTCCCGGCGCTCGCACGATCTTCGTCGCGGATCTTCCCGGCCGGCTCGGCGAATTGCCGAGGGACCGGGAGATCACGGTGATGTGCAAGTCCGGCAGTCGTGCGGCGATGGCCGCCAGCATCCTCGATGCGGCCGGCATCCCCGTCCGATTGGTCGCCGGCAGCGGCGCACCCGGCTGGACCGGCCGGTTCGCCGCGCTGCCCGTTTCACCGACCATCTCGCCGCCGACGTCGGCTCGCAGCGGCTGATCGAACCCGATGACGCTCCAGCCGTTCCAGTTTCCCGCCCCGGGAACCCGTCCGCCAAGGACGATGCCACCCGCCCTGCGCGATCCGCTGCGGGCCGCGATCCTTGCCGGCGCTGCCCTGATGATCCTCGGCACGCTGCTGCCGTGGATCCGCGCCTGGAAGCCGGGAACGGGCTGGTTCGACGTCAGCGGGTTCCAGCAGGCAGGCGACGGAGGGATCGTGCTCGAGCTGGCGATCCTCGCGGGCGCGCTGGTCTGGAGCAACCGGGCGTGGCGCAGCCGGATGGCCCTGATCATCATGGCGCCGGCGCTGCTCGGCATCAGTTCCCTGGCCGTGATGCGGGCGTCGTATGAGACGAGCACGACGTTCCTGCGGCTGCTCACCAACGCGGGCGGGTACGGGAGCTTCCAGCTCGGGTTCTGGCTGACCATCGCCGGCGCAGCGGTCACGGTGGTCGCGGGAGGAGTGGCCATCTGGCATGCTCGCCACCGCCTCGCGATCAGCCCGCGAGGCACGGGCAGGGTGGTTGCGGGGGCGCTCGGCGCCATGGTGGGCGGGGTCGGCGGGTTCATCACCGGCTCGCAGGTCGCCGACCTGCTCACCCGGGCCAGCGCGGTCGGTGCGTCGGCGATCCTGATCGCACTCGCGTTCACGCTGGCATTCGTCGGAGCGTGGCTCGGGGCCGTCATCGCCACCGGCGCGGTCCGGGCGCTCCAGCGCCCGTGAGCAGCGCGCACGCCGGCACGCCAACCCGGCGCCGACTCGCCCAGCGGTTCACCGCCGGGCCGGCCTATCCATCGAGCGAGAGCGATCGACGGACCGTGCGCCTGCTCGGCCTGGACCTCCCTCTTCGAGCGACCACCGCGATCGTCGTGATGACCCTGGTCGTCCTGTTCGACTTCACCCGGACGGCGATCCCCGCAGAGGTCCAGGCGCTCGGGCGGGCCGCGGCGGCCATTCGCTATCAGGCGCTCGAACGCGTGATCCTGTTCGGCCTCGTGCCGGGCCTCGTGGTGCTGCTGGCGTTCCGCGATCGGCTCCGCAACTACGGGCTGGGGCTCGGCGACTGGCGCTGGGGACTTGGCCTGGCGGCCGTGGGCGGCGTCTTCATGACGCCGATCGTGCTCGCGGTGGGCTCGAATGCCCAGTTCAGCAGCTACTACGGAGTATCCGCCGCGCCGGTCGGCGATCTGCTCCTGACCCACCTCCTCGACCTCGTCCCGTCCGAGTTCGTGATCCGTGGCTTCCTCATGTTCACGCTGATCCGCGCGATCGGACCGCTCGGTGTCGTGGTTGCCCAGCTGCCGTTCGTCTTCGTCCACCTCGGCAAGCCCGAGATCGAACTCTTTTCGACCCTGCTGGGCGGGATGGTCTTCGGCTGGCTGAATTGGCGAACGCGCTCGATCTGGTGGAGCGCCCTCGGCCACGTCTACATCCTGACGCTCATCACCGCGGTGGCAGGAGCCGCCCGGGTGGGCTGAGCTGGCCTACGCGGCCGCGAGGACCTCGACCGATATCGGAACGGCGGGCCAGCCGCGATCAGTCGTGATGATGCGCTCGGCCCCGTGTACGAGTGCCGTCGCGACCACCAGCGCGTCGGGCAGGCGCAAAACCGGGCCGTGAATCGCACGCAGCGAGGCCGCCCGTGCTGCGATCGACCGGTCTGCAGGCTCGACGCGCACCGGGAGCGCGTCGATCAACGCGTCGACCACGGCCACCGCTCCGGCGCCGCGCCGACTCGGCGCAACGAGACACTCGGCATAAGCGGAAGCCGGAAGCATCAGGACGTCACCCTGCTCCTGCGCTTCGCGAACGGACGCGAGGGCGGCCGCGTGGTGAACGTCGGAGGCGTCGAGGAGAGCGATCACGACCCCGGCATCGAGGACGGTCAGTCCCACTCCCGCCGGAGCTCCTCGAGTTCACCAGCGCCATAGACGCCGGTCAGGGCGCCCGCATACTCCGTCACCGGGTCGACGTTGCGCACGAGGAGCACCTCACCCGGACCCCGAACTTCGGCGTGCAGGATGTCCCCCGTCCGGATGCCGGCACGCTCAAGTGCATCGATCGGGAGCGTGACCTGGTGCTTCGCGCTGACGCGTGTGTAGCCTCGTCGTCGGTTCTTTACTCGTCCCGTCATGAGTCAAGGTTAGCCCGACTTCATGGTCCGTGGCAAGCACCCCGAGCCAATTGCGGCCCATTGGCTCCCTGGAGAGCCGCCTGCAGCCATTGGGCGGGCGTGCCGTTGAGATCCATCGCAGGACACGCTCAGCCCGGCCCCAACACGCCCCCGCTCACCGCCGGGTATCCTTCACGACGGCCCCGAACGAGCCCCTCGACGCAAGCAGGGACAGGCGGCGCGGCGGCGCGGCGGCCATCACACCCGACCCATTGCCCAGACATCAGGTGGTGCTCATGAAGATCGGAGTCGCCAGAGAGACCGCGCCCGGAGAACGGCGCGTGGCCCTGGTACCCGAAGCCCTCGCCAAGCTCACGGCCGCCGGGCTCGAAATCCTCGTCGAGGAAGGGGCCGGACTCGGCGCCCTGATCCCCGACTCGGCCTATGTCGATGCCGGCGCGACGATCGTCAAGACGGACGCGCTGTATGCCCAGTCGGACGCGATCCTGCGGGTCCAGAAGCCGAGCGAGGCCGAGGCCAAGCGCCTGCGTTCCGGCCAGGCCGTGATCGGGCTGCTCGGGCCGCTCCTCGACCCGAAGCTCATGGAGACGCTTGCGAAGGCGGGCGTCAGCGCCATCAGCCTCGATGCGATCCCGCGGACCCTGTCCCGTGCCCAGACCATGGACGCCCTGTCATCCCAGGCCAACGTCGGCGGCTACAAGGCGGTCCTCATCGCGGCGAACGCGTTCGGCCGCTACTTCCCGCTCCTGACCACTGCGGCGGGCACGGCCAAGCCCGCGAACGTCCTGATCCTCGGGATCGGTGTCGCCGGGCTCCAGGCCATCGGCACCGCCCGGCGCCTCGGCGCCGTGGTCTCGGCCTACGACGTCCGGCCCGAGACCCGCGAGCAGGCCGAGTCCCTCGGCGCGAAGTTCGTGACCCTCAAGACGCAGATCGATGCGACCGGCGCGGGCGGCTACGCCCGCGAGCTGACCGCCGAGGAGCGAGCCGCCCAGCAGGCCGAGCTCAACGAGGTCATCGGCAACATGGACGTGGTCATCACCACGGCCCAGGTCCCGGGCCGCAAGCCCCCCGTCCTCGTGACCGCGGCAGCGGTCACGCTGATGAAGCCCGGCTCGGTGATCGTGGACATGGCCGCGACCGCGCTCGGCGGCAACTGCGAGCTCTCGAAGGCCGGCGCGGAGGTCGTCACCGACAACCTCGTCACGATCATCGCCCCGGACAACCTGCCGGCGACGATGCCCATCGGGTCATCCGCGTTCTACGCCCGCAACCTCTCGGCGCTGCTCCTGCAGCTCGTCAAGGACGGCGCGCTGAACCTGGATCCGGCCGACGAGATCGCCGGTCCCGTCACCATCACCCACGGCGGCGAGATCCGCTCCGAAGCCGTGAAGAAGCTGCTCCAGCCGGCCGGAGGTGCCGCATGACCCCTGAACTCCTGGGCGCGCTGACGGTCTTCGTGCTCGCCATCCTGTCGGGTTTCGCGGTGATCAGCAAGGTCCCCGCGACCCTCCACACGCCGCTGATGTCCGGCGCGAACTCGATCCACGGCATCGTGCTCGTGGGCTCGATGCTGATCGCCGCCTCGGCAACCGACCTCCTGAGCCAGATCCTCAGCCTCCTGGCGGTCGCGTTCGCGACGATGAACGTCGTGGGCGGCTACGTGGTCACGGACCGGATGCTCCAGATGTTCCGGAAGAAGCCGACGGCGCCGAAGCCGGCCGAGAAGGTCGAGGCCTGAGCGTGGACGGAATCGAAGTCCTCGTCCGGATCGCCTGGCTCATCGGAGCCGCGTCCTTCGTCATCGGCCTGATGCGAATGAACTCGCCCGCCACGGCCCGCAACGGCAACCTGCTCTCGGCGGGCGGCATGGCCATCGCCATCGGCGGCACCGCTTTGCTCCTCGCGGTCAACGGCAATGTGTCCGCGAGCGGCTGGATCATCATCGCGGTCGGCATCGCCATCGGCGGCGGGCTCGGCCTGTACACCGCGCGGACCGTGAAGATGACCGCGATGCCCCAGCTGGTGTCGCTGTTCAACGCGGTCGGCGGCGGCGCCGCGGCCCTCATCGCCATCGACGACTACCTGCGGCTGGCCGGAGAGGGCGGCTCCATCGCCCTCCAGATCAGCATCCCGACCGTCCTCGACATCCTCATCGGGTCGATCACGTTCACCGGCTCGCTGATCGCGTCCGGCAAGCTGATGGGCATCATCAGCGGCAAGCCGATCATCCTGCCCGGGGGCCGCCTCATCACGCTGGCCATCGTCCTGGTGGCGGCGGCGGGCTCCATCTACCTGTGGACCGGCGTCGTCAGCGTCCCGGTCATGTTCCTGATCCTCGCTGCGGCCCTGATCTTCGGCGTCACGATGGTCCTGCCGATCGGCGGCGCGGACATGCCCGTGGTCATCAGCCTGCTCAACAGCTTCACCGGTACGGCCGTGGCCATGGCCGGCTTCGTGATCGGCAACGACGTCCTGATCATCGCCGGTGCCCTCGTGGGTGCCTCGGGCGCGATCCTCACCAAGCTCATGGCCGATGCCATGAACCGATCCGTGCTGAACATCATGCTCGGCGGCTTCGGTGGCGGCGAAGGGACTGCCGGCGCAGCGGTCGCGGGTGGGGGCTCCGTTCGCGAGCTCGGCCTCGACGACGCGGCCATCCAGCTCGCCTATGCCTCCTCCGTGATCATCGTCCCGGGCTACGGCCTGGCCGTGGCCCAGGCGCAGCACGCCTGCCGCGAGCTCGGCGAGCTGCTCGAGAGCCGCGGCGTGGACGTGAAGTACGCCATCCACCCGGTCGCCGGCCGGATGCCGGGCCACATGAACGTCCTCCTCGCCGAGGCCAACGTCCCCTACCCCCAGCTCAAGGAGATGGAGGAGATCAACCCCGAGTTCGACCGGGCGGACGTAGCCCTCGTCGTCGGTGCCAACGATGTCACGAACCCGGCGGCCCGCAAGCCCGGCTCGCCGGTGTCCGGGATGCCGATCCTCGACGTCGATCACGCCAAGGCGATCATCGTCATCAAGCGCTCGATGGGCCGCGGCTATGCCGGCATCGACAACGAGCTCTACGGCAACCCCAAGACGGGAATGCTGTTCGCCGACGCCAAGGCCGGCCTGGCCGACCTGGTGAACGCGGTGAAGGCGCTCTAGCGTGGCCGACGCGGCGGGCGACGCGAAGGCTGCGGCGGCGGCCAAGGCGGCTGCGGGCGCGCTGGCCACCGGCGCCGGAACCACAGCCGAATCCGCGAAGGCCCCGGACCCGGCCGATGACCTCGTCGAGCGGCGGCACACCCTCAGCGTCGGACGGAAGAAGCTCGCCTACACCTCGTGGACCGGACGACTCGTCCTCCGCGAGGAGGTGATCGAGGACGGCAAGGTCGGCGGGTTCAAGCCGAAGGCCACGGTCTTCGTCACCGCCTACACGCTCGACGGTGCCGATCCGAAGCAGCGGCCCGTCACGTTCGCCTTCAACGGCGGGCCGGGCTCATCGAGCGTCTGGCTCCATCTCGGCTTGCTCGGTCCTCGGCGCGTCGTCGCGGGCGATGCCGGTTCGCCGGTCCCGCCGCCCTACGACCTCGTGGACAACCCGGAATCGCTCCTCGCCCACTCGGATCTGGTGTTCATCGATCCCGTCGCGACCGGGTTCTCCCGCCCGATCGACGGCGAGAAGGCCACCGAGTACAGCGGCTTCAAGCGCGACCTCGAATCGGTCGGTGAGGTCATCCGCCTGTGGACCTCGCGGAACGGCCGCTGGATGTCGCCCAAGTTCCTGGCCGGCGAGTCGTACGGAACCATCCGCGCCGCGGGCCTGGCGGCCTACCTCCAGGACCGCCACGGGATGTACCTCAACGGGATCGTGCTCATCTCGTCGGTCCTGGACCTGTTGACCATCGACTTCAAGGAGGGCAACGACCAGCCCTACGCCCTGTACCTGCCGACCTATGCGGCCATCGCCTGGTACCACGGCAAGCACGAGGGCCGGACGCTGGCCGAAGTCGTCGCCGAGGCCGAGGCCTACGCCTCCGGCGAGTACCCTCGGCTGCTGGCGCGTGGGGCGCGTCTCACCGATGCCGAACGGCGGGCCGGGGCATCCAGGGTCGCGCGGCTCACGGGGCTGTCGCGGGCCTACATCGAGCGGGTGAACCTTCGTGTCGAGCACGTCCGCTTCTTCACGGAGCTGCTCCGCGCGGAGGGTCGCTCCGTCGGACGTCTCGACGGCCGCTTCCTCGGCTGGGAGCCGGACGGCGGCCTCGAGCACATGACCGCGGACCCGTCGTACAGCCACATCCTCGGGCCGTACACCGCGGCGCTGAACCAGTACGTCCGGGCCGACCTCGGGTACGAGAACGACCTGCCGTACGAGATCCTGTCCGGCGCGGTCCACCAGGCCTGGTCCTACAAGGAGTTCGAAGGTCGCTCGGTATCCGTCGTCAACGACCTCGGCGCGGCGATGCGCGCGAACCCGCACCTCCGCGTGCACATCGCGTGCGGCTACTTCGACGGGGCGACCCCACATTTCGCGGCAGAGCACGTGATGGCCCATCTGCCCATCCCGGCGGAGCTTCGCTCGAACATCGAGTTCGCCCACTACGAGGCGGGCCACATGATGTACGTCCACGAGCCGTCCCGGATCCGGCAGTCGGCGGACCTCGCCGACTTCGTTCGGCGGGCGGTGGGGCGCAGCTAGCGCGGGGTACGATCGCGGGGCCACGACATCGCAGCATCCGGTGGAGCACAGGGAGGGCCGAGTCGCCCGTGATCCGACGAATCAATCCGCTCACCGCGCTGATCGCCGATCATCCGTCGGGTTGCGTGGCTACGCGACGCATTGCCGGCGCGGTCGATCGGCGCTTCCTTGTTGCCGCGGCCCTCTCGGATGCGGGTACGGACCAGCGCGTTCGCCCGCGGGAAGAGCGTGACTCTGTTGCAAGGCTGGTCGCTCATACGTCCGCCCCACGTCCCGACCGAGAGGCAAGGAGATGAGCGTGGCTCAGCCGACCGCTGCCGGCAGACGACCCCTGGCGGCAAACCGCATCCTTAGGGTCCTGCTGACGATGGTCACGCTCGCCTCGTGCTCCACCAGCGGTTCGCCGGTGCCCTCCAACACGAGTCCGCCTCCCGCGAGCGTCTCTTGCCAGTCCGCCGTGGACCCGGAGGTACCCGCCTACGCCCTGGATTCGTGCGATGAGGCCGTTGCTGCCGTCCGCTCCATGACCGAGGACCAGGTCCACCCAGTTTCGAGGATCTACCTGACGCCCGGAGTGTTCGACTGCGACAACTTCTGGCCCGGCGTCGGCTCGTCGGGCAACTGTCCGGAGGCGAGCCTGCTCCCCGGCGTGGCGATGTATGGCTGGATCTCGTTCACTGGCGACGACCGAATTATGGCCGTAGCCCTCTACCGCGACCAGCCAACTGATCGCGGACAGGCGGTCGCGGCGCCGTGGAAACCCGTGATCCTGGAGTTCGCCGTTCCACCGGCAGGCTGGCGGATGCCCTAGCGCGCCCGGGGGCCTGCGCGCGAGGAACGGAGGGTCAGGAGCGACGGCCTGCGCGCCTTAAGGGGCACTCAGGACAGCCTTCTGAACGACGACGCTGAGCGCATCGAGCGAGAGTGGGCCATCGACCGTTCCTACGATGCCCGACGCGTCTATCGGCCATGCAAAGACGACCCGTTGCAAGCCCTTTAGGTCGTTGCCGTCGACATCCTTCGCGTCCGCCAATACAAGCACGTAGGATTGATCACGCGCGAGTTTTGCCGCTCCATCGACAGTCACTTGCATGCACCCAACAGCGCCGCCCTCAACGAGAACGCTTCTCACGCCGACGTTGCCTTTCCCGGTCAAAACGCTGTCGACTTCGACGACATATGGTGTGTAGACCGTCGCTGAGGAGTGTGCTTCGCTTGGGCCTTTGAGCAGGAAGCCGTCGGGTGCCAACCCATCGATGGTGTTGAAAAAGGCTGATTCCGGCGACGAGACGTGCGCGGATACGAATCCCCAGCCATATCCGACAAGGGTCGCCACGTCGGTCGGCGCGTAGTCGACCCAAAGCGACGCCGAACCGCAAGCGCCAGCTGCCCCATCGGAGGCAGGGGAGACCCCGATATCCGATGCTGACGGGACCTGCGATTCCGAAACCGCTTCGTCAGATGCAGGCGCACCGAGGCTCGGGTCGCCATAGCACCCTGTGAGAAACAGAGAAACCACAACGAGGACTGACAGATGCAGCTTCATTCGGATCACGGAAGTGCTCCTGCGTACACTGCGCTCAGCGCACTGACGTCATCAATGCTTGGGCCTGTGGGGTAGCCTGCCCCAATGCATGTAGCCTTTGAGCCCACGTTGTCAATCCCGTCGGACCCGTGGTCCCAGACGTGATGCAGGCCCATGACGTGGTCTATCTCGTGACAGAACGTTGAGCGATTGCTGCTCGAGTTGCCCCAAGCCACCGCGGTACTCAGTTTGAGATCGCCCCAGTCATAGTCATAGTCTCCATCAGTGTCATACGATCCTCCGCGCGCAACGATACCGACCTCGGAGTAGGAGTAGACGTAGAACTCAGCTTCTGCCCAGACATTGGTCAAGTTGAACACTGGGCTAGCCGCTGCCACTGCATTGAACTTGCCAACCATGAAAAAGACGTCGCCCGAGACATCGACCGTCCCGCCGCTGCCGTTGGGCATTGCGGACACGTTCTCTACGTGGTACTGAAATGTGGCGCGAGTCCCATTGGCGTTCTTGGGCCAACGATTGCACGGCCACGCAGCAGTGTGCTGACACGCGTACGGAATGTCTGGGTAGTCGGACCGATATGCAGCCCACGCAACCGAACGAGTCGTCTGCGCATAACGCCACACTCCTCCATAGAGGAGGGCACCCTTCGCTACAAAACTGGCTCGGTCGCGGTACTGCTTGCTCCATCCGGTCTGACCTGGGGCAAGGGTGTCCGTGACCTCGAACGCTTGTTCGCCATTTCCATTGCTATCGGTGTAGATCATGATGGTCTCTTTCGAGGTCAGCGTCGTGCTCGTGAGGTTTTCACGCGCGACCAGACCGTAGCGCAGTAGGCGGAGTGACGGATCTCGACCTCACCAATCTTGGTGGCACCGGCGTAAATAGGAGTGGGGATACCTTGGCTGCCCAACGGGCTCGCAGCGGTTCGCTTGCCCAGCGTGTAGACGGGATTCGTGCCGTCCCCGCAAGCGGTGGCTCCCGGGTTCGTTCCGTCCCATGTGAGTCCCAACGTTACGCTCGGGGAGGTCAACGCCAATGCAAGGGCGATCACCATGGCCGTGCGTATCGTGTTCCACAGGCGCCTCCTGCGACCCTCAACCACAACGGTCCCCCCTCGGCGCGACCCTTCCTCACGGACCCCCCGCGAGCGATCTGGTCGCGAATGAAGCGCACCTTACGTCCCCGTCGTTTATGCCCACAAGTGGTCTCTCCACAAACGACGGAGCGATGTCGACACACGTGGTCCGAGACAATCCGGGGGCAGGTCAGGCTTGCGCCTGGGCGTTCCGAGTCCCCCTCGGGCCCCTGATGGGCAGGCTGGAGCATGGCCCGGCCCGGCCGGTGGCGTCCACGGGCATCTGGGGGGACGTGCCGAGGACGCTTGGGCCGGGCGCATGGACGATCAGCTTCCGCCTCTGGTATGACTCCGGTAGTAGATAGGGTCCTCCAAAGGTGCCGGCTGCATCTCTTTCCAGGAGTGTCGCGCAACCCGCGGCGGTCGACCCTCGCAGCCTCCTAGGGACCTCCGCCCGGGGCAAAGCGCCCATCCATGCTGGAAATTCGCCAGCCGGTAGCAGCCCGCGCAACGGACAGCGTCCAGATGACGTCCGACTCGGACTGATCGATCACCTTGCCGGCCCTCATGTTGTCCCGCACCGCATGGAACTGGACTTCGATGACGTAGAAGTCGCCGCCACCTGAAATCGATAGGACCTTCTGATCAGAAATGTGGAGCGGCCCCGGATAGTCGGTCCCTTGGTTGATGAGGTCCTGGACGTGAGCCTGCAGCACCAGCTCGCCCTCCAATGCAGCACCAGTAAACCTCGATGACAGACCGGCTGTGTCGTTTCCGAGGAACATGTCTGCCTCGCGACTGAGAGCGTCGAAGGCAAGATTGGTGACGTCTGTCCTCGCAGCAAGATCTGCAGGTGGCGTCGTCGCGGCGACGATCGCGGCGCCCAAGACGAGGGCCCCGAAGAGACCCCCGCCCGCTAGGGCGCGGCTGCGGAGTCTACGTGGCAGCTTCATGGCTGACTACCTCGAAGCGAGTGGGTGGACGACCTGAACGATCGTACGATCCCAGTAGATGTTGAACTTGTATAAGGTCCAGTACTCCTTGTGTCGCGCGTTCGTGTGGCCATCGATCAAGAGACCATAATCGGGTGAGCTCGTGGCCCAGCCTGCGGTGACAACTGCAAAGGTGGCATGGCTATCCGAGCTGAAGGTCGCGTCGCCGAACCAGGAGTAGTAGACGATGTCCCCCTTTACGCCAGTGGTCGATGCGGTCTTCACGCCAGTAACGGAGGTGACGATCGGGTCACCCTTGGTGATGTGGAAGCCGCGATTATTCTTTACGAACGACCACGAAGCAGACGTGTACCACGCTCCGTAGGACTGATCTGCGTACCAGGGATTCCCGGAGCCATAGTCGAAGTCATAGCCACCGGCCCATGACGCCTGGCTGACGAAGCTGGTGCAGTCATTGTTGAATCGTGGCCACTGCCCGTCGTTGTAGCTGTTCCACCACTGCTCCGCATAGTTCGCAGCAGCCGTTGGGTCGTAGGCAAGCGCCGGCGCTGCGACTAGGAACGTCAAGGCAGCGCCGAGCACCACCGCAGTTGCCGTAGATCGCATCAAGAACCCTCCAAATGCTTGAATTCGGGAGGCTACCAACCCGCCGGAACTCCGCTTGGGCCGTGATTCGAGGCGAAGATACTTCCAGTCACCCGGCTCGTAAAGATCGAGGTTGTGCAGGCCCCAATGACGAAGATGGTGGGGAGATGCAGACCGCGACACACAAGCCGGCTGGGGCATCCACACTCGCAGTCCTCGTCATCGCGATCATCGTCGCGGCATGCGGCACGGACCCTGCCACGGACAGGCCAACGGTCTCGGTACCCCCTAGCACCCAGCCGCCCGCACCGGCTTCACTGGCGATGGATGCCACGGGCCTCGGCCCGTGCAGGGAGCAGTGGTACACGACGTGCAACTACGGGATCCGCGTCGAGGGCCCGGGCGGCTACGACCACCGCGGCAACTTCGCGTGGGACGAGGGTCCCCGGCCCGGGCTGGAGCATGGCCCGGCCGGGCCGGTGGCGTCCACGGGCATCTGGGGCGATGTGCCCGCGACGCTTGGCCCGGGTGCCTGGACGATCAGCTTTCGCCTCTGGTATGGCTCCGACGCGATCGTCTACGAGCCGGTCCCGGGCGGCACACCGCGCTATCAGGAGGAGGACCCGTTCACCGCGGCCTGCTCGACCCAGGTCGACAGCGCGGGCGTCGTGAGCGTGACGCTCCACGTCGCCTTCCAGGGGAGTGCCTGCACGGTAGAGACGCAGATCGAGCGGAGGTAGTTCTGAATGCGCCGTGGCCTGTCCCGCCGTTGATCGATGTGGCACGATCCGTGGACCGGTCCGCGACGGACGATGGGCTGGGCTGATCGAGGATCACCGTTGCAATTGCGCCGAATCAATCCGCTCACTGCGCTGATCGCCTCCCCGATCATTCGTCGGGTCGCGTGGCATACGCGACGCATTGCCGGCGCGGTCGATCGACGGTTCTTCCTGAGCCTGGCCGAGGGCGCGGCGATCTTCGTGGGCATCGCGGCACTGCTCGTGACAATCGTCGAGAAGCCCTGGTACGAGGGCGTCGGCCCGGCGGTCGAATGGTTCGGGAAGTCCTTCAACTGGGCGATCTTCACCATCCTCGGACAGGGCGATTCAGGCTACGTCACCTCACTCGGCGGCTTCGCCGTCAGCTGGTTGCTCGTGCTGTTCGGGGTCGCCATCGTCGGAACCATCACCGGGGCGCTCGTGGCGCTCGTCATCGACTTCCTGCTCAAGGAGGGCCAGGGTTTGGGCGCCAGCGGCTACAAGGACCACATCGTCGTGTGCGGCTGGAATGCCACCGCGCGAGACCTGATCCAGGAACTCAAAGGCGACGAGTACAAGGCCAAGGTGGTGGTGCTCGCGAGCGTCGAGAAGAACCCGGCCGGGGACGGGGTGTATTTCGTGCGCGGCGACACGACGGACATCTCCGACCTCCGACGAGCCGGCATCGAGGACGCCGCGGCGGCCCTGATCTTCCCGGCCGAGCCGACCAACGAGGCCGACATGCATTCGATCCTGACGGTCATGGCCATCGAATCGGTCGCGCCGCAGGTCCGGACGGTCGCCGAGATCATCAACCCGCGCCACGTCGAGCACTTCGAGCGGGCGCACGTCGATGAGACGCTCGTCACGTCGCGGCTCGCCTCGCGGCTCCTGGCGCGATCGGCGCTGTACCCGGGACTCACGGGTCTCGTCACCGACATCGTGTCGGGCGGCGAGGGCTCCGAGCTGTATCGCGTGGAGTTGCCCAGCTCCTACCTCGGTCTCACCATCGACGAGGTGAGCGGCCGGCTGCGGAATGAGCATCGCGCCACGCTCCTGGCGGTGAGCCGCGGGACACAGACGTTCGTCAATCCAGCCTCGGACTTCCGCGTCGCGGATGACGATGATCTGCTCGTCGTTGCCGAATCGCTCGGCACGCTGGCGCCGCTGAGGCCAAATCGAGCCATGGCCCTGGCCGGACAGCCGCATCTCCACGAGCACGGGCACGACCACGCGCACGAACCCGCCTGAAATCTCGGCGCGAACGATACGGACGGTGTTCGGACCGGTGTCAATGTCCTGTGGGGGTAGTAGATAGGGCGTCCTTAAGTTGCCGCCGCAGGCGGACTGGAGGTTGAGGGGACTAGTCGCCGCGCGAAGCCGAACCCTTTCGTCACCAAGGGGCTGACTCGACTAGTCTGAACTGTCTCCAGGTTCTCCCGACACTTGGGAGCGTAATCGCTCTATTCCAACTGGCGCCGGTTCCCCATGCTTGTCAGGTTCGAAGCGATTTGTCAGCACTCGCGGTCTACGGTGAGGACGATGGGCACGCGGCAGGTGACGGTGAAGGGCCGCCCACGACCGGGCTCATCGCAATCCGGAACCCCGTCCAATAGATCGGTTCAGTTGCAACGAGTCGCCCTTGATTGAAGTAGATCAACATGTTTGAGCGATAGCTTTGCCCGAGGCCGTCGAGGCCACACAGCGTGATCAGAACCCCGGCGCCGCTCGTCGTGCCGTCTGCCTGGTCGACCGGTTGGAGCGTGGTCGTGTCCACGATCATCGGTGGGCTTGAGGGTAACCGTTCCCATGCGAGGCCCGTCAGCACGTCGGGACACGTTGGACCACCGAGGTCGCAGATATTGGTGATGTCGCCGGACTCGACCATAGCGATGATCCTGTCCAAGTGCTGGGCCGCCGCCTGCACGCTGGGCGCGCCGACAGCTTGAGGGGGAGTCGTGCAAGCGGCGACAAGAACGACGCCCGCTATTGCGACGGCCGCTCGCCCTAGTATGCCGAGAACCCTGACGAGAGAGTCCAAATCGCGCTACCCCCGCCCGGAACACTTACCGCCTGAAGATACCTTACGGCGCGGCTACTTGGATACGGTTGACCGAACGGGAAGACACAACTGAACCGTACTGACTTCGATGGAGACTCTGGGCTGCCCCAGGTTGCGGGGGCTTGCCACCGGTTTTTGCCCGAAGCTATTCCGCGCACTCCCGGCCTTGCCCTGGTCGGGACTCGCGCAACTCACCTGAGTCCCGCAGATGGCGATCCCGTGGTGGAGGACAAGCACGAAGCTACGTCCATCGACTGTGTATGAAATCTCGATTCCGTCCCACCCGCCACCGTCAGTTCCAACGCGGCCCAAGCCGATGAGCATTTCGGTGTACCTGCCAGTGACGGCGTAGTCGCAGGGTTGGGTAACGGCATAGCCGGAGAGACTGCTCATCGGGTCCGGATCCAGGTCTGGTGCGGGGGGCCAGCCATCTGCGCTCAGGATCGGAACGTGACTTGCTGCGACGACAAACTGGCGAACACCAGCCCCCAGGAACTCGAAGCCGGATCCCACAACTCGTGTCGGCTGGACGTTGGAAAGGACCGCTGGTTTACTGCCGGTTAGGCACAGCTGAACGCCGAACGTCCAGGCGTCCGCGCCTGGAGCAGGGTCTGTCTTGATCGAGTCTTCGGTCGGCGCGCCGACCGAAGTGAGCGGACCGGCCCCGTCCTCATGGCTCGTGGGCATCCAGCGCGTTAACGCAAGCACAAGGCCGAGGACGATGACGATCGCCCCCGGCCCTGCGATGAACGCTACCCGAGAACTCAACGGCCGGTGCGGACCATGCTTGCCAGCGACGGAACGGCATTGCTCCCATAAATCTTACCGTTAGACACAAGGCGATAAGACAGGGTCCTTCCCGAGTCGTAGTTCGTATCAACCGAGAGATTGATCCCGATAAGGCCGGCGATCAGGACACCCGTAGCCGTCGTGAAGTGCTGTCCGGTGCTGCTCGACCGCACCCAAACGCCGGCCGAGACATTGACCGGGTTCGTGGTGAAGCCTGGGTTGGACGACGATACGTATGTGAAGCCACCTGTGCCGTACAGTTCTTGTTCCATCCAGGAATTCTGAGCTCCACCAATTGTGCACACCCATTGGTACTTGCCGTACCGGTGTTGTTCGTGATACTCGCGGTAGTTGATCGACTCGCTCCAAATGAATGAAAGACCTACCGTCGTACTCGTGGTTCCGCTCGCTGTCCAGCTACCATACGCACCGGAACCGCTAACTGCGGCTCCCACCGTCATTGCATGGGTCGATGAGGTATCCATCCAGCCGGTGTCAAGGCCGTACGGCCAAGTCTTACCAATGATCACATCTGCATCCCATGTGGATTTCAGGAGCCAGTGGCACTGTGCTCCTGCTAGGTCTGGTACGGTGCTGGCGTTTTGAAGGGCGGGACTCGAACCCATAGCTCTCGATGCGTCGATGTTGATCGCGGGCGCAGCGCGGCCGTTCAAGGCGCCAGGCACAAGTAGGGTTCCTTCGAAGTCGGACGTCCAACCGAACGCTTGCAGGTTCACACTTCCGTCGGCATTTACGCGATCGGGTGAGACGAGTGCGGGATCAACGCGGAGGACGAAGCGACCGTCTGGACCCGCTTGGGCCCATCCCACGGTCGGAGTCGAAACCTCTGATCCGACCTCGAGCCCCCGTTTGGTGGCTTCGTTTGGCCACGCCACGACCGCGAGAGTCCCGGTGGTGGCGATACCCGCTTTATCGCGAAGCGTGCCAGTGGCGATGACCGGTCCTGTCGTGACGGACCTACTGAGGATTGAAGGATCCACCTGCGTAGGCACACGTGCGTCCGTCACGGCGAAACCGAGAGCCGGCGATGCCTGCATGACCGATGACACTAGGATGGCCGATGCCAGACCTCTCCAGAAGAACCGCATTTCCCCCCCCGCTTTCACCGCGGTCAGCCTTGGTCTTCGTCGCCTGAGTGGAGGCGAACGGCGAGCGGAGCTTAGTATTGCTGTCTCCTGCGGTCAAAAGAAGTTTTCCAAGATTCGGCGGCGTCGGACACGCGGAGGCGTCGTTCAGCCACGACTAAGCGACCAGAGAGCGCGGCACGCCCTTGTCGGCACGCGCGATCCTATCACCCTCATCGTCGAGCCCGACGACCCGCGCCGCGATCGACGCCTCGCCCTCGAGGACCGCGTACAGTAACTGAAGATCGCGTTTGCCAGTTGTGAGGTCCGGCGGCCGAGGGTCAGCCAGTGGCCCGGAACCCGGTCCCCGTCACGCCGGGCGAACTAGGCCGACGCCTGCGACCACGCCCAGGATCCAGCCTGATCAGAACCGCGGCGCCGGAACCTCCGATTCCGGCTGGGTGACGTCCACCACCTCAGCGGCGAGCGCCGCCACGAGGTCGGACGGCGCGAGGTGCAGGTTCACCCCGAACCCGCCGCCGCCGATCGCCACGACCGACTCTTCGAGGATCGCCGCGTCGGCGATCACCGGCCAGGGCCGTGACGAACCGAACGGCGTGATCGTGTAGCGGACGTAGCCCGTCACGGCGAGTGCCTCGTCCGCGTCGGGCAGGGACATGCGCGTGATCCCGAGGTGGGCGCGCAGCTTCGGCCAGTCGAACCGCCGGCCCGCGGGCACCAGCACGAACAGGTAGTCATCCTCACCACGGCGGACAACGATCGTCCGGAGCAGCGCCCGGAGCGGGATTCCCTGGCGCTCGGCGGCCTCCTCGGCGGATCGTGCCGGCTCGATCCGGACCACGCGATGCGGGATCCCGGCGGCTGCAATCGCGTCGAGGGCCGGGGTGCAGGCGGACGAGTCAGGCATGGCGGTAATCCTAGCCGCCGCTAGACTCGGATCGATGACCTACCTGCCCGATGCCCCGTACAGCCGTCCGGCGACCACCCAGGGCCCGCGACCCAGCTCGGCCGCCCCGATCACGCCTCGGCGCATCGGGTTCATCTCGACGCGATTTGCCGGCACGGACGGCGTGTCGCTGGAAACCGCGAAATGGGCGTCGACGCTCGAGCGGATCGGGCACACCTGCTACTACTTCGCCGGCGTCTGTGACCGACCGCCCGAACGTAGTCGCGTTGTTCCGGAGGCGTTCTATCGCCATCCCGACATCGAGGCCATCAACCGGCGTGCCTATGTCGGGGAGTGGGACGCGAACGGTCATGAGGACGATACGACGCCGGGCCCGAAGAACGTGCCCGGCGTCTCCGTCTCGATCCACACGCGGCCTCCGGCGGTCAGCTTGCGCATCCATGAGCTCCGCGAGACCTTGAAGGCCGAGTTGCGCGCCTTCGTGGCCCAATTCGAGCTGGAGCTGTTGATCATCGAGAACGCGAGCGCGATCCCGCTGAACCTGCCACTCGGCCTCGCCCTCGCGGAGTTCGTCGCGGAGACCGGTATGCCGGTCATCGCTCATCACCACGACTTCCACTGGGAGCGCCAGCGGTTCCTCATGAACTGCGTCCCGGATATCCTCGCGGCGGCGTTCCCGCCGATCCACCCATCCATCCGCCACGTGGTGATCAACTCCATCCAGGCGAGCCAGCTTGCCTCCCGGCATGGCGTCACCGCGAGAGTGATTCCGAACGTGATGGAATTCGAGGACCCACCGGGGCCGCCTGCCGTCGACCCGGCGATCATCCGTGCGAACCTCGGCGTCGCCACCGGCGAGCTCCTTCTGCTCCAGCCCACCCGGGTCATCCAGCGCAAGGGCATCGAGCACGCGATCGAGTTCACCCGACGCCTCGGTCGCCCCGCCCGGCTGGTGATCTCGCACGCGTCCGGCGATGAGGGGCCCGGGTACGAGACCAGGGTGCGCGAGTTCGCGGATTTGCTGGGCGTGGACGTCCGGTTCGAGTCGGAGGTCGTGGCCGACAAACCGGGGCACACCCCCGACGGACGGCGCATCTTCACGCTGGCCGACGTCTACCCGGCTGCCGACTTCGTCACCTACCCATCTGCCTTCGAGGGCTTCGGCAACGCCTTCCTCGAGGCCGTCTACCATCGCCGGCCGATCCTCGTGAACAACTACTCGACGTACGAGGTCGACATTCGACCGCGCGGCTTCCGCGCCGTGTGGTTCGACGGGTTCATCAGCGACGCGACCATGGCCCTGGCCCGCCGCCTTCTCGACGATCCGCCGCTGGCTGCGGCCTGGGCCGATCGGAACTACGAGCTCGGTGCCCGACATTTCTCGTTCACGATCCTTCGACGCCATCTCGAGGACCTGCTCGCCGACTGCTTCGGCGAGGCAGTCTGATCGATGGGGCTCCGGGTCGGGCTCCTTCACTACACGGCGCCACCCGTCGCGGGCGGCGTGGAGGTCGTGCTCGGCCAGCAGGCGCGCCTCCTGGCCGAGGCTGGACACCATGTGCGGATCATCGTTGGTCGTGGCGGCTCGACGGACCCTCGTGTAAAGGTCGCCCGGGTGCCGCTCGCGGACACTCGCCATCCGGCGATCCTGGCGGCCCGCACGTCGCTGGACGGGGGGAGCGTTCCATCGACATTCGCGACGCTCGTGGCCGCTCTCGCGGCCGACCTGCGCTCGTCGATCGGCGACCTGGATGTCCTGGTGGCCCACAACGTCTGTGCGCTTCACTTCAACCTGCCGCTGACGGCCGCGCTCCATGAGGTCACCGCAGAACCGCACGGCCCGGCACTGGTGGCCTGGCAGCACGACCTGGCCTGGACGTCGGCGCCGTATGCCCGGCATCTGCACCCTGGATATCCGTGGGACCTCCTCCGGGATCCTTGGCCGCGGACGACCTACGTCGCGGTGTCGGAGGCGAGGCAGAAGGAGCAGATGCGCCTCAGCGGGCTGCCGTTGGAGGACGTCCGCGTCGTGCCGAATGGCGTCGACGTGAGCCGCCTCCTGGGGTTGGATCCGTCCACGCAGCGAATCGTGGAGGGGCTCGGCCTGCCCGGCCCGGGGCCCATCCTGCTGGTCCCGGCCCGGATCACCCCTCGCAAGAACCTGGAGTTCGCGATCCGCATCGTGGCGGAGGTTCGACGCCTGGGCGATGACCCGCGCCTGATCATCACGGGTCAGCTTGACCCGCACGACCCCACCGCGAACGAGTACTTCCAGGGGCTCAGTGCGCTGGCGACGGCGGTCGGCGTGGCCGATGTCGTCCATTTCCTGGCCGTCGAGCAGGGGCGTTCGACATCGCGGCGCGTGGTCACCGACCTCTACCGGATCGCGGACGCGCTCCTGCTTCCCAGCCACGACGAGGGGTTCGGGCTGCCCATCCTCGAGGCGGCGGTCTCTCGCCTCCCGGTGATCTGCGCGAATATCGCGTCACTCCGCGAACTGGCCGGGCTCGACGCCACGTATTTCGATCCCGCGGAGGATCCCGCCACGGTGGCGGCCCTGATCCGCGCTCGGCTGGCGGACGAACCGGTGTCGCGTCTCGCCGATCGCGTCCGCCGCGAGTACGGCTGGCCGGCAATCTACGCGACCCGGATCGAACCGCTGCTCCGGGAGGTCGCCGGCAAGAGGTGAGGCACAGCGCGGACGGCCCTGGCGTTCGGCGGCTTCCTCGGCGGAACGCGCCGGCTCGGTCGGCACTACGCGATGCGCAATACCGGCAGCGGCAATGGCATCGCTAGACTCGATCCGATGACCGACCCGCATGATGCCTCAGTCGGCACGCCGAACGTCCGTCCCGCGACCGCCTCGGAGGCGTCGGACGTCCGGGCGATGCACGCGGCCAATCGCGCCGCCTGGGACGAGGCCGCCGAGCGCTACGAGGGCTGGTTCGACGAGGCCGTCGCGCTCATCCGCGCCGGCGGCTCCAACCTGTTCCCGGTCGAGCACGACCTCATCGGCGATCTCCGCGGCCGTTGCCAGCGCGCCATCCATCTCCAGTGCGCCGGGGGCCGGGACACGCTGTCGCTCTGGAACCTGGGCGCGGACGAGGTCATCGGCGTGGACATCAGCCCGCGGATGCTGGAGCTGGCGGCGCGGCTCACGGCGGCCACGGGCGCCCCGGCGCGCTGGATCGAGGCCGACGTCCTCGACACGCCCCATGACCTCGATGGCACGGCCGACCTCGTGTACACCGGCCGTGGCGCGATCATCTGGCTCCAGGACCTCGATGCCTGGGCTGCCGTCCTGCGCCGGCTCCTGTCCCCGACCGGGCGCCTCGTGATCTTCGACGGCCACCCGGCCGAGTGGTTGTTCGATGCCGACGAGGACGGACGCTGGATGGCCACCGACTACGACTATTTCGGCGGACCGGAGGCCTCGAAGGGCTGGGCGCCTGAGTACATCGACCGCCTGTCGCTCGCGGAGGACGACCAGAGCTGGAAGTTCGCCCGAGCGTGGACGCTGGGCGAGATCATTACCGCGCTCCTGGGCGCGGGCCTTCGCCTCGAACGCGTCACGGAGCACCCGATCGACTGGTGGGCGGGCCACCTGGACGTCCGGCCGGAGGAACGCGGCCGGGTTCCCTTGTCGTTCTCCATCGTGGCGACGCGGGGCGGATGAAGAAGGCCCGCCCGGCAGCCGTGACGGACAGGCCGCGCGACCCAGATCTGGTGCGTCGTGGGCCCGGCCGGTGCGTCGTGGGCCCGGCCGGTGCGTCGCAGGCCCGGCCGGTGCGTCGTGGGCTCGGCCCGTGCGTCGTTAGCCCGGCCCGTGCGTCGTTGGCCCGGCCCGTGAGTCGTTTAGGGGTGCATTTTCGACACGACCGAGCTGGTCACGCAGCACGGATCGACGTTCCGGGCGACATGACGAGCGTGCTCGAGCGGGGAATGCTGCGGCAGACGCATCAAGCCCTCGGGCCGCCTGGTGGACGGGCGGATCAGCCGCTGGGGACGACATTCCGGACCCCAAGCGGCAGACGAGGGCGCTTGATCGCGTGGCAAGGCATGGGGGTCAACCGCCAGGGTGAGCCCTACTCGCCCAGGGCGATCCTGATCCGCTTGTTGATCCGCCCCTTGGATTCGTAGCCCGTCACCCGGATCGCACCGACCTCGCGGGTGTTTGCGACATGCGTGCCGCCGTCGGCCTGGAGATCGAGCCCGACGATCTCGATGGTCCGAATCTCCTCGATTCCGGGCGGCAGAAGGTTGACCTTGGTCCGGATCAGGTCCGGGATCGCGAAGGCCTCGTCGCGTGGCAGCACGTTCACCCGGACATCGCGCGCCTGTGCAAGTTCGGCGTTGACCGTCGCCTCGATCTCATCCACGAGGTCGCCGCCCATGCGTTCGAATTCGAAGTCCATGCGGCCGGCGCCCGGTTCCATGTTCCCGCCGGTGACGAGCGCGCCGTAGTCCCGCCAGACCACGCCGCACAGCGCGTGGAGGGCGGTATGCGTTCGCATCAGGGCAAAGCGCCGCGTCCAGTCGAGGTCGAGATGGAGTCGATCACCAACGGCCGGCGGCTCGACGCCCGCCTCCAGCTCATGGACGATCTCGCCCTCGGACTTGCGCGCGCCCTGGACCGTCCAGGAGCGGCCGTCGGTGCTGCGCAGGAGGAGCCCTCGATCCGATGGCTGCCCGCCGCCGCCCGGATAGAAGACGGTCTGGTCGAGGACGACCAACGGCGCGCCGGCGAGGTCCACGGCGACCACCCTCGCTTCGACCGTTCGCGCGTAGGCGTCCTGGTAGCAGAGCTGGAGATTCACTGGTCGAGCGTAGCGTGACGACAGCCCTTACGCTCACTCCTGATTACCTGCGCCCTCGAACAGATGTGGGCATCGACAAGCGGAACGGTCGAGCGTCAAGGTCGCGCGGCGATCAGGGATCGCAATGCACCACTGCCAACGGGGTTGACAGCTCCCCTACGGCATACCCATGCCGATGATGTCGCCGGTCGCGTCATCAACGATGAAGTAACCCGTCGCACTGTGGATCGGCTTGGCGCCAGGCGGAACCCGGAGTCCCACAAACGCACCCTCGGCGCGGACGACCCATACGGTGGCTGCCGCATCAGGCGAGCCATCCACGGGGGCGCCGGCTCCCGACTCGACTGCTGCAAGCTCAGACATCGGAACGACCGTCATGCTCTTCACCGTTGCGGGACTCGTCGCTCCGCCCATCTCCGTAAGTCGGGCCGTTATCGTTGTGGCGACTTGGGCCGCAGTCAGGTTGTGCGACGCGACACGATAATCGACCGGGTAGTCAGGGGATGCTCCCATGGCGCCGGTGACGCGACTCAGCGCGATAACCGCGAGAACGAGCCCCGCAATCGCGACGACACCTGCCGGCAACGCGGAATTGGCCTTCGGCCGGCCCGGCTTCACGTTCATCATCTGTAATGCTCCGTCAAACGACACGCAACGGCCATCGTGCTCCTGCTGCTATGAGCAGCCGCTGCTCGCATCATTCATCCAGTACCTAAACGTCACGGGAGACGTGCACCATGCCGAGCCACCGTTCGGCGAGTAGTCGAACAATGAGCCAGCCGCTGCATTGACGTAGACATGGTCCGACGTGCGACGGTACTGAGATACCGAGAAGGGCAGCCGCCTCCACCCCCGCAATGACCCGCCGGTATCTCATCTACCCTCCAAGGCACGGCGCTCAGAGCTCAATGCCCATGCTGCTCGGATGGGGCGGGCCAGTCAAGACGACTTCGATCAGTTTCGATCAGGTTGTCTTTCGATCAGGTGGTTCGAGCTGGACACCCGGCATTGACCCGTTGGAGCCTCGATAACCCACGCGTTGCTGGGTCCGGCGATGGCTGCACACCGACCAATGGTCCGGCACCAGATAAGTCGCAGCTAAGGGCCTCCACCTATCGTCCGAGATGGCTGGAGATGGGGTGGATCGGTTAGGTCTGGACGGGATACGTGGTGGTCCGGAGGGGTCACCGATCCCCCGAAGGTCCGGGGTCCACCAGTACTTTGGCCTCATTGAGGGCACGCGTCGGTATCAGCAGGATAGGTCCCCCGGTACGGAAACCGGACGGAATCATCCTCAAGCACGGGAGTGCCCAGACATGAAGCACCGGATGCAGCGGGCCTGGAAGCTCGCACTCGCCGTCGCTCCGCTCGCCGCCATCGCGGTGGTCGAAGCGGCCATGAAGCGCTGGTTCTAGGACAGAACACCAGACACTCGACCGGCACCCTCCTGCCGGGCGAACACCGCAACGAGACCCGGACCCTCCTCCGGGTCTCGTTCGTTTTCCGGGACACCGGCGGGGGCCGGCGGGTCAGGCCGGGGCCGGCGGGTCAGGCCGGGGCCGGCGGGTCAGGCCGGGCGCCGGCGGGTCAGGCCGGGGCCGGCGGGTCAGGCCGGGGCCGGCGGGTCTGCCATACCGATCGGGGCGGCGGGTCTGCCATACCGATCGGGGCCGGCGGGTCAGGCCACACCGATCGGCACCGCCGAGCGCAACTGATCCCTGCGGTCAGCGCGCCCGAACCGGCACCAGGTCCAGCCGAACGGCGATCATCGCGGCCTCCACCCGGCCGGACACACCGAGCTTGGACAGGATGTTCCCGACATGAACACCGACGGTCTTCTGGCTGATGAACAGGCGCTCCCCGATCTCGCGGTTCGTCCGTCCCTGGACGATCAGCCCGAGCACCTCGCGCTCGCGGTTGGAAAGTCCAAAGGCGGCGTCCGGCCGGAGCTCCGGGGGACCGACGAAATCGGCCGCGATTCCCTGCTCGCCCGTCCCGATCGATCGGCCTTCGCCCGAACGACGTCCGGTATCGCGCCGCGGGTCGAGGCTCGAGTCGCTCCTTCCGTCGCTCGAACCACTCGAGCCACCGTCGGGCGTCCTCTCGCCCGGAGCGCCGGCGCGGTCGTCCGGTCCTGCCGCCTCGTCCGGCGCACCGTCCGTCAGGAGTGATTCAGGTGCCGGCGGCAGCGTGATGAGGGCCCGGCGAGCGAGCGTTTCCAGCTCCCGCAGGAGGGGTGCCGCGCCGAGTTCGCGCGCGATGCGGACGGCTTCCAGCAGTGGCCCTCGTCCCGCGGCACGGCCCACGCGGGCATCGACGGCGGGCAGCGAGGCCTCCGCCTGGCGCCAGCGTGCCCGGGCAACCTGGTAGGGATCACCCACCCGTTCCCAGGCGCGGGCGACGGAATCCCACGCGGCGGCGAGGTCACGACCGTCCAGGCGGGCCGCGTACGCCCGCGCCGTCGCGAGCTGCGCCTCGGCCTCACTCCGGCTGGCGGCGTCGGCGGGGACGCCACTCGAGCGAAGTGCGGCCTCGGCCTCCTTGAGGACGACGGCTGCCCGCTCGCGGGCCGAGGCAATGTCGGCAATGGCGCGACGCTCGTGGGCATCGGCAACGATGGCCGCCTGCACCTCGAGATAGGTCGCGGCCATGCGCGCCACGAGCACCCAGTCCTCGGTGCCGCGGACAGCGGACCAGCCGAGTTCCGCGGCGCTGGCCGCATCGCCCATGTCGCCCCGCCACATCGAGAAGGACGCGGCCGCCCGACTGGCCGGGACGATGGACTGGGGATCGGGGGCGTTGCGGAGATCGAGCAACCGGCGACCCAGCAGGCGCGCCGCAAGCTCGCCCGAGGCGGACTCGACCTCGAGCATCGCCGATGTCACGGCGGCATCGGCAAAGGCGTCCGCTGCGGGACTCCACTCGAGTGCCGTGCGAATGGCGGCCCGCGCCTCGGTCCAGCGGCCGGTGAGGAACAGGGCCTCGGCCACGTTGCCCCGCAGGGCGTTGCCGTAGACCGTCTCCAGACCGAACTCGCGGGCGCGCTCGATCGCCGCGTTCGTGGCCGCGATGGCCTCCGGGCCGCGATGGAGGAGCGTCAGGGCCGTGGTCAGGTTCAGCACGGCGCGGAAGTAGTCGTCTGCCTCCCCGACCTCGAGCGCGATGTCCCGGGCTGCTTCCAGGAGCCCGATGGCCCCGGCCGGGTCGGCCCCCCAGGCGCGAGCGATCCCGAGCGTACAGGTGGCGTGCCCCTCCGCGGCGCGGCCCCCGCGACCCGCCGCCCGGGCTGTCTCGATGGCCTCGCCGGCAACCGCCTCGGCTTCGCCGAACGTCCCGAGCAGCATCAGGGTCTGCGCCAGCGACCCGAGCACCTGGGCGCGGAGGAGGGTTGCTCCCCTCGGCACGAGGCCGGCGGCACGGCGGTGCTCCGCGAGTGCCCTGTCGTGATGACCGAGCGTCCGTTCGACGCGCCCCCGCCGTTCGTGGAGGCCCGCCAGCACCTGGGCGTCCTCTCGTTCGCCGAATGCCTTCGTGGCCGCCTCGAGATACGACGCGGCACGCTCGGGCAGGCCCGCGGCGGCCGCAACGTCGGCGGTCTGGATGAGCAGCTCGGCCGCCGCCCGATCGGTCGTGCCCTCCGTACCGAGCTCCATCGCAAGCTCCAGGGCGGAGAGGTGATCCAATTCGGCACCGCGCTCCGCCGCCAGTGCCGCAACGTCGAGGAGGGCGGTCCGAGCCTGTCCCAGATCGTGGGCGGCCAGCGCGTGACGGGCGCGCGCGGCCGGACCGAGTCCCGGGGTTCCTGCGAGGGCCCGGTGAACGTCGCGTCGCTCGATCGGCAGCAGGTCCTCCTCGACGGCCCGGGCGATCAGCTCGTGCCGCATGTCGAGGGAACCGTCCGGCCGCTCGATGAGGAAGCCGTGCTCGAGGGCCTCGTCCACGCCGGCCCGGAGGTCGGCGTCGAGGCCGTCCGCGCCCCGGCGCGGACGTGTCGATGAGCGTCCCGGGAGTTCGGCGCTTGCTCGCTCGAGTTCTCCGGCGATCGCCTGCAGGGTGACACGGGAGACGGGCTCGCCGAACGGAGCAATGAGGCGCACCACGCGGCGGCACTCCACGGTGCGGAGGGCGAGCCTGGCGGTGACGAGCCCCCGAAGGGACGTTCCGAGCGAGACGCCGGCCAGTTCGCGACGAGCCGCGAGGACTTCCTCGGCGAGCAGGGGGTTGCGGCCCGATCGCTCCGCGGTGAGCAGCAGCAGGGCCGCGGTCGGCCGCTGCCCTTCGATGGCGGCGATCAACTGGGCCAGCTCGTCGCGGCCCATCGGCTCGAGATCCAGTCGATCCGGAGGGTCGGCGGTGTCGGCGATCGCCGCCAAATCGGCCAGGACCGCGGCGCTCACCGCCGTGCGATCCGTTCCGTAGGTGGCCAGGAAGCAGATGCGTCCGGGCCGCTTCACGCGCGCGAGGAAGACGGCCAAGGATCGCGTCGCGGCGTCGGCCAGGTGCAGGTCCTCCAGGACGAGCAGGACCGGCTGCCGATCGGCGGCCCGCTCCAGGACGCCGAGCACGGCCTCGGCCACCCACGCCGCCCGTCGATCCGGACCCACGCGGAGGCCCGCCCCCGCGGGTCGAGCCTCGACCATGTCGGGCAGGAGCATGGCAAGCGCGTCGGCCCCGGGCCCGAGCACGCGCCGCCGCTCTTGGGCGTCGAGATCTCCGAGAAACGCGCAGAGCCCGGCAACCGCGGGCGCGTAGGGTTCGAGCGATCGGCCGGGCCAGGCACGCCATCGGAGCACGGTGAACGGCCTCGCGAGTCGACCGACCCGCAGGACGCTCTCGTCCACGAGCCGGCTGACGCCGCTGCCGCCGGGGCCGGTGATCAGCAGGCGATGGCCATGCCCGTCGGCCGCCGCCTCGAGCGCGACCGCGATCCGGGACAGCACCCGGTCCCTTCCGACGAACCGCGCGCTCGATATTCCAGTCGGCATGCTCGCATCGTGCCACACGCGACCAACGCCGATCCGATGCGCGGGCCGGCCCGCATCGCTAGGCTGGCGCGGTGCCCGATCCCCGCCCCGTCCCGCACCCTCGAAATCACCTGAACGAGCTCTCCGGTGAGGAGTGGCTCTATTTCACGAAATCGCTCTGGACCACCGCCTATCCATCGGAGCTCGGGCATGCCCTGCGCCGTCGGCACGGCGCGAACAAGCCGCCCCGTCTGATGGCCAAGCTCATCGAGTTCTTCACGGTCGGCGGGGAGACGGTGCTGGACCCGTTCGCCGGCGTGGGCGGGACGCTCCTCGGCGCGGCCATCGCTCGAACGCCGCGCCGGGCCATCGGGTTGGAGCTGTCGCCGCAGTGGGCCGCGGTGTATGACGCCGTCGTGGCCGGCGCGAACGTCGAGCGCGGAGGTGCCGGCCCGGATCTCGCCGACCTGGGGCCGCACGACCCCGGTGGACCACGAACTTTTGACCCGTCCGGCTGTGAGTTCCGGGTCGGCGACGCCCTGGCGCTGCTCCCGAAGATCGCCGAGGCGTCGATCGATTTCGTCGCCACGGACCCGCCCTACAACGTCCAGCTCCCGATGACCATGGCCGGCGGGGCTCTTGCGGCGTCGCACGCAAACCGTCGAACCGACTACGCCATGGTCACCGACGATCCCGCGGATCTGGCCAATCTGGCCGACTACGCCCAGTTCCTCGACCGCATGACCGACGTGCTCGGCCAGTTGCACCGCGTCCTTCGTCCGGGTCGCTATGCGGCCCTGATCGTGCGCGATGCCTATCAGCAGGGACGGTACGTCTTCACGGGGTCGGATCTCGCCGCGCGAGCCGAATCGGTCGGCTTCGTGACCAAGGGGGACATCGTCTGGTATCAGGCCGGCACGCGACTGCGGCCCTATGGCTATCCGTCCGGCTTCGTCCCGAACATCGTCCACCAGCACATCCTGGTGCTGCGTCGCGAACCCGGCCCCCGTATTCGGGCGATCCGCAGGAAATCGGACCAGGGCTAGGTGGCCCGGCGCTGAAGGCTGCGCGCCGCCAGCAGGGCGGCGAGGGCGTTCTCGGCGTCGGGCGGTGGCTCGAAGTCGCCGGCCCCCCATGCCCGAGGGGTCGCCTCCAGCGGCTCGCTCAGGGCGGTCCGGTGAATCCAGCCCCGCCGGCCGTCCGGACAGACCACTTCCAGATACGCCCCGCTGCGTCGCTCAACCTGGACCTCGTCACCGGCTGTGACCTCGCCGATGCGCATCGAGCGAAGCTCGTCCGGCTGGTCGAGGAGCGCCGCCACGGTATACCTGACCCGGCGACGCTCCGCATCCATGGGGACGCCGGCCGGCTGGATCGAGAACGCCATGGGCTCGCGGATCGGCAACGGATCCCTGACGGGATCAGCCTTGCGCGCCGCCATCAAGGACGGCCTGCGCCATCGAGGCATCAGGGCCTCGAGATCCACCGGCTCAGCGAGCCCGGCGCCGGCGGCGATGCCGAGGCCCGTCGATGCCTGCGCCTGCAGGACGGAATCGGGGTCCGGCGATTCTGCGTCGCGGCGCTTCTTGTTGAAGATCAGGAAGGCCATCCACGTGGTGACCGCCGTCGACGCCACGAGCATCGCGGGAGCGGTCGGCAAGTGGCCGGGGCCCTGCAGTCCGAGCGCGGCCATGCCGCCGTCGAAGGAGCCGCCCAGCCAGGGGGCGAACGCGGCATCCGGTCCTCCGGTGCCTGACGACGGGTGGGACCCGCCGGCGCCCGACGACCCGCCGGCGCCCGAACCACTCTTGGGAGGCAGCTGACCACCCGATGAGCCGTCCACCCCGCCCACGACGAGCAACGGTGGCGGTTCGGGGCTCGCGGCCGGGCTCTCGGCCGCGCTCGCGGCCTGGCTCGCGGCCGGGCTCGGGGAGCGATTCGCCGCCGGGCGTGCCGTGGGATTCGCCGTCGGCGAGGTTACCGGTTGCTTCGTCGGGCTCGGCGTCGGGCTTGGCGACGAGCTCGGTGTTGGCTCCGCTGCCGGGCTCGGTGTCGGGTCGGCGGCGGGCTCGATCGTGACGGTTCCGCCATCCGTCTGATCTCCGAACTTCTCACCGTCGAGCGCCTCGAAGCGGACGGACATGGTGCCGGCGGGGAGGACGGTCCGAACGGAGAATTCGACCCCCTGCTTCCAGTCGGAACTCGTCGCCGACATGGGATAGGTCAGCGTGCCGACGACGACCCGGACGTATTCGGGTGCAGATTCCTGGGTGTTGCGATAGGTCACCTTGAAGGTGACCAGCGTCGTCGTGGTGCCGGATCTGGGCGTCACCTTCGGATGATCCAGCTTGGTCGGACCGACGGCCGCCCCGAGGGTCGGCAGGACCAGCGCGAGACAGAGCAGCCCGGCCGCCATCGAGGCGCCGAGCAGCCGGACCCCACGGGAAGGCCGTCGATCTCGCATGTCTGGCACGCGGACACCTCGCGACAGACGGGTCGCTCCCGTCGTTGTGAGACAGCATCGCCGCGCACCGGGGGTCCGGCAATGGTACGGCCGTCCCATCGCCCCATGACCCTGCGCCTCCCGACGCCTGGCGCCGCCCCACGGACTCCCGCGCCACGAAGTCTCGCGCCTCGGATCTCCCGCGCCTCGGATCTCCCGCGCCGGGCGGGTTTTCTCGAGCCCTCCCACCGATCGCCGGACATGCTGGTGGCCCGAGGGTCCTGCCCGGATGACCCGAAGGTGTCATACCCGCGCGGACCGCGATGCGCGAACATGGCGACCATGCAGGTGATCACCTCCCGGCGCCCCAGTGAAGGACGGTCCAGCGCCTGGGCCGTCGCGCGTGCCCTGCTGCTGGGGACGGCGTCCCTGGTCGGCGCAAGCATGGTCGCCTGGTCGGTATTCGGAACGGGTGTCCTCGATGCCTTCACGCCGACCGGCCGGGCCTCGCCCACGCAGCTGGTGGCCGTCGCGCTGGCGTGGACCTTCGGCCTCACGGCACCGGCCGCATTCGGCATCCTTGGTCTTGCGCGCGTCGGCGCGGCGATCGAACACCTCGCGAGCCGCCGCGTCCCGACCACCCCCGCATTCCGAGCGCGACACCTGGTGGGGGCGGACCATGCGATCGCCACCAACGTGCCGCTTCCGGATGGTAGCCGCGTCATCCCGGAGATCGTGATCGGGCCCTTCGGGGCCGCCGTGATCGAGGAGCTTCCGCCCGCGGGCGCCGTCGTGTCACGCGGCCCGCGAAGCTGGGAGGTCCGGGTTGCCGACGGACGGACGCTCCTGATCGATCACCCGCTCGAGCGGGCAACGCGGGACGCCGACCGCGTTCGTGTCTGGTTTGGCGGCGAGGACGCCGACCATGTGGTCAAGGTCTATGCCGCGGTGGTCGGGACCGACCCTCGTGTCGAGCGGACCTCGGCGTGCGCGTCGATCAGCCCGGATCAGGTCGGACCATGGCTTGCTGCACTGCCTGCCCAGCGTTCGTTCGACGCGGATCGTCGCGAACGGATCATCCGCATGGTCCAGGCCGCCGTCTGATCGAACGGCGTTCTCCGGCTACGCACCGTCGAGGCGGGCGATGGTAGGGGAGCCTGGGCTCGAACCAGGGACCGGCCGTGTATAAGACGGCTGCTCTGACCAACTGAGCTACTCCCCCGCCGCGATCCTACACCCAGCCCGAGTCCGGCCGGTCGATCGAAACCGAGCTCGCGCCCCGCGAGGTCAGCCGCGCAGGCCGCGCAGTCGGTCAGAAAGGGCGCGCAGGCTGAATGGCCGCGACGTCAATCCGGGCGTCGCTGTCGGCTGCGTCGCCGGCTGCTCCGACGCGATGCCCTGCTCGATGCGTTCTCGCTCCTCGTCCGTCATCGCGACGACCAGCGGCAGCTCGTCTGGGTCGAAGGGCCGGTCCGCCTGGGCAACCGCGACCACCGGTCGAGCGTAGGCCGGCGCTCCATACAGCCTGGGCATGGCTACATGACGGGTTTCTTCCGCGGACACGATCGGCCTCAGCTCCCTCGCATGACCGGCAGGCACCGGATTCGCAGGACACCATACCGTCACGGATGGGCCATGCCAACCCGGAAATGCTGCCGGCGCTTCAGCTCAGCAGCGGGCGGAGAATCTGGATGACCACCACGAGCACCAAATACGCGATCGGCACCGCCGCAAAGAGGCCCAGCGCGGCGCTCCAGAGCGTCCGGCGTCGAGCGGTCCCCGATCCGCGCGGCAGCGGCACGATGAGCCAGGTGAGCGTGCTCCCGACGACCAGCACGAGGATTACGTCGAGGGCCGCGAACAGGGTACGGAGGTCACCACCCGGCAGGCGGACCCCGCGCGTGAGCGCGATGTCATAGGCGAGGTACGCCGCACCGAGGATCCCGGCCACGACGAGGTTCGCGCCCACCGCGCGGACCACGGGTCGCGGAGCGTTCCGGAACTGCCGCCAGCGGATCCGGAGCCAGGAGCGATGCGGCGGCCGAACGATCACGCCTCGCCGAAGATCGGCAGCATTCGGCGGGGCGGAAGGGAATGAGGATCGTGCGCCGCGAGGAGTCGAACGCCCTCGAGAAACCGATCAAGCTCCTCTTCCGACGTGAAGAACCCGACGCTGATCCGGATGGCGTCCAGGGCCACGATCGTCCGGGCAATCGCCGACGTTCGTGCGGCGAGTTCGTCAAGTCCTGCCTGCGCCGCCCAGCCTCGAATGCGGAAGGTGACCAGCGTGCCCATCTGATGGCGCGGGGTGATCAGCGCGACGCCGTCGATCCGGGCCAGGGCATCGGCTGCGAGGCGGGCCATGCGCGCGCCACGGCGATGGACGTATTCCAGCCCGACGTACATGGACAGCCAGCTGACCGCGCGCGCGAACCCGGCGACCGAAGGGCGGTGGAAGGTCGAGGACTCGAACGCGCGAGCGTCCGGGTGCAGCGTCGCACTGCCCTGCGAGTCATACGCCTCGAACGCAAAGTGCCCGGCGAACGACGGGCGCATTCGGTCCATGACCGACGGATCGACCCACAGGGCTCCCATGCCCTCGGGTCCAAGGAGCCATTTCTGGGCGGGAACCGCATAGGCGTCGGCCCCGGTTGCTGCTACCGAGACCGGAAGCGCCCCGACCGCCTGGGCACCGTCCACCAGCACCAGTGCCCCGCGATCGTGGGCCAGCTCGGCAACCGGGCCGACCGGCAGGACGGCACCCGTCGACCAGAGCACGTGGGACAGGGAGACCAGCCTCGTGCCGGGGACGATGGCCCGATCGAATGCCGCCAGGGTGCGCTCGTCGTCCGAGCCGTCGCCGATGTCGGCGAATCGCACCTCGACGCCGAATCGGTCGCGGATCGCATACAGCGGCCCGACGCCGCCCGCGTGTTCCTGCGTCGTGGTCACGGCCACGTCGCCGGGCTGCCAGTCGAGCGACCACGTGGCCAGGTTCATGCCGTCGGTGGTCGCGTGGGTCAGGGCCACCGACCCGAGGCTCGCCCCGAGGACGGCCGCCACCCCGGCCCGCGCCTCGTTCATCCGGTCCAGCATCTCGAAGTAGTAGTCCACCTGGCTTCGACCGAGGGTTCGTTCGTACTCGGCGAGCTCCGCCATGACGGCAGCGACCTCGTCCGGCATCGGGCCCACGGACCCCGAATTCAGCTGGATGCCCGCCGCGAGGGAAGGCAGTGCGGTGCGTACCGCCGCGAGCTTCTGCGCGTCGGCCATGAAGGGGGAAACCACCGCCGTATGATACCGGCCATGTTCCACCCAACCGTCGCGACCGGGATGCGCTGCGGGTGACCGCCTTCGCCCGCCCGGAGCTGATCGCCACCCCGGAATGGCTGTCTGAACAGCTCGGGCGACCCGACCTGCGGATTCTCGACGTCCGGTGGCGGCCCGACGGCACCGGATCGTCCACGTTCGCCGCGGGTCACATCCCCGGTGCGGTCCACATCGACTGGCGGTCCGGTCTCATCGAGGCGGACGAGCAGGGTGGAGCGGGCCTGCGACTCGCCGGACCGGACAGGATCGCGAGCGTGTTCGGTCATGCCGGCATCGGGGACGGAACGAGCCTGGTCATCTACGACGACACGCTGGGCCTGTACGCTGCCCGGGCCTGGTGGAGCCTCCGTGTCTATGGCTACGAGGCGGCCCGAATCCTCGACGGCGGGCTGCGGGCCTGGACGACGGACCATCGCCCGATGTCCAACGCGAGCTATCCGCCGGCCGCGGCTGCATTCACGCCGCGGGCGAACTCGCGATTGCGCCTCACCACCCCGGATGTCCGGGCGATCCTCGGGTCATCGGATGTCCTCCTCGTGGACGCTCGAGCCGCCGCCGAATACCGAGGCCTCGAGGGCAACGCCCGTCGCCTCGGACACATCCCGGGAGCCGTCAACGTTCCGGTGGGGGCAATGCACGAACCGGGGACCCAGAAGTTGCGCGACGCGGCCGTGCTCAAGGAGATGCTCCTCAAGGCCAACGTGGCCCGCGGCCGCCGCATCGTCACCTATGACGGGTCGGGCATCGCGGCGGCTCGACTGGCCTTCGTGCTGGCACTCCTCGGCTACGAGGACGTCGCCGTCTACGACGGCGGCTGGTCGGAATGGGGCGACCGCCTGGACCTGCCCGTCGATCGCTGACGCTCGCCCGGTCCGACGGCCCCGTCTGCCCGGGCACCTGCCGTGATCAGCAGCGCTGAATCCGGTTGCAGTTCGCGGAACAGGCGCTCGACGGTGGCCAGCGTGTCGGCCTGGGAGGCCGGCTTGTCCGGCCTGAGGTGAGCAATTCGCGGGAACCGGAGCGCGAAGCCCGACTTGTGCCGTTTCGAGCGCAGGATGACGTCGAATGCAATCTCCACGACGACGCCGGGCTCGACCACGCGATACCGGCCGTGGACGCTCAGGGTGTGGGCCAGGAACCAGTCGGTCATCTCGGCGATCTCGGCATCAGTGAGGCCGCTGTAGGCCTTGCCGATGGTGACCAGGCGGTCGTTCTCCTCGTCGCGGACGGCGAACGTGTAGTCGGACAGGACGCCGTGGCGTTTGCCGTGCCCGACCTCCACACCCACCACGACGCAGTCGAGCGTGGCGAGGGCCTTCTTCATCTTCAGCCAGCCATATCCGCGCCGACCGGGCGAGTAGGCGCTCGATGGATCCTTGACCATCAGGCCCTCGTTCCGTCGGCTCCGCGCCGCCGCAAAGGCATCTTCGAGCGCTACGGCCGAATCGGCCGCGACCAGGTTGGACAGGAGCAGCCGTCCACCGGTCGTCGGCGGCAGATCGAGAGCATCCAGCCGTCGGCGCCGTTCCGCGAGCGTCTCGTCGAGGACCGGGACGATGGTGGCACCGCCGACCGGATCGATCGCCAGGACGTCGAACGCGACGTAGACGACCGGGATCGCGGCCCGGATCGCGGCGGACGGTGCCTTCCGACCGAGGCGTGCCTGGAGGGACACGAACGGCAGCACGGTTCCATCCCGCCAGGCCAGGAGCTCCCCGTCGAGAATGCCGTCCCAGCGAAGGGCGCGCGCCGCTTCGATCACCTCCGGATAGCCGGCCGAGATGTCATGCAGGTCGCGCGAGTACAGGGAAACCATCTCGCCGCGCTTGTGAAGCTGCGCCCGAATGCCGTCGTACTTGTCCTCCACCCAGACGGTCGGCCCGAGCCGATGGACGATGTCCGCGGCGTCCTCGGCCGGCGATGCGAGCATGAACTTCAGGGGATGGAAGAGCGTCAGGCTGGCCGAATCGAGGGCCCCGTCGCGAGCGAGCGATGCCGTCCTGCCGAGGTCGCCGGTGAGCATCCCGGCGCGCTTGACCGCATCGAGCGGCGCGTCGAAGGCACGAGCGATGGCCGCTTCCACGAGCCCCTCGCGCAGGCCGATCCGCAGATCGCCCGAGAGGACCTTGACGATGCCCCTGGCCGTGGCCGGGTCGGACCGCCGCAACAGACCCGCGAACAGGGCGCCCTTCTGCCCGGGTCCGACGGCGCGCTCGATTGTTGCAAAGGCCTCGGCGACTTCGATCAGGCTCGGCGCATCGTCCGCGGCCGGGGCATGACCGGCTCGGTCCAGGACGTCCTGGACGGCAAGACCGAGGTCGGAATGGCGGTCGTAGGCCGCGCCCAGGTCGCCCGGGCCGGCGTCGATCAGTTCGGCGATGGCGGCCGCCATCGTTGCCCAGCCGAGGCCCGTGGCGCGCTGATCGGCCTCGGCAAACGCGCGACCCGTGAGAAACACCACCGCGATCGGCAGCTCGGCCTTGCTGAGCGTCCGGAGATAGTCGGCGAGGAGCGCGGACTTCTCGGAAGTTCGCGTCGTGGCCGCGACACGCTCGGCGAGCTCGCTCCAGCGACGCATGGCCGCGATGGTATACCGTGCCCTGATGGCGGGTCGCGCGTGGTTCCCGACGTCCCTCGAGGGCCGGCTCGTGGTGCTCCGTCGCCACGTGCCGGAAAACGTTACCGCCTTTCGTCGCTGGTACTCGGACCCGGAAATCGCCCGCCTGGCCCGCTACACCGAGGGGCCGATGCGGATCGATGAAGTGGACCGGTTCTTCCACAATCGCGCGATCGGGCCGGAATCCCTGGCCATGGCCATCCACATCCGGGAATCGAACCGCCTCATCGGGACCTGTGCCCTGAGTCAACTGGACGGCGACAACGGCTCCGCGCTCTTCCACATCACGATCGGCGAACAGGATGCGTGGGGTCACGGCTACGGCACGGAGGCGACCCGACTGATGGTGGCCCATGCGTTCAAGGCCCTCCGCCTGCACCGGATCTCGCTGTCTGTCTTTGCCTTCAACGAACGGGCGATGCGTTCGTACGCGGCGTGCGGATTCAGCGTGGAGGGCCGGGCCCGTGAGGCAATCTGGCGCGACGGTCGCTGGTGGGACGAGGTCTCGATGAGCATCCTCGAACCGGAGTGGCGGGGGCGTGACGAGACCGACGCGGGCGACGGGCACGACCTTCCCGCACGAGTCGCATCGATCGCGACGCGCATCATGGGGAGGTGAGCATGGGATCAACGGGTCCCGCGGCCGACGCCGCGCGAGCGGCGTTTCGGGAACTGATGGACGCCCGGGGCCATGCGGTCGAGAACGCCCGGGCAGCGGTAGCCGGCCTCGAGAGCGCGATCGCCGGCGGTGCCCTCGTGCGGACGCCGCTCCTGGACCAGATGCTCGGCGATCTGATGGCGGCCCTGGAACAGGACGAGGGGCAGAAACTCGGCGGCAAGAGCGCGGAAGCGGCGAGATTCATCCTGCGCGCCATTTCGCGCGAACTGGACAACGCCTGAGGTCCCGGCTTGACGCGCGACCGGCCCGAGGGTCGCGCATCGCTGCGGCTTGCGCGCGCATGGCCCGAGGGGCCTTGGCCCGAGCAGCCTTGGCCCGAGCGCGCCTGGCCCGAGCGAAGCTTGGCCCGAGCAGCCGTCTCGCGCGTCGATTCCTGCTCCGGGAGATACTGGGCGCAGCCCAAACCGCACGAGCGCCCATCCACGATGACTGACTTCCGCTTCGGCGCCCTGCTCTGGAGCCAGGCGGCCACCTGGCCCGAGATGGTTGATGCCGCCCGCCGCATCGACCGGCTCGGCTACGACCACCTGTGGACCTGGGATCACGTCCACGCGATCATGGGCGACCCGCTCCAGCCGATCTTCGAGGGCTATACCGCGCTCGCCGGCCTCGCGATGGCGACGGAGCGTACCAAGCTCGGCCTGCTGGTCGGCGCCAACACGTTCCGGAATCCGGGGATCGTCGCCAAGTCCGTCACGACCGTCGACCACATCAGCAATGGGCGGGCAATCCTCGGCATCGGCGGCGCCTGGTTCGAGTACGAGCACACGGCGCACGGCATCGAGTTCGGGTCCGGATTCGGTGAACGCCTCGCCTGGCTGGACGAGTCCGCGCTTGCCATGCGGGCGCTGCTCGACGGCGGCGTCGTGACCTCGGCGCCGGGCGCCCACTATGCGTTCGACGCGCTCGAGCATCACCCGAGGCCGCTCCAGGCCAGGCTGCCGATCATGATCGGCGGCGGTGGAGAGAAGAAGACGCTGCGAACAGTCGCCAAGGTCGCCGACTACTGGAACGTCGCGGGGGCTCCGGAGGTCCTGGCTCGGAAGAACGCGATCCTGGCGGAGCACTGCGAGGCGGTCGGACGGGATCCCTCGACGATCGTGCGCACATCCAACAGCTGGGTCGTGATCCGCGACTCCGCGGCAGAGGCCGAGCGCGTCTGGGCTGGGGCGATGGCGCGCAACCGTTCGGACCTCATGGACGACAACCGATACCGGATGTTCTTCGGGCCGCCGGAACAGGTCGCGGAACAGCTCCTGGCGCACGTCGCGGCCGGCTTCACCTCGACGATCGTCGAGCTCCCGGCGCCGTATGACACCGAGACGATCGAGCGACTGATGGGCGAAGTGAAGCCCCTCGTCGATCGCGGCTAGGTTCGACCTCGGTGTCGGGCGTCCCCGCACCCGGGCATCGTGCGGCCACCGTCGCATTCGACCACGTCACGAAGCGCTACTCCGGCACCGGCGCCGGCGCCCTCGGTGCCGTGGAAGACTTATCGATCGAGGTCCCGGCAGGGAAGATCTGCGTCCTCGTCGGGCCGTCGGGTTGCGGCAAGACCACCAGCCTCAAGATGGTCAACCGGCTCATCGAGCCGACCAGTGGGCGGATCCTCATCGACGGCGAGGATGCCGCGACGCGCGAAGTCACGGAGCTCCGCCGGTCCATCGGCTACGTCATCCAGCAGGTCGGGCTCTTCCCGCACCAGACCATCGGCGAGAACGTGGCCACCGTTCCGCGCCTGCTCGGATGGGATGATGACCGGCGCCGCGCACGGGTGGACGAGTTGCTCGCGCTCGTGGGCCTGGACCCCGCCCTCCACCGCGACCGATATCCGAGCCAGCTGTCGGGTGGCGAGCGCCAGCGTGTCGGGGTGGCGCGGGCCCTCGCGGCCGATCCGCCGCTGATGCTGATGGACGAGCCCTTCGGGGCGGTCGATCCGATCGTCCGGGAGCGGCTCCAGAACGAGTTCCTGCGACTCCAGGCGGACCTCGCCAAGACCATCCTGTTCGTGACGCACGACATCGACGAGGCGATCAAGATGGGCGACCTGGTCGCGGTCATGGAGGTCGGCGGCAAGCTCGCCCAGTTCGGGACGCCGGACGAGATCCTCGCGAATCCGGCGTCCGACTTCGTCGCCCGATTCGTCGGCGCGGATCGCGGGCTCAAGCGGCTGGCGCTTACCCGGGTGGAGGCCCTGAACCTGCGGTCCGCGGTCACGGCCCGGGTGGGCGACGATTCGAGCCAGGCGCGGCAGCGCATCCTGACCGATCCGTTCGAATACCTCCTCCTGGTGGACGCAGGCAATCGCCCGATCGGCTGGATCGGCCAGCGCCAGGTGCCCTCGAGCGGCGCCCTGACCGAGGCCATGGCGTCCGCGATGTCGCCGCTCCTCGACCGGCGAACCACGCTCAAGGACGCGCTCGCGATGCTCATCGACGCCGAGGTGCAGGTCGGGATCGTGGTCGACGATCGGGGGGCCGTCCAGGGCCTGGTGACGGCCGACGAGATCACGGCGTTCGGGCGCCGGGAGACCTTCGACGCCGGGGCGACCTCGAGGTGAGTGCTCAGTGATCCGCTGGGACGTCATCCAGGGCAACCTGCCGCTCATCGGGACGAAACTCCTGGAACACCTCGCCCTGACGTTGGTGGCCGTCGTCGGGGGCCTGGTCATCAGCGGATTGGCTGTGGTGCTCATTCGTGATCAGCCGCGCATCGTCGCCCTCGTGACGGGCTTCTTCAGCGTCGTCTACACGATCCCGAGCCTCGCGCTGCTTGCCTTCCTCGTGCCGCTCACGCACCTCACGTTCCTGACCGCGGAGATCGCACTCGTTGGGTACACGCTGTTCATCCTGACGCGCAATCTGCTGGCCGGACTCGCGTCCGTCCCGCGTGACGCCCTGGAAGCGGCTGATGGGATGGGCTACGGGCGCACCCGGCGGCTTTGGCAGGTGGAGGTGCCGCTGGCGCTTCCGCTGATCGTTGCCGGGATCCGGATTGCCACGGTCACGACCATCGGCCTCGTGATGGTCACCGCGCTGATCGGGTTCGGAGGCCTGGGCCAGGTCATGCTGCGCGGCTACAACTTCAGGAATGACACGCTGGTCCTGGTCGGATTCGTGCTGACGGTAGCCCTTGGGTTGATTGCCGACCTTGGGCTCGGTTGGCTGGGTCGAGCCGTCACGCCCTGGTCACGAACGCGGGCGGGTTGATGGACTTCGTGCAGCTGGTCGTCACCTGGTTCCTGGATTCGGCCCACTGGACGGGGACCAACGGCGTTCCGTGGCGTCTCGTCGAGCACCTGGTGATGTCCAGCCTCGCGGTGGTCATCGGGGTGGCCATCGCCATCCCGGCAGGACTCGCGATCGGCCACACCGGTCGCGGAGAGCAGATGGCGACGGCGGTCGCGGGACTCGGCCGCGCGGTTCCCTCGTATGCCCTGCTGATCCTGTTCGTGCCGCTGTTCGGGCTCGGGTTCTCCAGCGCCCTGCCTGCGCTCATCCTGCTGGCGATCCCACCAATCCTGGTGAACACCGTCGCCGGCATCCGCGATGTGGACGCCGACACGGTCGAGGCCGGACGAGGCATGGGCATGACCGAGCGGGAGGTCCTCATGGACGTCGAGCTGCCGGCCGCGCTCCCGGCGATCACGCTCGGCCTCCGGACCTCGGCGGTCCAGGTCGTCGCGACCGCGACGCTCGTGGCACTGGTGGCGGGTGGCGGGCTGGGGCGCTACATCGTCGACGGCTTCGCGCTTCGCCAGGACGATCGGTTGTTCGCCGGCGCGCTCCTGGTTGCAGTACTTGCCGTGGGAACGGATCGAGCGTTCAACTGGGTGCAGCGCCGATTCGAGCGGCGGTCGGGCCGACCTGCCCATGACGCGTTCGGGCCTCCGGTCCCCAGCGGTTCGGCATTCTTCTGAGCGTCTGACCAACCGCTTGCGGGCTCCGGGCGGGCGCTGTGGTCATCGTCACAGAGCCGACACGGAACCTCTGCTATGGTCGCCGCTCGCTCAGGTCGCGACCAGATTCGCGCGGGCGGGAAGGAAGGAGACGACCCAATGCGGCACATCCGCACGGCCGCCCTCGGGGCAGCGATCCTCGCGCTCGTCGTGAGCGCCTGTTCGCTGGGTGGGGGCAGCCAGGCATCCAAGGGGACCATCGCGAGCCAGCTCGCCCTGGCCGCGCCGCCCGAGTGCCCCGAGCGTCCGTTCTGCCTCAAGGGGCTGACGGAGAAGTACGGGATCACGTTCAAGGAATTCAAGCCCACCGACGCTGGGGGCCCGATCACCATCGAAGCGCTCAAGAAGGGCGATGCGCAGGTCGGCCTGCTCTTCACCTCCGACCCGGCGATCGCGGTGAACGGCTTCATCCTTCTCAAGGATGACAAGCAGCTCCAGCTCGCGGACAACCTCGTCCCCGTGGTTCGGCAGGCGGCCCTCGATGCCAATCCGGTGATCAGGGACGCGCTCAACGGTGTGATGGCCAAGATCGATCAGGCAACCCTCACCGATCTCAACAAGCAGGTCACCGTCGACGGCAAGGCCGCCGCCGACGTTGCGAAGGCCTGGGTGGATGCCCAGGGGTTCACCTACTCCGGTGGTTCGGGGACCGTCAAGGTCGGCTCCACGAACTTCTACGAGCAGGAGATCCTCGGCGAGATCTACGCCCAGGTCCTCGAGAAGGCCGGCCTCACGGTCGAGCGCAAGTTCCAGCTCGGCAACCGCGAAATCGTGTTCCCGGCCCTCGAGGGCGGCGACATCGACATCCTCGCGGAGTACGCCGCGACCGCGCTCGAGTTCGTGAACAAGGGAGCCGGCGAAGCATCGACCGACCCGAAGGCTACCGTGGCCAAGTTCAGTGAGCGCCTGACGGCCCTCGGGCTGGTGGCGCTCGACTTCGCGACGGCCACGGACCAGAACGGGTTCGTGGTTACCAAGGCGACCGCCGACAAGTACGGCCTTGTCTCGATCAGCGACCTGGCAAAGGCAGCGCCCTGAGCGGGTACATCACCCGGTAGCAAGAGAGCCCGCGGCCACCGGCCGGGGGCTCTCACTTTCCAGGGCCGGGCCCGCACCCGATCGCTCACTCAGGCGTCCCCGGGCGGTCGGCGGCATCCGCAGCGCCGCGGCGTGCGTCGGCGCGTTCCGTGTCGAACCCCTCCGGCCCCAGGTTCAGGTCGTCGAGAAGTTGGCCCGCGGCCGCCCACCAGCCCGGCTGCCCGGTGCGAATCCGGGCGATCTCCGCGTGCACCCACGGGCTGATGGGGTCATCGCCGCCGCTCCTGCCGTGGGACGCGTTGCGCCGAATGGCGGCCTCGTGGCGCCGGCCCTCGGCATCCCGGAGAAACGCCGCGTAGAGGTGCTCGGGCAACTCGGCGGCCAGTCGCGCCTCGGCACCGGCCGCGAAGTCGACCGGGACGATCAGCCGTCCGAAGAACGCCCCGATTTCCCCCGCGAGCTCATCCGAGCCCTGGGAGTGGCCGCCCCATCGGACCACCGGTCCGGGCGAGACGTGCTGCACGACACGGAGCCCGGGGGCGACGTCGGCGACCCGAACGCGCCCGCCGAAGGTCAGGAAGCGGTTTTCCACGCCGAGGCGGTCCACGACATGGACGTGGCCCCACAGGATCGGGCGTTCCCCGGCCGTCGAGCGGCGATCGATCGTCAGCGGCCGACCACGGCCCGCGGCGGCGACCCAGCAGGTGATGCGCTCCGGGTCGAAGTGCCGCAGGGTCGGGCGGTCGCGGAGCGCCACGAGGAGCTCGGACCCACCGGGCGAGGCTGGCCTGTCGCTGTTCACGAGCGTGAACCCGAGCGTCGCGAGGGTCCGGGCGGCCAATGCAGACCATGCCTCGAGCGCGTCGGAGCCGGTCATGACCCCACCCTACTTCATTGACTACCGGCGGGTCGCCCTGTCACCGCGGCGTCACCGTGTGGGACGATACTGGACGTCTCATCCCAGGGAGTTGCCCCATGTTCGAGCGTCTCTTCGGTAATCAGGCCCAGGACCCGGCCGTTATGGAGCGGATCCCGCCGGGCCAGTACCGGACCGAAAAATTCCCCGTCCTGCACTACGGATCCGTCCCGAACACCGACCTCGCCAGGTGGGACTTCAAGGTCTTCGGTGAGGTGGACGCCCCGTTCACCCTGACCTGGGATCAGTTCAAGACGCTGCCGCGCAAGACCGTCAAGACGGACATCCATTGCGTCACCCGCTGGACCAAGCTGGACACGATCTGGGAGGGCGTCGCGATCCAGGACATCCTCCAGCTCGCCCAGGTCCGCCCCACGGCGACCCACGTCCTCGCCCATTCCGAGCAGGGCTACACCGCGAACCTGCCGCTCACCGTCCTCGATGACGACGACGTGATGCTCGCCGACACCTTCGACGGACAGCCGCTCGAGAAGGAGCACGGCTGGCCACTTCGTCTGTTCGTCCCGAAGCGCTACTTCTGGAAGAGCGCCAAGTGGATCCGAGGCCTCGAGTTCCTGGACCACGATCAGCTCGGCTTCTGGGAGCGCTACGGTTACCACAACGACGCCGACCCCTGGAAGGAAGAGCGCTTCAGCGAATAGACGAGGAGGGACGAACGATGCTCGCCGGCTTCCCAATCCACGCCACGGTTGCGGCATCCGACATCGCGCGGGCCCGCGCCTGGTACGAGTCCAGGCTCGGGATGGTGCCCGAGATCGAGGACCCGAATGGCGGCCTGTGGTATCGCTTCGGCGAAAACACCTGGCTGAATGTCTACCGCACCGAGATGGCCGGAACTGCCCGTAACACGCAGGCCGGATGGACGGTTCGTGACATCGCGGCCGTGATGGCCGACCTGGGCGGCCGGGGCGTCGTCTTCGAGGAATTCGACCTTGGGAACGGGATGGAAACGGTGGACGGGTTGCTGACGGCCGGGCCGTATCGGGCCTGCTGGTTCAGGGATTCGGAGGGCAACACCTTCGAAGTGAGCCAGGTGGACGGCCGGGCCGAATGACCGCGGGGAGCAGGTGCACGGCTAGGTCCGAACCCGAACCTCGTCGCCAAGGCGGATCCGCCCGGCCTGCTCAACATCCGCCAGGACGCCGAACATCGCCTTCGGGGCACCCTTGGAGTCGGGCATTGGGCCGCGATAGCTGAGGATCGTGCGCAGGGTGTCGAGATCGCGCTCGCCGGTGTCGGGATCCTGGGTCGTGATGGCACAGCGCGCGTCCCGCTCCGTCACACGAAGGATGGTCTCCCCGATCGCGACCCGGCCGCCGATCCAGTCGTCTTCCTCGTGCGGCGTCGTCCCATCCAGCTCGATCAACATGCGGAAGCGCCGCGCATCGACGCTGGCAACGCCGGACTGCCGCGCGAGTTCGTCCACGGATCCCTGCGTGAGGAGGGACGCTGGATTGCCTCGACGAGTCCCGCCGACGCGGTCCGTGCGCACGAGGCGGACGGCCCGGTCGGCGAGCGGGGACAACGCCTCGCCCCATGGCCCGATGACTTCGTGGCCCACCGCGACCCGTCCATGCAGGTGCGTCTCCACGGCCCCGCCGAGCGCAACATCGCCCTCGAGCACGGTCCCGTCCGGCAGTCCGATCCGGAGCCGCTCGCCTGCGGAATCCGTGTGGGCGGACGCCTGAACCAATCGTCCGACGACCACGCGATCCACGAGGAACCCCCGCTCATCGATCAGGTAGAACCGGCGATCCTCGGCCACGCCGTTCTCGGTCAGAAGAATTTCGGATGGATGCTCCAGGGCGAGGCTCCGTACCGGCGCGATCGAGAGGCGGACGACGGCGCTCACGATTCGACGAGCCGGATGCCGGCGATTCTGGCTGCCTGTCGCAGCCGCTGGTCGATCGTTGCCAGCTCGAGATCGCGCACATAGGCCAGATCCAGATATGCGGCGTCGTATGCCGTCAGGTCATGGTGGCGAGCCGTGTCCAGCACCCCGAGTGCGGTTGAAAGTTCCACGGGCACAATTTCGATCGGCAGCGCGGTCAGCATCGAGCGGAGGGCCGGCAACTCGGCGGCCGTCAGTCGGCCGCGGCGCTCGGCGGTCCGGAGGCCATTCGCGACCTCCAGCGGCCAGTGCGCCGGCGCGATCGCAGACTCGCGCTCGAGTCGCTGGAGCACGCGGTCCGCGTCGGGGCTCGCCTCGTCGTCAAAGACCCAGGCGAGGGCGACCGAAGCATCCAGTACGAAGGTCATCGGCGCCCTTCGTCAACGAGCTCGCGGATCGTCAACCCCGCGAGGTGATGGGTCGTCCGGAACGCGCGCAGCGCGCTCGAAGCGTCCTGAACCGAGATCACCTCATTGGGGCGAGGCGACGTGAGAATCGCGATGGGCACCCCGTGCCGTGTGATCGTGATCGTTTCCCCTGCCTCGACCGCCTTGAGCAGTCGAGGCAGGTGGGTCTTGGCCTCGTATGAGCCGACGGTCCGCACCATTCCTACTTTCTAGACTAGTCTGTCGAACCAGTCTAGATCACCTCCCCCGATGCGTCAATTGCCTCGTCGGACAACGGACGATCAGGCATCGCCCGTAGCGCCCGTTCCGGTTCGGACGTGGCGCGGGTAGATCACGAGCATGCGTCCGACCTCCGGGCCGAGGCATTCCACGTCGTGCGGGATCGTGGGGTCCCAGGCCACGTAGTCGCCCGGCCCCACCTCGACCACATGGTCACCCTGGGACATCCGCCAACGGCCGGCGACGATGACGTGGTGCTCGTCGCCGGTGTGGGCGTGGACACCGGTCGAAGCTCCGGGCGGGACGGTGGCCTCGAGGATCCGGACATCGCGCGCCGTTCCGCCATCGACCTCTTCCATCGAGGCGCCGTTCGGGCCGGCACGTCGCGGCCGATCCGCCGCGCGGACGACACGGGGTGCCGGCGCGGAATCGAGGAACAGCCACGCGATCGGGACGTCGAGGGCTGCCGCAATCGCGGTCAGGGCATCGAGCGAGGGCACGGCCTTGCCGTTCTCGATCTGGGACAGGTAGCCGACATTGAGCCCGCTCTGGTCGCCGACCTGGGCCAGGGTCAGGCCCCGCGTCTGGCGCCAGCGGCGCATTTCGCCGCCCACGTCCGGCCGTTGCGTGGGCCTCGCCCCGTTCGGGACCAGTTTTTCTTCAGCCACACTACTTGACCTCCGGCCAACATTGTGCCACAGTATTTGCAGAGGCAACAATCGTTTGCCACGAGCCAAAGCATAGCGGGTTCGCGGATCGCGAACCGGAGAAGGATCGAGCACCAACCATGAAGATTGCAATCATCGGGACAGGCAACGTCGGATCGGCCCTCGGCGGCTCATTGGTTCGCGCCGGACACACCGTGACGTTCGCCGGGCGTGACGTCGAAAAGGCCACGAAGCTGGCCGCCGATCTCGGCGCCGGCGTCGCGTCCACCCCCGCGGCCGCCGTAGCCGACGCAGACGTCATCGTCCTGGCGGTCCCGTTCGGGGTCGTGGAGTCCCTCGCTACTGCCATCGCGCCGCTCACGACGGGCAAGGTGGTCGTGGATGCCACGAACCGGCTCAAGCCGGACTACTCGGGTCTCGCCAGCGAGGACGGCTCGTCCGCCGCGGAGCAGATCGCGACCTGGTTCGAGGGGACCAGCGTCGTCAAGGCATTCAACACCCTGTTCGCCGGCATCCAGGCAGACCCGGCCAGCCTGGGCCAGACGGTGGACCTGCTCATTGCCGCCGATGATGCCGCGGCGAAGTCCACGGTCGCGCGACTCGCAACCTCGATCGGGCTTCGCCCGGTGGACGCCGGGTCGCTCACGGGCGCCCGGGAAATGGAGGCCATCGCCTGGCTGAACATGTCCCTCCAGATGCGAACCGGCGGCAACTGGAGCTCGTCCTTCGTCCTGCTCGGCGCCCCGGACAAGGCGATCGCGGCCTGAGGATTCCCGTTCGGCCCGGACGCAGTACTGTGCCCGGGCCGACGCGGCTCCTCGTCTCATGCTTTCCGGAGATCACCCGTTGACCGACATCGTCGACCTCGCTCCCGTGCCGGCCGTCGCAGCCGCTGCGTCGGATCGCCCGATGCCGGCGCTCTACCTCGGCCACGGTGCGCCGCCGCTCCTGGAGGACGGCGAGTGGATGGGCCAGCTGAACCGCTGGGCGGCCGGCCTGCCCCGGCCGAAATCCATCCTCATCGTCAGCGCGCACTGGCAGACCGCCCCGATGGCCCTGAGCGCCACACGCCCCGCGCCCCTCGTCTACGACTTCTACGGCTTCCCGCAGCACTATTACGAGCTGACCTACGACGCCCCCGGCGCGCCCGACCTCGCGGCCAGGGTCAAGGGCGCGATGCCGTCAACGGAACCGGTTCTGGACCGCGAATCGCGCGGCCTCGACCATGGCGCATGGGTCCCGCTGATGGCGATGTACCCGGAGGCGGACATTCCCGTCCTCCAGATGTCCATGCCGGATCTCGACCCAAAGCACCTGTTCGAAGTCGGCCGGCGACTCGCGCCGCTCAGGGACGAGGGAGTCCTGATCATCGGCAGCGGGTTCCTGACCCACGGGCTGCCCTTCATCCGGGAATATTTCATGGGCAAGCCCGGTGCTCCGCAGTGGTCCATCGACTTCGACGACTGGGCCCGCGAGGCCCTGGAGCGAGGTGACCTGGACACGCTGTTCGACTTCCGCGAGAAGGCCCCCGGGATGCCGTATGCCCATCCGACCGTTGAGCATTTCGCGCCGCTCTTCGTGACCCTCGGAGCGGTGGCCCGGCCGGACGACGCCCCGTCCTTCGCGATCGAGGGCTTCGCCTACGGCCTCTCCAAGCGCTCCTTCGAGACCCGCTGACGCCTTCTGCCGCGAATGCGTACGAGGACGATGCCAACGTAACCGGCGAGGTAGCCGGTCAGCAGTGGGAGCGTGTCGTACCGGAATATCACGTCGTTGACCGCAGCCTGATACGCCTCACAAGCGGCCGTCGGCCCCCCAATCGTTCTCATGCAGCCCACCGTATAGACGGCTCCCCCATGGAAGACGGCGAACGCGAACGTGGCGAGGTTCCAGACAATCAAGGCCGCGACGAATGCTTTCATCCGTGATCCCCCGCACTGCGTCAGTCCACGTGCTGAGGCATCGTCGGTGGACGCTGGACGATGGTCAATACGGTGATCCCATTGGTGACCGGGTCTATTGTGATCGCCAGCTCCAGCTCGCCGCGGTCGCCGCGCAACCGCCAGGTGGCCGTCTTCACGCCGTCTCCGGCGACGGCAGGCCCGAGAATCACGGGCGCGTGTCGGGCCGCCGCGATCCGCACGATCCGGGCGAGGGCCGCCTGATCGATCTCCGGGCCGATCTCCGGGCCGAGCGCCGGTGCGGCAAGGAGCGCCGGTTCGGCGGGGAGCGCCGGTGCGGCAAGGAGCGCCGGTGCGGCGGAGCTCTCCGGTTTCGGACCGTTGATCGCCGCCACGATGCGTGCCGCGGCGGCCACGAGCCCCTCGGCCGGTGCGGGCACCGACGTGACCCCGAAGGTCTGCACGAGAGCCTGCGCGTCGGGGCCAAGTCGAATCTCGACACGGACGCGGCCCCCATGCGCATCGGCCAGCCACCACACCGCGTGGAGCGGTGTCTGGGACTGCTCCGGCATGTCCGGATCGGGACGGAGGACGCCGCGGACCTCACGAATCCGGGCGAGCGCATCGCGTCGCCGGGCGATCGGCTCGTCGAGTTCCACGTTCATCGCGAACCGTCGCGCGGCCAGGCCGTCGTCCCACGCCGTCAGGAGCCGCTCGATGTCCGTGCGCGCGGTCCGCAGCGCCGTCGACGGGCGGATGCGACGAGCGGGCACGATCTCAGTCAGGAGCAGTGACTCCATGAGCTGGCGCGCGAGCAGCGTGCTCGGGGCGTAGCGGTGGTTCGCCAGCACGATCACGCCGAGACCCGAGGCCGGCTGCCAGCGCATGTTGGATCCAAAGCCCGGGTAGCCGCCGCTGTGCGCCACGATCCGGCCCCATCGCAGGTGATCCTCGACGAAGAGCCCGAACCCGTAGCCGCCGGCCGCAACCTCGGGATCCGCGTCCGGGTTCGGCAGCGTCACGGTGGGCCAACACGCTCCGGCCGCCTGCTGCATCTCGCGCCGACTGGCACGGGAGAGCGGCAGCGAACCCTCCGGGTCGTCGCGCGGCGGGTAGGCGTCGGTGAAGAACCCGACCCATCGGGCGAGGTCATGGACCGACGTGAAGATGCCGCCCATCGAGGCCAGCGCCCCGTAGGGATCCATCGGTTCCTCGATGTAGGCGTCGTCGCGCCAGAGGTATCCGTGAGCAAGGCGATCGGCGGGGACCTCAGCCTGGAGGTACGTGGTGGCGCCCATCTCGAGGGGGTCGAGGATTCGCGCCCGAACTACCTCCCGATATTCCGCTCCGGCGACATTGGTGATCAGTCGACCCAGGATCCCGTAGCCAAGGTTCGAGTACTCGAACCGGGTTCCGGGCGTCCAGGCGAAGGTCAGCGGGCCGCGGAGCAGCTCGGAGAACGTGGCGAGATCGAGGCCTTGCTGACGGTCACCCCATGGGTCGTCGGTCGCGAGGCCCGAGGCCATCGTGAGGACGTGGCGGATCGTGATCGCCGGGGAGTCCTGGGTGGGCCCGCGCAGGGCCGCGGTTTCCGGCACGTGCCTCGCGATCGGATCGTCGAGGGAAAGCCGTCCTTCGTCTCGGAGGCTGATTACGGTCGCCGCCGTGAAGCTCTTGGTCATCGAGGCGATCCGAAAGACGCTGTCCGCGGTTGGCACGGCGTCCTCCCCCACGCGGAGCGTGCCGATTCCGCGGCAGTGGATGAGTTCGCCACCCACCACGACACCGTACGCAACGCCGGGGATGTGCTTGCCGACGAGAAACGCATCGGCGACGGTGTCTGCGGCGCGCAGTGCGTCGTGGAGGGCCGTCATGGGGATCCGTGAATCAGGAAGCCGCCGGTTGCCCGACGGCTTCGATGCTCGCGCGGTGCGAGATGCAGGTCAGTGGGCGCAGGAGCGGGCCTGTCCCTCGTCGTCCGCTGTCCGGAAGCTGTTGCCGCACCCGCAGCCGGTCGTGGCGTTCGGGTTGTTCACGGTGAAGCCGGCGCCCATGAGCGTGTCGACGTAGTCGATGGACGAGCCCTTGAGGAGCGCAACGCTCTGGCCGTCGACGTAGACCTTGACGCCGTTGGCCTCGAGGACGTTGTCCTCGGCGGTCGGTGCGTCCTCGAGCATCATCCCGTACTTGTAGCCCGAGCAGCCGCCCGAGTAGACGTAGACGCGCAGGCCGACGTTGGGGTTGGTTTCTTCCTTTGTCAACTCGCGCAATCGCGATGCCGCTGCATCGGTGAGCGAGACGACGGTCGGCTGCTGGTCGATCATCAGGTGTCCTCTCCAGAGGAGGTGGTTGGCTTGGTGGCCGATCGGTTGCCCGATCACGAGCTACATCGTACGCAGATCAACCGATTTCGACAAGGACCCCGCCAAATCTCGTGGGCGACGGGGTCCGCCGGCCTCGCTCTCCTGACCGAACCGGGCTTGCCGCTGATCGGCCGGGCTCGCCGCTGGTCGGCCGGGCTTGCCCCGATCGGCCGGGCTCGCCGCTGATCGGCCGGGCTCGCCGCTGGTCGGCCGGGCTCGCCGCTGGTCGGCCGGGCTCGCCGCTGACCGAACCGGGCTTGCCCAGATACGAACCCGGTTCGTGGTAGGTGCAGCCCTGTCACCGCTCGGGGCACGCGCACCGATCCTCAGCCGCCCGGTCGTGCTCAGCGATGCGCCCGATTGGCTCTTCCGGCGGCCGGCGGCGAGCGGCGCGGCCATTCGACGGCACCTTGCACGAACCCCGCTCGTATCCGGGCCTGAACGACGCCCCAGCCGCGATTAGCACGAACCCCGCTCGTATCCGGGGCTGAACGACGCCCCAGCCGCGATTAGCACGAACCCCGCTCGTATCCGGCGACGAATCGGCTCAAGGGCCGAAGCGGCGCCCTGCCGTCGCACGCGGGCCCACGGCGTGCCGCCGTCGCACTCGGGCGCACGCGGGCCCACGGCGTGCGGCTGTTGCACTCGGGCGCACGCGTGGCGCCCGCCGTCAGGCGTCGATTCGCTCCACGATCGTGGCGATCCCCTGCCCCACCCCGATGCACATCGTGGCCAGGCCATAGCGGCCTCCACGAGCGGCGAGCTCATGGACGAGCATCGTCGTGAGCCGAGCGCCACTCGCCCCGAGCGGATGCCCGAGCGCAATGGCGCCGCCATTCACGTTGACCCGATCCGGATCCAGGCCGAGCTCGTCGATGCACACGACCGACTGGCTCGCGAACGCCTCGTTGAGCTCGATGAGGTCGAGGTCGCCCGCCATGATGCCGGCGCGCGCGAGCGCCTTGCGGACCGCGGGGATCGGGCCGGCGCCCATGATCGCGGGGTCGATACCGGCAACCGCGGTCGAAACAATGCGAGCGAGTGGCTTGAGCCCCAGTTCGCGGGCCCGCTCCGCCTCCACGAGCAGCACGGCCGACGCCCCGTCGTTGATCCCGGAGCTGTTGCCGGCCGTGACGCTGCCGCCCTCGCGGAAGGCGGGCCGCAGTTTCGCGAGCGTCTCCATCGTTGAGTCGGCGCGCGGGTGCTCGTCGCGGGTGACGAGGACCGGGTCGCCCTTCTTCTGGGGGATCGGCACCGGCACGATCTGACCATCGAACGCACCACGCTCGATTGCCGCGACGGCCTTCTGCTGGCTCGCCAGTGCGAACGCGTCCTGCCGCTCGCGGCTCACGTTCCAACGGTCCACCACGTTCTCGGCGGTCTCGCCCATCGAGTACGGGTAGTGCGCGGCGGCGAGCCTGGGGTTGATGAAGCGCCAGCCCAGGGTCGTGTCCTGGAGTTCTCGAGCGCCACGGTCGAACGCGCTCTCCGGCTTGGCCATGACGTACGGCGCCCGGGTCATCGATTCCACGCCGCCGCCGATGAAGACGTCGCCGTCGTCCACCGCGATCGCATGGGCCGCGGAGTTGATGGCCTGGAGCCCTGAGCCGCAGAGACGGTTCACCGTCAGCCCACCGACCTCAACCGGGAGGCCCGCCAGGAGGAGCGCCATTCGGGCGACGTCCCGGTTGTCCTCACCGGCCTGGTTCGCACAGCCGAGGATGACGTCCTCGATGAGGCCCGGGTCGATCCCCGAGCGGTCGACGACGGCCCGAATCACCAGAGCCGCAAGATCATCTGGTCGGACACCCGCCAGCGCCCCGCCATACCGCCCGATCGGCGTCCGGACGGCCTCGACGATCCAGGCTTCGCGGAGTGGCCGATGCAGATCGCGTGTCATGACCGGATTGTAGGGTCGTGCCGCCCGAGCCAGGAGAACGGCCCTTCCGGATGCAAGGCACCAAGCCAGAGAGCGGTGTCGATGTCCGACTCGGAGGCGACCCCAGCGTCGCGGGCGAGGATCGCTTCGCGGGCGACGGCGGAGCGGATTCGTCGGACGATCTCAGACGGCACGAGTGAGTGTCCGTCGCGGACGCGGGGCGCCAACTCGTGCGGGAGGGGCTCCGGCACCGGGTCGTGGCCGGAGTCGTGACGGTAGAAGCCCACGTCGGCCTTGCGGCCGAGCCGGCCGTGCTCGACGAGCCACGCCTGGATCGGCGACGGGCGAAGGCGATCGGGGCGCCCCAGCCCCTCCCACACGCCGGTCGCGGCGGCAAGGTTGACGTCGAGGCCCACGAGGTCCATGAGCTCGAACGGACCCTTCGGGAACCCGGCTCCCCGCAAGGCGGCATCGATCTCCCCGACGCGCGCCTCGCCGGCCTCCACCATCCGGAGTGCCTCGATCGTGAACGGCCGGTTCACCCGGTTGACGATGAACCCCGGGCTGTCCGCGGATCGGACAGGCGTCTTGCCCCACGCGGTCACGATCCCGGTCGCTCGCGCGAGGACGGCGGGGTGCGTGCGCGCCGCGGCGACGACCTCGACGAGCAGCAGCACCGGCGCGGGATTGAAGAAATGCAGCCCGAGGAAACGCTCGGGATGCGCCGGTGCGGCTTCGGCGATGGCGCCGACCGACAGCGCGCTGGTATTCGTGGCGAGTATGGTCTCGGCCGGAGCGGCGGCATCGAGCGCCGCCAACAGCTCGCGCTTGGCGCCAAGCTCTTCGACGATCGCCTCGATAACAAGATCAGCGCCGGCCGCGGCGACCGGATCGGGCACGAGGGTCAGGCGCGCGAGGTGCGCGTCCACCCACTCGTTGGCCGCATCGCCCTCATGCGCGCGCTTGGCCGCGCGCCGACGCAACCCGTCGATGATCCGTTCTCGACCTCGATCCGCAGCTCCGGGAAATGCGTCGTGGAGCCGGACCTCCCAGCCCGCCTCGAGCGCGACCTGGGCGATCCCTGCGCCCATCGTCCCGGCACCGACGACACCAAGGGTGCCCGTAGCGGCACTCACGCGATCACGCGGCCGACGCGTCGGCCGGCAGGATTCGGAACGGACGGCCGCCCGGCCCCACGACGGCGCGGAAGTGCCGCTCGTCCAGCGTCACGATCGAGTCGACGCCGTGGCGCTCGGCCAACACCACGATCGAGGCGTCCGCGAGGCCCAGATCAAGGTCCCGGTATCGATCAATGACTGCGGCCGCCCGCCGGATGTCTTCCGTGTCGAACGGCTCCAATCTGTAGGCGCCGCGAATGACCTCATCGAGCAGGCGGCTCGCGACGTGGGGTCCGACACGCCGGGCGAGGAGATAGTCAAGCTCGGCCAGAATGAATGGTGAGACGAGTCGCGGTCCGCTTGACCCCCGCAGGACGGCGGATGTACGGCGCTGGTCCGGATCGCTCCCGTCCATGGCGCTCAGGAGCGCGCTAGTGTCGACGAGGATCACTGCTCCCCGAAGCCTTCCATGAGTTCGTCCACGCGCGAGGCCAGGTCTCCGGAGCCGCTGTCGAACAAGGGCAGGATCGGTTCCGCGACCCGATGGGGCTCTGTGACCGTGGCAATGCCCTCTCGAATCAAATCCGCCTCGCTCCGGCCCTCGAGCTGCGCGGCCCGCTCAAGGGCACGCTTCAGCTCGGTTGGCAGGTAGATGGTGGTCTTCTCCATGCCATACATCGTACCATATGTACTCCCGGCGACCTGCCTCTTGACACGGATATTCTTCAGGCGTATATATCGCCCATCGATATATCGACCATCGTAGGTGTAGGAGTCCCAATGGAGCCAGAGGTTCCCCAGTTCGGTCGGTTCGCCGAGCCGTCCCTGCTCATTCTGACCAGCCTGAGCGACGGGCCGAAGCACGGCTACGCGATCATGCAGGACGTCGAGTCCGGCACAGGACGGCCCATGGGTGCCGGCACGCTCTACGCGGCGCTCGTGCGCCTCGAGGAGCTCGGCCTCGTGGAAGCGCTCCCGCCCGAGGACCGGCGACGGCCGTACCGTCTCACGGCGGTCGGGGCCGTCAACCTCGCGAAGCAACTGCGCGGTCTGTCCGGCTTCGCCCAGCAGGGGCTACGGCAGCTCGGGGAGCACCAGCCATGAGGTCCCTGCTCATCCGTTGCTACCCGGCCCGCTGGCAGGCTCGCTACGGCGACGAGTTCCTCGCAATTCTCGAGGAGCGACCACTGGGCCCGTTCGACGTCGCGGACATCCTGCTCGGCGCCCTCGACGCGCAGCTCCGGCTGCGGGGCGTCGACTCACAACCATCATCACGGAAAGGAATCACGATGTCACTTCGCCTCGGCGGCCTGGCCGCCATCGTCGGCGCCCCGCTGTGGACCGCTGCTTTCTTCATCATCAACAAGAGTTTTGACAACGCCGACGTGAGGGGGCCGGCGGTGATGTTCGTCGCGGGATCATTGGGTCTGCTGGTGGCGCTCGCGGCCTGAGCGCCTTCCAGGCCCGGGTGGCGCCGGCCCTGTCCTGGGCGGCATTCGCGCTCCCCGCGCGCTCGGTACTGTTGCGTCGGCGGTCGGCACCGTTGGTCTCGTCTTCGGGAGCGGGGATTTCTGGGGGGCGTTCTTCCTCGGGCTCGTCGCCTTCTTCGTGGGTTCTTCAATGTTCGCGATCGCCACGTACCGCACGGGGGTCCTGTCCCGTCGGGCTGCCCTGCTGCTCGCCATCGCGCCCATCCTCCTGATCGTCGGCGGCAGCGGCGGGGGCTTCCGCGACTTCCTGATCCTGGCCGGACTGGCCTGCTTCACGCTGGGCTGGATGGCGCTGGGCGTGCTCGCGGTTCGCCAGGATCGGGCCGTCGTCGCGCCTCGTCCCACCTGAGGTCCGAGCCGCTCGGATTCCGGCATCAGGGCGCGCCGGACCGAACCTGAAGCGGTGGCTCCGGACTGACTACATCACATAGGCTGATGTTGTATCATGTGGGCCCATGGAACGGACCCAGATCTCGCTGACCGAGGAGCAGGCCCAGCGACTGCGGGGGCTGGCGCGGCGGCGACATACGTCGATGGCGGCCCTCATCCGCGATGCGGTCGACGCGGCGTATCCCCTGGCCGCCGACACGGATCGGCGCTGGGTCGCCGCCCTCGAGGCGGTCGGCGGGTTCCACTCCGGTAGGAGCTCCATCTCCGAGGACCACGACGATGCCGTGACGGATGCGTTCGGCGAGTGACGGCCTTCGTCGGTACCTCCGCCCTCTACGCCCTCCTCGACGAGGATGACGCCAACCACGACCGGGCACGGGAGACCTTCCGGAATCTCCGCGGTCGCGAGCTCGTGACGCACTCGAATGTCGTGGTGGAGACCGTCGCTCTCGTGTCCCGTCGACTTGGCTGGGCTGCGGTCGAGCGCCTGATCAACGGCGTCCTGCCGGTGATCCGGGTTATCCAAGTGGACGAGGCCACGCACGCGGCGGCCCTGCGGGCCTTTCGGGTCGCCCGATCGGTGAGTGTCAGCCTCGTCGATCAGGCGAGTTTCGCGGTGATGCGGGCCGAGGGCATCGACCAGGCGTTTGCCTTCGATCGAGACTTTGCCAGCGAGGGTTTCAGCCAGGCTTGAGGCCGTCTCGGTCTCGGTCGCGAGCCGTCGCTACGCCGCTGGTGCTGCCGCTGCCGAGGGAGCGCGGCGGACAAGGACGATGCCGAGTGCCAGGCACCACACCATGACCCCGACGATCGAGGCCATGAACAGGATCCATGCGCCGGCGGGGAGTTCGTCCGTGCCCGCTGACTTGAGGATCGGCCCGAGGATGCCGAGCAGCCGAAACCCCGGGACGAGGCCCAGGATGCAGAGCCCAGTCGGGAGCGCGCGGGTTCGGAACCCGATGATGCTGATCCCGACGGCCCACATGCAGAGTGCCGTGATCGCGCCCTGGGCGAACCCGTGGATTCCGGCGAATTGGCTGACGAGGTACGCGGTCTGGCCCCACTCGTCGCGAAGGCCGTTCACGTACAGGATCGGCTGGACGCCCAGCCGCAGCACGCCGTGCATGAAGAAGAGCCCCGCCGACAACAGGCCGAACGTGGTGGCCACCCGGAGGGCGAGGAGGGTCGCCCGAGACGCAAGCGCGTCTGAGACGGCGTGGCTGGCGATGATCATGGCGATCGCCATGACGAACAGGACCACCCCCGCCTGGGCATAGACGATGGCATGCCCCTCGAGGAATTGGAGGCTGACCGCCGGGCTGTCGGTGTCGTCGAACCCCAGCCGCGGCGGGGTCGATTCCAGGTAGAACCAGGTAGCCCCGGCCAGGCCGGTAATGATCGAGGCCAGTCCGGCAATTCTCGTTCCGCCGACAAGATTTGTACGCTCCACGGTTGGGCTCCTCGGTTGGGCTCCTCGGTTGGCCTTGCCGGACGTCGACAGTGTCACAAGGCGGGAGACTATTACGATAGACGATATATCACCAATCGTAAGATAGTCAAGTGGGCCGAGCTCCCCGGAGCGAGGAGAGCCGTCGCGGGCCGCCTACCAGTCCGGGATCAGACCGGCTTGAAGGCCTCGAACGGCTGACGGCAGTCGCGGCAGTAGAAGAGGGACCGGCACTGAGTCGGGCCGAAGGCGCTGTCCATCGCCACGCGCGCCGATGCGCAGTACGGGCATCGGACGTCGGCCGGCTCGGCGGGCGGGGCGAAACCCGAAGCCTCGAGCCGCTCGCGACCCAGCGGCGTGATCCGGTCGGAGGTCCACGGGACGCGGAAGCTGAACTCGGCCGCGACCGGACAACCGAGCGGCGCGAGCGCCTGGCGTAACGCTCGCGGCTGAGTACCTGGCGTTTGACGCCGCCTGCCGGTCCGGGCCACAAATGCCGTGATCGTTCTCGGCCTCGCGATGTTCGCCCTCACGTGGGTTGCGCCTCGCGTGTGGGCGGTCCGGGTCGATCGCCTATCGGTCGACTCGGGTCGCGCCTGATCCATCGCGGCCGACGGGCCGACCGACGCTGCAGGGAACAATGATGGAAGACGGGCGCACAACTAACTATTGACACGCTCTTCGTGGAACGGGTAGCATCTGAGCGCGCCGATGGGGCGAGGCAGACCAGGAGGGCCGTTTGATGATTTCGCGACTTCGCAAGGCAATTCTGGTCACGCTCCTACTAGGGCCTCTCCTGCCAGCTCACGCGGTCGCTTCAGCGGATGAGAGCAGTGGCCGGACTTGAAAATCGTGTCGGCGCTTCGGGTCTTGACACAAGATGAGGTCAAGGCAGCAGACATCTCGGGCTCGGAAGACGCCAAGACCGCCTTACGGGTCGCGGCGGAAGGCGATGATGGCCTCCAGTTGGAGCGAAGAACCTACCGGGTATTCGCCTTCGGCGACCAGCGAGTCGTCGTGGACACGAAGACAGCGTTGACCGTGTGGACAGGCCTGAACAGCCAGGGCCAATTCGTCTACGAGGCAGCTCCGTTCGCGAAACCCATGTCGGTTGGTTCGCAGCCCGGGTACGTTGTGCCTCCATCTAGCGCTTGGGTCTACAACTCGGACGGCTCGATCGCAAATACCGTTGGCACGTGGAAGCGCACGATCTTCTGGACGATCAACGCGGCGTGGAATTATAAGGCCTGCTCTACCTGTACCGCTTATCAGTACTTCCGAATGTTCGGCAAGATGCAGGCGGCAACAATCACTGGGGCTACCAGCAGCCAAGGATTCAAGCGCGCCTGGCTGGAGTTCGACAACAATGGGGTATGGGGTGGCTCTCCCACCGAATTTGAGTTTGGAGAGCCCGAACAGAGTTATCCGGGCACGGCAAACCAGGTAACAACCTACGGGTTCAGCGATACCTTCACGGTCACGCTTGGAGAACCTCCAGCCAGTGTCGGCGGCACCCATAACGAGACATACGGCGGGTCGATGACGAGGTCGACCGAGAACTGGCACCCAGTCGTGCGCGCGGAAACGGCTTCCGGCGGGGTCCAGTGGTGCAGGTACGAAGCCGCAGAATTCACCGGCACAAAGGTGATCGCGGCGAGGGTCAGTATCCGGCAGGCAGTCAATGCACAGTTGGGCGGTTGGAACATCCTGTATGGGATGCAGGATTTCACCAGCAGTTGCCCAAGCCAGATCTAGAAGGGTCTTGGCGGCGCATCTTGCGGCTAGCGACGATCGGAGGGCTTGTACTAGGCGCCATCTCCATCTCGGCCTGCGCCAGCCCGTCGCTATCTCCAAGGGAAACGGCGGCCCCGACGCTTGCCCCGTGCGGCCAGGTCGCCGGGCTAGATGGATTACCGGCCGACACCTCGTCGCAGCCTCGCTTCAGATTCTGCCTGCAACTCGAGATCCCCGACTCCCTCGGGAGCCCGCAAACTGTTCAAGCGGTTTTGATCTCGGACCAAGAGCAAGATCCGTTGCGCGGTCGGAGAGTCTTGATCTACCACCCCGGGGGACCAGGTGTCTCGCCGTTCGAGATCGTCTCCGCTGATCCGCCTCCGGTCGACTACGCGACCTATGTGGTCATCAGTTGGAGCGGCACGACGTCCTCCTCGGACAAGGGGAGTTGCGGCCCGTCATCCACGGCGTTCGGAACCGGACGCACGGAGGCGACCCTCGACATCCTGGCTCAAGGCACGGCGGACGAGTGCCGACGCGGATTTGGAACCGCCGGGGACATCGGGGCCGAAGCCGCCGCGGATGAGCTCGAAGTCCTGCGCGCCGCACTTGGCCAGGACAGCGTTGACCTGCTGATGATCTCGTACGGATCGGCGATCGGCGAAGCCTACCTGCGGAAATACCCGGGCCGTGTGGCACGGGCGGTCCTGGATGCACCCATAGGCCTGGAGGTGCCGTGGTCATTCCGCTTGACGTCGGTCGATCTTGCGTTACGGAATGAGGCAAGAGACCTTCTGGCTCGGTGCGCTGAAACGGCGTGCGCATCGGCAGCGGGTGCAGGCGAGCCGCTGACGTTCGGGCGCCTGCGGGCCTCCGTCATCAACACGAGCCCGACCGTCGGATCAGGGAACCTCACGCTCACGCCCGTCATGTTCGACCAGGCGACGGAGCTGGCCTTGCGAAGTGAGCAGTACTGGGACGCCTACGTCTTGGCGGTCGGCGAGGCGCTGTCGGGGGACGGCACGGGGCTGTGGTCGATGGGCGAGAGCCTCTTCTTCGACCTCGACCGCTCCGTATTCTATCGATCAATCTGCTCCGATATTGATCATCCGGGTGACGTCGCCGGTTACGTCATCCGTGGCCAGGATCTCATCACAGCCTATGCGACTGAGCTCGCTCCGTGCGTTGGATTCCCCCGTCGCCCGCTCACGGCGATCGTGAGCGCCGCCGAACGACCCGACGTCCTCCTGGTGGCTTCACCGCACGACGTTCTCGCTCCGGTCAGCCTGCTCGCCGCCGCGCCTGATCTCATCGGCATGTCGGCGCTATGCACGACCAACGTTGTCGGTCACACGAGCTTCCGGGATGAGGCCGTCCGCGACATCGTCGTTGCATTCCTGCGAGATGGGCAAGCCAGCGAATCGGCGGCGAGGTGCGACGCAACCTTTAGATAGACAACGCACGCACGCCCGATACGCGCTCGCGGCAGGGGGCCTGAGGCCCGGACGCGGTCAGACCGGTTTGAAGGCCTCGAACGGCTGACGGCAGTCGCGGCAGTAGAAGAGGGACCGGCACTGAGTCGGGCCGAAGGCGCTGTCCATCGCCACGCGCGCCGATGCGCAGTACGGGCATCGGACGTCGGCCGGCTCGGCGGGCGGGGCGAAACCCGAAGCCTCGAGCCGCTCGCGACCCAGCGGCGTGATCCGGTCGGAGGTCCACGGGACGCGGAAGCTGAACTCGGCCGCGACCGGACAACCGAGCGGCGCGAGCGCCTCGATGACGGATTCGCGGATCACCTGCTGGGCCGGGCAGCCGACGAACGTGGGAAGCAGCTCGATCGTGATGCGATCCGGCAGTACGTCGATCGCTTCCACCATGCCGAGATCGACGATCGATACGGTCGGGATCTCGGGATCGGCAACGGAACGGAGCAGGTCGCGCACGGACGCGGCCGTGATGATGCGCCGAGTCGCATCACGCACGGGCGAGGGCGCCGCGGCCGAGGGCGCCGCGGCCGTGATGCGCCGAGTCGCATCAATCGGCACGGCAGGGATCACCACGTCGCACCCGGCTCGGACCGACGGACGGACGTGAACTCGCCCCAGAGCCATCGGAAGGCCTCGGTTGGCTCGCGCCGGTCGACGCCCGCCGCTCCGCGGGCCGCCGTGTCGCCCTCCGCCGCTCCGCCGGCCGCCGCTCCGCGCGGCGCACCACCCTGGCCCAGATCGATCGTGATACCGAGCGGGCCGAGGACCGTGGCGACCTCTGATCGCCACGCCGAAGCGGCGTCCGCCATTGGACGCGAAAGGACCCCGGCATCAAGCAGCGCTGACTCCCCGTCCGGCGACGCCAGAACCGAGCCCGCGTCCGGCGCGAGAATCTCGAGCGCTGCGATGAATCGTGCGCGGGCCTCCCCGCCGGCGCGGGCGAGCCGATCCGTCCATGCCAGCACATGCATTACGTGATAGCGCTCTTCCCGCCGGATCTTCGCCACCAGCTCCGCCAGCGGCGGCGAGCCCTCTCCGATCGAGGCGAGGCGCGCGGCATCAGCGGTTTCGTACAGGAGGCGGCGGGCCATCGTCATCGCCCAGTCGCCACGCCCATGATCGAGCAACCGCGCGTGGCGATACGCCTCGGGTTCGCGATCGTAGGCAATCGCGTCGGCATCGCGCCCGTCATCGAGGAGCCCGGCCAGCAACTCGTAGAGCGCCCGCGCATGGCCAAGTTCGTCCTGGGCAATCGAGCTCATCGCGACATCCTCTTCGAGGATCGGAGCAATGCCCGTCCACTCGGAATCCGAGAACCCGATTACGAATTCGTCGTCCGCCATCGACAGCACGAACTCGGCAAGCGCGGCCCGGACGCGCGAATCGAGCGCGATCGCCGCCGCCGTCATTCGCGGGCCTTCGGCTTCGATGTCCCGGCCCGATCGCGGGCGGCGGCCAGCTTGTCCCGCATGACGTAGCCGCCCGGCTTCTTGAACGAACGGTCGAGCGGCGGCTGGAGCAGGTCGAGGTCATCGAGAACCGCGATGTCCGCGCGGCGGACCACCCACAGGCGAAGGCTCTCGCCGCGGCGGCTGAACATCTCGCGGGCGTAGTGCAGCGCGAGCTCGCGGTCGGGGGCCATCACGTTGCCGCCGTGGCGCATCGGATCGCCATCCTTCTCCTGGCGGAAGACCTCCCACGCCTCGAGGGTGCCGGTCGCGGCCGTGCCGGGTGCCGGGGTGACGGGGCCGCCCTCGTCGACCATGCGATCGCCGTCGTCAGTCATGCGGCCGACCTCGGCTCAGCCAGGATCGCATCCCGGACCCATGCGGTCGCCTCGCGATTCACCCGCCTGAACTCGAGCCGCTCCTCGGACATTGGGCCGTGGTTGGTGACGACGGTTCTGAGTTCCGTCCAGTCCGGGTCGGCGTAGCGCCACTCGCCGGCCACGGCATCGAACAGCAGCTTGTCATCAGGAATAACCAGGCCGAGCTCAAGGATTCGAGGTACGTAGATCGTGAGGAACTCCTGGCGCAGCTCCTCCGAGGTCTTCGCCTTGATCCGCCAATGCAGATCGCGATCCTTCGTTCGGTCGCTCCGCGGGCCGTGCATCTGCATCAGGGGGCCCCACCACCGGTCGAGCGCCTCCTGGACCATGGCACGCTGCGTGTCAGTGCCCGTCATGAGCGTCACCACGACATCGCGCCCATGCATGATGTGGACCGATTCCTCCCAGCAGATCTTCTGCATCGTCCGGGCATACGGGCCGTACGAGGAGTCGCGGAGGGCCTGCTGGGCAACGATCGCCGCCGCGTCCACGAGCCAGGCGATGATCCCGACGTCCGCCCATGTCTTCGTCGGGTAGTGGAAGACGTTGTGGAACTTCGTCTTGCCGGCGAGCAGGTCATCGAACATGGCCTCGCGCGGCTTGCCGAGGTCCTCGGCGACGCGATACAGGAGCTGAGCGTGCCCGACTTCGTCCTGGACCTTGGCGGTGAGGGCCAGCTTCCGGCGGAGCGTCGGGGCCCGCATGATCCACTCCCGCTCGGGCAGGACGCCCATCAACTCCGAGTTTGCATGCATCTCGACGAAGCGCAGGACCGCCGTTCGATATTCGTCCGGCATCCAGTCGTTGGGCTCGATCTTGCCGCCGGCCCGAACGTGGGCCTCGAACAGATCAAACCGCTCGTCGTGCAGCAGGTCCTCGTTCCACGGCCGCGCGCCCGGGTCCGTCGGCGCGAAGATGGGCTCGAGGGCGAGGGGATCGGTCATCGTTCGGCTCCCTGGACGAGGCGCAAGGCAAAGTCCGCGAAGTGGTCGGCAATCCGATCCGGTCCGAGACGACCCGCCGGATCGAACCAGCCCGGGATCCCGTTGAGCATCGAAAGTATGGCAGTGGCGGCGAGTCCGGCATCCGTCATCGCGAAGGCCCCGGTCGCCATGCCGTCCTCGATGACCGCGCGGAATCGACGCTCATAGGCGTCGCGCCGGGCGAGGATCACGACTCGGCGTTCGTCCCCGAGGGCACGCCACTCGTGGACGAAGACGCCGGCCGCACCGGCATCCGCCGCGATCACGCCAACATGGGCCCGGACCAGGGCCGCGAGACGGCTCTCGGGGTCGCCCTCCGGCTCTTCGGCCAGGTCGGCTGCGGCCTCAAACCGCGCGGCAGCGCGATCGACGATCGCCCACAGGACGTCCTCCTTGGAGGTGACGTGGGCGTACAGGCTCGGACCCTGGAGATCGAGGGCGCGAGCGATGTCCCGGATGCTCGTCGCGGCGTAGCCGTTGGCACGGAACAGGTCCGAGGCGACATCCTCGATGGCACGGCGACGGGATACCTGGACCATGAAGCGGGACGCGCTCCTTCCGAACGAACGATCGTTAGGAGCGAGGATAGGGCGAGGCGGTGGGGTCTGTCAACGGCCGTTGGGGGTACTAGTTAGGGAGCTCCGAAGTTGCCGCGGCCGGCCAGGCGAGGCCGACTCGGAGGCCAGAGCGGGACGGCGCGGGCCGTCAGGCAGGGCGGGAATCAGGGCGCTATGGGACGTTGATGATCACGACAGACGTGGTGTTGCCGCCGACAGCAACCCGGGTCGTGCCCAGCACGCGCCAGTCGGTTCCCGGGACCCCGATGAGCGCCTGTACCTCCCAGGTCATCGCTGGCAGGCTCGGAATGAGGAAGGTGCCGTCCGTATCGGTGCCATAGGCGACCCCACCGTCGGGCTCCGCGTTCCCGATATCGCCAATCGCATTGATGAGTAGGTCGGCAACGGAGGAACCGCTCGAACTGACGACGCGCCCGCGCAGCGCACCCCTCGGGAGCAGTGCAACGACATTGCGATCCAGGACGAGGTTCAGCATCCGACCCGCGCTCAGGTGCTCCCTGATGCGGTCGCCGCCGAATGGGTCCGACGAGAAGAACACGAGTTCGATCTGATTCCCGGGCACATCGGTCGCCACGGATCCCAGGGCGATCCCATTGGCTTCGAACCATGGAACGTCCGCATTGATTCGTTCATGGAGCGCCTCAAGCATCGCCTGAGAGAATGCAACCTGCCGCACGGTCCAGTCAGCCGACGGATGAAGTTGCCGGGCCAGGGCCGCGATGTGGGTCGCCGGCTCATCGGTGACGAGCACGACCACCTTGCCACCGTGCTCCTGGTCGATGTAGGACCCGCCGTACACGTCAACGTGCTGCTGCCCATATGCCTGCACCACCGGGACGACCGCATTGGCATTTCGGGCCCGTGCCTCGAGGTCGGCGAGTTCGGCCGGCAACAGACGTACGCCGAATGCTCGTGCGGAAGCTGCTGGATCGTGTTCAACCGCTTCTATCCACGCCGGGTCACTCCGGAGCCCGAGGCTCGACGATGAACTCATGCGCGCTGGTGACAGCAGGGATGGCTCTGAGTCACTAGTCGGACCAAATCGTCCACCCAGTGGCTGCCTCGATCTCGGCCGCATGCGAATCGACCGCATATTCGGTACCCGAGATGGTTTGAGATTGCGTGTGAGAACCCGCCGCGATATCGGAGTTCGTCCCATTCAGCCCAGTAACCGGGCCGCCGCTGCCGCCCCAATTCGTGTATAGGCCCGCTTGGAGCGCCGGTGCAACGGGTCCCACTCGGGCCCCGGACCTCTTTCTCATCCCCGGACCGGTAATCCCGGAGCCCTCTCCGCGTTCTGCAGACAGCGGAATCATCCGGGCCGCGTCATGTCGGCTCTGCGGTCACTCGGCACCAACGCCGAACCGTGCAACACGGGGAAGGGAACCTGGAATGACACGGGACATCAGCACCGGCGCAGACGAGGCGTCCGCCGAAGGACCCGAGCTGCTCGACGACCAGACGCGTCGCCTGACGCGGGGCGCTGTCGGACGACGCGTGAAGGTGTCCGGGACGGGTGCGGTGGCGGGGACGTTCCTCGTCGTTGCGCTGGCCTTCGGCGCCGCGCTCGGCCCGTTGAGCGGCGATCGCCCGGCGGGTGCGGGTTCGGACGGCCGGGACGCGGGCGCCGCCAACGATGAGCCGACCTCGAGGCCGGACGCCGATGTCGTCCTCGTCGACAAGGCACCGGATGCCACGGACAAGCCTGAAGTCGACGGTACGACCAAGGACGGCACGGCCACCGACGGCAAGGACGACCCCGTCGAACCGACCGACAAGCCGGACAGCGGCGTCGAGCCGACCGACAAGCCGGCCGGCGACACGGAACCGACCCATGAGGCACTGACCATCGATATCGGGCTCGGCCTGACCGGTGGGGACGTGGTCGTCGAGTGGTCCGCCTGCGAGGTCGACGGCTTCGCCGCGTACAAGATCATTCGCTCGACGGACGAGTTCGCGACCTGGCCGCTCGGGTCGGGCGACACCCTCATCGGTGTTGTCACCGATCCATCGGTCCGCCGGTTCGTCGATCGATCGGTGGCCGCGGGCCGGAAGTACTTCTATCGCGTGGCGGCGCTCAATGTGATCGACGGAAAGACGGTCGTGGGCTGCCGCAGCGCCATGGCGCGGATCACGACGCCCGCGCCCGATCCCACGACTTCCGGCGATATCACGCTGACCGTCGTGATCAAGGAAGGCCACCCGTTCCTCGACTGGTCGGAATGTGGCGGGCTCGACTTCGACTACTTCAAGGTCATCCGCTCGACCGATGCAACCGTGACCTGGCCGAAGGGCGAGAACGACACGCTCGTTGCGGCCATCGGTCGCGACGGGAACTCGAAGACCTGGGATGCCGAGTCGCCCGCGGGCACCAAGGTCTACTACCGGGTCTTCTGCGTCCGCTCCACCGAGGCCGGCTACGTCGTGGTCGCCTCCAGTGTCGTGAAGAGCGTCCTCACGCCGGCCGCCGAGCCTGCCCCGGATCCGGTCGCGCTCGGGTTCGAAGTGAACGTGACCGGAGAAGGCGCGGTCCTCAACTGGGGGGCCAGCGCCAGCGATGGCTTCGCGTTCTACAAGGTCGTCCGATCGACCTGGAACGAACATCCCTCGTACCTGCCGTACGTCGATGGCACCGAGGTGATCGGCGTCATCGAGAACCAGGCAACGAACCAGTTGACCGACACGGGCGTGACCTCCGGGCAGACCATCTACTACCGGGTCCAGGCGATCGGGTACTGGAACGGCTCGAAAGTTCTGCTCGGCCAGACGTCGGTCATCGCCGTGACCATCCCGTAACCCGGGTTGGTTCGAAGGACGAGGCAATGGGGCATGGTTCGGTGGCGGTCACGGTCCCGCTCGCGGCAGTACCGCTGGGCGATGGTCGCGTCACCGGCCGGCCCCTAGCCTTCGACCTCCGATGGCATCAGGTGCATCCGCAACCCGCATGGACCCGACCCGGGAGGGGGCCCTCGTGGCCCGCGCCCGGGTCGACGCCGCTGCCTTCGGCGACCTCTACGACTGGTACCTGCCCCGCATCTTCGCGTTCATCGCCCGGCGCGTGGATGACCGGGATGTCGCCGAGGACCTCTGCTCGACCACCTTCGAGCGGGCGCTCGGTGCGGTTCGCCGGGCCAATTTCCGCAACGAATTCTTCGGCGGTTTCCTCTATCGCGTCGCGACCAACGCCATCGTCGATCACGCCAGACGCGGCCGACACACGGTCCCGCTGTGCATCCGGGCCGGCGACCACGACGCCGGACCGGGGCACGACGATGACTCGCCGGGGGACGAAAAGGCCACTCGCGCCTTCGCAGCAGCCCTGGACCGTGACCTCATCCGGCGCGCCCTCGCCCGAGTCCCCGAGACGCATCGCCGGGTCATCGTCATGAAGTTCTTCGATGGACTCGAGCTCGATGAGCTGTGCGCCGCGCTCGATTGCACGCGAGCCACGTTCGCCGTGAAGTTGCATCGCGCCCTGGCAGCGCTGCGACAGGCGATGGCCCTGGAGAACGCCGATGTGGCCTGACGATCCCGATGGTCGGGCGGATGGGCGCGAGGACCATGCGTTGAGCGATTTCGAGTTCATCGCGCTGGAGGCCGAGCTCGCGGCCGCCGGCGTGCGTGCCCGACGCCGCGTCTCGCCGGAACCGGATCCGGCGTTTGCCGCCTCGCTCCGCGCACGGCTCCTGGCATCGGCTCCGTGGGAGGGCGTGCCGGCTGCGACCAGGCCTCGAGGAGAGTCAAGTGGTGGCCCGGCCTGGCCCTGGCCTCCCGCCCCATCGGCCCCGGTGTCTCACGAGCCGGTGGCCGTGCGGGCACACCTTGCAGCACGAACCTCGACGGTCCTTCCCGCGCCGCGCTGGACGATCCTCGCTGCCGCGGCGGCGCTCATCGTGGCAATCGTCGGCCTGAACGCGAACCTGCTCCTCCCAGTTCCTGCGTCGTCGCGGGTGACGGCCGCCGTCGGTGCCCAGCTGGTGCGGGATGGCGCCACGAGCCCCCTGACGGCGGGCACTGAGCTCCAAAGCGGCGATGAGGTCCGCGTCTCGAAGGACGGATCTGCCAGCCTCTCCGTGGGCGACAACCGAATTCGCCTTGCGGGCGACGCCGACATTCGGCTGACTCGGCTGGAACGGGCTCAGGTGGAAATCGAGCAGATCGAGGGACGGGCCTGGCATCGCGTCGTCATGCCCCCTGGCGGCAGCTACCTCGTGAGGACCGATTCCATCTCCTGGACGGCACGGGGCACGGCGTTCGACCTCGACCGGACGGGCGCGGCCGCCCCGGGAGGCGACATCGTCCGCGAACTGTCGATCCAGCACGCCGTGGTCGTGGAAGGAGTGAACCTGCGCGTCACGGTCGACGAGGGTCGCCAGGCGACAATCCGGCTCAAGGTCGGGCCGGCCATCGAAACCGCTCAGATCGACCCGGCTGTGGCGCTCGCCGACGCCTGGATTCGAAGGAATGTCGGCGACGACCGGGCGGCGGGATTCCCGCTCGGTGCCCTCGAGGATTTCGATCTTGCCCAGGCCTCGGCAGCCCCGCCGGCGGGCACGCCCCTCCCTTCGTCCTCGCCGTCCGTGATCGGAAGCCAGCCGCCCGCGGGGTCGCCGCCTGCGCCCACCCCTGCGCCGACGGCCAAGCCCGGTCCAAAGCCGACCTCGAAGCCCGCGCCGACGCCGGCCCCCACGATCGGAACGATGTCTCTCGGCGCGCTGGCGTGCCCGGGCGGCGTGGCCCTTGACTGGACCGTTCCGGAACTAGCCTCGTTCAACCACATGCAGGTGCTTCGCGCCGCATCGGCGGAAATTCCCGCGCTGTACCCGCCGGCTCCGGGCGTCGTCGCAGTCGACGGCGCGTACACGACGGACCCGACCCGGACCTCCGGGTACGACGTCAGCGCCACGAGCCAGGCAACCTGGTACCGGGCGGTCACCTTCGACGCGCAGGACAAGGCCATTGCCGTCAGCGCCGTCAAGGGCGTGACGACGGTCGCGCCGGGCGATCTCGGTGCCCTCGGGGTTTCAGGATCGACTCCGGGTGAGCTCACCTTCAGCTGGTCGAGCTTCGCCGGAACGGCCGACTGCTTTGCTTTCTACAAGCTGGTCAAGGCCGCTGACGACCCATCGCCCAGCTACCTGACCGGGGCCACCGCGCTCGCCGCCATCGCCGATCAGGCCGCCAGCGGCACGACGGTTGCCGGCCTGCCGTCGGGGAGCACCTACTGGTTCCGGGTAGAAGCGATCCGGACGACGGCGCTCGGCAAGTTCGTAATCGCCGCGTCGACGGCGGTCCAGTTCACCGTTCCGTGAGGCGCCCTACTCAGCGCTGAACCGGGGCGCCCGCTTCTCCATGAACGCGGCGAGACCCTCCCGGTGGTCGGGATGTCCGCCGGCGAAGCCCTGGGCCTCGGCTTCAGCCGCCAGGGCCGCGTCCAGATCGTGCTCGAAGGCGCTTGCCAGCAGGTGCTTGGTCATCGTCGTCGCACCCGGGGCGAGGCTCGCGATGTGCGCGGCGATGGAAGCGGCCTCGGCGGTCAGTGCCTCGGCCGGGACGACCCGGGAAACGAGCCCGATCCGGAGCGCGTCGGCAGCACCGACCGGATCCCCGAGGAGCGCGATCTCGGCGGCCCTCGCCGATCCCACCAGGCGAGGCAGGGTCCAGGTCGCCCCGCTGTCCGGGACGAGCCCGACCTTCCCGAAGGCGAGGACGAAGGACCCGGATTCGGCCGCGATCCGGATGTCGCAGGCGAACGCCAGCGACGCGCCGGCGCCGGCGGCGACCCCGTTGACCGCGGCGATCACCGGTTGCGGCGCCGTCCGAATCGCCTTGATGATCGGGTTGTACCGAAGCGCCAGTTCCTCGTCCAGTGGCGGCGCATCCAGATCGAGGCGCTCCCGGAGATCCTGGCCGGCGCAGAACGCTCGACCGGCGCCGGTCAGGACGATGGCGCGGACGGATCGGTCCCGCGCCAGGTGGTGGAGCCCGGCCAGCAATTGACCTTTCATCGGGAAGGTCAGCGCGTTGAGGGCAGTGGGTCGATTGAGCGTGATCGTGGCGACCCCGTCGGCAACCTCGATCAGGACCTCGCGCGGCGCCTGGACCACTGCGTCATCGAGTGCGCTCATGCCGTTCCCTCATCCCCCGAATGGTCGGAGATCCCCATCGACGAGCTCCAGCACCCGCCGGTCGAGCGGCTGGTCGGCATCGTCGGCATGCCCGCGAATGAACTCGGCGAAGAGCGCCGCGAACTCCTCGTCGGTATCGGACAGCGCGCCGGCCATCAGCAGATCGCGCTCGGGAATGCCGACGAGCACGCGGACACCGGGACCGAGCCTGGCCGTGATGTGCGCCCGAACCTCGGGCAGCAGGATGCGCGCCGCATCCTCGCCCTCGCCCGAGGCCGACGACACGAGCCGGCGCTCGCCGGAGGCCTCCTCGGTCCACGGCGCGGTTGCGGACCATCGGGCCAGGTTGGCCGTCGCCGCGGTGCGGACCTCGACGGGCGTCGCGCCCCAGGCCAGGAGGTGGTCGGCGTTCACGTGGACGTCGAATGCATCGGCCCGGAGGACGTATCCGACCACCAGGCCGCACGGCCCGCCATCGAGAATCGGCGCCCCGTGGGATCTCATGCCCTCGGACGCGAGCCGCTCGGGATCGACCTGGTCGATCCGGGTGCCCGAGGTTCCGCTCGGCCGGAGGACGGGAAAGAGCACGGCCTCGGCGGCGATCCAGTCGTGCTCGGGTGCCATCGAGGGCCCGGCCGGGGCATCCCTTGGGGGGCGATGCCCGCTGACCGGTGCGTCGGGATCGATGGGGGCGAAGACATCCGGAGCCGCCTGTCGCAAGGCGCCGGCAGGCTCGTCCCCGAGGTCCGGGTCCCAGGCCATGGCTCCCCCCTTCTCAGCGACCCTTCCAGGTCGCCGGGCGCTTCTCGGTGAAGGCGGCCATGCCTTCCTTCTGATCCTCGCTGGCGAAGAGCGCGTAGAAACTTCGCCGTTCGAACTCCAGGCCGGCATCGAGCGAGAGCTCCTCCGCCCGGTTGACCGCCTCCTTTGCCGCGATCACGGCAAGCGGTGGCATCGCAGCGATCGCGGCGGCCAGCTCGAGTGCCGACGACACCGTGGCCTCGGGCGCCACGACGCGCGTGACGAGCCCGTGCGCCTCGGCCTCGCGCGCACCCATCGGACGAGCGGTGAGAACCATCTCCATGGCCCTGGCCTTGCCGATGGCCCGGGTGAGACGCTGGGTGCCGCCCGCGCCGGGGATCACGCCGAGTCGAATCTCCGGCTGCCCGAACTGCGCGTCCTCGGCAGCAACGATGAGATCGCAGGTCATCGCCAGCTCACAGCCGCCGCCAAGGGCGAACCCGCGGACGGCGGCGATCATGGGCTTGCGAATCCGCTTGATCCGCTCCCATCGATGAAAGTGATCATCGGCAAGCAGGCTGGCCGGCGTCTGCCCGGCCAGCTCGCGGACATCCGCGCCGGCTGCAAACGCCCGCTCGCCCGACCCCGTGATGACGATGGCCCGACAGGCCGGGTCCCGGTCGAGCGCCTCGAGGGTGTCCGTCAGCTCGGCGATCAGCGTGAAATCGAGGGCGTTGAGGACCTTCGGGCGATCCAGGGTCACGAGCGCGACGGCGTCCAACGGCCCGGCCGGGCCGACGGCCGGGAACTCCAGCCGGATGGATGGCGGACGGCTCTCGCGATCTGGTGCGGTCACGGCACTCCTTCAGCGTGGTTGCGCCCAGTATCCACCGCCCGGGAAGGGCCGCGCCGGGCGCCCCCGCGAGCCGGATGTCCCCGCGAGCCGGCGCCACCGCGAGCCGCCATTCCTGGTGGTCTGCCCGGCAGTGGTGCCTCACTGCCCAGGCAGCAGGTCCGCGGCTTCCTCGAGCACGAGGAAGGTGGCGAGGCCCGGGGCGATGTCGCGGAGTAGCCGGCCGGCAGCCCGCATCGGATCCGATCGGAGGCCCGCGTCGAGCGACGCGCGATCGTCGAAGTCCAGGGCCGCGGCGAGGACGAGGTCCGTCTCGGCGCCAAGGGCCTCCGCGACCCGCCAGATCCTCGTCTCGCGAAGACCGGGCGTTTCGGCCACGAGCGGCAGGTGCTCATCGCGGTACCGCCGCTCCAGTGTCGCGAGCGCCTCGGCGCCGCCATCCGGACGCCGATAGAGCACGAGGAGGGTGGTCATGTGGGTGCTCCTTTCGGGGTGGGTGGCCGGGCGTGGACGGCGGGTGCGGCTGCCGCCCTCCGGGTGGCTTCGCCTTCCGTTGCGCGGTAGAAGCCGGTGAGGGCCTCGTTGAACAGACCCGGGCGACGGACGGTGACCTCGTGACCGCAATCGGGCGCCACGAAGAGCCGCCCGCCCGGCACCTGCCGGGACAGGGCCCACGCGTGGTCCACGGGAACGAACGGGTCGCGGTCCCCGCACACGATCATGGTCGGCGCATCGATTCGATGCAGGTCGGCCGGACGCATGAGCGGTTGTGCCGCCACGTCCGCCGCGATCGCCGGCAGGAGCCGCTGCCAGCCGCCGATGCCCTGGCCGTCGTCGTGACGGCGCGACAACCGTTGTGCCCACGCCGGATCCTCGGCCTCGATCCTGGCGGGCTGCATGAGCCCACGCATGACGCTGGTGCGGGGCTCCCGCTGGGTGGTGATCCCGATGGCGACGAGCGTTCGGATGCGCTCCGGATGGCGAGCCGCGAACTGCAGCGCGGTCATCGCGCCCATGGAAAACCCGAGGAGGTGGAAGGTCCGAAGCCCGAGGGCGTCGGTGAATGCCGCGAGATCATCGACGAGCCAGTCGTAGCGGAAGCCGTTCGCGGCATCCCAGCGCGTGCGACCGTGCCCACGGGCATCGGGCAGATGCAGCAAGAAGGCCTTGGAGAAGAGGGGGATCTGCGCCGCGAAGTCCTCGCGTCCAACGGAGGTCGCGCCGTGGAGCATCACGATCGGCGGGCCTGCGCCCATCACGTCGTAGCCGATGTCCAGGTCGTTGGCGCGAATCGTCGGCATGTCAGGCCTCGGGCTTCCCCTTGACGGTGGCGTGCACGGCCTGCTCGATCCGGAGGTACCGGCGCCGGAAATAGAGCAGGGGGCCGAGCGCCGCAGGATCGTCTCCCGCGGCATCCATGGCATCCACGCGACCGATGAACAGGTCGTGATCCCCGGCCGAGAAGGTCTCGACGATCGTGCATTCGAGGGTCGCGATCGCCCCGTCCAGCAGGGGCAGGCCGGTGGGTCCGGCCGACCATGCCGCCCCGCAGAAATCCTCGCGACCCGGCTTCACGGCCGCGTGGGCAAAGCAGTCGGACATGGCCTGTTGGCCCTCGCCCAGCACATTCACCGCGTAGCGCCCATGCGCCCGCACGAGCGGCGTGATGAACCGCCGTCGATCCAGTGCCACCATGACGAGGGGCGGCTCCAGCGACACGCTGGACAGGGCATTCACGGTGATCCCGGCCGGTCTGCCGTCCGACAGCGTCGTGACCACGGTGACGCCCGTCGCAAAGCGACCCATCACCTGCCGGAAATGCGCACCGTCGATCTCCACTCGGGCGAGTCTAGCGGCCGGGGGCCGATCCGATCCGGGGACCCATCCGGGCAGGCAGGCGAGGTCAGACGGCGGTGAACTGCCCCGACGGCACCTCACCCATGGGATCCTGCTCGATGACCGTCGGCAGGGCCAGCAGGGTCCCGCCGACGACGAGCCAGAGCGGTGCGAAGCTCAACACGACCACCACCATCGGGTCGAGGCCTGGAACGACCGGGGGCAGGCCCATCAGCGGGACCACGGCGAGGACCAGCCCGCTCACGGTCGGGGCGATCATCGCGACGGACGCCGTGGCGCTCCAGGCACCGCGCCACCAGGCCGATATTGCAAGCAGGACGAGGCCTGCGAGCAGGACGAGGCCGAACCACGGCACCCACGGCGCGAGACTCCACAGCGGGGCCGCCAGGAGCGCCGCGAAGCTGCCGATCCGGGCCACGAACGCGCGGCCCGGCAGCCGGATCAGCTGGCCGACGAGGCCGGCCGAGAGAAGGATCATCGAGCCGAACAGGAACGGCATGGCGGCCGCACCGTCGCGGTACGAACCGTGGCCGTCGACGACGACCGGACCGTTCGCGGCCACGATCCAGGCGACGATCCAGGCGATGCCACCGACCAGCGTCCCGATCCCCAGGCGCCGGGCGACGCGCAGGTCCTCGAACCGCTGCCGGGACACCGGGGCGGTCGCCGACGGATCCGGTGCGCTCGGATCGACGAGCTCGGGGTGGCGATGCGCGTCCAGGGCGCCACGGATCAGGTCGAGTTGGCCGACCATCCCGAACGACCGATCCGCGAGCAGATCCTCCAGCTCGTCGCCGTATCGGGCGCGCCAGGCGCGTGGGTAGAGACGCACGAGCGCGTTCATATGGTGGTGCCCCCGAGGCGGCTGAGACCCAGTCGAGTGAAGCCGGACAGGCCCTCGAGCTGCGTTCGAAGGGTCGTGACACCGAGTGCAGTCAGCTTGTAGGGTCGGCGGCGATCCTCCGGCTCGAGCGCCTCGATCAGACCGCGTCGCTCCATGCGCGCCAGCGCGCCGTACAACGTACCCGGTCCGAGAGGGGCACCGGTAACGGCCTCCACGTCCGTCATGATGGCGTAGCCGTGCTTCGGGCCATCGCTCAGCGAAACGAGGATGTACAGCGTGGGCTCGGCAAAGCGACCGAATTCCGTCATGCCCTGGTTCATCGTGCCGGTGCCTCCGATCGAATCCCTTGTTCAGTCCCCGTCGTGATGGGACCCACCGCGAAAATGACTCGTCAGACGATACATCGGATGCCCGGATCCCGGCACCCGGGTGACGAGTTCGCGGTACTCGAGGCGAGCAAGTGCCCCGAGAAGGGCCCCGGGGCCGATCGGACCATCACGGTCCCGCACGGCGTCCAGCAGGGCGCTGAGCCCTGCTGGGCCGTGATGGAGGACCACGACGATCCAGAGGGCCGGTTCGGCGAACCGGCCCATGGTGGCGGACATGGTCAGCGGGCGACGATGATGCCGCAGGCGATCCGGCCGCCGCTGTTCCCGGTCGGGTTCGTGACCAGATCATCCTCGTCGGCGTGAATGACAATGGCGCTGCCGTCCCCGTCGAAGATCGAAACGGGGCCGGCGGACAGGGTGGCGCCATCGGTGGTGGTCTTGAGGTGACCCTTTCCGGACGCCTTCACGACGAGGTTCGGCAGATCGCCGGCGTGTGCACCATGCACAGCGCCGAGCGGGTTGTGGTGGCTGCCGGCTCCACCGAAGGCAACGCTGGTATCGCTGCAGCTCGCCACATTGTGAATGTGGATCCCGTGAAGGCCCTCGGAGAGGCCCCGCACGCGCACATCGACGTGCAGGTTTCCGTGCGAGTCTTCCCGGAACCTCGCCCGGCCCACGACCTCCCCGGAGACATTCCGCAGCTCGGCAGTTGCCCGGCGGATCTCCTGGTCGCCGTGGGCGGCGACAGCCGGCACCGCGAACACGAAGACGGCAAGAATCCCGATGACGACCGCGCCGCGCTTACGAATGGCCATGACGATGTTCTCCTCCGCAGCGACGCCGTGACCACATACTTCGTGGCACGCTATATCGCTGTACGATATATATCCCCTGCGATCTCGTCTGTCAACGGGGAACCGGACCGGTACAATCCCGCTCAATGACCACTCGGCTCTGGGATCGCGCCGCCCTCGTGCCCACGTCGGCGAATCGGCGCGTTCCGTCGGTGGTCGCACTGGGTACGGACCTGCCATCGGTCGCGCAGCTGTTCGAGTTCATGCGCGACGCGGAGCTGCGGTTCCAGACACTCCGCATGCGCCTCGAGGAGCGGACCGAAGGCGTCCGCGGCAGTCACGTTGCGGTCATGGACGTTTCGATCCAGCATCCAGGGCATGCCCGGGTCACCACCGCAGCGGAAGGCGGGGGGACCGCCGGCAACTTCGAGCTCTGGGTCGGCGACGGCGAGACGATCCTGACCTACTCCGGGGTGCACCGCCTCGGAACGTCGCGGCGCGTTCGCAATCGTCCGCGTGGGCTCGACCGAACGCTGCCCGGCAGTTCCCGGGTCTACGAGCCGATCACGCCGCTTCCGCTCGAGACGCTCCCTGAGCTCTTCGTTCATCCCGCCGGGTACTGCCAGAACGTGCTGGCCACTGGTCGGACCTGGATCTCGGGCACGGACGTCGTGGCGGGCCGGGAGGCGATCGTCCTCGAGTGCGACCACCCCCGGACGATCGAGCGGGTCGCCGATCGTGCGGACTTCCACATCCAGATCGCCGTTGACCGCGCTGAGGGAATCATCACCCGCCTGACCGAGACGATGGGCGGCGCGGTCACCCGGGAGGCCGTCGTGACCTCACTGGAGCCGGATGCGATCCTGGCGCCCGGAGTGTTCGACTTCGCGTTCCCCGACGGGACGACCATGCTGTATTGAGGCTTCGGCCTCCCGATGTCCGTTACGCACCAAGGCATCCTCGATGGTGCGAAATTGCTTCCAAACCTCCTTCCGGCGCGCGTATAGTCGCGCCACGTCCAACGTGAACTCCGGTCCGGACCGCCCAAGGCCCGCCGGATGTCCAACGACCCGGAGGATGAGCCGCAGCCGGCGGGAGGCCGGCCGGCCCGAAGCGAGGAGGTCCCATGCAAGGTCGATCCCGCGAGGATGTGATTCGGCAGGACATCAAGGACCTGCACCAGCTGGGCTATGCGCAGGAGCTGTTCCGCACGATGGGCGGGTTCAGCAACTTCGCGATCAGCTTCTCGATCATCTCCATCCTGACCGGCGCGGTCATCCTGTACGACTACGGTCTGGCCTGGGCGGGCACCGCGGCGGTGCTCATCGGATGGCCGCTCGTCACCGTCTTCGTGCTCACGATCGCGGCGTCCATGGCGGAGATCGCGTCGGCCTATCCCACGGCCGGCGGTCTCTATTACTGGGCGTCCAAGATGAAGGACAAGAACTGGGGCTGGTGGACCGCCTGGCTCAACCTGATCGGTCAGTTCGCGATCGTGGCCGGGATCAACTTCGCAGCCGCGTTCTTCCTGAACCAGACGATCATCACGCCGCTGCTCGGCGAGGGCTACCAGAACACCACCGAGATCCTCAAGATCGGCGACTCCCTGGTGATCTCCGGGCAGCTGTTGACCATGGCGATCCTGATGGTCGGACAGCTCGTCCTGAACATCGTCGGCATTCGTATCGTGGCGTTGCTCAACCAGGTCAGTGTCTGGTGGCACATCGTCTTCGTCGTGCTCATTGCCGGTTCCCTGTTCATCCTCGGGACCAAGAGCACCGAGGTCGATTCCGGCCTGACCCTGTTCGCGATCCAGCCGCAGGACACGCTCGGGTCGTGGGAAATCCGGATCCCGCCGTGGGCCGGGGTGGATCCTGACACGAGTACGCCGCTGTTCCTGCTGTCCATGGGCGCGGCGAGCACGTACGCGCCGGTCTTCATCGCGTTCTTCTTCTCCCTGTTGCTCGCGAACTGGACGTACACGGGCTATGACGCCTCGGCGCACGTCGCCGAGGAGACGGTCGGCGCCCGCGTCGCCAGCGCCTGGGGACTGTTCCTGTCGGTCGCCGTCTCGGCGGTCGTCGGGTTCATCTTCCTGCTCGCGCTGACGCTCCACCTTCCCGATCTCACGCCGCTGTTCGGACAGCTCGATGATCCATCCAAGTACAGCCAGTACTACTTCGGCGACAACGCCGCCGTGAACTACATCCTCACGGAAAACCTCGGCGCAGGGCTCGGCGGACTCTTCGGTGGCGCGATCGCGATCGCCATGAGCTTCTGCGGCCTCTCGTCGGTGGCCTCCGCGGGGCGGATGCTCTATGCGTTCGCGCGCGACGACGGGATGCCGGGTTCAGGCTGGCTGAAGAAGGTCTCTCACAAATACCGAACGCCCGCGAACTCGCTCACAGCGATGGTCGTCGGCGCGTTCATCCTGTCCGTCGTCGCCTTCATGGCCGGCGGCGGCACGGCCATCGTCATCGTCACCGCCATCAGCACGATCTTCCTGTACGCCGCGTACGGGATCACGATCTACCTGGGCCTCAGCACGAAGGAGTGGATCAGCCACCGCGTGTGGAGCCTGGGTCGCTGGTCGCGGCCCATCGCGATGATCGCGCTGTTCTGGGTCATCGTGCTGATGATCTTGTTCAGCTTCCCGACGTCGGGCAACATCTCGATCACGTTCATGCTGATCGTGGTGGTGGCGCTCGCGGTCTACTACTTCGGCTGGGCGAAGAGCCGCTTCCAGGGCCCGCGGGTCATGGGCGCGGACGACACGCTGACGGAGATCGAGCGCGAGTTCGAGCACGCAGCGGAGACGATCGTCTCGTAGGCATCCATCCATCCCGGCAACCTCGAGGGGC
>JAZJZX010000007.1:226432-291793 GCA_040389445.1 Chloroflexota bacterium
AGCGCCGGCCGGCCCTCCTGATTCCCAATCAGCGTCCCTGAGAGAGGTTTGATGAGCAGCGACGGACATCACGACAAGCACCCGCGTCTCGCCGAGCTGGAGCAGTGGGTCCGGGAGGGCCGGATCGACACCATCGTGGTGGCCCTGACAGACATGCAGGGTCGTTTGATGGGTAAACGCGTCCAGGGCGAGGCTTTTCTCAACGGCGTCATCGACCACGGCGCCCACTTCTGCACCTACCTGCTCGGTACGGACATGGAGATGAACACGCCCGAAGGATTTGGGCTCATGAACTGGGAGACCGGCTACGGCGACTGGATCGCCTCGCCGGTCTGGGACTCGCTGCGAGTCCTCCCCTGGCTCGAGAAGACCGCCCTCGTCCTGTCCGACACGATCGACGAGGAGACCCACCAGGAGATCCCGGTCTCCCCTCGGACCATGCTCAAGCGGCAGGTCGAGCGCGCGGCGAAGGCGGGCATCACCGTCAAGGCCGGATCCGAGTTCGAGTACTACGTGCTCAAGGATTCGTGGGAGCAGATCGCCGAGAACGGTTACGCGGTTCCCAAGCGTTTCGGCACCTACAACGAGGACTACCACCTCCTCCAGGCGACCAAGGCCGAACCACTCCATCGGCTGTTGCGCAATCAGATGACCGAGGCGCGCGTCCCGATCGAATTCTCGAAGGGGGAGGCGGCCCCCGGCCAGCACGAGGTCAACATCCGCTACGACCACGTCCTCGAATCGGCCGATCGAAGCGTGCTGTTCAAGCACGGTGCGAAGGAGATCGCCTACCTCAACGGCTGGGGCATCACCTTCATGGCCAAGCCGGACCACACCTGGACCGGGTCGTCGGGCCACCTCCACATGAGCATCTGGGACACCGACGGCAAGAAACCGCTGACCCACAACGCGGCCGACGGGCTGCCCTACGGGATCAGCCGCCAGTTCAGTCAGTTCGTGGCCGGGATGATGCAGTTCTCGCGCGAACTCGCCCCATTCATCGCCCCATTCATCAACAGCTACAAGCGCTATGCGTCGCTGTCCTGGGCGCCGGTCAACGTGGTCTGGGGGCGGGACAACCGGACCACGGGCTTCCGGCTCGTCGGTCACGGGCCATCCCTGCACGTGGAGAACCGCTTCCCGGGTGGGGACATGAACGCGTACCTGACGTACGCCGCCATGATCGGTGCCGGGCTGTACGGCATGGAGCACGGCCTTGAACTCGTGCCCGAGTTCAAGGGCAACGGCTACATCGCCAAGGGTGTGGAGCGCATGCCGCGCGCGCTCTGGGAGGCCATCCAGGCGCTCGAGAAGTCCGAGGCCGCCGTGGAGATCTTCGGCCAGGACGTCGTGGACCACTACCTCAACGCCGCGCGCGTCGAGCAGGACCTGTACGACTCGATCGTCCACGACTGGGATCGCGAGCGGTACCTCGAAAGAGGCTGAGGCCTCGCCGAGTTCGCATCGCATCAGAAGAGCCCCGTCGGCGGGACGGGGCTCTTTCATCACTGACTTCAGCGCGCTCGGTCAGCCCCCCGGTCGGAGCGTCCCGCTGAACACCTGCCAGGCCAGCAGTGACTTTGCGACGAGGCTCATGACCATGTACGTCTTCTCGCCGACGAGATAGTCGCCCCATGGACCGATCTTCTTGTACTGGAGGACCATGGTGATCGCGAAGATATTGAATGTCACGAAGAGGGTCCCGACGATCACGTAGACGAAGGCCGGGATGCCGGCATCGCTCGGAAGATCCGCCTGGGCGCCGTAGGCGACCAGGATCGAGAAGATCCCGATCCACGGCATGATCCCGGCGATGCAGCCGAAGATGTAGTGCTTCCAGTCGGGATTGTCCCGGCGCCCCTCGTTGGCCGCCTCCATGCTCCAGCCGAACAGGATCATCGCGACGTTGCAGCCGGCGATGGCGACGAGGGCGGGAAGGTCCCTGATGAACGACAGATAGGCGATCGCCACGATCATCACGGTGCTGCTGAAGGCGTATTCGACCCAACGAAGCGGGTTCATGCCACGGCCGAGCCAGGCCTCGTAGCGACGGCGCAGCGGCCAGCCGGCAATGGCATGGGCGATCGCGCTCATCGCGAGGAACGAGGCGATGAACCACGCAAGGGGCATGGAGAAGAGCTCGACGCTCGTCTGCTCGATGCCGACGAACGCGCCGTTCTTCAGGATCGGCTTGACCGTCGGAACGAAGGGGGCGAAGACGGCGGCGGTGCTGGCGATCGCGAGCATCGCGAAAAACTGGGCGCCGTGCAGTAACGACAGGACGCGGTTCCAGCGAGATAGGGATTTGGCGCTGCCGGCGGCGATAGGAGTGGCGTTCATCGGAACCTCATCTGTCGTCGGGATCGCTGCCCCGCACGGTTCGGGTCGGCCGAGCACCTATCGGCCCGGCGCTTTGCTTCGCCCAAGGATTGTACAATGTTCGTCGAAAGAACGCCGGCTCACCGTGAACCGTCAAGTTCCGCTCGAACGAGCTGAAGGCGTGATAGACTTCACAAACCATGTACACAATCAAACAGGCTGCGGCCAGGAGCGGCGTCGGCGTATCTCTGCTCCGAGCTTGGGAACGGCGCTATGGCGTCGTGGTGCCGGCACGTACTGCCAGCGGCTATCGCCTGTATGACGATGCGTCGATCGACCGTCTGCGCGCGATGCGACAGCTGGTCGACGCGGGCCACACGGCGTCTCAGGCAGCGAATGCGGTGCTCAGCGCCCCAATCTCCCCGGCGAACCCGCCCGTCTCGAGGTTGGGCGGCCCCGGCGCCATGGGCGCCGATGGAGCCGAAATCGAGGTGTTCCTGGCGGCGGCCGCGAGCTACGACGTCATCGGGATCGAGTCGAGCCTCGATGCCTGCTTTTCAAGGGGCTCCTTCGAGAGCGTGATCGACGACCGGGTCCTGCCAACCGTCGCTGCACTCGGGACAGCCTGGGCATCCGGGCGGATCGACGTGGCTGCCGAGCACCTCGCGAGCGCAGCAGTCCAGCGCCGCCTGGCATGGCTGTTCGATGTGGGCGGGGCGCCAGGGGCGCGTCCCACGGTCGTCGTGGGACTACCGCCTGAGAGTCGGCATGAGATCGGCACGCTGGCCTTCGCTGTCGCTCTGCGGCGGCAGGGCGTCAACGTGGTGTACCTCGGGCCTGACGTGCCGGTTTCTTCGTGGGTCCACGTGGTCGGGGAACATCCCGGATCGGCCGTCGTCATCGGGGTTGCTCGATCCGCCGATGCCGAGCCGGCGCGTGCCGTAGCAACCGCCCTACTGGCTGCGATGCCCAAGATCATCGTCGCCGTGGGCGGACCCGCGGCTTCGATGGTGGCCGGTACGGGCGTTCGACTGCTCACCGAGCGCGTCGGGCGGGCTGCGCAGGAAGTCGCAGTGCTGCTCGGCGTCCGCTGATCGGGCTGGACGGGGCACCCCGCGCAACTCAGATCGCAACTCGCATGCCAGATTGCACCTCATATGCCCAAATTGTGGGTCCGGGCGACCTGGCTCCACGGTGATGCCCTTCGCCGTCATACGAAGACCGGCGCGATGAGCGCAACGCGGGCATCAGGTCGGACGGGGCAGCGCGGGCTCGTATCACAGCGAAGGGCATCAGGTCGGACGGGGCAGCGCGGGCTCGTCCAAATGGTCATACGAGCACGCGTTGGGCCTTGAGGGCTGCCCTCTCGGCCTTGGGGGCTGCCTTGTGAGCGATTTTGGCCCGGAGGTTGGCCGCGCTCGCTAGGATTAGGAAACTCCCCGATTCCGGCCGGCCCGGAACCCGATCATCGCCCACAGCGCCAGGAGACTTCGATGCGACTCAAGGACAAGGTTTCCATCATCACGGGCGGTGGCTCCGGCATGGGCCGGGTCGCATCGCTCATGTTCGCGGCCGAAGGGGCGAAGGTCGTCGTGGCCGAGTTCAACGACGTTGCCGGCGAGGAAACCGTGCGGCTCGTCCGCGAGGCCGGCGGCGAGGCGAGCTTCGTGAAGACGAATGTCGCGGACGAGGCCTCCGCGAAGGGGATGGTCGACCATGCGGTCGCAACCTACGGGCGAGTCGACGTCCTGTACAACAACGCCGGGATCATGCCCGAGGCGGATCACTCGGTCATCGACACGTCGGTGGATGACTGGGATCGGGTCATGGCGGTCAACGTCCGGGGCGTCTTCCTCGGCTGCAAGTACGCCATTCCGGTGATGGTCGAGCAGGGCTCGGGCTCCATCATCAACATCTCGAGTTTCGTGGCGATCATGGGTTGCTCGAACCCGCAGGACGCCTATACCGCATCGAAGGGTGCGGTGCTCGCCCTCACCAAGTCGCTGGCCGTCCAGTTCGCCCCGAAGGGCGTCCGGACAAACGCCATCTGCCCCGGGCCGGTGGAAACGCCTCTGCTCATGGACTGGCTCGTGAAGGACGAGGATGCCAAGCGGATTCGGCTGAATCGCAACCCGACGGGTCGATTCGGCAAGCCCGAGGAAATCGTCGCGATGGGCATCTATCTCGCGAGCGATGAATCTCGCTGGACGAACGGCGCATCGATGGTGATCGACGGCGGCATCACGGTGAACTACTTCTAGGGTTCCGGGCCGCGCTGCGCGCCGGGAACCGCGGCCAGTCCGGCATCGTGAGCGAGACACTCGCATTCATCCTCGATGTCGGGGTGGCCACGGCGGCGGCCCTGCTCGGCGGAGCCCTGCTGCGGCGCCTCGGCCAGCCACCGCTGGTGGGATACCTGCTCGCGGGGATCGCGATCGGCCCGTTCACGCCCGGCTTCAGCGGTGACGTCGAGCGGATCAGCGTCCTGGCGGAAGTCGGCGTGGTCCTGCTCGTGTTCGCCCTGGGCGTGGAATTCTCCCTCCGCGAGCTGTACGCGGTCCGCAAGGTCGCCGTTGGAGCGGCCCTGGCCCAGATCCTGATCTCGATCCTTGGGGGCACGCTCCTCGGGATCGCCGTCGGCCTCGAGCCGGGTGCCGCTTTCATCGTCGGCGCCGTGATCGCGATCTCCTCCACGCTCGTGGTCGCGAAGACGCTCGCTGATCGCGGGGAGCTGGACAGCATCCACGGCAGGAATGCCATCGGCTGGATGATCGTCCAGGACGTTGCGACGATCGTGCTCATCGTGGCCCTGCCGGCGCTCGCCGCGGATCAACTCTCGGTCACCCCGATCCTCCTCGCGCTGGGAAAGGGGGCGCTGTTCCTCCTGATCGCCTTCGTTGTCGGCACACGCGTGTTGCCCGTCGCCTTTGCCGCGGTCGCGCGGCTCGGATCGCCGGAGCTGTTCCTGCTTGCCGTCGTTTCGACGGCGCTGCTCACCGCATTCGTCTCGAGTGCCGTGTTCGGCCTGTCGCTCGCCCTCGGCGCGTTCGTGGCCGGTGTGCTGGTGTCGGAATCCGATCTCTCCTACCAGGCTGCAGCGGAGGTCATTCCGTTCCGGGATCTGTTCGCGGTGCTGTTCTTCGTGGCGGTCGGGATGCTCGTCGATCCGAGGGCCCTCGCCTCACAGGCTCCGCTGGTCGCGTTGCTCACGGTGGTGGCCGTGATCGGCAAGGGCGTCCTGTCCGCGGTCCTGGCGCGCCTGTTCGGGCTTCCAACCCGATCGGCAATCCTGCTCGGCGCGTCGATCGCCCAGGTCGGTGAGTTCAGCCTGATCATCGCGGCGGACTCGAGTCGCCTCGGTCTCCTCGACGACGCGACCTACAACGTCATCCTTGCCACGACCATCGCCAGCATCGTCGCATCAGGTCCGACCCGTCGATTCGCGGACGCAGTTGCCTCCCGCCTGGAGCACCGGGCAACCGATCGGTGGGCCGAACGGAACTTCGGTGAAGCCCCGGCTGCAGGCGATGTGCCCGCGGTCGAGGTCGCCGAGCCGAGGCGTCGTCGCGTCGTGGTTGCCGGCTCAGGACGCGTCGGCCGGATCGTGGTCCGCGCCGTGCAGGCCAGGTCATTCTCCTGCCTGGTCATCGATCGGGATCGAATCAGGCTCGACGAGATGGCGGCTCTCGGTGCCGAGATCCTGTACGGGGACGCCGCCCGGCCCGAGATCCTTCAGCGGGCCGACCTGGATCGGGCCGTCGTCCTGGTCATCGCCATCGGGGACCCGCTCACCGCCCACCTCGTTGCCGAGCGTGCGCATCATCTGAATCCGCACCTGATGATCGCGTCACGGGCTCGCGGCGTCCGACAGGCCTCGGACCTTCGAGCGGCCGGCGTCCATCACCTCGCCGATCCGGACAACGAGGCCGCAATCGACCTCGCCCGCCACGCGCTTCAGCGGATGGGCGTGTCCGGCCCCGAGCTGACCGCCATCACGATCAACCTGCGCCGCGACGCCTACCGCTGATCGGTCGCCTTAGAAACCAACGTTCTCGCCTCCCAATGCCAGTGCCGGGACCACCTTCCAGTCCGCCTCCAATCGTGGAGTGGTATCTATATCGCGTTACGATACAGCGGCCCACGAGTTCGTCAAGCCCGGTTCTGGGCAGGGGCGGCGTATCATCGCCGAACGTCCACCGGCTCCTCGGCGCACGGCTGTCTCGGCCGCGCCGATCACATTCGAGGTTTTTTGATGACCCTTGACCAGACCGCGTCCGCCATCAGCTCGATGAAGATGATGATCGGCGGCCAGTCCGTCGACGCAGCCGACGGGCAGTCCTTCGAGATCGTGAACCCGGCAACGGGTGCCGTCATTGCGACCGCTCCGCTCGGCGGCAAGACCGACGTGGACCTTGCGGTCGCGGCAGCCCAGAAGGCGTTCGAGGACCCGAAGGGCTGGGCGAACTGGGCCGCCGGCAAGCGCGGGCGAACGCTGGCCAAGTTCGCGGCCCTGATCAAGGACAAGAGCGAGGAGCTCGCCTGGCTGGAGACGCGTAACGTGGGCAAGCCGATCGGCTCTTCCCGCGGTGAGATCATCGGCGCCAGCCTCGTCTTCGACTACTACGCCGGGGCCGCGAACAAGGTGTTCGGGCAGACCATCCCGGTTTCCAAGCCAGGCCTGGACCTGACCCTGCGCGAGCCGATCGGCGTCGTGGGGCTCATCGTGCCCTGGAACTTCCCGCTCCTCATGGCCAGCTGGAAGCTCGGGCCGGCGCTCGCCGCCGGCAATACCTGCATCCTCAAGCCGGCCAGCCTGTCCCCGATGACCGCGCTGCGGATCGGGGAGCTGGCGCTCGAAGCCGGGATCCCGGCCGGCGTCCTGAACGTGGTCACGGGTCCCGGCGGCACGGCGGGGGCGGCGATCGCGGGCCATCCCGGCATCGGCAAGGTCGCCTTCACCGGCGAGACCACGACCGGCCAGGAGATCATGCGCCTCGCCTCGAACAACGTGAAGAAGATCAGCCTGGAGCTCGGGGGCAAGAGCCCCAACGTGATCTATGCCGACGCCGACCTCGAGCGCTTCGCATCGGAATCGCCGTACTCGGTCTTCGACAACTGCGGACAGGACTGCTGTGCGCGAAGCCGGATCCTCGTCGAACGATCGGTCCACGACCAGGTCGTCGAGCTCTTCGCGGCGGCGACCCGCAAGGTCAAGGTCGGCAATCCCGAGGACGAGACGACCGAGGTCGGGACGCTCGTCAGCTTCAAGCAACGCGACCGCGTCCGCGACTACATCGAGATCGGCCTGTCCGAGGGCGCGAACCTCGTGGTCGGCGGCGATGCCCCGGATGATGCGGCCCTGGCCGACGGTGCCTACCTCATGCCGGCCGTCTTCGACGCCGTCGACAACGACATGCGCATCGCCCGCGAGGAGATCTTCGGACCGGTCGTCTCGATCATCCCGTTTGACACGGAGGAGGAGGCGATCCGCCTCGCCAACGCGACACCGTACGGCTTGTCCGGTTCGATCTGGAGCCGCGACATCGGCAAGGCGCTGCGGACGGCCAAGGGCATCCAGGCCGGCGTCCTGTCGATCAACTCGAACAGCAGCGTCCACACCGAGGCGCCGTTCGGCGGCTACAAGATGTCCGGCATCGGGCGCGAGCTCGGGATGTCCGCCATCGAGTTGTACACCGAGACCAAGAACATCTTCATCGACATTCGGCCGTAGCCGGGAGAGATGAACGTGCGGCGCCCGCCGACTCCCGAGTCGGACGACGAGCTCGCGATCTTCGTCGAAGACCCGCCCAGGGCAGTCGATTTCGCGCCACGAGCCATGCGCCCGGGAAGTCGTGGCCGCCTGACGGCCGCGGCGTGGGCGACCGTGGTCGTCATGGTGGTGGGGATCGGACTCCTTGCGCGTGAATCCACGATCGAGTCGCCGACCAGAGACGCTGCGGGCGTCGCCGCCCAGCGATCCGGCTCGGCCGCGGGACCTGCCGGCTCCGCCCAGCGATCCGGCTCGGTCGCGGGACCTGGCGGCTCGGCCGCCCCGCATTGGCCGCCGCTACGGCAAACCGCGGTAACACCGCCCGCCATTCACCTGCGCCAGCCGGCGCCCGCAGGCGTGGAATTGTCCACGGCGCGAGTCGATGTCGAAGGTTCGGTGCTCGTTCACGCCGCGCGTGTTGACATCGTGTTGCAGGCCAGCGGCAGCCGTACGCTCGGCCATGCCTCGACCGACGTCACCGATGCGAACGGCGGCATCCGTCCGGAGCGAGCACCCACGTTCCGCGCCATGTTTGATCTGCCCGCGTCAGTCGTCGGTGAAACCGTATGGGTCGTGGTCACGGCCTACGACACTGGGGGCCGGGAACTTGGTGGGACGCGCCGGGCAATCTCGGTAGCGCTTCGAGCCGAACAGCTGCCACCGTCGGTTTCCTGACGAACGCCGGCGAGTTCGCCGCCAGGGAGTTCGCCGCCAGGGAGTTCGCCGCCTTATCTCCCGACCGCGAACGCCGGCGCTCGCAGCTCCGGGTGGCGGCGGGCGAGCCAGTCCACGAGCGCCCAGTAGGTCGTCTTGAAGGCGAGGCCGGACCACGGGATCGAATCGGGCGCGAACGCCCGGATCTCCAGCGCCTCGGGCGTGGGTGCCGCGACGCCCCCGACGATGCTGGCCTCCAGGACGAGGACCACGACCGCCGCTTCGAGGCGTGTGTAGAGACCCACGATCTCGCCCGGTCGAATGGTGAGGCCGGTCTCTTCCAGCGTCTCGCGGACCGCCGCCTCGCTGATCGACTCGTCCACCTCGAGGAATCCGCCCGGTTGCGCCCACGCGCCGAGGCCGGGCTCGATGCCGCGGCGCAGGAGGATCAGCCGGCCGTCGTCGGTCACCGGCAGCGCCGTCACCACAAGACGAGGATTGACGTACGCGATATGCCCGCACGAAGGGCAGCTGGACCGATGCCGATCCTCGCCCGCAACGACGCCATGACGCAGCTCCGCCCCGCAACGGGAGCAGTACCGCAGCGAGGCCGCGATCCACTCGGGGACGCCGCGCCCTGATTCGATGTCCGTGGACCGGGCGTCCGGCCCGCGCTCCCCGCGATCGGCGGCTCGGGTCACGCGCGCAGCGCCAGGACCGCCGCGGCGGCGAACACGAGGATCCCCAGGCCCGACGCCGCGAGCCATGCCAGCCGGAACAATCCGCGATTGCGATTGATCGGCATCCATGCCCAGGCCGATCGCCAGATCCGGAGCGACGCGTCGGCCGTGGTGAGGATCAGGATCGGCGCAGCGACGAGGATGCACAGCTTGACCAGCGGGCTGCCCAGCGTCGAACCCGTTTCGAGGGCCGTGATCGCGACCGCGCCGGCCACCAGCGCGATCGCGGAGAGGTTGATGTACTGGGCCTGAAGCGGTGTCGGCGCGGTTTCGGGGATCGCGCGGGGCGATTGGGTGCCGCTCGCCGGCCCGGAAACGAGCGTCGTCTGCTCGGAACCAGGGCTCGTCTGCCGTTCGAGGACCGGCATGCCCGCCTCCCAGCGAGGATCATCCACGGCTAGTCGTCGGCGGCCGCGTTCGAAGGGTCGTCCATGACCATGCGCGTCTGATCCTCGCGATAGCCGACCAGGCGCCGGGCCAGCGCCGGATCCGACAGCGCCAGGATCTCGATCGCGAGGATCGCGGCATTCTCCGCATTCCCGATGGCGACGGTGGCAACCGGAATGCCGCGCGGCATCTGCACGATGGACAGCAGCGAATCCAGACCGCCGAGGTGCTGCGTCGGGATGGGCACGCCAATCACGGGAAGCGTCGTCTTGGACGCCAGCATGCCGGGGAGATGCGCCGCGCCACCGGCCCCCGCGATCAGCACGCGGATTCCACGACCGGCCGCGCCCTCCGCGTAGGCGAACAGATGATCGGGACTCCGATGCGCAGAAACCACCCGGAGTTCGCAGGGCACGTCGAGCATCTCGAGGAGGGCCGTGGCCCGTTCGAGAATCGGGAAGTCGGAGCGGCTCCCGCCCACGACACCGACCGCTGGGCCCTTGTCCGCCATCACGCCCCCTCCTGCGCTTCATCTGCCCAGCTGATCCGGCCGGCCGCCTCGCGGCCTGTCGCCAATGCCGTCTCCGCGCTGCCGGCAACGCTCGTCACGTGACCCATCTTCCGCCGGTTGAAGACTCTGCGCTTGTCGTACAGATGGACGTGGGTGTCCGGAAGCTCGAGCGCCTGGTCCAGGCCCCTCGTCCGTGCGTCGCGATCCGGCCCGACGCCCAGGAGGTTCACCGTCGCGGCGCCGCCCACCCGGAGATCCGGCGATCCCAGCGGCAGCCCGCAGATGGCCCGGATGTGCTGCTCGAACTGGCTCGTTGCCGCGCCTTCGATGGTCCAGTGGCCGCTGTTGTGGACGCGAGGAGCGAGCTCGTTCACCACCAGCGACCCGTCCTTCATCAGGAAGAGTTCGGCGGTCAGCAGGCCCACCATTCCCATCCCGATCGCGAGATCCGTGGCGAGGGCAAGGGCTCGGGCGGCCACGGCCTCCGGGATCTGCGCCGGCACCGACGATTCGATGAGAATGCCTCGATCGTGCCGGTTGCGAGTAACGGGGAACCCTCGTGAGGTACCGTCCACCGCCCGTGCGACGATCACCGAACATTCTGCTTCGAACGGCAGTTCCCGCTCCAGCAGGAGGGGCCGGTGGTGGCCCATCTCGGCCCAGACCATCGCCTCGGCGCCCGGCAGGTCGGCAGCTTCGGCGATCCGAACCTGGCTTCGACCGTCGTAGCCGCCCAGCGACGCCTTCAGGCGCAGGGGCATCCCGAGCTCTGCCGCGGCCGCGTGCAGGTCGGGCACCGACCGGACCTCGCGCCACGGAGCGACAGGCGCGCCGTTCGCCTCGAGGAAGCGCCGTTCGGCGAGTCGATCCTGGGTCAGCTTCAGGGCATACGGCCCCGGTCGGATCGGCACCCTGCCGTCATCGAGAGCCTGGACGAGGGCCAGCGACACGTGCTCGAGTTCGTACGTGATCACCGAACAGCCGACTGCCATGCGCCGGGCGGCCTCGATGTCGTCGTACCGCCCGATTTCCACCCGATCGGCAACGGCAGCGGCCGGACACGCCGGGTCCGGATCCAGGACGGCCACCCGGTAACCGATGGATCGTGCGGCAAGGGCGAGCATCCGCCCGAGCTGTCCTCCGCCGAGGATGCCGATCGTCGCCGGCGGCGGGATCGCCGGGCCCTGGAAGCCGAGTGCCTTGTAGACGCCGAGGATCCAGGTGGTCTTCGATTCCGTGTACCGGTAGCCGTCGACAGCCGATCCGCCCGTGATCGCGGTCTTGAGTTCCGTGTACTGGCGGACGAGCCCCGGATCGCCGCGGAGGGCGTCACGGAACGCGATGTCCCGGCGCAGGTCGCCGCCGCTCGGCTGGACGTGGAAATGGATGCGGAATTCGTCGCCGTCGACCAGGACGGCCCCGACGAGCATCGGCCGCGACGGCGGCCAGGGGTCGGGTCCCGGTTGATCCTGGAATCCGAGGTCGTGGAGAACCGCGACGATGCCCGGGATCTCCGCCGGTGCCGCCTCGACCGACAGGTCCACGATCCCCTTGCCGGGCAGACCCGGGACCGCGGTGCTCCCGATGTGCTCAACCACGAGCTCCGGTCGTCGCGCCTGGATCATGGCCGTGATCCGCTCGGCGACGCCCACCGAGCGCGGATCCCACGCCGAGACGTGCGCCACGCGGCGGTCGTAGGGAAGGATCGGAAGGTCGGGTCGACGATCGGGTTGGGTCACGAGGTGGAAGTGTAGGCTGTGGGGCATGGCAGGCGATCAGGCGTTCCGCGGCCACGACCGCATGCCCGTCATTCTGGATGTCGACACGGGCATCGACGACAGCCTCGCGCTGCTCTACGCCTGCGCTTCGCCGGAGCTCGACGTCGTTGCGGTCACCTGCCTGGCCGGCAACGTGGCGGCGGCGCAGGTCGCGGACAACACGCGCGCCGTCCTCGAGATCGCCGGCCGGTCCGACATCAGGGTGGCGATCGGCGCCGACCGGCCTCTCGTCAAACCCCTCCAGACGACCGAGGAGACGCACGGTCCGCGGGGCGTCGGCCACGCGAAGTTGCCCGCCCCGACGGCGCCGTTGGACCCGATGGAGGCGGCGGATCGAATCGTGGAGGTCGCTCGTCGTCGCCCGGGCGAGGTTCGGCTGGTCACGCTCGGACCCATGACCAACCTTGCCCTGGCGCTCGAGCGCGAGCCGCGCCTGCCCTGGCTGCTCCGAGGCTGGACCTTCATGGGTGGTGCGTTCCGGGTGCCGGGCAACACCACGCCGACGTCGGAGTGGAACCTGTACGTGGATCCGGACGCGGCGAAGGCGTGCCTGGCGGCATGGAGCGCCGCGCTGGCCGCCGACCCGCGCCTGCCGCTGCCGATCGGGATGGGCCTCGATGTCACCGAGCAGGCGCGGCTCCTGCCGGGTGCCGTCGCCCGCCTGGCGGTCCGCGCGGGCGTCGCGCCGGCCGAGGCAGAGATCCTCGCTCGGGCGGCGATCTCGGCACCGATGGTCGCGCCTGGAACCCCGGCCGCAACTCCCGTCCTGCGCTTCGTCGTGGATGCCTTGCGCTTCTACTTCGAATTCCACGCGGCGTACGACGGGTTCTACGGGGCGTTCATCCACGATCCGTTCGTCGTGGCGGCCACGGCCGACGCGTCGCTCATCGATACGCGCCCCGTGTTCGTGGACGTGGAGGCCGGCCCGGGCCTGGCCCACGCGATGACGGTCGCCGATTGGCGCGGGATCACCGGCCACGCTCCGAACGTGGCGGTCGCGGTGAGCGGCGACGCCGACGCCTTTCTCGATCGACTCGTCGAGCGAGTCGGCTCCCTGGCGCAGGCCGACGCTCGCTCAGCCGGGTGAGATCGCCACCTCGTGGACCTGCCCGGCGAGGATGCGCCAGGAACGAACGCCGGCCGCGCCGGTGACCGAATCGACCTCATCCGGATGGAGCGAGACCACGACGTACAGTGCATCCGGATAGAAGGCAAGCCCGATGTCCGTGGGTGACGGCCGCGCCGGGGACGCCACATGCGAATGGACGATGGCCCAGAAGACCTCGTCCGCATCGTCGGTTTCGATGGTCGCGCGAAGCAGGTCGTCTGAATCGATCTCGTAGCGATAGGGAGACGCCGCACGGTTGCGCGTCGGCAGCCAGCGGAGGGCGATGCCGCCTTCGGCCGCCGGCCGATCGCCGACGATGAGGCCGCACGCCTCGTTGGGGATCGCCGCCCGGGCGTGTTCGACCATGGCATCTCGAATGGCGCCCGGCAGGATCACCGATGCCGGGCCCGGGTGGCCGCTCACGCGCTCACCAGACAATGTCCACGGTTCCCTCGGCCCGCGCGAATGCCGTCAGGCGCTCGTCCTTGGTCACCAGGGGAATGCGCAGGTCCATCGCGGTCGCGTACAGCATCCGATCGATGGGATCGCCCGGAAAACGGTTCGAATCGAGCGCCCCGGCCCAGGCGGCCGCCGTGGGGCTCAGGCCCGCAACCTCGACGCCCGGCGTCCTGAGCAACGCCTGCACCCAGGTCAGGGGCTCCCGGTCCAGCTCGATCTTGCCCTGGCGCTGGAGCGTGGTGATCTCCCAGCAACTCAGCGGGCTGACGAAGATGCCCTCCGCATCGCGAATCGCCCGGGCGGCACCGGGCGAGAGCCGATCACCGCCCGCCTGCCACCAGAGCAGAGCGTGCGTATCGAGCAGGATCGTCACCGCAGCTCCACGTCGGCGGACCAGCGCTCACCGGTGGCGTAGTACGCCGCGTCGTCCTCGGCCACGAGACGGACGCTCCGCGGGGGGAGCGCCTCGACGGCTCCCAGGGGTACGAGCCGGGCGACAGGGCGGCCGTGCTTCGTGACCGTCACCGAGATCTTCAACTCGTCCACCTGGTCCAGAATCGCCAGGCATTCCGCCTTGAAGCGGCTGGCCATCATCACTCGATCCGTCATGCGACACCTCGCTCTGACCACTGACTATAGTCACTGGTCAGATCCTGGTCAAGCGCTGCTGAGCCGGGTGCCGGGACCTGCGGGACCCGGACGGCCGCCCGCTACCACCAGTTGACCCCGCCTTCCAGATCCGACTCCATGTCGTCGAGATCGCGGGCGTAGGTGCCGGCCGACAGATACTTCCAGCCGCCGTCGGGGAGGATCGCGACGATCGTCCCGGCCTCCATCTCGCGCGCGACCCGCGCCGCGGCAACCAGGACCGCGCCCGACGACGGCCCGGCAAAGATGCCCTCGAGCGCGATGAGATCGCGGACCGCCGAGATGGCGTCCCGATTCGAGACGAGGTACTTCGCGTCGAGGAGCGCCGGATCGAGGATCTCCGGCACGAACCCATCGTCCAGCGACCGGAGCCCCTGGACCGCCTCGCCGGGGAGCGGCTCGGCCGCGATGATTCGTACCCCCGGCTTGGCGCGACCGAAGAACCGAGCCACGCCCATCAGCGTCCCGCCGGTGCCGAGCCCGGCCACGACCACATCGACTTCGGGGCAGTCCGCGAGAATCTCGGGCCCCGTGGTCACCTCGTGGGCACGCGGGTTTGCCGGGTTGCCGTACTGGTACGGCATCACGAACCGCGCATCCCGGGCGGCCAGTTCCCTGGCCAGGGCGATGGCCCCGTTGGAGCCGAGCCGACCGGGCGAATCGATGACCTCGGCCCCGAAGAGTGCCGCCATCTGGCGTCGCTCGACCGTCACGTTGTCCGGCATGACCAGGGCCACCCGATAGCCCTTGCGCCGGGCGATCATCGCCAGCGCGATGCCCGTGTTTCCCGAGGTCGGCTCGAGGATGATCGAGTCGGGTCCGAGCGCGCCGCGGTCCTCGAGGTCCTCGATCAGACCGCGCGCCGCCCGGTCCTTGATCGAGCCGCTCGGGTTCAGGAACTCGAGCTTGGCGTAGATCCGAACCCCCGGGGTCGGCGACATCGAGGGAATCGCGACCAGGGGCGTGTGCCCGATCGCATCGAGGATGCTCTCGTACCGCCCCCCGTGCGGCGCGAGGTCCGCGTGGGCGTCGGCATGATCGCGTGCGCTCGCGCGCCGCCGTTCGTGCTCGTACACCCCGGACACCCGCGGAGCCCCAAGCCCGGCCATGTCAGCCGCCCGCCATCGCCGGCAGGAGCCGCACCTCGTCGCGGTCCGTCACCGGCGTCGCCAACCCGGCCAGGTAGCGCACATCCTGGCCGTTGACATAGACGTTGACGAACCGGTTCAGATCGCCCTCGGGGGTCAGCAGCTGGCCCCCGAGTCCCGGATGCCGCTCGAGGAGCGCATGAACGAGCTCGCCGACCGTGGTGCCGTCCAGGTCGAGGGACTTGGCGCCGGCGACCGATGGTCGCAGGACCGTGGGAATGAAGACCGTACTCATGCTCGTGCCTCTGGGGTGGTACCGAAGGAGCCGCCGAAGCCCGCGCCGCCGAGGACGAACGGGGCGTCGGCGGGGAATGCCGAAAGGATGGGTGCGTCGCCGCGCTCGCGGGCCGCTCGGGCCTGGTCCGAGCAGACCGGGCAGGTCGGATCGCGACGCAGGGTCAGCTCGGTGAACTCGGCCTCGAGCGCATCGAACAGGAGCAGCCGACCGGCGAGGGTCGTGCCGATCCCGAGGAGGACCTTGAGGACCTCGTTGGCCTGGAGCAGGCCCATGATCCCGGGCACCACGCCCAGGACGCCGGCCACGGAGCAGCCGGGCGCGAGCTCCGGCGGCGGCGGGGTCGGGTACAGGCAGCGATAGCACGGGCCCTCGTACGGGACGAAGGTCGTGAGCTGGCCCTCGAACCGGAACACCGAGGCGTGAACGACCGGAATCCCGGCCGCGACCGCTGCGTCGTTCAGGAGGTAGCGCGTCTCGAAGGTGTCCGTCCCGTCGAGGATCACGTCGTAGCCGGAGATGATCCGCTCGACGTTGCTGCCGACGAGCATCTCCTCATGCGGGATGACCGTGACATCCGGGTTGAGCGCCTGGATCGTCTTGCGGGCGCTCTCGACCTTCTTCTCCCCCACCCGATCCGTCGTGTGGAGGATCTGGCGCTGGAGGTTCGACACGTCCACGACATCGAAGTCGACGAGCCCGAGCGTGCCCACGCCGGCCGCGGCGAGGTACAGCGCCGCGGGGCTGCCGAGCCCGCCCGCACCGATGAGGAGGACCTTGCTGTCCAGCAGTTTCGCCTGACCCGCCATCCCGACCTCGGGGATCAGCAGGTGGCGGCTGTAGCGCTGCTGCTGGACTTTCGAGAGGACGACCGGCGCGGTCCAGGGGAGCCCGGCCGACTTCCAGGACTGGAATCCGCCCGACATCGAGATCGGATGGGCATAACCGAGTGCCTTGAGGGTCTCGGCCGCGAACGCGGAGCGAACCCCGCCGGCGCAGTACAGGACGACCGGCGCGTCCCGATCCGGGACGGCCGCCTCGATCTGCTGCTCGAGATACGAGCGGCTGACGTGCAGGGCGCCGGGGATGTACCCCTGCTCCCACTCGGCGGCCTCGCGGACGTCGACGAACGTCACGCCTTCGGCGCGGAGGCGCTCCGCCTCCTGTGGGTTGACCTCGCTGATCGAGGCCTTCGCCTCCCGCAGGAGGTCCGTATACGACTTGGTCATGAGGCCCTTCCGGTCTGGACCGTCGGGTCCGGCACGTAGCGGAGATACGGTCGCTCCGCGCGCCAGCCATCCGGGAACTTCTCGCGCGCCTGCTCATCGCTGAGCGAGGCGAGGATGATCACGTCGTCGCCGTGCTGCCAGTTGGCCGGCGTGGCGACCGAATTCGTCGAGGTGAGCTTGAGCGAGTCCACAACCCGAAGGATCTCGTCGAAGTTGCGGCCGGTGCTGGCCGGGTACGTCAGCGACAGGCGGACCTTCTTGGCGTTGTCGATGACGAACACCGACCGCACGGTCTGGGTCGCCTCGGCGTTCGGGTGGATCATGTCGTAGGCCTCGGCGACGGCCCGGCCCTTGTCCGCGATCAGCGGGAAGTTGAGGGCCACGCCCTGGGTGGCCTCGATGTCCCGGGACCAGCCTTCATGGTCCTCGACCCCGTCCACGCTGAGGCCGAGGACCTTGACGCCGCGGGCGTCGAACTCACCCTTGAGCTTGGCGACCGCACCGAGCTCGGTGGTGCAGACCGGGGTGAAGTCCTTGGGATGCGAGAAGAGGATCGCCCAGTCGTCACCGATCCACTCGTGGAATCGGATCTCGCCCTGGGTGGATTCGGCGGTGAAGTCGGGGGCGATATCGCCCAGTCGAAGGGTCATTGGAGGAGTGCTCCTGCAGGTGGATGAATGAGATGGCCGCGCCGCGGCTCGAAGCCGGGCGGGCAGGGATGCGATCCGCGCGCTGGAACGCGGGCGCGAGACAGCCGGCAATCAGGCCGGCTGCGTACACCTGCAGCGGCCCATGCCCGGCATGCCGCCGTACTGGCGAGCGGTCATGCGGGCTCGCTTTCTGCGAAGAGCGCCGCCGTGGAGGGCGTTTCGGCCGAGGTCGATGCACCGGTCCCCTGACCCGTGGGCGTCTGGCCCATGGGGGTCCGGCCCGCCGGCACCCCGGCCTCCGCAATGGCCAGTTGCATGGTTTCGAGGCTGAGGAGCGCGCACTTGAGGCGCGCCGGCGAGATGTCGATTCCGAGCAGATCGAGGACGTCCTGCGAGGTCATCGCCGCGGCATCTGCGACCGGCTTGCCCTTGATCTCGTCGGTCAGCAGTGACGCCGACGCCTGGCTGATGGCGCAGCCGCGGCCGGTGAACCCGACGCCCGCGACCTTGCCATCGGCGAGCCGCAGCTGGAGGGTGATCCGATCGCCGCACAGCGGGTTCGCGCCCTCGTGGGAGGCGTTGGCGTGCTCCAGGACCCCGAAGTTATGGGGCCGCCGGTAGTGCTCGAGGATGTAGTCGCGGTAAAGGTCGTCCATGTCGATGTCGGAGTGTAGCGCGAAGGCTCAATCCCGACCAGAGGAGTCGGGTATGTCAGCGCGAGGGATCCAGGATCGCCAGGCGCGCGAATGCTGCCCGCTGGAATCCCCGGTCACGAGTGAGGAGGCGATCAGCCTGTTCCAGGGCGTGGGCGCCGACCACGAAGTCCGCGACGAGTCGCTCACGGGGCCCGCCGGCTCGGCGGTAGCCACGCCACGCAAGACCGGCCGCCGTGGCCGCCGCCTGGTTCACCCCCGAGAACTCGATCGGCAGTCGAGCCAGGGCCGATTTGGTAGCCGCGGGATCGGGAAAGGCCGCGATGATCTCTGCCCAGACGACGTCGCATGCGATGACGATGCCCTCGTTCAGGCACGAGCGAAGCGCTGACCGTGAGGCCGGGCCGAATTGCGGGTCCCCGCCGAGCACGTCGATCAGGACGTTCGAATCAACCGCGGTGATCACTGGTCGAGTTCATCGGGGCCAGGTCCGCGGATTTCACGGATGAATGCGTCCGTCCCTCCGGGCGGGAGCTCAAGGATCCCGTACAGCTCGTCGAGGTGATCGAGGGGCCCCAACTTGCGACCGACCAGCCGGCCGTTCGCGTCTTCGAAGTCCAGCACGGTCCCCGGCCGCAGCCCGAGGCGATCCCGCAGTCGCTTGGGGATCGTGATCTGGCCCTTCTCGCTGACCGTTGTCTTCATACCGCGATGGTAGGAAATGCGTACGGGCTCGTCAAGGAGTCGCACCTGGCGATCCCTCCCATGGCGTATGCCACCTGGGCCGCTACCGCTCGCATCCTCTCCGGGCCCCGAGACTACCCGCTCACGATCGTGACGCCCATCGCCTCGCTGATCCGCGACCAATACTCGCCATACCACTCCGAGAAGTCCGACAGGACGGCGGTATTCATGCCCCTGATTACAGGAACCCTCCGAAGTTGAAATCCAGGTAGAAGGGTCCACCTGAGTCGCCACCGCGAAGGAGAGCCCGCCTCTACCCGAAGACTCGTTTGACCTCGGTGATACCGGCGATCAGCGCGTCGATGTCGGCGCGGGTGGTGTAGACGTTGAAGCTGGCCCGGGCCGTGGCCGTGGGGCACGGCCTGGGCGCCGTCGATGAGGACGAGCGCGCCGGCTTCGTGAGCCATCCGGGTCATCTCGGCGACGGGATTGATGGTCCCGAGGGTGTTGCTGACGTGGGTGAACGCCACGAGCTTCGGCTTGAGACGAAGGAGCACCTCGAAGACGTCGAGGCGTAGGATCCCGTCGTCGGTGATCGGGATGAACTCGAGATCGGCGTCGCGTTCCTGCACGAGGAGCTGCCACGGGACGAGGTTCGCGTGGTGTTCGGTATCCGGCGACTACCGAGTCACGAGTCGAGGCGGGAACGCGGAGCCGTCGAGAAGCACCCGATCGCCGAGAGGCTCGCTGAGGACGATGGTGAGCGGGACCTCGGGGTTCCCCTGGCAATCCTGGGCGCCCGGCCGGGGACGAACCGCAACAGCGATCAACACTGAAGCCGCGCCATAGACGATGAGCGGGTCGAGGATTCGGCCCTCGGGCGACTTGCCGCTTGCACACGCGGTCTCGACGATGAGGGTGTGGATCTCGCGACTCTCGGGACCCGGCGCGGGTGAACCCGGATCCAGCGACCACGTCGCTCCCCCGATGCCGTCGGGATAGGACACGGAGAGGGTGCAGGCTCCATAGGATCGCAGCGCCCAACCGGCTCCCGAGTCATAGACAGCGACCTGCATCCACGGGACGAGTGCTGTTCCCCTCGCAACGAACAGGACCTCGAGGCCGGCATCGGCGACCCGGTACCAGTCTGTCGGTGGGAGCGGGAGTTCCGGCGTCCAATCCTCCCGCACGGTCCTCCGCAGCTCGGCAGCCGCGCCATCTATCCAGTTCTCGGCCCCAGGGAAGGTGAATGCCTCGGGCGGAAAGCGGAGACCTTCGCCGCACCAAAGTGCGGGCCGCGTCACCCAGCTCGGGTCGAGAGATGGCGGAGGGACGGCCGACGGGAGCGGAGACTCGCTTGGGGCGGGAGTCGCGGACGGACTGGGTGTCTCGACGGGCGTCGCAAGAGGCGAGTCGCTAGGCAGCTGACCACCGCTTGGGCTCGAGATATCAACAGGCACCCCACACCCTGTGAGCAAGAGAAGCAGCCCCAACGCGCCAGTCGCCGTCACGCGCCGGGCTCTGGTCCCCCTATGGTTATAAAGTCGCCGCATCGAACGTCTGGACGCGGCCGATCCGGCTAGCAGATCCCAGGACAGGGCGGTGGGACGTTGATCCAAAGGGGTCCAAGTTCGGAGAGGGCCTGCTCGACGATGCCGAAGTTCCCCGATGTGTTCGAGAGCGTGCCAACCGCGAACGCCTCCTGTGCGTTGTATCGTAGATAAATGGGTGACCCGCTGTCTCCGCCGATGGATGGGAGATTGGAGTCCCCGCCCCAGACGTAGTAGCCAGCCGTGTTGCTATACCAGCGGACCCACTGCGAAGTTACGGTCCCGCAGGAGATGGTTGCTGCCCTGCCGCGCGAGGCGCAGACGGGCATGCCCACCTGTGGATAGGTAGACCCGACGATCCAGCGCGGGTCGCCATACACGTAGTACCACGCCTGTGCGTCATCCATCTGAATCCGCATGAGGTCCTTACCTTCGGGGGCATAGAGAGTCGCCTGATCTGTGCCGACGACGTTGTTTCCCGCGATCCCGGGGTGGAGCCAGTTGTTCGAACCGCTGTAGCCGCAATGGCCAGCGGTCAGGAACTGATCATCGAAGTTGTTGAGATACACGTGGAACGCCATCGTGCACTCGTTGTAGCTATCGATCACGCCCTTGTACAGCCGTACGCCGCCTTTCATCGGATATGCACAGTTGTCCCGCGAGGTGCATGCCGTGTCCTCCGCCGGGTCTGCTCCAATGAGCCTTGACTGAACCCCGAGCTGGGAGGCGATTGAACCAAACCTGTCGGTGGCCGCCTCGACGGCCCGTGCGTCGATCTCGAACACGAGTTCTCCGCGGACCGAATCGACGGCAGCCGACTGCACTGGAACCTCCGGCAGGAAGCGCGCCCAAAGTTCCGCGCTGAGCTTCAGAGCGTCACTCAACGCAGCGTCGGTCACCTGGCGCTCCACGATTCGGAGACCGCGACTGGAGGCAGGCATCAACCCGTCGATCTTCGCTGCAACGCTCTCTTCGATCTCCGTCAGCGCTACGACAAGTTCACCGTTGCTTGCAGAGTCGAAGTATGCCCCGGCGAGTGTCGGCAGATCCTCGAGTGCTGGCATGACGCTCTGCGCCACATCTACGGCGAACTGCATCCGACCTGGCAGGTCTACGCGACCTTCTTCGGCAGCTGTCATGGGGATTCCCCACATGTCGCTTCCGACATCCGCGTCAGACTTCATCAGGCCTGCGGTTTCGGTCGGATCGGCCACAAGGCCGAGTGCGGCGCGACGCTCCAGGGCGGACGCAAGCTCAATTGAGTCGGGCAGCGAGGTTCCCGTTGCCGCCGGGGCCGCCACGAGAACGACCGCGAGCGCGACCCCGAGCGCGCTCGCGCCCAAGACTCGGTCCCACCTCAGGGGAACTCATCCATGGATGACCCGCTGCATCGCTGCACCTCCTCCAAGCCGCTCCGCGGTGGTCGGATGCCGGCGTCTCGTCGGCGCGAGTCACGCCGGATACAGACCTACGAGATAGCATCATGTACGTCCCCCCCCCAAGGATGTCAAGGGAGTTTTGCCACTGCCGGAGACGATGAGCCCGCGAGAGGCTCGCGTGCGCGACGCCCCCCTACCCGAAGACCCGTTTGACCTCGGCGATGCCGGCGATGAGGGCGTCGATGTCGGCGCGGGTGGTGTAGACGTTGAAGCTGGCCCGGGCCGTGGCCGCGAGATCGAGGCGCTCGTGGAGCGGCATCGTGCAGTGGTGGCCGGCCCGCACCGCAACGCCGGACCGATCCAGCACCTGGGCGACGTCGTGCGGGTGGATGCCGGGGATATTGAACGGGATGACGCCGCCCCGGATCCCCGGGTCCATCGGGCCGTACAGGGCGAGGTCCGGGTGAGCGGCGGCCAGCGCCGGCAGCGCGTACTCCAGGAGTTCGCGCTCGTGCTCGCGGACGCGGCCCATACCGAGCGTGGCCAGGTACTCGGCGGCGGCCCCAAGGCCGATCGCCGCGGCGATGTCCGGGGTGCCCGCCTCGAACTTCCAGGGGATCTCGTTCCACTCGGACCGGCGAAGGTGGACCTCGCGGATCATCTCGCCGCCCGAAAGGAACGGGGGCATCGCCTCGAGCAGCTCGCGGCGAGCCCAGAGCGCACCGGATCCGGTGGGGCCCAGCATCTTGTGGCCGGAGAAGGCGTAGAAGTCGGCGCCGATCGCCTGCACGTCGACCGGCACGTGGGGCACGGCCTGGGCGCCGTCGATGAGGACGAGCGCGCCGGCTTCGTGAGCCATCCGGGTCATCTCGGCGACGGGATTGATGGTCCCGAGGGTGTTGCTGACGTGGGTGAACGCGACGAGCTTCGGCTTGAGCTTCAGCAGCACCTCGAAGACGTCGAGGCGCAGGACCCCGTCGTCGGTGATCGGGATGAACTCGAGGTCGGCATCCTTCTCCTGGACGAGGAGCTGCCACGGGACGAGGTTGGCGTGGTGTTCCATCTCGGTCAGGACGATGACGTCGCCGCGAGTGATGTTCTTGCGGCCCCACGAGTACGCCACGAGGTTGATGGCCTCGGTCGCGTTGCGGGTGAACACGACCTCGTGCCGATCCGGCGCGTTGATGAACCGCGCGACGCTGGTCCGGGCCGCCTCGTAGGCCGCCGTGGATCGCTCGCCGATCTCATAGATCCCGCGGTGGACGTTCGCGTTGTACTCGCGGTAGTAGGCGTCCATCGCGTCGATGACCGCGAGGGGCTTCTGGCTCGTCGCCGCCGAGTCCAGGTAGACGAGCGGCCGACCGGTCGCGGTCGTCGTCGCGAGGATCGGAAACTCGGCCCGGATGACCTCGGGAGCCAGGCGACCGTCGCGAATCCTGGGATCGGCGGAGGCGACGGAGTCTTCCGTCGCGGCAGGTCCCTTGGTTGTGCTTCCCGCCGGCGCCCCCGCGCCAGGTGGGTTGCCGCTCGGGTCGGGTCGGGTCAGGATCGTCATCGGTCGGCCGCCGGCGTCAATGGGCGAGCACCGCCGGCTCGTCGAGCCGGAGGGCGTCGTCGGGAACGTCGACATCGAGGCCAGCCTCGCGAAGGATCGGGCCGTAGCCCTCGTCCTCGAGACGAAGCGCGAGGTCGCGCCCGCCGGACTTGACGATGCGGCCTTGCGCCAGGACGTGGACGACGTCCGGCTTGATGTGGTTCAGCAGGCGCTGGTAATGGGTGATCAGGAGGATGCCCAGGTCCGGGTTGAGCATCGCGTTGACGCCTTCGGCGACGATCCGCAGGGCATCGATGTCGAGGCCTGAATCGGTCTCATCGAGGATCGCGAGCTGCGGCTCGAGCATCGCCATCTGGAGCATCTCCAGGCGCTTCTTCTCGCCGCCCGAGAATCCGTCGTTGACGTAGCGGGAGACGAAGGCCTCGTCCATCTTCAGCAGCGCGAGCTTCTCCCGCATCTTGCGGCGGAAGTCGAGCATCGAAACGCCGCCCTTGATCGCATCGGTCGGATCGATGTCGGGGTTCTTGTCGATCCCCTGGAGCTTGGCGTTGAGCGCGCTTCGGATGAAGCTCGCGACGCTCAGGCCGGGGACCGCCGTCGGGTATTGGAAGGCGAGGAACATGCCGAGCCGGCTGCGCTTGTCGGCCGACAGGGCCAGTACGTCCCGGCCCATCCAGGTGACCTCGCCACTCTTGATCACGTACGCGGGATGGCCCATCAACGCGTAGGCGAGGGTGGTCTTGCCCGAGCCGTTGGGGCCCATGATCGCGTGGACCTCGCCGGGGCCGACCTCGAGGTCGATGCCCTGGAGGATCTCGCGGTCCGGGGCGGCGAGCGGTGCGACCCGCAGGCCCTTGATACGCAGTGTGCGGTCGGCGTTGTCGGTAGTCACGGGCGCGTCACGGCTCCTTGGAGGGTCTTGGGGGTGGTCGGCGCCGCCAGGTCCATCGGGGGCAGCCGGAGCGGCACGAGGTCGGCGAGGGTCATGCCCTCGAGCGCACCGGCGATGGCGTCCCGCACGCGGACCCAGAGGATGTTCACGGTGCAGTTGGATGTTCGATCGCAGAGCGTGGCGTGCTCCGGATCGTCCGAGGCGCAGATCATTGGCGCGATCGGCCCCTCGAGGGCGCGAAGGACCTCGCTCATCCGAATATCCGAGGGCGGACGCCCGAGCTCATAGCCGCCGTGGGCGCCGCGCGTCGAAACCACGAGTCCCGCGTCGCGGAGGCCCATCGCGAGCTGTTCGAGGTAGGCACGGGGGAGATCCTCCTCCGCCGCGATCTCGGCCAGGCTGGCCGGTCCGGTCCCGTAGTGCCGCCCGAGCTGGACCATGAGTCGCACGCCGTACTCGCCCTTCGTGCTGAAGGACACGGTGCCGGAGCCATGGAATGCGGGTCGAGTGCTCAGGTGATCAATCCTCGTGGCCTCGAGTCGGCTCGGAGCGCTCTGCTGCATCCGCTATATCCGACCTGCAAGGTCGGGATTAGTCTAGGTCGTGTGTCGGCGACGCGTCAATCGCCGGCTGGGACGGCTGGCTCGAATGCCATTGCGAAGATCTCGGCAAGCATGTCCTCGACCTCGACCGCCGCCCCGGCGGCCATCAGCTCCTCGGAGCGTTCGGCGCCCAGCTTCTCGACCGACAGGATCGCCGGGTCGGGCAGGTGGAGCACGGCCACGGGAGCGAGCATGACCCCCTTCTCCCGAACGAGCCGGTAGGTCGCGCCCGTGGCGCGCGCACCGAGTTCTGCGTCCCCGTGCACCAGCAGGAGGATGGCCGCCATCCCGAGTCCACGCGCCAACCCCGAAGCGCTGTCGACGCTGACGAAGAACCTCAGTGCCGCCACGGTTCGTGTCCAGGCGGTCGCCGGATCATCGAGTCGGAAGGCGATGGCGCCGAGGAGGGTCATGCTGTCGGCAACCTGGAGGTGCGAGTTTCCGCGCTCGAAGGCTTCGTAGTTCTGGAGCTCGAGCTCGAGAGCACGTTCGTAGTCACCGGTCAGGAACAACGCGAGGACGAGCGCCTGTCGGGCCCGCGCGACGCCGTCCTCGAGACCCGCCGCGGTGTACAGGTCGAGCGCGATCTGCTCGTGCTCCCGCAGCATCGCCGCGTCCTTGTTCGCGACGCCGAGAAACCCGATGTCGTAGTGCGCGTCGGCCATGAGAATCGGATCGTCGATCGTCGTTGCGAGGGCGAGGCGCTCCTGATAGGCCTCGCCCGCGCCGGCGAAATCATTCATCCAGTACGCCAGGCCGCCCGCGGCCGACAGCGCGGTGATGCGGACCCGAATGTCGCCTTGCGGCACGTGCCCGAGCAGGGTGGCGAGCAGCCCGCGCCCTTCCCGGAGCCGGCCGCGCTGCTGGAACCAGCGCCAGATCGAGCCCAGGATTCGAAGGCCAATGTCGGGCTGGTCGTTGGCGATGGACCAGTCGATGGCCGTCCGCATGTTGTGGTCTTCGCGATCCAGTCGGTGAATCGTCTCCTCCCCGGATCCGCCCAGGATCATGGGCCCGGCGGATTCGGCGACGGCCGCACAGACAGCAGCGAAGCTTGCCTCGACAGCCGCTCGCTCCCCCAGTCCGTCGAGCCGCTCAAGTGCATATTCCCGGAGGAGCGGGTGCAGGCTGAACCTCGTCTCGTCGAGGGCTGCCGTGCTCACGGCCGAACCCTGGCCCGAGAGCTCGATCCGCACCAGGCTCTTGTCGGCGAGCGATTCGAGGCCAACGGCGACGTCGAGCCCGAGGTCCCCATCCGGGTCGGCGACGGCGTATGCCGCCTCGGTCGTGCACCCGCCCGCGAAGACGCCGAGGCGTGCGAACAGCCGCTGTTCCGTCGGACTGAGCAGGTCGTGGCTCCAGGCGATCGCCCCGCGAAGCGTCCGCTGTCGCTCGGGCATGTCGCGGGCGCCGCCGCCGAGGTCGAGGCTGCGGCCGAGTCGTTCGAGGATCATGGCCGGGCTCATCACCCGCACGCGCGCGGCGGCAAGCTCGATCGCCAACGGCAGGCCCCCGAGCCGCTCGGCAATGGCTCGCACGGCCACGAAGGCATCGTCACCGAGCACCAGGTCGGACCGATGGGAGCGGGCCCGATCGACGAACAACCGGACACCGGCGTCCAGATCGAGCGGCGGCACGGGGTAGCCGCGTTCGCCGGCGATCCGGAGCAGCTCCCGGCTGGTGATGACGAGGCGGACGTCCGGAGCCGACCGGACGAGCCGCGCCACGATCTCGGCAGCATCGGGCAGCAGCTGCTCGAGGTTGTCGAGGACGAGGAGCGCCGAGCGGTCCCGCAGGAACGCACGGAGCGCATCAGCCAGGCCGATCTCGGGCGATTCCCTGACGTCGAGCGCAGTCGCGATCGTCGACTCGATCAGGCCGGGCTCCCGGACTGCCGCAAGGTCGATGAACCAGGTGCCGTGCGGAAATCGATCCCGAACCTCGCGCGCGAGGCCGAGTGCGAGCCGGGTCTTGCCGCTGCCGCCGGGCCCGGTCAGGGTCACGATCCGGCTCTCGGCCAGCGCTTCGCGCAACACCGCGACGTCGCCCTCCCGCCCGACGAGCTCCGTCACCTCGCCGGGCAGGTTGGTCGGGGCATCGGTCGTCCGCAGCGCACGGTCGTCGTCGGCCGCCCCGGGGACGACCAGCCGGAACAGGTGTGCGGGCTCATCGAAGTCCTTGACGGTCCGTGCTCCGGCGTCGATCAGCTCGACCGGTCCGAGCCCCGGAATCGTCGCGAAGTCGGGCAACGCGGCGACGAGTTGGGCGGACACGACGATCTGGCGACCGTTGCCCGCCGCGGCGATCCGTGCCGCGTAGTTCACGTCGATGCCGACGTAATCCTCGGACTCCCCGGTCCGGGCCGAGCGTAGCCGGCCCTCGCCGAGATGGAGGCCCATCCGGACCCGGATCGTCAAGCCGCCCGCCCAGGCCTCGCCGGCCACCGCATGTTGGGCCTGGGCTGCCGCCCTCAGCGCCGCAACCGGATCGTCGAATGCCGCGAAGAACGCGTCACCCTCGGTCTTGACGACCGTACCGCCGCAGCCCTCGATCGCCTCGCGGAGCAGGAAGTCGTGGCGGGCGACGATCGAAGCCCACACCGCGGAACCGACGGAACGCTCAGATCGCGTCGAGCCTTCGATATCGGTGAACAGGAACACGACCGCGGGACCGACTGGCAGGGCCATGGGACCGCTCCATCATGGCAGCGCGGCAAGGCTGGCGCCAGCCCGCTTGCCGCGGCCCGGGCGGCGGCGCGGCGCCACGGCGCGGCGCCACGGCGCGGGCGGCGGGGCGGCGCCACGGCGCGGGCACGACCCCGCAACCTGCGTACGACCGATCGGTTCGGCCGGAACGTGGGCCGGAAGACCTAGATGGCGCCGGTGGCGCGGGCGCGACGGATCTGGTCGGCGTGGTCGTGGACGTGGCCGGCGTAGATCTCGAGCCACAGATCGACCGAGTAGGCGGGGTGTTCGCTGTGCATTCCGACCTTCGCCCAATCCTCGGGGGTCATGACGCTCATGAGCTCGAGACTGGATGCCCGCACGGCGGCCACCACGGCGAGGGAGGTTTCGATCGGGCGGTCGTAATGGAGACGTTTCGCGAATGTCGGCTCGTCGTAGCCCTGGATCACCGGCTGGTCATCCGCCACGAGTCGGCGCAGCCGGGTGAAGGCCATGGCCTCGCCGTCGGCGAGGTGGTGGACGATCTGACGAGCCGTCCACTCCCCGCCCTCCTGCGGTCGGTCGAGCTCCTCGTCCGTGATGCCGGCGAGCGCGTCCGCGAGGTCGCTCATGCCGGTCCGGTAGTGCTCGATCAGCGATGCTCGGTCCATGGCGAGATTGTGCCGCTTCGGACGAAGTGATGCCGGGCCCTCGCCCGGGCCCGGCATCGGTTGTGGCAGGAATGCGGAGTGAACGGTGGTCAGTCGCCGCCGTCGGGGCCGCCGTCGAGGCCGCCGTCGCCGCCACTGTCGCCGCCACTGTCGTGGCTGCCGGAGTCGCCGGAAGTGTCGGAAGTGTCGGACGATTCGTCCTGGTTGTTCGAGCCGTCGATCTCGTCCGGCCCGTCGTTCGCGTTGTCCGCCTGATCGCCCTGATCATCGGGGCCATCCGTTGCGTCGCTATTGTCGCCCTGGTTGTCCCCGTCCTCGGTATCGAGGAGCGATTCGAGGTCCACGACCTCGGTGTCTTCTGCGCCCGCAAACTCGGACGCGAGAAGATTGTGGCGGACCGTGTCCGCGGTGCTGATCCTGGCGTGGGCGAGAGCCGGCGACGCCGCAAGCGCCACGATGGCCAGGCTGCCCAGCACAATCGACGCGAGCCGCCGCGCCTTCTTTGCTCCGGTCAGATGCCGATTCATTCGTCTGAACTCCGCTTGCGGACCGCAGGCTGCGGCCCTCTGTACGACTGAGTCCATCATCTGCGTTCTGGTTTCGGCCTCGGGGAGGCTCATTCGGCTGCCGGCAGCGAGTGATTCGGGCCAGTGCGCCGGCGCACCACGACCGGCAGATCGCACGCGGCGGAGAGGTTCCGACCGATCGCTCCGGGGCGGCTCCCAGGCTCCACGCGCCGTTCTCACCGTCCCCGCCGGCGCCATCCCCACAGGCGCCAGACCGGCCGGCGCGCCGACGATGTCATCTGATCGCTGGCGGGCGCGGGGACGGTACATCTGATCGCTGGCGGGAGCGGAGACGGTACGCTGCAACCACCAGTTGCGTGATCCGAACAGACGAACGCGATGGTCCGCCCCACCCTGCAGGAATCGGTCGAACGGGCACACCGCCCACGCTCGCTCGTGCGGATCCGGCAACCTGGAGTTGCGACCGGCGGCGGCCCGCCCGGGGGGACACGCCGGGCGAGCCGCGGCGGCCCGCCCGGGGGGACACGCCGGGCGAGCGGCGGCGCTCGTCCTAGCCGCGGCCCATCTGACGCAAGTGCTCCTCGTCGTGGTCGAGCGCGATGCGGAGGAGCCCGACGACGTCGAGGATGCCGTAGGTGTCGTGGCGGCCCTGCTGCGCCCAGCCCTCGGGATCCAGCGCATCGAGGCGGGCGATGGTCAGGGCACGCGCCGCGGCGAAGGCAGCCAGGGCACCGTCGAAGGTGTCATCGCCCGGCCCTGACCACAGGCCCGGCTCAACCCATGGCCAGTGCGGGAATGTCTCGGTCGTGAGCGCGTCCAGCCGCGGGTGCCAGACCTCGTCCTCGACCGCGGCAAGGTGAAGGACGTTCTCTCGGGCGGACCACTCGCCCGGCGCAGGCGCGTCGTCCGGCGGGGCCGCCGAGGCTCGTGCCGCGAGGGCGGCTCGCTCCGGCACGGCCGCCAGGTCGTCCCGGAGGCGCTGCTGGTCCGGAGTCACGCGGCACCGCCTCCGAGCGCAGCGAGGAATTCCGCGCGCCAGACTTCCGTGGACTCCACCTGGTTGAAGGTGTAGACATGGAGATCGACGACCGACGCCGCCGGATCGGCGATCACCGGAGCGAGCTTCTCCAGCAGCCCGGTGGGCCGGTAGATGCCGCCCGATGTCACCAGCTCGCTGACGAACCGCACGTTCTTGGAGAGGAACCGACCGGTGTCCTTGACGCCGATCCGGGCACTGATGGACAGCAGCTTCGGGATTTCGGCGACGCCGGGGATGCCGATCTTGACCGGAAGGTTGATGCCCTCGGCTCGTCGCGCGGCGATGAAGACGCGAATCGCGACGGCATCGAAGCACAGCTGCGTCGTCATGTAGGACGCGAATGCCGCCTTGTCCCGCAGCGCCTGGAGCAATGCCGGCTGCGGAATCACCGCGTGGCCCTGTGGATAGCACGGGACGCCGATGTCACTCGGCGCATCATCGAGCTCGGCCATCGCCCGAAGGAGCGACAGCCCATCGAGGTACTCGCCGGGGTCCTCGGCGTCACCACCGACCACGAACGCCCGGTCGATGTTCGAAGCTTTGAGCCTGGCAAGCACGTCGGCGAGATGCGCGCGATCGTGGATCATCCGCGCCGAGAGGTGCGGGATCGCGCGAAAACCCTTCGCTTCGAGCGCCGCGGCAAGGTCGAGCGTCGCCTCGATCCCCTTGGCCGGCGAGGCCGTGACCGAGACCGTCGCCCCGGCGGGCAGGAACGCCGCCTGGTCGTGGACGTTCTTGAGCGGAATCAGCTCGAACGTCGGGGCGCTGAGGACCGAAGTGATCGCCAAGCGGGCGGGGGCATCGAGACCCGCACCCTGGCCCACGCGCCCGGTGAGGCGCCGAAGGAACGCCACTCGCTAGACCTCGGAGTCCGGGAAGGACGCCTTGCGCTTCGTGATGAACTCCTGGAGCGCTTCATCCACGCCGGGATCGAGCGGCGGTGCCTCGTATTCATTGAGCATCCGCTTCCAGATCGTGTTCGCTCGCTGGGCCGCGTCCAGACCGCCGTCCTCGAGCCACTGCTCGTACGAGTTGTTGTCCGCAATCGGGCTTCGGTAGAAGGCAGTCTCGAAGTTGGCGAGGGTGTGGCTGTTGCCGAGGAAGTGGAGGCCCGGCCCGTTCTCCCGGATCGCGTCGAGGGCCTGGCCGTTCTCGGACAGGTCCACGCCGTTCACGAATACCGCGGCCATCCCGCACTGGTCGGCATCGAGGATGAATTTCTCGTACCCGATCGCAAGGCCGCCCTCCAGCCAGCCGGCCGCGTGGAGCACGAAGTTGACGCCGGCCAGGATCGTCGGCTGGAAGGTGGCGGCGGACTCGTAGGCGGCCTGCGCATCGGCGACCTTCGAGGCGCACAGGTTGCCGCCCGACCGGAACGGCACGCCGAGGCGGCGGGCCAGCGCGGCCATCACGTACAGCACGAGGGCCGGCTCCGGGGTGCCGAACGTCGGCGCGCCAGACTGCATCGAGATGGAGCTCGCGAAGCTGCCCAGGACCACCGGCGCGCCGGGTCGCGTGAGCTGCACGAACGTCATGCCGGCGAGTGCCTCGGCCAGGGTCTGCGCGGCGGTGCCCGCCACCGTGACCGGGGACATCGCACCGGCGAGAATGAATGGCGTGATGAGCGTCGCCTGGTTCGCGCGGGCATACGCGCGTGCGGCCCCGAGCATGGTCGAATCCCAGACGAGCGGGGAATTCGCGTTGATCAGGCTGATGATCACGGTGTGGTCGTCGAGGTAGTCCGGGCCGAAGCCCGAGAACGCGATCTTCGCCAGCTCGACGGTGTCCTCGGCCCGGGAAGGGTGCGTGACCGAGCCCATGAACGGCTTGTCCGAGTATTTGATATGCGAATAGACCATGTCCAGGTGCCGCTTGTTGACCGGCACGTCCACCGGCTCGCAGACCGTGCCGCCGGAGTGATGGAGGTTCGGGCTCATGTAGGTGAGCTTCACGAAATTCCGGAAGTCCTCGATGGTCCCGTAGCGGCGGCCGTTGTCCAGGTCGCGCACGAACGGCGACCCGTAGTTCGGAGCCAGCACGGTGTACGGGTCGCCAATCTGGACGGTCCGCTCGGGGTTGCGGGCGTGCTGGGTGAAGATCCGGGGCGCCGAGGCCTGGACGATGGACCGGCACATGCCGCGCGGGAATCGGACCAGCTCACCGGTGACGTCGGCGCCCGCTTCGCGGAGCAGGCGGAGCGCATCGGGATCCCCGCGGAACTCGATTCCGACCTCTTCGAGGATCGTGTCGGCGTTGTGCTCGAGGAGCGCAAGACCTTCCTCGGTCAGGACCTCGAAGGGCTTGAGGGCGCGGGTCAGGAACGGTGCGGCCTCGACGTGCGCGGCCAGGCGCGCCGCCATGCGGCCGGCTCGACCCCCGGTTCGATGGCGCGGACCTTCATGCATCAGCGTTCCTCCGTCGCGGCGGCAGGCGCGCGCCGTCGATTGATTCGTCGTCCATGTTGGGAACCGCCCTCCGGGCCGCGCGCCGTGGCTGCCCCGGCCGCCACGCCTGCTCCGCGCCGCGCGGGCAGCTCGACGGCCGCGGCGAGGAAGGGCATCGGCGCGATTCGATGTGGCAGCGCCATGGCATCCACGAAATGCTCCTGGAATCGCGGCTCGACGGCGGTCTCGATCTTCTCCACGGTGCGCACGACCGCCTCGATTTCCCGGCGAGCCTCGCCCGACAGCAGTGCGATCAAGGCCCCCGTTCCCGCGGCGTTTCCGGCGGGACCGACCCGGTCGAGCGGCGCGTCCGGCACCAGCCCGAGGACGAGCGCGTGGAGTGGATCGATCTGGCTCCCGAAGGCGCCGGCCAACTCAACGCGGTCCACGGTTTCGACGCCCAGATGATCCATGAGCAGCCGCGCGCCGGCGTACAGCGCGGCTTTCGCGAGCTGGATCGCCCGCACGTCGTTCTGCGTGATCGCGAGACGCGGACTGCCGGGAAGGTAGTCGGCCTCGCCCGGCGTTCCGGACGACGGCGATGCCTCGTGGAGCAGGTACGAAAAGGTCCGTCCATCCGCGATGATCCGCGGGTTCCGCTCGGCCATCGCGCCGTCGATCGTGCCGTCCGCGGTGATGACGCCGGTCAGGAACAGCTCGGCGATGACCTCCACGATCCCCGAACCGCAGATCCCCGTGATCCCGGTGCGACGGGTGGACGCGGCGAACCCGATCTCGTCCGACCAGCGGCTGGACCCGATCACGCGGAACCGCGGCTCGAGCGTTTCCCGGTCGATCCGGACGCGCTCGACCGCGCCCGGCGCGGCCCGCTGGCCGCAGCTGATCTGCGCGCCCTCGAACGCCGGCCCGGTCGGAGACGAGGCCGCGAGCAGCCGGGCCTTGCTCCCCAGCACGATCTCGGCGTTCGTCCCGACATCCACGAGCAGCGTGATCTCGTCGCGCAGGTACGGCGTCTGGGACAGGATCGCGGCGGCGGCGTCGGCGCCGACGTGCCCGGCGATGCACGGCAGGAGGTAGGCGCGGGCTCCGGGATGCGCGCTGATCTCCAGTTCGCGCGCCGTCGTCCGGACGGCACCGTCCGTGGCCAGGGCGAACGGCGCCGACCCGAGCGGGATCGGGTCGATGCCGAGCACGAGGTGATGCATGATCGGGTTGCCGACGAGGGTGATCTCGAGGATATCGTCGGCGTCCGCCTCGGCGCGCTCGGCGAGCCCGGCGACCAGCGAGGCCAGCGCGTCGCGAACGGCGCGGGTCAGTTCCGCCGCTCCGCCCTCGTGCATCATCGCGTAGCTGACGCGGCTCATCAGGTCCTCACCGAACCGGATCTGGGGGTTCATCACGCCATCCGAGGCTAGGACGGCGCCGTCGGCGAGATCGGCCAGGTGCCCGGCGATGGTCGTGGAGCCGACGTCGATGGCCACGCCGAGTGCCCGATCGTGGAGCCCCGGCCAGACCGCGGTGATGGTGGTTCCGTCATGGACCGCCACCGTGACGCGATAGGCGCCCGCCTCGAGCGCCGGCTGCAGCGCACGGATGACCTCGAGGTCGGCGGTGAGACCGTCGAGGCCCCACTCGGTCTTGAGCGCCGCGAGGACCCGCGCCAGGTCGCCGCCGGGCGTCTCGAGGGTCGGTCGCTCGACCTCGACCTCGTACATCCGCACGACCGGATCGATGACGAAGTCGCGGACCGGGACGCCCTTGCGGACCACCTGGCGATGGACCTGGCTCTCGGGCGGTACGTCCACCAGCACGTCGCCGTGAATCGCCGCTCGACACCCGAGGCGCCGATCCGCCGCGAGGCCGCGGAGGCGATCGAACTCCGCCTCGTCGGCCCCGGATGGGGAGAGGTGTGCGCCGGATGAGGTGATCCCGTGCTTCGGAAACTCGCCCTCTCCCGGACGCACCTGGCAGCGGCCGCACAGCCCGCGACCGCCACAGACCGAATCGAGATCCACGCCGAGAGATCGCGCGGCGTCGAGGATCGTGGTCCCGTCGGCGACGCGCCCGCGCCGACCCGACGGCGTGAAGATGACCAGCGGTTCGGCCCCGGAGGTCACGACGAGGCGCTGCCTCCGGCTGCACCCGCCACACCGGCACCCGCCACACCGGCACCCGCTGTACCGGTCCCCGCTGCCGGGACGCCGGCCGAGCGGCCCGCGGGGACGTCAGCCGCGCCACCGGCCGCTGCCAGGGCGCGCCGATTGACCCGTCGCCCGCGATCGCCCGGTCCGACCGCACCGTCGGGACCACTGCCCATCCCGGCCTCGGGGGTCGGCGGACGATTGATCCGGATCCAGCGACCCGCGTCGGCGTCGTTGCCCATCAGGACGTCGGCGGCCATGATCGCCGACCGCACCTCGGCGGACAGGGGGTTGGTGATCGCCGAAGTCAGGCCGGACGCGATCGCCATCGGCAGGAACGCGGCGTTGATCCCCTCGCGATTCGGCAGCCCGAAGCTGACATTCGAGGCGCCGCAGGTGGAGTTGACGCCGAGTTCCTCGTTGAGGCGGCGGACCAGCCGGAACACCTGCTGACCGGCCGTTCGCATCGCGCCGATCGGCATGACCAGCGGGTCGACGACGATGTCGGAGCGCGGAATCCCGTGGTCGGCGGCACGCTCCACGATCCGCTTCGCGACGGCGAATCGAACGTCCGGGTCCTCGCTGATCCCGGTGTCGTCGTTGGAGATCGCCACGACGGCCGCGCCGTACTTCCTGATCAGCGGCAGGACGCGCTCCATGCGCTCTTCCTCGCCGGTCACGCTGTTGACCAGGGCCTTGCCCCGGTATACCGCGAGCCCGGCTTCGAGTGCCTCGACGATCGAGGAATCGATGGACAGCGGGACGTCGACGAGCGACTGGACCAGCTGGATCGTCCGCGCCAGGATCCCCGGCTCATCCGCGAGGGGAATGCCCGCGTTCACGTCGAGCATGTGGGCACCGGCCTCGACCTGGGCCAGCGCATCGCGCTCGACCCGGCTGAAGTCGCCGTTGCGCATCTCCTCGGCAAGGAGCTTCCGGCCGGTGGGATTGATCCGCTCGCCGATCAGGACGAACGGCCGATCGAACCCGATGACCACCTCCCGCGTGGCGGATGAGACGACGGTGTGGGTCATGCGGGTTCGTCCTCGGATGGGGTCTTGTCGATGTCCACGCCCCCGGCGGCAATGAGCCTCGCCAGGATTTCGCGGGTGTAGTGGCCTTCCAGTCTCGCGGCTTCGTCCCTCGCCACGGTCTCGAGGTCGTCGCCGCACGGCCGGCTCTCCCGGCGCCACTCCTCGATGTAGTCGCTCGCAGCGCGCTTGCCGGCCTGCATCGCAGCTCGATCGATGGCCACCTGGAATCGAGGATGGAGCACGATCTTGTGGGCGCGGCGGCCCTCCTTCGCCACGACCTGGGCCGGGATGTCGCGCCACCAGATCACCGTCAGCGTCGCGGGCATCAGAGGGGCGCTCCCAGCTCGGCGAGCGCCGACGCCGACGCTTGACGTGGCGCCGCGCGAAGCCCCGCCATCGCCGGCGCCAGCTCGCCGTGGCCCGTGAATCGTCGCTCAAACCGAAGCCCAAGCCGCCGGGCGCCGCGCTGGGCCAGGGTCGTGAGCGCCGGATCGTCGGTCTGGGCGAGGTAGACGACCCGCGTGTAGTTGCCGAAGTACAGCGGCAGCAACTCGGGATGCCGGTCGAGGCCGAGGCCGCGAATCACGAGCCGCTCGAAGTTGCGAGCGAGGAAATCGGTCAGGTAGAAGGTCCCGGGTTCTTCGTCGGACAGGGCTGCAAAGGCCGCACGGCCCGCGTAGATCTCGTAGCAGTGCGCGCCTTCGAGGCGGGCCACGCCCTCCTCCTCGAGGACGCGATCGAGAAGACCGCCGGTCCCGCAGTCGGCATAGGCGACGAAGAGCTGGTCGCGGCCCGCGGCCCGCGCCATGCGGATCCGGGCACGCACCGCTTCGGGGATCCGCTCGGGACGGTTGTGGAGGGTCGCCGGCAGGCAGGTGAGATCAACCTCGGGGAGCCCGGCCGAGCGGGTCAGCGCCACGAGCTCCCGGGCGAGAGCACCGCATCCGATGACGAGCGGGCGCTGCCTCTGCCGGCTCGTCGCGCCGGCCTCAGGCGACCTGCGCACGGCGTTCTTCGACCAGTCGCCGCGCCGTCTCGGACGCGACGGCGGCATCGCGACAATAGGCGTCGGCACCGACGGCCTTGCCGAACTCCTCGTTGAGCGGCGCGCCCCCGACCAGGACGATGTAGTCGTCCCGCATCCCGCGATCCTTGAGCGTCTGGATCACGACCTTCATGTACGGCATGGTCGTGGTCAGCAGCGCCGACATCCCGAGAATGTCCGGCTTGTGCAGCTCCAGCGCGGCGATGAACTTCTCGGCGTCCGTGTTGATGCCCAGGTCGTGGACTTCGAAACCGGCACCCTCGAGCATCATCGCCACGAGGTTCTTGCCGATGTCGTGGATATCACCCTTGACCGTACCGATCACGACCTTGCCGATCGGCTGGGCGCCGGTCTCGGCGAGAAGCGGACGAAGGATGGCCATCCCCGCCTTCATCGCATTTGCCGCCAGGAGGACCTCGGGAACGAACAAGATGCCGTCGCGAAAGTCGATGCCGACGATCCGCATGCCCTCCACGAGCGCCTCGTTGAGGACCTTGTCCGGACCCCAGCCGCGGCCCAGCAGCAAGTTCGTGCCCTGGATGATCTCGGCGGCCATGCCGTCATAGAGATCGTTGTGCATCTGTTCGACGAGTTCGCCGTCGGCGAGTCCGCCCAGATCGATGTCTGCGTAGCCGTCCTGTGCCATCGAGTCGTCCTGGCTCCCGTGCGTCGCGGAAGTCCCGCGCTTCGCGATCGTGGTCGCCACCTCGGCCGCCGTCGAGGGGCGGTTCCATCGTGCGGGCGGTTCCACATCGTGGAACGATGCCGTATGATGGAACAATTCGATCGACAGCCTAGCCCACGGGGTGTCCAATGTCCAGAGTCCAGAGCATCGAGCGAGCCTTTTCCGTGCTCGGCGCCCTCGCCGACGGACCCATCGGCGTGACGGAGGTGGCCACCCGGGTGGGTCTTCCCAAGTCAACAGCCGCGCGGATGCTCGCCTCCCTGGAGCGCGAAGGCGCCGTGGAGCAGGTTCCGGGCGAGACCCGCTACCGACTCGGTCCGCGGATCGCCACGCTGGCTTCGGGCCGTCCCGAGACGCGGGGCCTGGTGGCCATCGCCCACCCGGCACTCACGGAACTGGCCGCCGAAACGGGCGAAGCCGTGGGCCTGTCCGTCCCGGATGGCCGCACGGTCCACTACATCGACCAGGTCGATTCGCCCAATCCGGTGCAGGTCCGGGACTGGACAGGATCACGGATTCCGATGCATGCGGTTTCCTCCGGGCAGGTCTTCCTGGCGTACTTCTCGCCATCCGCGCTCGCCCGATTCCTGGCCGCACCGCTCGAGGCGTTCACCCCCGCGACGCTGACGGACGCGGCCACGCTGCTGGAACGGCTGCGTGACGTGCGGCGCGACGGACATGCCTGGGTCCACGAGGAATTCGCCGAGGGCATCATTTCGGTGGCGGCCGGAATCGCCGGCTCCGACGGAGAGCTGATCGCGGCCGTGCATGTCCATGGACCGACCTACCGGTTCCCGGGGCCGGGTCGCGCCCCGGTCGTGGCCTCGGCGGTCACGGCCGCCGCGGCGAGGATCGGCGCGCGCCTCCGCGCGTAAGCGGTCCATCGCCCGCGCGCACGGCGCCGCGCCGGCCCGGCGGGAGGAACTACATGAGGAACTACATGCAGTGCAGGCCGCCGTCAACCTTGAGGTTTACGCCGTTCATCCCCTCGTTCTCGAGCAGGAAGACGGCTGCGCCGACGATGTCCTCCATCGTAGTCAAGCGACCCGTGGGGGTCCGTTTGACGGTCGCCTCGAGCGCCGCCTGCCGATTCTCCCAGTAGGGACTGTCACCGACAATGCCTGGATGGACGCAGTTCACCCGGTGCGGCCGGATCTCGTGCACAAGCGTCCGGACGATGCCCTCGATGCCCCCGTTGACGGTGCTCACCGTGGTCGACCCAGGATACGGGAGGTCCTTCGCCTGCCCGCCGAACAACAGGAGCGAGGCGTCCGGGGTCAGCCGGTCCAGCAGAACGTGGACGACCTCGGTGAAGCCGACGAGCTTGAGCGTCGCCAGTCGGATCGCCCGAAGGACGTCGTAGTCGGCAACCGTGTTCTGGTCACGGTCGATGGCGACGAGCGCAAGGCGCCGAACAGGCCCGACGCCCTCGAGCGCGGCTCGGATCGAGACGGGATCAGCGAGATCGAAGGTCAGCCCGGTTACCCTGCCGGGCAGGTCGGCCGCCCGGTCAACCGCCGCGTTGACGTTCGCCGCTGTCTGGCCGGTGAGGACGACGTCGTCCCCCGCGGATGCATAGTGCCGAACGATCTCGAATCCAATGGCGCGTGTGCCGCCGACGACGACGATCGATCCCCGCTCCGTCATGACCTACCTCCGGTTGTGGTGTGTTCCTGCTCGTAGCGTTCCCAGCTCCGGACCCACCGGTACGAGTGCCGCGCCGGCGGCTGGGGTGCCTGTGTCTCGATCCATCGGACCCGTTCGGTCCCGACGTTGTAGAAGCCATGAACGGATCCCACGCTCGCGAACACGATGTCGCCGGCACGCAGCGTGTAATGCTTGCCGTCGAGCTCGGCCTCGATCTCACCGGCCAGGAAGAAGTACGCCTCCTCGAACGGGTGGTCGTGAGCCTGCGCAGCGCCGCCGAGCTCGTAATCAACCGTGAACATCGTCACGTGGTCTGCCCCGAAGCCGCGATCGACCAGCATCTTCACGGAGATGCCGCTGTAGGCCAGGAGCGCCGTGTCCATCCCGGCCGGGGCGCGGCCTCGGGCCTCGTCCTTGATCCGAAGCGTCTCGAGTTGCGGCGGCGTCCCGTCGTAATGGCCGACCAGCCTGAGCGTCGGGTCTCCGAACGGCGGCCGTTGTGCGGCGGCGCTCATCGCTTTCAGGTCCTGTGCGGACTCGAAGAAGGTGTCGCGGCGACCCGAATCGGGCTCGACCCGGCGCGGGGAATTGAGCGACAGGAACCTGATCGGTGCGGCACTCGTGTTGCCGAGCGCATGGCGTAATGCCGTCGGGATGAGGGCGTAGTCACCGGTGACCAGCCGGTGGACGCGACCGCCCAGGTCGAGCAGCAGCTCTCCCTCCAGAACGTACAGCGCCTCCTCATAGGCATGGACGTGGGGAGCGATCCAGCCACTGGGCGCCAGTGCTCCGACGGCGAGATCCGTATGGATGGCACCCTGGTCCGGACCGACGACGCGGAGCCGCGACAGTCCCGAGCTCGTCGCCGTCGCGGGTATCGGCGAGGCGGCAAACGACCAATCGACATGTCCGACGTAGTGCATCTCGTTCCTCTTCGCCGGAGCACCCGTGGGCTCCGATGGGCCACCGATCGCGCGCCACGACCGCAGGTGGATATTCGGTTTCGACGTGACGCTCAGCTGAAGCGACGCGACCAGGCATCAATGCCGACGGCCAGCAGCAGGATCACGCCAAGCGTGATCTGCTGGTAGAAGGGGTCGAGTCCGAGCAGATTGAAGCCGTTCGCCACGAGCGCCACGAACAGGCAGCCGATGACCGTACGGCGAATCGAGCCCTCGCCGCCCATGATGCTCGTCCCGCCGACGATGATCCCGGTCAGGACGGTGAAGGTCAGGAACGAGCCGCTCGAGGCCTGGGCACTGAGAACCCGGGAGGCATCAAGCACGCCGGCCATTGCCGCCGCAACACCGCTCAGGGCGAACGTGGCAACGCGAATGCTGTTCACGCGCACGCCACCAAGCCGAGCCGCCTCGGAGTTGCCACCCGTGGCGTAGACGTAGCGCCCGAACGTGGATCTGGAGAGCAGGATTCCGACCGAGATTGCGATGATGGCCATCATCCAGGCCGCACTCGTGATGCCGAAGATCCGCGTCGCGGCGAACTGCTGGAAGTCCGGATGATCGAACGCAACGACGAGGTTGCCCTTCGTCAGGACCGCCCCGAAACCACTGACGACGAACGACATGGCGAGTGTTCCGATCAGCGCGTTGACTCGGAACCGGGTCACGATGAGGCCATTGATGAGCCCGACGAGGAGCCCGAGACCGAGGCCGGCGAGAATCCCGACCGGGCTGGAAACGGACGTAGCGACCTGGGCCGACACGGCGCCGGCCAGCCCGTAGATGGCCCCGATCGAAAGGTCGATGCCACCGGCGATGAGGACCAGCGTGCCCGCCGAGGCGACGATGATGATGCCCGCCTGCTGATCAAGGATGTTGGTCAGGTTCTGGAAGCGGAAGAACGACGGGCTGATGATGCTCAGAGCCACGAACGTGAAGAGGAACGGGATGAGGATTCCCGTCTGTCGAATGACCAGCACGCGGCGAGCCAGCGTCATGAGGCGCGGGGGCAGCATCGGAACGCGGGGGTCGGCGGTCATGCCGCGTTTGCCGGGGCAGTGCCGAACGCCGCCGCGAGGATGTTCTCCTCGGTCATCTCGGGACCCTCGAGTTCCGCGGTCACGCGGCCGAGGCGCATGACGACGACTCGGTGGGCCAGGCCGAGAATCTCCTCGATCTCGTTCGAGATGAGCAGGATGCCGACGCCTCGGGCGGCGATTTCGACGAGGAGTTGATAGAGATCGCGCTTGGCTCCGACGTCGACGCCGCGTGTCGGCTCGTCGGCGATCAGGACGCTCGGCTGTGCCAGGAGCGCGCGGGCGAACATGAGCTTCTGCTGGTTGCCGCCGGAGAGCGCGGCCGCCGGAGCATCGAGGCGTTGGGTTCCGCTGACTCGGTCGAGGGCGACACCCACCTGTTCCCGTTCCGCCCCGCGTCGGACGAACCCGAGCCGGCCGAGCAGTGGCAGGGTGGTGAGGCTGACGTTCTCGCGCACCGGACGCTGGAGCAGCAGGCCGTCGTCCTTGCGCGACTCGGGGATCATGGCGACGCCCGCCTTGAGCGATCCGGACGGGCTTCCCGGCAGGGGATGTGCGCCGGCGGCCATCCCCGCCGACGCGGCCGGCGCGGCGCCGTAGATCGCGCGAGCGAGCTCGGTTCGGCCGGCTCCAACGAGGCCCGCCAGCCCGACAATCTCCCCGGCCCGAACATTCAGCGAGACGCCGCGCACACCTGGGGCGCGAACATCGCTCACCGACAGGACGACCGATGCATCGGCCGGGGGTGGCTGCTTCTCGGGATACGCTCGTCCGGCGGCGCGCCCGAGCATAGCCGCGATCAGACTCGTCTCCGTCTCGGAGGCTGCCGGGTTGGTCTGGACCACCTTGCCGTCACGAAGGACGGTCACGGTATCGGCGAGCTCGAGCACTTCATTCAGGAAATGCGAAACCAGGATCACGGTGTGGCCCCGTCGTGCCAGTCCCCGGACGATCTCGTGGAGACGTTCGACCTCCTTGGCGGACAGGGCAGCCGATGGCTCGTCGAGGACGATGAGCTCGGCGTCGCGACCCAGAGCGCGCAGGATCTCGACCTGCTGTTGTTCGGCGATCGACAACCGCCCGACGAGGGCATTCGGGTGGAGATCGAATCCCGCCTCCAAGGCGAGCTGCTCAGTCTGCTCGAGCAGGCGGCCGCGATCGATGAAGCCGCCGCGCTGGGGCTCCACCCCCAGAAAGACGTTCTGAGCGACGGTCAATTGGGGGACGAGAGCAACCTCCTGGGCAACGAGCGCGATGCCGCGCTCGAGGGCCGCTCGAGGTGAGCGGAACGACACCGGGGTTCCCCGGAGGACCAGTTGACCCTGATCCGGCGGGAAGACCCCGGCGACGATCTTTCCGAGGGTGGACTTGCCGGCACCGTTCTCGCCGACGAAGCCGTGGACTGATCCAGAACGAACCTCCACCGACACGTCATCGAGGGCTCGAGTTGCCCCGAAGGACTTCCCAAGGCCGCGAATGTCGAGGTGGACGTCCTGGGTCAATGCCACCACCCTGCTCCTGTTGAACTACTCCGCCGCGGTGCCGATCAGCCCGGCCATTCGGCAAGGCCGAGGAAGGTCGAGGCATTGGCCTTCGTCGCCACGCCATTGTCCGGGAGTGAGGCAAGCGGATCCTCGCCCGGGAACGGGGTTCCCGACCGGATCGCCTTGATCAGCTGCTCCATGCCGATCCGCCCTTCGGTGGCCGGCATCTGGACGACGGTGCCGTAGCGCTCGCCGGCGAGGATGCCCTGGAAGGCGATGGCGCCACCGCCGTACCCGACGAGCAGGACCTTGTCCTTGAGGCCGGCCGCTGCGACGGCCTGCACGGCACCGGTGATCGCCTGGTCGGCGCTCACGATGACCGAGATGTCGGGGTGAGCGGCCAGCATGTCCTGGGACGCCTTGAGGCCCAGGGCCGTCGTGTAGAACGACTCGCCCTCGGCCACGATCTTGATCGCCGGGTTCACGGCCGTGGCCGTGTCAAAGGCGGTCTTGAGGGCGCCATCGAGCGCGGCCGCCTTGACCGACCAGATGTAGCCGACGTTGCAGGGGTTGGCATTCTTCTCGGCGCAGGCCGCCACGACCAGCTCACCGATCTTCCGACCGAGCTCGGACGGCACGAACACGACGTTGGTCATGAGCCCTTCGATCTGGGAATTGGCCGTCGTGTTGTCCGTGCCCAGGATCTGGTCGATGTTGCCGACCGCGATTCCGGCCGCGATGGCCGCCTTCGCGTCGGTCACGAGGCCCGCCCCATAGAGCGGCTGGAGCAGGATCCCGTCGAACTTCCCGGAGGCGACGGCGTCCTGGAGCTGCTTCGTCTGGGCGGCCGGGTCGAGGTTCGCGTCGAAGACGGTGACCTTGGCGTTGCCGGCTGCCGCTGCTGCCTGCGCTGCCGCGAGCATCGGGGCGTCGTAGCTGTTGGCGACCGCGAACGAGAGGTAGGCGATCTCGAGCGTCTTGGGCTCGGGCGTCGGTCCGCTACCTGTTTCCACCGGTCCGGTCGTGGGTGCAGTGGTCGGTGTTGCCGTTCCGCTGCAGGCAGCAAGAACGAGGGTCATCGCGCCCAGAAGCGCAGCCGTGCGCTTCAGACCGGGACGACCAAAAGTCGGTGCGCGCATGTGACCTCCTCAGCGTTCAGCGCCCCTACGCGCTAATCCGCCGAGTGTGCAGAGGCAATGAACACATGTCAAGCAGCGATGCAACCGATGTGCAACGCCAGCGGACCCAGGCTGCTATCGGCGGCGCACCTCGGAGAACGGCGAGGCGGCCGGTTCATCGCGGGATCCGGCGAATTCGTTCGATCGACGGCCCAACACGTACCAGACCGCGCGGACGGGTTCGTCGCCATCATTGGTCAGCCGGTGGGGCGTGCCTGAATCAAACGTGATGGCATCTCCGGGCCCCAGCACGTACTCGTCGAAGCCGATCTTGACGCGAAGCGTTCCGCTCAGGATGTACCCCCACTCCTGGCCCGAGTGGCGCTGGAATTCGTTCTCCGGACTCGACGCGCCGCCGACCTCGTAGGTCACGTACAGGAAGTCCACGGTGCGAATCGACTCGGTGGTCAGGCGCTCCCAGACCACCCCCGAGCCGAGTCGGATGCTCATTCTCGAACTCGCGCGCTGAACCGGATCGTGCGGCAGTGTTGTGTCGGCGGGGTCCGGGACCGCAGCCTGCGGCGTCGCCGGTGTCATCGGCTCGGTGTCCATGAAGAGCAGGCTGTCGAGCGAGATGCCGAGCTCGTTGGCAAGCGCGTAGAGCGTGTTCACCGAGGGCTTCGCGCGCCCCGTCTCAACCTGCGAGATGAGACTCGGGGAAACGCCGAGAAGGGCGGCGAGGCGGCGCAGGCTCAAGCCGCGCGCCTTGCGTGCCTCCCGCAATCGATCGCCGATCGTCGCGTACTCAGGTTCCGTGTTGCCGTTCCGACGCCCGTGGGCCACCGTCGCCTCCAAGGTCTTTGTGGTCATCCTACTCGGCTTCGAGAACCGTGACTTGCATCGCCTCGGACAGTGTGTAGCATTAGTGAACGCAGCCACCGTATTGCAACCCGTAATTCACCCATTGCTCGCGACCAGACTGGGGTAGATGCGATGAGGACACCGTTCGCTTCGCCGGGATCGATGAACGTCGATTGGGAGGAGCGCTGGAACGTCGACCGACTCCGGACCTATCGGTTCGGTCGAGCCCGGGATGCTCTCGCCGCATCCGAACTCGGCGCCATCCTGCTCTTCGACTTCAACAACATCCGGTACGTGACCAGTACCCATATCGGCGAGTGGGCGCGCGACAAGATGACGCGGTACGCGCTCCTGACCCGCGGCGGTGAGCCGCACATCTGGGACTTCGGTTCGGCCGCCAGCCACCACCGGCTGAACTGCCCTTGGCTTCGGCAGGAGAACATCCATGCCGGGATGGTCGGCCTGCGTGGGGCCGTCGCCCCGGACGCGGGGCTCTTCCGAGCGGCGGCCAGGGAGATCCGGGACATCCTCCGCGCCGAGGGTGTGGCCGACATGCCGATCGGCATGGACATCGTCGAGCCGCCGATGCTGGCCGCGCTGTCCGATGAGGGCATTGGCGTCCTGGATGGACAGCAGGTGCTGCTGAACGCGCGCGAGGTCAAGTCGATCGACGAGATCATGCTGCTCAACACCGCCTGTGCGATGGTCGATGGTGCCTACCAGCTGATCTCCGAGCAGCTCAAGCCCGGCGTTCGCGAGAACGAGCTCGTCGCCAATGTCACCAAGTTCCTGTTCGACCTCGGTTCCGAGCATGTCGACAACATCAACGCCGTATCCGGCGAGCGGTGCAGTCCGCACCCGCACGTCTTCTCGGATCGGATCATCCGACCCGGCGATCAGGCGTTCTTCGACATCATCCATACCTTCACGGGCTACAAGACCTGCTACTACCGGACGTTCGTCGTGGGTCGGGCATCCGATGCCCAGCGCGACGCCTACAAGCAGGCGCGCGCGTGGATCGATGCATCGATCGAGCTGATGCGGCCCGGCGCGACCACCGACCAGATTGCCAAGGTCTGGCCCAAGGCCGAGGAGTTCGGCTTCTCGAGCGAGATGGAGGCATTCGGTCTGCAGTTCGGCCACAGCGTGGGTCTGTTCCTGCACGAGCGGCCGATCATCAGCCGCCTGAACTCGCTCGACCATCCGGTCGAGATCAAGGAGGGGATGGTCATTGCCCTCGAGACGTACTGCCCGGCCAGGGACGGCTATTCGGCGGCACGCATTGAAGAGGAGATCGTCGTGACCGCCGACGGCCCGCAGATCATCACCCGCTTCCCGTCCGACGAGTTGTTCGTCGCCAACGCGTACTGAGGTTCGACCATGGCGTCCCCAGCCAAGAAGAGCGCGCCCGCGATCCCGCCCGACGTCTCGTCCGACGTCTCGTCCGAGGTCGGAATCGCGCTGTACCGAACCATGGTGGAATGCCGGCAGCTCGAGGTCCGCGCCCAGGAACTGTTCTTCGAGGGCCTCGTGCGTGGCACCACCCACCTCGGAACGGGGCAGGAGGCGGTTGCGGCTGGTTTCGCTGCGGCCATGCGCTCAGACGACTACACGTTCTGCACCTACCGCGGGCACAACCACACCCTGGCCCGCGGCGTCCCGATGGCTCCGATCCTCGCCGAGCTCTTTGGGCGGGCGAACGGATTGCTCGGCGGCAAGGGCGGGTCGATGCACCTGACGAGCGTCAAGCACGGTGCGATGGGCTCCTACGCGATTGTCGGGGCGCACCTCCCGATCGCCCTTGGCGCCGCCTGGTCCGCCCAGTACCGGAAGTCCGGGCAGGTTGCCGTCTGCTTCTTCGGTGACGGGACCACCAACATCGGCGCCTTCCACGAGGCCCTCAACATGGCCGCGGTCTGGAAGGCGCCGGTCGTGTTCGTGTGCGAGAACAACCAGTACATGGAATACACGCCGATCGGGGCGGTGACCGCCGTGCCGCGACCGGCGGCCGACCGCGCGAGTGCCTATGGCCTCGAGCCGATCGTCGTCGACGGCAACGATGTCGAGGCGGTCCTCGCGGTTGCCCAGACGGCCATGGATCGAGCCCGGGCCGGTGAGGGGCCGTCGCTGATCGAAGCGCTGACCTATCGCCATGGTGGCCACTCCCGCGCCGATCCTGCCAAGTACCGGCCGGCCGACGAGGTCAAGGCATGGCTCGAGCGGGATCCGATCCCGGCCCATCGAACTCGCCTTCTGGCGCGGGGCATCTCCGAGACGGACCTGGACGCGATCGACGCCAAGGTGCGCGACGCCGTTGCGGCGGCGGAGGCCGAGGCGCGGGCGGGCCTCGAGCCCTCGGTCGACGTGATCCCGACGGAATTGTGGAGCGACGGGGGCTCGGCGTGGCGGAACTGACGTACCGGGCGGCGGGCGCCGCGGGCATTGCCCAGGAAATGGCCCGCGACGAGTCCGTCGTCCTCATCGGCGAGGACATCGGAGCCGCCGGGGGCGTGTTCAAGTTGTCCGAAGGCCTCTTCGATCGCTTCGGCCCCGAGCGTGTCCGCGATACGCCGATCAGCGAGCAGGCGATCGTCGGCGCGGTGATGGGCGCGGCGATGACCGGGCTTCGACCGGTCGGTGAGCTGATGTTCTCGGATTTCTTCGCCGTGACCTGGGACATGGTCGTCAACCAGATCGCGAAGACCCGCTACATGACCAATGGTCAGGTCTCGCTGCCGCTGGTCCTCCGGACCGCGAACGGTGGGGGCCTGCGCTTCGGGGCCCAGCACTCCCAGAGCATCGAGAACTGGGCGATGGCGATCCCCGGCCTCAAGGTTGTCGCACCCTCGAACCCCGCCGACATGCTCGGGTTGATGGCCGCCGCGATCCGCGATCCCGATCCGGTGATCATGTGCGAGCACAAGGCCCTGTTCGCGGTCAAGGGCGAGGTGCCCGACGGCGAGCATGTGGTGCCGCTGGGTCAGGCCGCCATCGTCCGGTCCGGGGCGGATTGCACGATTGTCGCGCTGGCCGCGATGGTCCCGAAGGCCGTCGAGGCCGCCGAGCGGCTGGCCAGCGAATTCGGCATCGACGCCGAGGTCATCGACCTCCGCACCCTGATCCCGCTCGACGCCCAGACGATCCTCGCCTCGGTCAATCGAACGAGCCGGCTGTTCACGGTGGAGGAGAATCCGCGGGTCCTCGGCTGGGGCGCCGAAATCGTGTCGATCATCGCCGACGAGGCGTTCTACAGCCTCGATGCGCCAATCGTGCGGATCACCTCGCCCCACATTCCGTTGTCATCAGCCGCTGTCCTGGAGGACGCCACCATCCCGTCGGTCGACCGGATCGTGGCCACCATCCGCCGCCGGCTCGACGAGGCGAAGTGAGCGCGCCGTATCGCGGGATTGCGGCATGACGACCGTGGCCGTGCTCGGCATCGGCCGGATGGGCTCGGCGATGGCCCGCGCACTCGCTCGGGCAGGGGTCGGTCTCATCCTCCAGAACCGGACTCCGGAGCGGGCGCATGCGCTGGCCGTCGAACTCGGGGGTCGCTTCGTCCGGACTCCGGCTGAAGCCGCGGCCGAATCCGACATCACGATCACGATGCTCGCCGATGACCTTGCCGTCCGGGACGCATTTCTGGGATCGGACGGGCTGGCGGCTGGCGCCCACGCAGGCGGGGTGGTTTTGGACATGAGCACCGTCATGCCCGACACGATCCGCTCGGTCGAGGCGGCTGTCCGCGCGACCGGTTCCGGGATCCTCGACGCTCCCGTGTCGGGGAGCGTGTCGCTGGCCGAGGGCGGGCAGCTCACGGTCATGGTCGGGGGCGAGGCAGCCGACCTCGAACTGGCCCGGCCGGCACTGGAGGCGCTCGCGAAGACGATCTTTCATCTCGGCCCGCTGGGCAGCGGGGCAGCCATGAAGCTGGCCGTCAACACGGTCATCTTTGGCTTGAACGGAGCCCTTGCCGAAGGTCTGGTCCTGGCCGAGGCGGCCGGGGTGGAGCGGGCGCTTGCCTACGCCGTCATCGCCAGCGGCGCGGCCGGCGCGCCCTACGTTGCCTACAAGGAGGCGGCGTTCCTCGATCCCGTCGGAACGCCCGTCGGCTTCGCGCTCAGGGTCGCGGACAAGGACCTGAGGCTCATCTCGGAAAGCGCCGCGCGCCTGGGCGTCGAACTGCCGCAGACCCGTGCGTCGCATCAACTCATCCGGGAGGCCGTATCCCATGGCCTCGCCGACCACGATTTCTCCGCTATCGCAGTCGAGCTTCGTTCGCGGCGCCGCATCCAGTCAAATGAGGGCTCGAAGCCGGAGGACGCTTCTGACTGAGTTCGTCATGGAGATCAATTGGTTGGACATCGGGAAGCGCATCGGAGGACCACCATGGCAGATCGAATCCTTATCAAGAACGCGATCGTCCTGACCCAGGACCCGGCGATCGGCGAGCTGCCCGATGCCGACATCCTCATCGAGGGCGATCGGATCGTGGAAGTCCGCCCCGGAATCTCGGCGGATGGCGCGCAGGTCATCAACGCGGCCGGCGATATCGTGATCCCAGGCTTCATCGACACCCACCGCCATACGTGGGAGACATCGATCCGAACCTGTGCGCCGGACTTTGCGCTCATCACCTACTTCGGCTCGATCCTGGACAAGTTCGCGCCGCACTACCGGCCGGACGACGTCTATGCGGGAAACCTGTGGGGGGCGCTCGAGAGCATCAACGCGGGCATCACGACGCTCGTCGACTGGTCGCACATCATGAACACGCCGGCTCATGCCGATGAGGCGGTGCGCGGCCTCCAGGAGTCGAGGATCCGGTCGGTGTTCGCATACGGCTTCCCGAACACGTCCCTTGTGGACTGGTGGTTCGGTCCGGACTACACAGGCAGCGTCCTCACATCGGACGGCGCGGAGGCCCGCCGACTCCGAAAGCAGTACTTCAACGCTGAAGCCAGCCGGATCACCATGTCCCTCGCGACCCGCGGCCCCGGCTTCTGCAAGCCGGATGTCGTGCGCCACGACTGGGAGCTGGCCAGGGAGCTCAGCCTCAACATCACCGTCCACGTCGCGATGGACCGGTTCGGCTACACGAAGATGCAGGTCGCGGCGCTCCGGGACATGGACCTGCTCTACCCGAACACCACCTACATCCACGCGTCGCATCTCACGGACGAGGAGTGGGCCCTGGTCCGGGACTCCGGCGGCAATGTCTCCTTCGCGCCGCAGATCGAGGTCCAGATGGGCCATGGCTGGGCGCCGGCGGTCACGGCCGCGAATTACAACGTCCCGATCGGGTTGTCCTCCGACGTCGCGACCACCGCTCCGTCGGACCAGTTCACCCAGATGCGCTCGATCCTCGGCTCCGAGCGAGGTCGAATGCATCAGGCCGCGTGGGACTCAGACCTCGATGGCCTCACGGCTTCGCCCGGCCTGATCACCTCGCGGCAGGTCCTGTCCTGGGCGACGATCGGCGGCGCGCAGGTGGCCGGGATCGCCGATCGAACGGGCTCGCTGACGCCGGGCAAGAAGGCTGACCTGGTCATCATCGACGGGTCGGCGGTGAACGTGGCGCCCGTGATCGACCCGGTCGGGGCGGTCGTCTGCGCGGCCGATGTCTCAAACGTCAAGACGGTCATCGTCGATGGCGAATTCCTCAAGCGCGACTTCAAGCTGGCCGCGTCTCTGACCACGCCGCGCACGGCGGTCGAAGCCTCCCGTGATTACCTGGTGTCGAAGATCGGCGACCCGGAGCCGGGCTGGCTGCCGACGAAGGCACAGGCGTAGCGCACGGTCAGTCCGGCGGTCGTGGCCTGCCGGATCCCCTGATCGCGCCAGCCCAGGGGCCGGACGGGCCACGCCCGGCCGGCCTCACCCGAACGCTCGTTGCCCTCGCCCTGGTCGGACTGGCGCTCCGGACGCCGATCCTCGTGATCGGTCCGATCGTCGGCCAGCTCCAGAAGGACCTCGGGATGAGCCATGCGGTTGCCGGCCTGCTCGGCACGATCCCGATCCTGTGCATGGGGTTGCTCGCGCCATTCGGGCCGGTCCTCGGGGCCTCGATCGGGCCGCGGCTCGGGGCGGCCGTGTGCGTCGGACTGATCGGGTTGTTCGGGCTCATCAGGGCTATCGCTCCGGAGACGACGTCGGTGCTCCTGGCGACCCTCGGCATGGGCGCGGGAATGGCGCTGGTTGGCCCCATCCTGTCGATGACGGTCCGCGGCCGGACGCCGGATCACCCGGCCGCGGGCACGGGCGCCTACGTCGCAGGGATGATCATCGGCGGCTCGATCGCCGCGGCGGCGGTCGTCCCCCTCGCGGACGGTCTCGGGGGCTGGCGGCCCGCGTTCGCCGTGGTGGCCGCGGCTTCCATGATCTCCCTGGCGGCGTGGCTCGTCCTGCTCCCGCCGGATGGAGGCGGCCGATCGCGGCCCACCCTGCCGCGCATTCCGTGGCGGCGTCCGTCGGCCTGGCTCCTCGGCCTGGTGTTCGCCGCCCAGTCGACGCTCTTCCACGGCTCGATCACCTGGCTGGCGAGCGCCTACATTGAGCGTGGCTGGAGCGCCGGCCAGGCGGCCGGCCTCATCGCCTTCTTCAACGGCATCGGTCTCCTGGCAAGCCTCTCGGTGCCGATCTTCGCGGACCGGATCGGGACGCGGCGAACCCAGATGACCGGTGCCGCGATCCTCGCCGTCGCGGGGAGCCTTGGCGTCGTGCTGACGCCCGGCGCAGGAGCGGGCTCAGCGTTCCCGTTCATGACGACCGCGCTGCTCGGATTCGGGATCGGGACGTTCTTTCCGCTCGTCCTGACGGTACCCGTCGACATCGCGGCCGAGCCATCGGAGGCCGCCTCCTTGACGGCCCTGATGCTGCTGGTCGGCTACCTCATCTCATCGGCCGCGCCCGTCGCGCTCGGCTTCCTCCGCGACGCGACCGGCAGCTTCGACGCCGTCCTGTGGGCCCTCGTCGGGATCGCGGTGGTCATGATCCCGCTGGCGCTGTCCCTCGGGCAGCGGCGCCTCGAGCGGGCTGGTGCTCAGTAGCCCAGGATCTTGATCCCCGAACGCTCGAAATCCCGGCGGTTCCGCGTGACGACGATGGCGTCGAGATCCGCGGCGATGGCGCTGATCAGCGCATCGCCAAGCGCCCGCTTGCCTCCTGACGCGTTCCGTTCGCGGCGGGCGGCACCAGCCGAACGGGCCGCGGCCGGTGTCGTCGAGACGTACTCGAGGGCATCGAGAAGGGCCGTCATGTGGCGAAGGTCGGCTTCGTCGCCGCGGGACAGGGATTCGCAGGTGACGACGTCACAGGTGTAGAGGTCGTGTCCTTCCTCGACAAGCTGGCGAAGCAGCCGTCCGGCGGCCGCATCGCCATTTCCGTGGTCGATGAGCAACGTCGAGTCCAGGAGGTACCGCACGGTCAATCGGTGACTTCGGATCGAAGGTCGTCCACGAGCGCGGCCACCTCGATCCGCGTCAGGGCACGGCCACCCGCCGGAACGAGGGAACCGACTGACGCATCGATGGCCCGCAGCAGCCGGTCGCGCTTCACGCGCTGCGCCACCGCGTCGGCCACGTAGCGGCTCCGTCCGCGCGGCCCGGCTATGGCATCGACCTCTGCGATCAACTCCTCGGGAAGGGTCAGGTTCGTCCTGGCGAGGGCCATGATGGGCTCCGAGTGTGCGTTATTATGCGCACATCGTAGCACACGCTGGCGGGTCGGCCCTCTCCGAGCTCGCGCGTCCGAGCTCGCCGCTTGAGTTCGTGCTCCCCTACTCCGGCCCGACCTCGGCCAGCCGGATCCGGACGATGTCCCTGACGATCGCGGCCGGAATCGGCTTCGCAGGATCGAATCGGAGCGTGGCCCTGCCCGAGTGGTGCGGCCGCAGGACGTCGCCAAGGGCGGCCATCACGGCGCCGCTCGCCGGGAACAGGCTCCAGTGGTTCGTGAACGCCGAGAATGACACGACGAACTTGCCGTTCCACCGATAAGCCGGCATGTCGTAGGCGATGACCTCGACGGCGTCGGGCGCAGCCGAGCGAATCGTGGCGCGAAGGTCGGCCAGCGCGGCCCGCATGTGCTCCGGCAGGGCGGCCATGTAGGCGTCGACGGTTGCCGGCTTCGTCATCTCGGTCCCTTCCGCGCGGTGACCCTGATCTTTCCAGATTGGCGCACGGCACGCAGGAGGCGAGCCGGTGGCCGCGAGCCGGTGGCCGCGAGCCGGCAGCCACGAGCCGGTGGCATTCGGACGGCCTTGCGACGTCGATCGACGCTGCCCATACTCCCCCGGTGACTCGCTTCGGACGGCGGCCGCACACCAGGCGGCGGGTGCCGGGCTACTCGCGCTGCGACGACGACGGACCCGGGGGGTTCAGCCCTCAGCGTCGATCTCGTCCGCATCCGCATGGAGTCTCGCCATGTCCGGCCTGTCCGTATCCCGTCGGGTCGCCCTTTCGCTGATCCTCGCGGCCGCTTCCTGGGGAATCGGCACCGCGATCAGCAAGCGCGCCGTCCTCGAATTTCCACCGCTGACGCTCCTGCCGATCCAGCTGGCGGTGAGCCTCATCACCCTCCTCCTGATCGTGCGCTGGCGTGGTGAGTCGGTCCGCGAGGCGTCCGTCCCAACCGGCCTCGGCCGCCTCGGCCTCCTGAATCCCGGCCTGGCCTATGCCCTCAGCCTCGTCGGACTCACCCAGATCAGCGCGAGCCTGTCGGTGCTCCTGTGGGCCCTCGAACCGGTGATGATCCTGGTCCTTGCGGCGCTCGTTCTCGCCGAGCGGGCCGGTCGAGCCCTGATCGCCCTCTCTGGCGTCGCCGTCGGCGGCATGGTCCTCGTGCTGTACAGCCCGGACGGGATCGCGGGCGGACACGAGCTCGGCGTCATCCTGACGCTGGCCGGCGTCGGATGCTGCGCTGTGTATTCCGTCATCGCTCGCCGGTGGATCGACGCGGCGGGATCGACGCTGCAGGTGATCGTCGTCCAGCAGGCATACGCCTTGGCGCTCGCGTTGATCGTGCTCGCCGGCGTGGCGATCCTCGGCGGGCCGGTCCTGCCGACGGGGCTCTCCGCCGAGGGCGCCCTGAGCGCGGCGGCCTCGGGCATCGTCTACTACGGGCTCGCGTACTTCTTCTATCTCCATGGACTACGACGCGTCCGAGCGTCGATCGCCGCAGTCTCGTTCTACCTGATCCCGGTCTTCGGAATCGCGGCCGGCTCGGTGCTCGGCGAGCGATTCGACGGGCGACAGTGGATCGGGGTGGTCGTCGTCATGGGTGCCGTTTCCCTGATCGCCCACCGGGCTGAGAGCCCTGCCGTGGCCCCGGTCGATCGACTTGACACGCATTCGCGAACAGCGCTATAACGCATCACGATATAGCAACCACCGGAGGAGCCTGCATGATCGCCAGCCTCGCATGGATCACGGCGATCACCATCGGGCTGACGGTGGGTGGCGCCGCGCTCCACTTTCCGGGCAGTTACGGCTCGCCGCTGTTCAGCGTGTCGGCCGGAATCGTTGGATTGATCCTCGGGGCCGTCAATGGACTGTTCCTCGGCGCTCTGACCTGGATCGGCCTGCGCCTGCCCCGTCGCGACGGGGCGCGGGTCGTCGCGATGATGGTCGTCATCGTCGGCGTCACGCATGCCATCAATGACGGTTCGTCCACGCAATTGCCATTTGCCTTCTTCGAGGCGATCGCCGGGCTCGCGGCGCTCGGGGCCGCAGCGTGGCTCCTCGGGGAACGCCGGCCGGTCGTGCTCGTCGCGATCGGCGCCGCGTGGGCCATCGGCCTCATCGTCGGTGGGTGGTCCGGGAACATGCTCGGACTCCCGAGCACCGAAACGCCCCTGGGCTGGGCGCAGGATCACGCCTGGGACGGACTGGTCGCCGGGCTCGTCTGGGGCATCGCGACGGCGGCCGTCGGCCTGCCTCGCTCGATCCGCCGGCAGGGGTCGACCGCGGACCGTGGTCTCAATGGATCGTGACGATCCCGCCTATGCCGGGCAGAAGGACTACTCGCGGGCGCTGCTGAACCTGTACGACCCCCTCGTGCTGGGGCCCATCGCCCGGTTCGTCTGGCGCTGTCCGACGAACGGGCTGCTCGAACGGTACCGGCGCCACGTTCGCGCGAACCACCTCGATGTCGGTCCGGGGACGGGCTACTTCCTCGATCACTCCGGCCTCGCTGCTGGCAGCGCCGTCACGATCGTCGACCCCAACCGGAGCGTCCTTCGCCACGTCTCCCGACGATTGCGACAATTTGATGTGACCGCCGTCGAAGCCGATGTCCTGAAACCGCTACCGGTCGCCGGGCCGTTCGATTCGGCCGCACTCCACCTCGTGATCCACTGCCTGCCCGGACCGATGTCACGGAAGGCGACCGCCGTGACCAATGTCGCCGCGGCGCTTGCGCCGACGGGCGTGCTCTTCGGTGCCTCAGTCCTCGGGCGTTCGGGGCGCCACAACTGGATCGCGCGACGGTTCCTCGCCGCCTTCAACCAGGAGGGCGCGTTCGACAACCTGGCCGACACGGAGGCCGGCCTGCGCGAGATCCTCGGGGCGTCCTTCGAACACGTGGAACTCGAGACGATCGGCTCGATCGCGATCTTCGCGGCTACGAAGCCGCGCAGGCCCTGGTCCGAGGGCGAGGGCAGTGCTGATGCGTCTGCCGGGCACCATTGATGCGTCTGCCGGGCACCATTGATGCGTCTGCCGCAGCATTCCCTGCTCGAGCACGCTCGTCACGTCGCCCAGAACGTCGAATCCGGATGCGTGACCAGCTCGGTCGTGTCGAAAATGCACTCCCAAACGACTCACGGGCCGGGCCCACGACTCACGGGCCGGGCCCACGACGCACCGGCCGGGCCCACGACGCGACTCACGGGCCGGGCCCACGACTCACGGGTCAACCTCCGAGATCGCTGGGCGTGCCGTCACTCGACTGCCTGACGCCGCCGGCGGATCACCGCGGAGGCGGCGGGCGGCGGGGACGTGCCTTCACTTGGTGTACCCGACTGTCACTCGAGAGTTGAAGGTATCAGGCCGACGCGGTCTGGCGGGGCCGGGCACAGGGCGTAGACGCCGCTCCTCTTGAGCTCGATGTCCTCGAGGTCGGTCGTCGTCCTGACCTCATACGAGGCGAGCTCGACCAGCTCATCGGTTGGCAGGTAGCGCCGGCCAGGGTCGCCGACCAGAACATCAATGCCGCGGTCGCGAGCTCGATGCAACCACGGCAGGACGCGCTCGCCGAGCCGGGCGTCGTACCAGCAGTCGCCGGCCAGGACAATGTCGACATCGGGTGGATCGTCGTCCAGCACGTCGCGCTGCACCACCGTGACCCGATGGCCGTTTGCGCGCGCGTTGAGCCCGATCGCGGCGGCTGCGAATGCGTCGATGTCCGCGGCGGTCACGGTCGACGCGCCGACGCGCCGCGCTGCGATCGCGCACAACCCTGAGCCGGACGCCAGGTCGAACACCCGTCGACCGCGCACCGCCTCGGGGTGCTCGCGCAGGTACCGCCCGATCGCGAGCCCTCCGGCCCATGCGCATGCCCAGTACGGCAGGGCGGCGTCCGGGTCGGCCGCCTCGACCTGACACGCATGCCAGAGAGGAAGTACTTCGTCGGTCAGATGGAGTCTGACCTCCTCGAGGCCAGGGACCGCTCGAAGGGAGGTGTGGCGGAGGACGAAGGAGCGAGGCGAGGCGACCATCGCTGGACTCTACAGGCGTCAAGCCAACGTGGCGCCGGGGCAGCTGCTGATGCGTCTGCCGCAGCATTCCCTGCTCGAGCACGCTCGTCACGTCGCCCACAACGTCGAGTCCGGATGCGTGACCAGCTCGGTCGTGTCGAAAATGCACTCCCAAACGACTCACGGGCCGGAGCCACGACGCACGGGCCGGAGCCACGACGCACGGGCCGGAGCCACGACGCACGGGCCGGAGCCACGACGCGACCCACGGGCCGGAGCCACGACGCGACCCACGGGCGCCGGGCCCACGACGCGACGCACGGGCCGGGCCCACCAGCTCGGCCGGGCCACGACGCACGGGCCGGGCCCACGCACCGGCCGGGCCCACGACGCCACGCACGGGCCGACACGCCACTCGCCGGCGTGTTGGAATGTCACTCCAGCTGACGGCATCGGCGGGTCAGGCAGGCTCGATGTCCTCGGTGGCGTTCGGCCCGAGATCGACGGTTTCATCGGCCCGGAGTGCCTCGGCCATTCTCCAGCTTCAGCCGGGCGACGACGGTCGGCTCTCGAGAAGGTCGACTGAACGACGGACGCGCGCTCGCTCGCCGCGTTCGGCCCCGATGGTCGCGAGAGAACCGCCGAGGGCACCGAACAAGATGAGCAGCCCGGGATCGAACCCCGGGTCCGCGGTCGCCATACGAAGGGCCGTGAAGACCACCCCGTAACCAAGGCCTGCGAGACCCGCGTATCGCCATGGCAGGCGTCGCACGCCCATGAGGAAGACCGACAGGACACCAACTCCGACGCCCCAGGCCGTCGCTTCGATCATCGGCACGGTGGGTCCTCCGTACGCCTCATTCCGGTCGGCTGATCAATCGTACGCACGCGGTCAACGGTCGCCCCCCACTGGGTTCGCTCGGCATTCGCGAATGCCACCCTGATGACGGATCCACCCGTCCGCCGCGCACCATTGATGCGTCCACCGCAGCATTCCCTGCTCGAGCACGCTCGTCACGTCGCCCAAAACGTCGAATCCGGATGCGTGACCAGCTCGGTCGTGCCGAACATGCACTCCCAAACGACTCACCCGCCGGGCCCACGACTCACGGGCCGGCCCACGACGCACGGGCCGGCCCACGACGCACGTGCCGGGCCACGACGCACGTGCCGGGCGAACGACGCACGTGCCGGACGAACGACGCACGTGCCGGGCGAACGACGCACAAGCCGGCCCACGACGGACGAGCCGACCCCACCCTTCCTCGGCATTCGCGAATGCCACTCGACAGCTCCGGGAGAGCTACCCGGTCCGGCGGCGGATCTCCGCGCTGATGGCCGGCACGACCTGGTGCAGGTCGCCGAGGACGGCATAGTCGGCGAGGGCCATGATCGGCGACTCGGCGTCCGTGTTGATGGCCAGGATCCGCTTCGCCGCCTTGCAGCCGACGATGTGCTGGATGGCCCCGCTGATGCCGCAGGCGATGTAGATCTCCGGGGCGATCCGCTGGCCGGTCTGGCCGACCTGCTGCGTGTGCGGGCGCCATCCGTTGCTGGTGACGACGCGCGAGACGCCGACGGCCCCGCCGAGCAGGCCCGCGAGCTCCTCGAGCTCGGAGAATCGCGGTCCTCCGACATGAATACCGAAATAATTTGGACGTTGAGTCAATTCCAGTGCTACGGTTCTCTCCCGAGGCTACCAGCGAGGTCGAGTGCGATGGAAGATAGTCGAGTGCGATGGAAGATTGCCATCACGGCGGCGACGCTCGCGATCTCCCTTCTCGTGCCCGTGGCAGTCCTCGCCGCGGACACCGGAACGTGTGCCGAGACGAACTTCGTAAACCGCTGGGAGGGGTTCCTCAAGTCGCTGCCATCGATGGCCGGCGCCGAGGCCACGCTAGAGAATCAGTCTCTCAATATCTGCTCGAGTTCGACTGACGGAAGCCGGGCGAACCACGTCTATGTGGCTCTCGATGACGGAGGCGCGCACGCCTTCAATATCTTCCAGGCCGGCCTTGTCAATTGCGTGGACACGTTCCTTCCCAATGCAAGCTGCAACAACAATGGGACGCATGAGTTCTGGGCCTGGGGGAGGCAGTCTTGCCCTGGCTTGGCTGATGTCGCCCCAAACCCGAAATTCATGGGCGCCTTCCCTGGTTCGAGCCGAACATACACGGTCCTCAAGACATCGACTCAGTGGCAGGTGAAGGTCAGCGGCACCGTAACCGAAACACTCCCGCTGGCGTCCATTTGCTGGGCCCCGAAGCGCACCGAGCACACCGGAGAGTCCTGGGACATTCGAGATGCGATTGGTGGACCAGTCGGCAACCCATTCCGGCTGTCAAATGCGACCTACGAGGCTTCTGTTGGCGGTGCGTGGTCGAACATGAACTGGGGCACCGGGGGCATCTGCAACCTCAGTTCGGACGCGCGATACAAGTGCAACGCTCCGACCGGGACATCCATCGACCTTTGGACGGTGCAGCCATGACCATTCCGACCAGGCTTCGTGTCCTTGTCTTGGTGCCAGTAGTCGCCGGAGCGCTAGGGGTCACGGCGCTCCTGAGTCGCGAGCCAGCTGCCTTGCTCGCCCTTGACCCTCGCGCCGCAGAATGCGGCAATTCCGTGCAGGGTCAGATCCAAGCTCAGTTCGCTCTCGATCGAGCCATGGAGTACCGGTCCGCCCTCCCCAAGATGCTCCGCGCGCCGGAACTGGAGACTGACGGGCCCGCGTTCGTCGTGGTGTACTCGGGTGAGGCCCAGGTCGGGGGCTTGTCGGTGGCTCCGCCGCCTCTCGACGCTAGCGGAAACACGGTTGCTCGTGAACCGGTGCCGACCACGTACTCCGGGGTCGTCTGTGTCGTTACTCCGAGCGGGCCGACGATCTACGTCAACGTCGACACGAGCAGCTAGTCGCCGAGTATCCCACGGCATCAGAGGTGGGCAACGGCCCTACCCGGTCCGGCGGCGGATCTCCGCGCTGATGGCCGGCACGACCTGGTGCAGGTCGCCGAGGACGGCATAGTCGGCGAGGGCCATGATCGGCGACTCGGCGTCCGTGTTGATCGCCAGGATCCGCTTGGCCGATTTGCAGCCGACGATGTGCTGGATCGCGCCGCTGATGCCGCACGCGATGTACAGGTCGGGCGCGATCCGCTGGCCGGTCTGGCCGACCTGCTCGGTGTGGGGTCGCCAGCCGTTGCTGGTCACCACGCGCGATACGCCGACCGCGCCGCCGAGGAGGCCGGCGAGTTCCTCGAGCTCCGAGAATGCGGCGGCCGATCCGACGCCGCGGCCGCCGCCCACGACGACCTTCGCGTCGGTGAGCGAAACGGATCCCTTCGCCGGGGGCTCGTGGCCCGTGACCCGGACGACGAGGTCGGCGGCATCGATGGTCGGCGTGAGCGGCGCGATCGCGGCCGGCCGGGCGCCGGCTCGCTCGTCGACCGCGACGGCATGCGGGGCCATGGTCAGGAGTCGGATGGGCGCGTCGAGCGTGGCGTCCTCGAGGAGGCTGCCCGCCCACCGCTGCCGGGTGACGGACCACGATGCGCCCGGGGTCGCCGCGATCACGTTGGCCGCGAGGGGCATTCCGAGCCGGGCCGCGGCATGCGCCAGGACCTCGGCTCCCCGATCCGTGCCCGGTCCGATGACGGCGGCCGCGCCGCGCGAACCGGCGAGCTCGGCGAGTGCCGCGCCCCAGGCCGCGGGTGCGTACGCGCCGGCGATGGCCGCGTCCGTGACGATGTGCGCCGTGGCCGCGCCATGGGCCCCAAGCCCTCCGGCCACGCCCGCCGCGGCTCCGAACAGCAGCGCCTCGACGGCAGCGCCTCCGAGCCCCTCGGCAAGCGACCGCGCGAACGCCAGCGTCTCGAGCGAGACGCGGTCTGCGCCACCAGCGCCGTCACCGACGGCCTCACCCGATCCGAGTTCCACGAAGACGAGGATCGGGCCGCTCATCGCGCCACCAGACCGAGCTTCTGGAGCAGGTCCACGACCGCCGGCGCGGCCTCGGCGCCGCGGCCGAGGATCTCCACCTGGGATTCGGCCTCCTGCGGCAGCCGTAGCATCGACTTCGTCGGGCCCATCGGAGCCCCCGACGCGGCTGCTGCGCCTGTACCCGCCGCCCCAACGGGCACCCGCTCGACCTCCTTCTTCCTGGCCCGAAGCCGGCCCGGGACGGACGGGTAGCGCGGCAGGTTGATCCCCTCCTTGACCCCGACGATCGCCGGGAGCGGCAGCTCGTAGGTCTCCCAGCCGCCGCCGGCCGCCTCGCGGCGCGCGGTGACGGAGCCCGAACCGATCGTCAGTCCCTTGAGCCCGCTGACCACGGGCCGTCCGAGCGCGACCGCAACCCGGATCCCGACCTGGAACCCGCCGCTGTCCGCCGATTCGTTGCCGAAGATCACGAGATCGAAGGGCCCACCGGCCGCCTCCTGCGCCCGAATCGTGTCGGCGATCGCGGCCGCAGTGGAGACCGGATCCCACTCCGAGCCGTCGGTTTCGAGGAGGACGGCCCGGTCGATTCCGAGGGCCATCGCATCGCGCAGCTGCTCCTCGGCAGCCGCGGATCCCAGCGTCAGGACGGTCGATTCGCCGCCCCCGGCCTCGATGATCCGGACGGCCTCTTCGACCCCGCACTCCTCGTGCGGGCTGATGGTGAAGCCCAGGAACTTCGTGTCGATCTCCTGGCCGTCGCCGGTCAGGACGATCCGGCCACCGGTCTGGGGCACGCGCTTGACGCAGACGAGGACCCTCACCGGAGGGCCCCTGCGGCGCCGGCGCTCGCGCGCTTGCCCACGGTCGCGCGCGTGGCCGCTCTCGCCCTCGCGGCCGTGCGCATGCCGTCCCTCACGCCCGGATCCGCGCGTTGTCCGGGTCGAACAGCGGCGTCGCGCCGGCGATCGCCACCGTCACCGGGTAGTGCTCCCCGAAGTACTCGACCACGAGCTTCGTCCCGACGACCGCGTGCTCCGGAGGCAGGTACGTCATCAGGAGGTGCTTCCCGACCGACGGGCCCGAGCCGGCCGACGTGACATACGAACGACGCCCCTTCGCGTCGATGATCGAGCGACCATCGGGCGTCAGGATCGGTTCACGGCCGAGCATGTAGCGCTTGATCCCACTCGACGAGGTCGGGTCGTCCACCGTGAGCGTGCACAGGATCGCGACGGGGTCGGCGGCGCGCTGCGCCTCGTAGGCGGCACGCCCCACGAAGTCCGCGTCCTTCAGCGACGGACGGGCCATGCCCGCCTCGACGAGGTTGAAATCGAGTTCCAGCTCCGCGCCGTGGGCGCGGTAGCCCTTCTCCAGCCGTGAGGTCACGGCGTACGTGCCGATCCCCACGGGGACCATGCCGTGTGGCCGGCCCGCCGCCCAGAGCGCATCCCAGACCCGGAGGCCCTGTTCCATCGGGACGTAGATCTCCCAGCCGAGTTCGCCGACGTAGCTGATCCGCGAGGCCAGGGTGCGGACCCCGTCGATGTCGACCAACTTCGAGGTCAGGAACGGGAAGCCGGCATGGCTGATGTCGGCGCTGCCGTCCGCCGCTGCGCCGAGGATGTCCCGCGCCCGCGGACCCCACAGCCCGAACGTGGTCATCGCGCTCGTCAGGTCGAAGAGCTGGGCGGAACCGTCGGCCGGGAGCCCATCCACGAAGATCTTCCTGTCCCGCATGCCCATGCCGCCGCCGGTCACGACCCGGAAGTGATCATGCGCCAGCCGCATGATCGTCAGGTCGGCGAGGATCCCGCCGGCCGGGTTGAGGAGCGGCGTGTAGACGGTCTTGCCGGGTCGCACGTCCACCTTGTTGACGCACAGTCGCTCGAGGGCGGCGAGGGCGCCGGGTCCGGTGACATCGAAGATCGCGAACGCGGACAGGTCCACCAGGCCGGCCCGGTCGCGCATCGCGAGGTGCTCGGCATTGATGATCGGGCTCCACCAGCGGGCATCCCATTCCGCGGCGCGCGGCATGACCCGATCGCCGTACTCGGCGAGGAGCGATTCGTTTGCCCCGTACCAGAACGGCCGCTCCCAGCCGGCGGCCTCGAACGCGACCGCGCCGAGCTCCGCATGGCGTGCCGCTGCCGGCGAGCGTCGGATGGGCCGATTGCTCTCCCACTGCTCCATCGGATGGACGATCCCGTAGGTCTTGTTGAAACCCTCGGTGGTCCGGGCGCGGATGTGCTGCCAGGTCTTGTGGTGGTCGTAGAACCGGGCGATATCCGAGCCGTGCGGGTCGATCTCCGGGGTGCCGTGCGTCATCCACTCGGCGACGCACTTGGCGATCCCGGGCGCCTCCTTGATCCAGATCGCGGCGACCGACCAGAGGTTCTTCACCTCGGGGGTCTCGCCGATGATCGGATTTCCGTCCGGGGTGAGCGACAGGAGCCCGTTGATGGCCAGCTTCACGCCGACCTTCTCGTCACCCACGATCGACGGGAAGAGCTCCAGGGCGTCCTCGAGCTGGGGATCGAAGTCCTCCTGGGTGAACGGGAGCATCGTCGGGGACAGCGCGGAGGCCTCGATGGACGGAATGTCGTCCGGGTCCATGAGGATCGCGCGATGCGCGTACGAGCCGACCTCGAAGCCGTTCCCGTGCTGCCGCTCGTACATGTTGGTGTCCATGTCACGAACGATCGGGTAATCCACCTCGGTCCGGGCGTTCGCGAACATCGGGACCGGCCCGATGTCGATCATCTGGTGGACCGCCGGCGTCAGCGGGATGGACGCGCCGGCCATCGCGGCGATGCGCGGGCTCCAGATGCCGCAGGCGATGACGACGTACTCCGTGTCGATGTCGCCGTGGTCGGTCCGGACGCGGGTGACGCGGCCGTTCTCGGTGTCGACGCCGGTGACCTCGACCCCGGCCGCGATCGTCAGGGCGCCCATCTCCTGCGCCATCTGGCGCATGAGCGTCCCGGCCTGGAGGGAATCGACCACGCCCACGCCCGGCGTGTAGAAGCCGCCGAGGATGATTGTCTCGTTGATGAACGGGACCATCGCCTTGACCTCGGTCGGGGTCAGCAGGCGCACGCCCTCGATGTCCCACGACTTCGAGGACGCCATCCGGCGCTTCAGCTCCTCCATCCGTTCCGGCGTCCGGGCGACTTCGATGCCGCCGCACTCGTGGTACACGCCCAGGTCGCGGTACTGGTTCGCGCTGTCGATCGTGAAGGCGGCCATCTCCTTGTTGTGGTCGGTCAGGAAGATGAAATTCGAGGCATGGCCGGTGGAGCCGCCGGGATTGGGGAGGGTGCCCTTCTCGAGCAGCACGATGTCCCGCCAGCCCAGCTTGGCCAGGTGCCAGGCCATGCTGTTGCCCACGATCCCGGCCCCGACGATGACGACCTTTGCGCGCTTCGGCAGCGAAGCCATGTGCTCGATGTCCTCCAGGTGTTCCAGTTACCGGCCCGTTCTGGCCGGGTCTTTCTCCGGCCGCGGGCCGGGGCTGGGTGCCGGCTCCCGGGCCGGGGTTTCTCTCCGGCCGCGGGCCGGGCTTTTGGGTTCCGACCCGCGGGGCCGGCGTTCGATGTCGATCAGGCGAGGTTCATGACCACGGTCTTGAGTTCGGTCAGGCGTTCGATCGAGAAGCGTCCTCCGACGCGACCCATCCCGCTCTGGGATCCCGCCCGGCCGCCGAACGGCAGGTGGGATTCCCAGTAGTTGGTGCCTTCGTTGATGTTGACCCATCCGGCGCGAACCGACTCGGCGAAGTGGAGCCCCGCCCGCAGGTCGCGGGTGAAGATGGCATTCAGGAGGCCGAACGCCGACGCGTTGACGATCCCGATGGCCTCTTCGATGCCGTCGATCGGCGTGATCGGGGCCACCGGCCCGAAGGTCTCCTCGCGCGCGATCTCCATCTGACGCTTCACGCCGGTCAGCACGGTCGGCTGGTAGAAGAGCGGGCTGCCGAATTCCGGACTGCGTGCGCCGCCGGTCACGACAACCGCTCCGGCGGCGATGGCTTCGGCCACGTGCCGTTCCGTTTTCGCCGCTGTGGCCTCGTTGTTGAGCGGGCCCATGGTGGTCCGCGGATCCAGGGGATCTCCCAGTCTTGTCTCGCGGCGGATGGCGGCGGTGAGGCGTTCGAGGAAATCGCCGTGGATCTGGTGATCGACCAGGATCCATTCACCGGCCGTGCAGCTCTGGCCGGCGTTCAGGAAACAGGCCGTGAGGGTCGCGGTGATGGCGGCATCGAGGTCGGCGTCCTTGAGGATGACCAGCGGACCGTTGCCGCCCATCTCGAGCAGGAGCTCCTTGCCGATGGCGCGCTCGGCAATCCTTCGTCCCGTGGCCGTGGACCCGATGAACCCCACCGCGGCGACGTCCGGGTGCCCGGCGAGCTCATCGCCGACTTCGGAACCGGGCCCGGTCACCAGATTGAACACGCCCGGGGGCAGGTCCGCATCCGCGAGGCACGCTGCCAGCACCGTGGCGCAGTACGAGGTCAGCGTCGCCGGGTTCCATACGACCGTGTTCCCGCCCGCGAGCGCCGGCGCAATCATCTCGGCCGGCATCGTGTACGGCCAGTTCCACGGGGTGATGACACCGACGACGCCCACCGGGACGCGGTACACGAGGACGCGCTTGTGCGGGTCGATCGACGGCGGCATCAGCCCGTCCAGGCGTGTGGCGTCGGCGGCTGCCATCCGGAAGTAGACGATCAGCTCATCGACTTCACCGTAGGCCTCGGCCTGGAGGGGTTTGCCCTGATCGAGGGTAAGGGCCTCGGCCAGTTGGTCCCGGCGGGATTCGATGTTCGCGGCGACCCGCTCCAGTGTCGCGGCGCGATCAAAGGCGGACCGAGCTGCCCACCCGCGGCCCGCGGCAAGGCCGGCTGCGATGGCTCGGCGCGCGTCGTCGCGGCCTCCTTTCGGCAGGCGGGCAATGCCCTCACCGGTGGCGGGATTCGTGGCTTCGAACGTGGCTCCGGACGCGGCGTCGCACCATGCGCCATCGATGAACATGGCGGCGGTTCGGATCGCGGCGGGATCGACGGTCACGAAAGCTCCTGTTCGGACCGCCAGGGCGCCCGTCCTGTCTCGACCCGGAGGTCGTGGCTCGACTCTGGGCCCGGGCCCGACCCGGGGGTCGTGGCTCGAATCCGGGTCCTGGCCCGGCCCGGAGGTCGTGGCTCGACCCCTGGGCCGGCGGCGGCGCGGTGGCGGCTGGTGCCGGAGGCGCGCGGGTGCGTGGCCTCGGGCGGTGGGACGACCCATAGTTTGCGCCGGGGACGCCATCGGCCGCAACTGGCGATGGCAGCTCGGCGATGAACACGACGCCTGGATGCGTGTTTGTCCCGCTCGTGGGTCGTGGGCGTGCCGTCAACTTGCTCGAGCACTTCCACTCAGGCGGGGCGCGGCGGGCGGCGGGCGGCGGGGCGCGCCAGCGGCGGGC
>JAZJZX010000008.1:0-26785 GCA_040389445.1 Chloroflexota bacterium
CCCGGGCCCCGCCGCCCCGAGCGCCGCCCCGCGCGCCGCCACGGCCCCGCCGAACGGCCCCGCCGCCCCGGGCCCCGCCCCGCCGAACGGCCCCGCCGAATCGCCGACTCGCCGGCTCAGCGCCGCCGGATACGCTCCGTCACGAGAATCAGGCTGAGCGTCGTCACCATCAGCAGGACCGCGGTCGCGATCAGGACTGGCAGCGTGGTCGAGAATCGGAGCTGACCGTACAGGTAGACCGGGAAGGTCTGGTCACGACCGGCGAGGAAGAGCGCCAGGGCGAACTCGTCGAATGAGACCGTGAACGCGGTCACCCAGGCCGACAGGAGCGCCGGTGCCGCCATCGGAAGAACGACGAGTCGGAGCGTGCCTGGATAGGTGGCCCCGAGGTCCATGGCGGCTTCCTCGAGTCCCTTCTCGAAGCCTGCCAGTCGAGCCATGATGATCAGCGCCGTGTATGGCAACGCCACGATGGTGTGCGCAGCCGCGACCGTCCCGAGCGAGAGCGGGACCCCGATCACCTTGAACAGGATCAGCATCGCAACGCCCAGCACCACGTACGGCACGATCAGCGGCATGACCGCCAGGCCGGCCAGCGCGGCCTTGCCGCGGAACTCGAACCGCGTGACGAGGACCGCCACCATGGCGCCGAGGAGGGTCGCGGCGAAGCTGCTGATGATCGCGACCTGCAAGCTGTTGCCCACGGCCTTCAGGAGGGCCGGCGTCGCGAACAGCTTGATGAACCAGTCGAGGGTGAGGCCACGGAGCGGGAAGGCGAGCGTGGCGTTCTCGTTGATCGAGAACAGGAACAGGACCGCGATCGGGAGGTAGAGCAGCCCGACGAGCAACCAGAAATAGCCGCGCAGCGCGGATGGGCGACGACGCATCCCGGTGCGGCCCCGACGCATCACGGTGCGACCCGGACCTCGATCACGTGCCCAGGAGCCGGCGCGGGTTCACGACGCGGAGCCCGATCGCGACGAGGACGATGGTGAGGCCCAGCATGACCATCGAAAGCGCGGAACCAAACGGCCAGTTGGCCGCCCGCGTGAAGAAGTCCTGGATGATGTTGCCGTACATCGTTCCGGTGGCGCCGCCCACGAGGAGGGGAGTCACGTACTCGCCGACCGTGGGGATGAACACCATCAGGAATGCCGCGATCAGTCCCGGCGCGCTGAGGGGGAGCGTGATCCGCCGGAATTGCTGGGCCGGGCTGGCGAACAGGTCGGCGGCGGCCTCGTGGAGACGGATGTCAATCCGGCCGAGCGCCGCCAGGATCGGCAGCATCGCGAACGGGATCCAGACATAGACGAGCGTGACGATCACCGCCACCCGGTTGTACAGGAGGGCCGACAGCGGTTCATCGATGACCCCGAGCCAGAGCAGGCCGCTGTTGATGACCCCTTCGCCACCGAGCATCAGCTTCCACGCCATCACCCGCAGGAGGTAGCTGGTCCAGAACGGCACGAGGAGCAGGACCAGATAGACACCGGCCCGACGGCCGGCCCGAAAGGCGAGGAAATAGGCGAGCGGATAGGCGAGCGCCGTGGCGATCACGGCAACCCCGCCCGCGGTGAGCGCAGAAAGCCCCAGGCTCCGGAGAAACGCCGGTGTCGCGAGGAACTGCCGGTAGTGGCGGAGGGTCGGCTCGAAGGGCGCGAGGAGCGTTCCGGACAGATCCTCCCGCAGGCTCAAGGCCAGCATCAGCGCAAGCGGGACGAGCAGCAGCATGGCCAGCACGACCGCGGGCGGCAGGGCGAACGCCCAGAACGTCCGGCGGCGCGGGTCGGCGGAGCGGGCGCCCCGGGGGCCGCCCGCTCGCCGCGCATGGATCACTGCGAAGCCTTGACCTCCGCCCACAGCGTCGTCCAGGCGTCGCGCTGGGCAGCGGTGAGGTTCGGGGTGAAGTTCGTCTTGTCGAGAATCGCCGGGTCGTTCACCGAGAACGCCTGCTTGAGCGTCGCGTCGGTGATGCCCTTCATGACGTCGCCGTTCGCGGACCCGTAGTAGTAGAGCGAGACGAGGTTGTTGCCGGTCGCCTCGCCGAGCTTCTGGTCCAGGAACGCCAGGGCCAGGTCGTAGTTCGGGCTGCCCTTTCGAATACCGTACGCCCCGACCCACGAGTTCCGGCCCTCGGTCGGATTCGCGTATGCAACGGGTACGCCCTCGCCGAGCAGCGTGGCGTAGGCGCCCTGCCATGCGTAGGCGACCCACGCGTCGCCGGACTGCATGAGCGGGACCAGGTCTGATTCCGCGGCCCAGTAGGCAACGTTCAACCGTGCCTGATCGGACCATTCCTGCTTGATCGAGGCCAGCTGACTGTCCGTGATCGCCGTCTCGTCGTAGCCGTGGATGTAGGAGGACACGGTCACGGCCGCGGGACCGTCATCCCACATGGAGATGTGGCCGCTGTACTTCGGGTCCAGCAGCGCGGACCACGACGTGATGTCCCCGCTGACCTTGTCCGTCCTGTAGAGGACGGAGCTGAAGCCCCAGTCCCACGGGATGAAGTACTGCTTGCCGTTGAGCTGGCCGATCTTCTTGAACGACTCGGGGACCTTGCCCCAGTTGGTCAGCCGGCTTGTGTCGAGCTCCTCCACGAGCCCCTCGTCGACGTAGAACTGGAGCCACCCGGTATAGGGGTGGAAGACGTCTGCCTGGCTGCCTGCCTTGATCTTGCCGTAGATATCGGCATCCGAAATCCCGAACTCGAACGCAACGTCGACCTTGGGGTAGGTCGTCTGGAAGTCGGTCCAGAAGTCCGGGGCGTCATACCCGGACCAGTCGAGAACCGAGAGCGAACCGGTGACCTGATCCGGTGGAATCGCCGTGGGGGCGGGCGTTGGCCCGGTTGTCGGCCCGACACTCCCGTCGGCAGAGGGCGGCGCCTGGCTGGCGCCTCCACCGCACGCGATCATGACCAGACTGAGAACCACGAGGCCGACGAACCCGCGCATCGCGGATCGGAGACGCCAGGGCTGCATGCGTTCCTCCTGCCCGATGATGGGACGCTGCGTCACGAGGCGCAGCCAGATCCTGCAGTGTGACTTCAGTCGAGCCGCGCCATCGTAGAAGGCCCGTACGCTCGTCGTCAATGACCTTGGCGTCCATGGCCGGAAAGACTGAAGCTATACTTCAGCCGTGTCGCTTCGAATCGCGCCCCCGCCGGCCTCGCCGATGGACGTTGATCTGGATCAGGAACTTGGCCCCCGGCTGCGACGACTCCGAACGTCGCGTGCCCTGACGCTTCGGCAGGTGGCGCAGCGGGCCGGCGTCACGGAGAGCTTTCTCTCGCAGGTCGAGCGTGGCGTGGCGACCCCGTCCATTGCCTCGGTCCAGCGCATCGCCGGAGGCCTCGGGTTGAGCATCGCGGACCTGTTCGCGGAGGTGGAGGGCGGCGGGCTCGTCCGGGCGGCGGAGCGGCGTCGGATCACCTATCCGGGGCTCGGGGCCGTGGACGAGTTCCTGACCCGGGGCAAGGGCGGGCGGCTGCAGGTGATCATGTCGACCGTTGAACCCGGCGGTGGCACGGGCGATGAACCGTACACGCACGACTCGGACGAAGAGGTCGTCATCGTGCTCGAAGGCGAACTGGATCTGTGGGTTGGCGACGAGCACGTTCACCTGGAGGCCGGCGACGCATTTGCCCATTCCTCGCGTGTTCCACACCGAAACACGAACAACGGAACCGGCCCCGCCCGGCTCCTGTTCTGCATCACGCCGCCGTCCTACTGAGCCCGCTGCGCCGACCCGGCGAAACCATTCGCCGGAGGGGCGTCCCGGCGGCTAGGATCCAGTCATGTATGTCGTGATCCTCGCCGGCGGGGGCGGAACACGCCTGTGGCCCCTCAGCCGGCCGGAGACACCCAAGCCGTTCCTCCCGCTGCTCGGCGAACAGTCGCTCCTCCAGCGCACGGTGATGCGTGTGGTCGGCCACGCCGAGCTGCCGGTCACTGCCGTTGACGTCACCGTCGTGACAGACCGCCGGTACGCCGGCCTGGTCCGGGCGCAGTGCCCCGGCGTTCGCGTCGTCTCCGAGCCGGCCGGCCGGAACACCGCCGCTGCCGTCGCGCTTGCCACGGTCCTCATCGACCGCCCCGACGACGAGGTGATGTGCGTGCTCCCGGCCGATCACCGCATCGCGACCCACCGCGAGGCTGTGTTTCGTTCTGTGCTCGCGGGGGCGGCCCGGCTCGCCGAGGGCGCGTTCCAGGTGGAGTCGCCGCTGGTGACCCTGGGGATCCAGGCGGATCGTCCTGCCACGGAATACGGCTACCTCCTTCCGGTCGCCGACGCGGTCGCCGAGGTGGCCGGCCTGCGCGCCTCGCCACTTCGTGGGTTCGAGGAGAAGCCGAGTCGTGACCGGGCCGCCGAACTCGTCGCGGAACCCGCCGTCGCCTGGAACGCGGGCATCTTCCTGTGGCGTCGCCGAGCGATCCGGGACGCGCTCGAGCGGTATACGGGGCTGATGGCGCTCCTGGAACCGGTGGCGTCGAGCGAGACCGCCCTCGCCAGCGCCTACGACCAGGTCCGCTCGATCTCCATCGACCACGCCGTGATGGAGAGCGCCGCCAGCGACCGGCGGGTCGTCATGGCGGCGATGGACGTCGGCTGGAGCGATCTTGGCTCGTGGACGGCGCTCCTTGCCGCCCTCGACGCGAGCGCGACCGGGCGCGTCGTCCAGCCCAACGAGCCGGCCGAAGCCACGTCCGAGGACCTCGTCATCGAGCGCCTCGACGGGCGTCTCGCCGTCACCGGCGGCCCTCGGGGTATCCTCGCCACGACGCCCACGGCGCTCCTTCGCGGTGCCGCCCCGCATCGCGGGGTCGTGGAAGCGCTTGTTGATCGTGTACGCCGCTGGGAGGAGTCCTCGTGACCGACGCCATCGCCCCAACCCGGATCGTGTTCGGAACGGACGGCTGGCGCGCCCGGATTGCCGAGGACTACACCTTCGATGCCGTGCGCCGCTGCGCCGACGGCGTGGCGCGCTATGTCGTCGAGCGCGGGGAGCAGGCCAGGGGCGTCGTCATCGCCTACGACCGCCGATTCGCGTCCGAGCATTTCGCCGTCGCCGCCGCCGAGGTGCTCCTCGCCCACGACATTCCGGTGGCCTGCTCGACCACGGCCGTGCCGACCCAGATGAGTTCCTACGAGGTCGTGGAGCGGGGCGCCTCGGCCGGAATTGTCATCACTGCCAGCCACAACCCCTGGACCGACAACGGCTTCAAGGTGAAGTCGCCGACCGGTTCGGCGGCCGGCCCGGACATGCTCAAGGTCATCGAGGCGGGGATCGCGGCCAACGGCGGCATCGCGCTGCCGCGCCGACCCATCGCCGATGCCGAGGCCGCGGGGCTGTTCGAACGCTTCGATCCGTTCGAGGGCTACGAGCGGTACGTCCGCCGAACCCTCGACGTGGACGCGCTCAAGGCGGCCGATGTGCACGTCCTGGTCGAGCCGATGTGGGGCGCCGGCGCCGGCTGGATCAGCCGATTGCTCGGCGGCGGCCGGATCCGCGTCACCGAGATCCACCAGGAGCGCAACCCGTACTTCGGTGGCGTGAACCCTGAGCCGATCCGGCCGAACGTGGATGCGGTGCTCGGCATGCTCGCCGGCGGCGGCTACGACCTGGGCCTGCTGCTGGACGGGGACGCGGATCGAGCCGGCGCGGCCGATGAGAAGGGCGCGTTCATCCATCAACTCGAGGTGACCGGCCTCCTGATGTACTACCTCGCCGAGCATCGCGGACTGCGCGAGCCGGTGGCCATCTCGGTCAACAACACGTCCATGGCGGCGACGCTCGGCAGGCATTTCGGGATCGAGGTCCACGAGACCCCGGTCGGGTTCAAGTACATCGGCCCGAAGATGATCGAGACCGGCGCCATGATGGGTGCCGAAGAGAGCGGCGGCTTCGGGTTCGGGATGCACCTTCCCGAGCGCGACGGCATCTACGCCGACCTGCTCCTGCTGGACCTGTTCCTGCGCGAGCGGGCCCGCGGGACATGGCCGGTCTCGAAGATGCTCGAGCACTTCCACGAGATCGCCGGGCCGTCCTTCTACCGGCGGATCGACGTCCATTTCGACCGCTCCGAGTACGAGGCGGTCAAGCACCACGTCCTGGTCGGCCTGCGGGACGAACCTCCGTCCGAGCTGGCCGGCCAGGGTGTCACGACCACCCAGGTCCTGACGACGAACGATGGGGTCAAGTTCTTCGTGGCGGACGGGAGCTGGCTGCTGATCCGCGCTTCCGGCACGGAGCCGCTGCTGCGGATCTACACGGAAGCGACCTCGGCGGATCTCCGCGAGGCGATGCTCGTGTCCGGCGAGCGGCTGGTTCGCGGCAGCTGATCGTGGAGCCGATCAGGCGCGGGCCGGGCGCGGCCTCGGTCCGGGTCGAGAAGCCGTGGGGACACGAGCTGATCTGGGCGCACACGGATCGGTACGTGGGCAAGATCCTGGTGATCGAGGAGGGTCGCCGCCTCTCATACCAGTTCCACGAGATCAAGGACGAGTGGATCCGGGTCCTTTCCGGCCGGCTCCTGCTGACCCTCGAAAACGACCTTGGAATCGATGAGGATCACGAGCTCGGACCGGGCGATGACGCGCACGTCCGGACGCATCGACGACATCGCTACACGGCGATCGAGCGGTGCGAACTGCTGGAGGTGTCGACGCCGGAGCTGGACGACGTGGTCCGGCTGGCCGACGATTTCGGCCGCGAGGGAACCGCCGCGCCCTGACCGGATCCGGGGTGCCGAAGTCACCGCCCGGGTGTAGGCTTTGCCCGCGACCGTCTCGCCTGGTCGATGGTGCAAGGACCGGACGGCGGCTCGCCAGCTGCCCCTGCGGGGGCCGGAGGGTCTGGCACGATGCACAGCTCCTTGATCGGCAAGGTCGAGAAGGCCAATCGTTACGCCCGCGAACTCGATCGCATCTCCCTCGATCGTCTCTCGCTCACCTTCCGCGGCGACAACGATACGCACCAGGTCAGTCTCGACGCCGGTCAGTGGCATTGCACCTGCCACTACTTCCAGAGTTGGGGCGCGTGTGTCCACCTGCTCGCTCTGCAGAAAGTGTTCGGCGTGATGTTGCCCGACGAGGCCCAGGTTTCGATCTTCGGACCGACCGCGGCGGTGACCACCGCCTGAGTTCCGGAGGTCGGCCCCGCGCCCACCTCCACCGACAACAGGACGACCCGCCCGATCCCGGGCGGGTCGTCCGATCTTCGCCGGCGACGGCCTGGACCCGATCCCTCAGCGAACGGTGATCGCCCAGTAGGTGAGTCCGTCGCCGCGGCCGTCGGCGCGGAACAGCCGGACCTGGAGGACCCAGCGCCCGACCGGGAGGGGGCCGACCGATGCGCTCAGCCCATCGGCAGAGAGGGCTGCGCCGTTGACGCCGCGGGTGGCTGAACCGGACGTATCGTCGGCGGGCGCAATGACGGCCGACCAGTCTCCGATGGGCACACCGTCCGAGAAGCGGATCGTGACCGTCTCTGCAGATCCCACGGTAAGCGCCGGAACCGTGGCGAACGGGAGCCACGGTGCATCGCTGCCGCGCCCGTCGATCACGTACGTGCCGAGGCCCCCCACGAGGGTGACATCGCCGACGACGATCTCGGCCACGGGTAGCGGTGCCGCCGTGGCCTCATTCGTCGCCGTCGGGTTGAGGGTCGGCCGGTCCGATGCGCTCCAGCCCGGTGCCGGCGTCCCGGTTGCCGGTGGGGGCGAACCGGCGTCGCTCGGAACGCCCGAGGTCCCGACCCCGCCACCGCAGCCGGCAAGTGAGGCCAGCGCCAGGAGGCCCGCCAGCCGGACCGGCTGGCATCGTCGAGTCGAACGGCCGGGGCGAGGCATCAGCGGGTCTCCCGAAGCGGGAGCAGGCGGCTCGGACAGCCGCTTCCGGAACAGCCGCTCACGCCGACCTTGACGACCCCCGAGGTCGACGTGACGGCGCCGTCCCCGGCTGAAGGCAGGAACACCGCGCTCCATTCGTAGGTTGCCGTCGGTGCGACCGTCAACACGTAGCTCCCCTCCGTCGTTGCGCTCGGAGTCATGGCCCCGATGCTCGTCCAGGATTGCGATCCAGCCAGGCGGCGCTGGAGGACGACCGTACGACCACTGACCGGATCGTTGGCCAGCGCCCCGGCCGCCGACGATGCGGTCGTTCGAAGCGTTGCCGTGAATTGAACCGTACCGCCGACCCAGAGACTCGTGGTTGACGCTCCGAGGGCCGTCGTCGTGGCGATGGTGAGGCAGGATGAGAAGGAATCACGGGGCGTGAGCCGGTCGTATTCCAACTGCAGCCGGGCGACATCGCAGCGTCCGAATGCATGGGCCAACCATCCCGCATTGGGGCGGGCGCGACTCGTCGCCTGGACCACGGCGTCCAGGTAGTCGGCATTGCTGCCGAAGTTCACGTGGTGGCCGAGATCCTCCACGTGACCGAATTCATCGAGCGCGATGGTCTCGGCATCGAAGCACCCATTCGCGATCACGCTCAGGCCCTCGCACCACCGGAGCGTGCCCCAGTCGAACACGAAACCATGGGCACGGAACCACATCTTGAAACTCGTGGGCGCACCCGACCGATCGAAGCAGGCGATCCCGGCGGGTGAACACCCGGTGGGTTCGCCATACGCGATGAGGCTCGCCGAGCCGGAGGCCACGCGCGTGAACGTCGCGGCACGCGAGGCCCTGGAAAGGCCGGCATCCGCGGCCGCCTTGTCGATGGCCGTGATCATCCAGGTCGGCGGCGTCTGCCCGGAGCGCCACTGGTAGGTCACAGCCTGGTTCTGCGCCCAGAGCCTGCCCCCGACGAGCGGATCGGGCCCGTGCGCAACGACGTTGCCGGCCGCCACGGCCAGGGCCGCGACGCCGATGAGGATGGAGCGCCCAAGGCGCGTCAGTGCGGTGGCGATCATGGCTGGACCTTCCTGTCCGAGGTGGCCGGCGGAGCGATGACGAGGGTCGCCGGCTGTCCGCCGGCCTGGATGAGCCCGACCGCATCAGCGGGTGTCTCGATGCCTGCGGTCCCCGAGGTGCCGTCCAGGACGACGCCCGGTTCGAGTAGCCCGAGCGACCGGCGCTCACGGGTCTGCAGGTCGATGGCCACGGCGGTCGCGCTGCCGTCGTCGTCCGGAATCGCGACCACGAGCTGCCCGTCGCGGGACACGGAGGCCCCGATGGCGGATGCCTCGATGGTCTCCGACCGTCCGGTCGCCAGATCAAAGGCAAGGATCGCGCAGGGCAGGCCGGAGCATCCGGCCCGGGTGACGAGGCGATCGCCGATGAAGCCGATGAGGGCGCCGTGCTCACCGTCGATCACCGTCGTCGAGCGGTCGTCCAGATGGAGGACCCTGGTGACGCACGCATCCGGAGCGCATGACTGGATCGCCAGATGCCGGCCCTCGGGGGACAACCGCAGATCCGTGGCCCAGACGCGATCGATTCCGGCGGCTCGAAGCAGGGCGTCGGGGACGGGCGGGAGGAGGGGTGTTCGGTCCGTTCCGTCCAGCGGCAGGTTCCAGATGCCCAGGTCGCTGCGCGTCGGACGGTCCAGCAGGTGGGCGATGACCCCGTCCGAGCTCGGCGTCAGGATGGCTCGTCGCGCGACTGCGCCGTCCACCGCGATCGAGCGCGAGCAGAATCCCGGCCCTTCGATGATCCGCACCGTGGACCGCTCGCCGTCATCGGTCGTCGCCACGACCCGTCCGCCGTCGGGCCCGGTCACGATGCTTTCCGGGGCCAGCGACATCGTCACCGTTCGTGCCTGCGGCGACCCGACGGTCAGGATCCATCCGGTGAGCACGCCGGACCGGGTCAGTTCCGGTCGCCGGCTCCACCAGGTGCCGACGGCATCGCCCGTCGTCGCGGTGTTCGCCGCGTCTGACGGCACGCATGCCGCCGGCGGTTCAGGCACCGGAAGTCTGCCCGCCACGACCTGTGGGATCGTGCGCAGGATCGGCCCGGCAGCGAGCAGGGCGAGGAGCGGCGGTCCGAGGATCACGACCCGGCCAAACCTCGATCTCATGAGCGATACCTCCTCCGGCGGGTGGCGGGAGGAGGGCGGAGGCCGCCAGTGTCGCGGCCGGTGCTTATTCCGGAATCATCTGCGGCTTCACCGGTGCTACGCTGTCGACGACCGCTTTCCGGCGGTCCCCCGCGTTGTCGCGAAGCCGGTGCGATTCCGGCACAGTCCCGCTACGGTGATCGTCGCCTCGGCGACGGAAGTCCGGTCGCCGACACACGGTGGATGCACGACCTTCGAGAGAAAGGCAGGCTCCACGCATGATCCCGACCGACTGACCGCGGACCGTCCCCATCGACACGGCGGACCACGGATCCGCCTCCACCCTCGGTCGGAGACCCCAGGATGAATCCTTTCGCGTCCTTTCGTATGCCTCGCACGGCGAGCGGCCGCAAACGCGGCCGCAATCGCGGCCGCTCGCTCGGCCTGCTGTCGCCCCTGGCCCTCCTGCTCGTGCTTGCCGCCTGCACCGGAGCAGCCGCCACACCCGCGCCAACGATCACCCCGACACCCACCGCGGTGGCCACGGCGGCACCGACGGCGACCCCAGCACCCGCGTTCCCCGTCACGATCACCGATGACGAGGGTACGACCGTGGCCGTCGCGGCCGAACCCCAGCGGATCGTCTCCCTCACACCGGCAGCCACCGAAACCCTGTTCGCCATCGGTGCGGGGGATCGGGTCGCGGCCAAGGTCGAGGACATCAGTCCGTTTCCGCCGGAGGCCGATGGGCTGCCGGTGGTCGCGACCTACCAGGGCGTGGACATCGAGCAGATCGTGAGCCTGAAGGCCGATCTCGTGATCGCGGGTGGCCTCGGGTTTACGCCGCCCGCCGCGGTTGCGCAGCTGCGCAGCCTGGGTATCCCGGTCATCGTGCTCTACGCCGAGTCCGTGGACGAGGCACTCGCCGGCATCGACGCCGTCGGGCTGGCCTCCGGCCGCGCCGAAGCGGCCAGCGCCCTGACCACCGCCATGCGGACCGAGTTCGATCGACTCGCCGCGCTCGTCCAGTCGTCGCCCAGGCCCCTCACCTTCTACGAGATCGACGCCACCTCGGAGATCTACACCGTTCCCGCCGGCTCGCTCTACGACGAACTGCTCCGGCTGGCCGGCGCGGATCCAATCACCACGGATGCGAGCTACCAGATCTCGCTCGAGAAGCTGATCACGGCCAATCCGGCGGTGATCCTGCTCGGCGATGGCGGCTACACCACGCCGGCCGACGTCGCGGCTCGCCCGAACTGGTCGGGGATCAAGGCCGTGGTGGACGGGAACATCTTCCCGGTCAACGACACGCTCATCACCCGGCCCGGCCCTCGGCTCGTGGACGGCCTTCGCGCCCTGATCGCAGCGCTCCATCCGGAGGTGCAGCTCTGACCTTGTCCTCGCGCGTCGGCGTTCTCGGAACCCGACCGCGCTCCGGCATCCGCGCCACGCTCGCTCGTCGCCCCATCGTGGTGGCGGCGAGCGGGCTGCTCCTGCTCGCGATCGCGCTCGTGGCGGGGATCGCGGCCGGTTCCGTTGCGATCGCGCCCACCGACACGCTCGGCATTCTCGCCCGTCGGGTGCTCGGCCTGGAGCTCGCCCCCACCTGGACGGTTGCGGCCGAGACGATCGTCATGGATCTGCGCCTGCCTCGCGTCCTGACCGCCATGGTCGTGGGCGGTGGACTGGCGGTTGCCGGAGCCGCGTTCCAGGGCCTGCTCCGAAACCCGCTGGCCGATCCCTACGTGCTCGGCACCGCGTCGGGCGCGGCACTCGGCGCGGCGATCGCGGTGCTCATCCCCGTCCGGGCGTTGATCCTGCAGTTCGGCCTGCTCCACGCCCTGGCCTTCATCGGCGCACTGGGTGCCGTGTTCGTCGTCTACCGGCTGTCGCGGGTCGGGTCCAGCGCTCCGATGACGAGCCTGCTGCTCACCGGCTATGCGGTCAGCTCGCTGCTCGCGGCCGGCCTGGCGATGGCGATGTACCTGTCCGGAACGGGCCTTCGCCAGATCTTCGCGTACCTCCTCGGGGGCTTCGAGGCCGCGACCTGGGGTCGCCTCGCGGTTGCGGCGCCGCTGATCCTCGTCGCCGGCCTCGTCATTCTCCTGCGCGCCCGTTCGCTCAACGGGATGCTCCTCGGCGAGGAAGCGGCGGCCCACCTGGGCATCGACGTTCGTCGTGAGCGCGCCCTCCTGCTGACGATGGCATCGCTCGCCACGGCCGCCGCGGTGGCAATCTCGGGCCTCATCGGGTTCGTCGGCCTGGTGGCGCCCCACGTCGTTCGATTGCTGGTGGGCCCGAATGCCCGTCTCGTGCTGCCGCTCGCGGCCCTGCTCGGTGCGAGCCTCATGGTCGGTGCCGACCTGCTCGCCCGGCTGCTCGGCGAGATCCCCGTCGGCGTCGTGACGGCCGTCGTGGGCGCCCCGTTCTTCCTGGCCCTGCTCAGACGCGCCCACTCGGGATACGAGTTGTGATCCGCGTCGACGATGTCACCGCGCTGTATCGCGATCGAGCCGCGCTCCGGGATGTCTCGCTGCGCGTCGATTCCGGGGAGCGGGTCGCGATCATCGGACCGAACGGAGCGGGGAAGTCCACGCTCCTCCGGGTGATCGCCGGGCTGCTCCGTCCGGTGACGGGAACCGTGGAACTCGGCGGCGAACGGGTCGACCGACTCGATCGCATGGTGGTCGCACGGCGCCTTGCCGTGGTGCCACAGTTGCCGGTCCTGCCGTTCGCGACGACGGTCGAGGAGGTCGTGGCGCTCGGGCGACTGCCCCACGAGCATCCGGTCCGCGGCATGCGGCCGGCAGATCGGGCGGCTGTCGCCGCGGCCATCGAGCGAGTCGGCGTCGGCCACCTCCTTGGGCGCGATGCCCGCGAGTTGTCCCTCGGCGAGCGCCAGCTGGTGCTGCTCGCGATGGCCGTGGCCCAGGCCGCGCCCGTGCTCGTCCTCGATGAGCCGACCGTCCACCTCGATCTGCGCCACCAGGTCGAGGTCATGGAGCTGGTGGAGGATCTCAACACGCGCGACGGGACAACCATCCTGGCCGTCCTCCACGACCTCGGTCTTGCGGCCCACTTCTTCCCGCGCCTGATCCTGCTCGATCGCGGGCGCGTCGTGGCCGATGGCCCCCCGGCCGAGGTCCTCGCGCCGGAGCGGATCCGCGAGGTCTTCGGCGTGGACCCGGCATTCGTGCGACTCCGGCCCTGACGCGGCCCGCGACGACGCCGACGCTTCAGCCCGTCCCGCGGGCGGTCGCCGCGCCCGGTCGTGCTACGCTCGTCGCGTGAATCGCGCGCGCTCGGTCCGCCGCGGTGTTCGACCGTTCTCCCCAGTTGCGGCGCTCATGGTGGCGTTCGCGGTTGCCGGATGCGGCGGGACCACCACGCCATCCCCGGGATCGCAGGACACCGGCGCGACGCCGTCGGCTCCAACGGGCGGACCCACGGTCGGCCCGTCGACTCCCGACGGCCCCACGGCCACTCCGGTCTCCCTGCCGACCGCAACGCCCACGGATCTGGGCTCATCCCCATCGCCCTCGGGTGCCGCAACCCAGTGCAGCGGCAGTGACGCGAATCTGGCCTTCTTTGCCCAGGCGGCCGGCGCGATGTCCTGGTCGGTCTACTGTGCCGTCGTCCCGACGGGTTGGTATCTCGAGAGCGGGAGTTTCCGTCTCGCGAACGGTGGCGCCCTGGATGTCACCTATCGAGGACCGGGTGACATCTACCTGGCAATCAGCGAGGGCAATATTTGTGCGGGCGTGACCGATGTCGACGTCTGCGCACCGCGGGACAACGTCATCAGCCCTGCGGCCATGGGCGACCGGACCGGGGTACTCGGCAGGCTTGCCAACGGCCTGGTCCTCGACATCGAGCGTGGTGCCAATCCGTCCTGGCGGGTGACCGGACTCGGGCTCACCGAAGCAGAATTCGTCGCGCTCTGTGCGGCCATGGTGATCGCGGGCGGCTGACCAGAGCCGGCTCTGCCGCACGCGGCGGGACACGGTGCCCGGTGGCGGAGGCGCCGGGCGGCACGCGGCGGGACACGGCGCCCGGTGGCGCGGGCGCCGACGCGACGGTGGACGCGACCGGGCATGATGCGCCCATGCGAATCGTGGAATTCGAACTCGAGCGGTATTTCGCGCGCTGGGAGTTCGCCGTCCGGCACCTCCTGTGCGCCAGCGACGTCGAGGGCTGGCCGATGGTCGAACTCCTCGACCACGCCGACACCGAGACGCGCGCGCTCTGGCGCGATCTCCGGCTCGGTTACACGGAGGCCCCTGGGCACCCACTGCTGCGCCGGGAGATTGCGTCCCTCTACGACACGGCGGCGCCCGACGATGTCCTCGTCCTGAGTGGCGCGGAGGAGGGGATCTTCACCCTCGTCAACGTGCTGCTCGGCCCGGGCGACCACGCGATCGTGACCTGGCCGGGCTACCAGAGCCTGTACGAGATCGCGCGGGCGTGCGCCGCCGACGTCACGCTCCACGAACTGCGTGAGGATGCGGGCTGGGCGATCGACGTCGAGGCACTTCGGGCCCAGGTCACGCCGGGGACCCGGCTCATTGTCATCAACGCGCCCCACAACCCGACCGGCATGCTCCCGGAGCGGGCGACGTTCGATGCCCTCGTGGCGATTGCCGCAGACGCCGGCGCGTACCTCCTCATCGACGAGGTCTACCGCTACCTCGAGTTCGACGAGGCGGATCGGCTTCCGGCGGGCGTGGATGCCGGTCCGCATGTCATCTCGCTGGGCGTGATGTCGAAGTCGTTCGCGATGGCCGGGCTGCGGATCGGCTGGCTCGCCTCGCGGGACCGGGATCTGCTGGCGCGCGTCGCCGCGTTCAAGGACTACACGACGATCTGCGCGTCGGCGCCCGCAGAGATCCTGGCGCTGATCGCACTGCGGGCGCGGGACGTGGTGCTCGGGCGGTCGCAGGCACTGGTCGCCCGGAACATGACCGTGCTCGATGCGCTCTTTGCGCGCTGGCCCGACACGCTCTCCTGGGTGCGCCCACGGGGCGGATCCATCGGGTTCCCGCGCCTCCGTTCCGATCTGGATGTGGATGTCTTCAGCGCCGAGCTTGTCGAGCGCGAGGGTGTGCTCCTCCTGCCCGGCTCCCGCTTCGGGCACCCCGGCAACCACTTCCGGATCGGCTTCGGGCGAACGGACCTCGATGCCGCTGTCGAGGGTCTTGAGCGGCAGCTGCGCCGCGTCGAGCGCTGAGCCGCGCCGAGCGCTGAGCGTCGTCGGCCGGACCACGGACCGCATGTTCCGACCCGAGTGTGTCAGACCAACACCAGGATGGGGCTCTGGCCAGCATCAGGCGCCCGATCGAGGTGAGTGGCGGGCGATCGACACGGCTCGCGTCCTCGCTCGAACGTGAAGCGAGCGCTCCATGCCCGCCGGGGCCCTTCGAGTGCGCGTTCCGGGCCCGGAACCGTGGCCAGGGACCGTGCCAAAGCCGGGCGTGATGTCGGTATGGCACAACGAACGGATGTCGGCCGCTGAACGCAGGGAAGTCAGTCCCCTTGACGCCATCCTCGAGTGCCTCGCGGGAACGCAGGTCGGCGCCGGCCTTGCCGAGACCATCCTGATTCGGATGGACCACGTCGAAATCGGGCCCCGCTTGACCGGCTACCGCTTGTCCGCCCGTTGCCGTCGACGACGAGCGCGACAGGAGCAGCGAGTCAGCCAGAACGGAGCAGCGAGTCAGCCAGAACTGAGCAGCGAGTCAACCAGAACGGACCAGCGGACCCAAGGTGATCCAGGCCGAACATGGCGTCATCGCCGTGGACCTATGCGCGCTTGCGCGGCAGGTCCAGGAAGGGGAGGGGCACGACCGTGGCCTCGACGCGGCCGCGCCGGCCCTCGACGGTCCACTCGACCTGGAGCTTCGAGCCGGGAGCATCGTAGGTGGACGGGACGGACGCGAGGCCGATCGCCTGCTTGAGGATGGGGCTCCAGCCGAGGCTGGTGACCTTGCCGACCTGGGCGCCACCGCGCGGCGCGCCGCGCGGCGCGAAGACCGGCTTGGACGATCGATCGACCGAGGCCGAGATCGCCGGCGGCAGATCCTGGGCCGAGTAGAGCCCCTCGATCCCGTACCAGTCGAGCGTGAGCCCGACGAGACGGCGCTTCGGGCCGGTGGCCGCCGCCTCGCGCTCAAGCGCCAGCTTCCCGACGAAGTCGGCCTTCCGAAGGTCGACGAGCCGGCCCAGCCCGATTTCGTACGGGGAGTAGTTCTGATCCGGGTTGAGGGCATGCCGGGCGGACGTGTAGTCGACCTCGAGGAGGATGAGCCCCGCCTCGAGCCGGACGACATCGAGGGCCAGCATCCCGGCCGGGCGAATGCCGTACGCCGCGCCGGCGTCCATCAGGGCATCCCAGGCCGCGGCCGCGTGCTCGGCGGGAATCCAGACCTCGTACCCGAGATCGCCGGTGTAGCCGGTCCGCGACACGTCGATGGCCGCGCCCGCCAGCGTGGCCCCTCGACGCCGGAAGTAGCCGAGATCCGCGAACGACTCGCCCGTGGCGGCCTCGAGGACGGCCCGCGCGAACGGTCCCTGGAGCGCCACCGCGGCGACCGCCTCGCTCTCGTCCTCGACATGGATGTCCAATCCGCGCGCGTTCATCGTCAGCCAGCGGTACTGCGGGTCGGCGGCGGTCCAGCGGTACTCGGTCTCGGCCAGCCGATGGACGGTTCCGTCGTCGATGACCTTGCCGTGCTCGTCGCACCAGGGCGTGTAGTAGACCTGCCCGACCTTGAGCTTCGTGGCGTCGCGCGTGATCACGCGATCCACGAGCCTCGGCGCGTCCAGGCCGGTCACGCGGTACTTGTAGAGTGGGCTGACATCGATGAGGGCGACCGCCTCGCGGACGGCGTTGTATTCGATGTCGTGGGCATCGGCATACACGGACGACGCGTAGTAGCCCGACCACTCGCGCCACTGCATCTTCCGATTGAGGGGCGCGGTCCGGGAATGGAATGCGGTGCCGACGCTCACGAGACCTCCTGGCTGCTGCTCCACGCCAAGTATGCAGCCGGGCGATGCTCCTCGATGCTCGGGGGCCCGTCGGGCGCAACGCAGGCGCGCCTGCCCGCTCTCACAGCAACGTCGGTGGTTTGGCTCCCCCGGACCTGCGCCGGCGCTTCCTCCGGTCGGCGAGCGACAGGGACACCAGCATCAACTCGCTGACCCGGCGCTCGAACTCCGGCACTGTGGCCTCCGGGATCGTGACGCACACCTCGCGCAGGGCCGTCTCGAGCTGGTACCACAGATCACCCTTGCGGACCTCGTAGAGCGGGTACCGCGAGTTGATGATGACGCGCCGCACGCCGTCCTCCACGACCATGGCGCTCCGCAACCGCTGATCGAGCGCTCGGATGACGACCTCGCCGATTCCGGACCGGCGCCCGGGCCCTGTGCCCGCGTGCCGGACTGGCAAGGGCTCCGCGGGGGCAGGTTCGGCGGCCCCGTCCGCAGGTTCGTCACCTCGACCCCCCTGGACATCGACGTCGGCATCGGGTGGCGGCGCGTGGGCCGGTGTGTCCAGGGTGAGCTGCCCGTCCGGACCTTCGTCGCCTGCGCCCAGGTCGCTCTCGAACAGCCTGCCCGCCTCGAGCAGCCGGAGCGCTCGAGCGAGGATTCGGCGCACCTGATCCGCCGTCCGCAGTGCGGACTGGCTGGGCGCCGCTTCCGCCTCTCGGGTCAGCCGCCGCACGATCGGTGCCAGGAGCTGGTGCAGCCGCCCCTCGACCTCACCCCACGCGGGGCTACCCCGATCCACGTCGCTCTTGTTCATCGTTACCGGCACTTGCGGCAGCTCGACCTCGCCGGCCAGCCGGTTGAGAGCCGGATGTTGCGCGGGCCCCGGGTGCCCGAACCACTCCGGGCCGCCGATGAGACGCCCCAGGTGGTAGAGCCGGATTCCGGCCTCGGGGGCCGACGGCGGGATCGGGTCCGGCAGCAGGCCCCACCAGCCGTGGACGATCCGTCCCCCGGCACGCACCGAGATCGCGCGCCGATCCTCGATCGGCCACGCGGTCGGGATCACGGGTGCACGGTTCACGCGGACGGCCAGACGGCCATCTTCCAGGAGCGGCCGGTACGCCTCCGCGAGCCTTGCAAGGAGCCGGCGCGGGTCCAGCTTCCGGTCGACAGCGCCGATCTCGATCCGGACGTACCCGAGCTCAAATGCCACCGGTTTGGGGCGCTCGACCAGCTCGTAGGTCCGCAGCCGACTCCGGTCGCGGTATGCGTCGTCCGCAAAGCTGTGGGCGGTCGCCTCGCCAGCGCGTCCGGCCACGACTTCGAATCGATCCCCCAGGTGGCCGATCGCCGCCTTTCCGCCCTGCCCGTACCGGCCAATCGTGTCACCTGCGCGCTTGCGTGACCCACCCCAGCGCAGGTATTCGTGCTCCAGCTCCCGGGCGCCCATCCCGGTTCCGCCTACGACCGTGAGCGCGATCGTGCCGGGCCGGACCACCAGGTCCACTTCCAGCGGCCGGCCATTCACCCGCGAGTCAACGGCGTTGTCGACCAGCTCGAGGATCGCATCCAGTGGGGTTCGGTAGTTGGCGAAGAGTGACGCGGTCAACCGCGGGTCGATCCGTTCACGAACGACGCGACGAGTCGCGACCGGATGTCCGTGTTGGACGGGACGCGGCGCTGATATGGCACGGCGGCGAGGCGGGTCGTCTGGCATCGTGGCGTAGCGTATCGCCGCGCCGTTCGGACGCGTCAGCCGTAGCCGAGCACGCGGACGCCCTGGATCTCGAAGTCCTGCGGGTTGCGGGTCACCACGATCGCATCGTTGAACCAGGCGACACCCGCGATGAGTGCGTCGCCCAACCGCCGAGGACTCGTCCGGCGGAGCCGCCGACGGGATGCTCCAGCCCAACGCGAAGCTTCAGGGTGCGTGGAAACGAATTCCAGGGCGTCGATGAGCTTGCCGATCGCCGCAACCTCACGCTCGCCACCCTTCGATAGCGCCTCCGCGACGACCGCATCGCAGACCAGGAGGTCATGCGGCTCACCAAACAGCTTCTGGACCACGCTGACCGCTTCGGGCCAGCCGGCCGCGTGGTCGATCAGGACCGTCGTGTCAAGGAGATACCGCATCTTCTCGCTCGTCCTCGTACGGGCCCCAGATCTTCTTCTCGCGCTCGGTGTCATCTCGGAGTTCGCGCAAGATCTCGAGCGTCTCCTCCGGCGTGCTGCCCCAGGCATCGGAGTCCTTGAGCGCCCCGGCGTACTTCTCCCAGACCATCCGGGCATTGTCGCGGCGGACCTGTTTCGCGACGAGGTCGGCGATGTAGCGGCTTCGACCACGCGGACCGGCGACGGCATCGACGAGAGCGAGTGTTTCCTCGGGCAGCGTGACGTTGGTTCGAACAAGGGCCATCGTCGTGTCTCCGTGTGCATTACCTTCACACACGGTAGCACACGCCAGGTCCGGCGCATGACGGGGCGGCGAATCAGTCGTACCGCAGGACCCGGATGCCCTGTCGCTCGAAGTCCCGCGGGTTCCTCGTGACGAGGGTTGCATCGAGGCTCCAGGCCGTCGCGGCGATGAGCGCGTCGGCCAGGCTTCGTGCCCCGGGAGCGGAGCGGCCGCTCCGTCTGGCGTCGCCGGCCCACTGAGCGCCCTCGGGAGCGAGCGCGATGTATTCGAGCGCATCGAGGACGCCTCGGATCACCCGTCGCTCGGTCTCACCACCGCCGGACATTGCCTCGCAGGTGATCACGTCACACGTGAACAGCGCGCCACGCTCTCCGAACAGGCGATCCACCAGGGCAGTCGCGCCATCGCGTCCATTGGCGAAGTCGAGCAGGACGGTTGTGTCCAGGAGGTAGTTCATCGATCCGCACGCGGATCCGAAGCCCATGGATCCCGCCCCCCCGAGCGCAGCTCATCGACGAACCGAATGATCTCCTCGCCGGATCGTGATTCGGATGTACCAACCAAGGCGCCGCGGGCGTTGGCGAGGGCACCGCGCAGCCGTTCTCGGTGCAATTCGTGCTGGGCCGCCCGAGCCAGAAAGCCGCTCCGTCCCCGAGGCCCGACCAGGTTGTCGATCTCGGACATCAGGGCATCGGGGAGCGAGATCGTTGTGCGCGTCGTCATCGTCGGTGTCCTCGCTGCGAATGAGTATGCATTTGGATCATACTCTGGTCCCGAGACAGCAAGGTGCACCGCGAGGCGCAACGCCCGGCGCGCCCGGCGGGACGCCGATTAGACTGCATGGAGTTCATGCAGGCTGGATAGGCGGCGCGGGTCCGGCGACGCGGTAAACGAGGGGCGTGTGGCACAGCGGTACGACGCGGTCATCATCGGTGGTGGCCACAACGGACTCATCTCGGCAGCGTATCTCGCGCGCGCCGGAATGAAGACGCTCGTACTGGAGAAGCGACACCTGCTCGGGGGCGCGGCGGTCACCGAGGAGATCTTCCCGGGCTTCCGCTTCTCGGTCTTCAGCTACGTCGTCTCGCTCCTTCGGCCCGAGATCATCCGCGAGCTGAACCTGCCGGCCCACGGCCTCGACATCCTGCCGCTCGACGGCACCTTCACGCCGCTCCACGAGGGCGAGGGACCGAAGGGCGCCAACGGCAAGTCCACCGGCGACTACCTGTGGCGCGTCAACGACCACGGACGGACCGTCCGGGAGCTCCGCCGCTGGTCGAAGAACGACGCCGAGGCGTACGAGGAATACGGCCAGCTCATGGTGGATATGGCCCGCTTCATCAAGCCGATCCTCGGCATCGTGCCACCGGACCCGGCCTCGCTCGACCCGCGGCCACTCCTCCCGCTCGGCGGTCTGGCCCGGTCGTTCCAGAAGCTGACCCAGCGCCAGCAGGCCGTGTTCGTCCAGCTCATGACGATGTCGGCGTCCGACTTTCTCGACCAGTGGTTCGAGACGGATCCGCTCAAGGCCACGATGGCCGCGTCCGGGATCATCGGCACGTACCAGGGTGTCAAGAGCCCCGGCACGGCGTATGTCCTGCTCCACCACTACATGGGCGAGATCGATGGCGCCTTCCGTGCCTGGGGTATCCCGAAGGGCGGCACCGGCGGCATCTCCAACGCGATCGGATCGGCGGCGCGGTCGCTGGGAGTGGAGATCCGGCTCGAGGCGCCGGTGGCGCGGATCGCCGTTCGCGATGGCCGGGCCACGGGCGTCGTCCTCGAATCCGGGGAGGAGATCGCGGCCGACGCCGTTCTTTCGTCGGTGGACAGCCGCCGGACCTTCATCGACCTCGTGGAGCCCGGCACGCTCGATGCCGACTTCGAGGCCGAGGTCAAGCGATTCAAGTTCCGGGGCTCGTCCGGCAAGGTGAACATGGCCCTCGACGGCCTGCCGAACTTCACCGCCCTGCCCGGCCCCGGCGAGCACCTGCGCGGCGCGATCTCCATCAGCCCGTCCATCGACGACATGGAGCGGGCCTACGACGACGCGAAGTACGGGCACTGGAGCCGGAAGCCGTACATCGACATCATCATCCCGACGCTCGTGGATCCCGGCATGGCCCCGCCCGGCAAGCACGTCATGAGCTGCTTCGTCCAGTACGCGCCGTACCACCTGGATCCGTCGCTCGGGACCTGGGATGAGAACCGCGAGGCGTTCGGCGACGCGGTGGTGGACCGGATTTCCGAATTCGCGCCCGACCTCAAGTCGAAGATCCTCCATCGGAACGTCCAGACGCCGCTGGACATCGAGCGGACGACGGGCCTGACCGAGGGCAACATCTTCCAGGGCGAGCTATCGCTCGAGCAGCTCTTCTTCAGCCGCCCGGTTCCCGGCTGGGCGCGCTTCCGGACCCCGGTCCGCGACCTCTGGCTGTGCGGGTCGGCCACGCATCCCGGCGGCGGGATCATGGGCGCCAACGGCCGCATCGCGGCGATGGAACTGCTGCGCTCGCGTGGAAGGAAGATCGCCTGATGGCGGCGACCAGGCCAGCGGCCCCCTGGGACGCGATCGTCATCGGGGCCGGACACAACGCGCTCGTCACGGCCGCGTACCTCGCAAAGGGCGGGCTCCGGACGCTGGTCCTGGAGCGGCGCGATCGTGTCGGTGGCGCCGCGGACACCGCAGAACTGGGGCCGGGGATCAGGGTTCCGGCGCTCGCCCACACGGTGGGCCGCCTCCGCCCGTCGGTGCATCGCGATCTGAACCTCAAGCAGCACGGGCTGGCGCTCATGGCCCCGGACGTGCGAGCCTTCGCTCCGTCGCCGGACGGGTCGGCGGTCGTCCTCTGGAGCGATGTGGCGAGGACCGCCGAGGGGCTTCGGGCCCGATCTGCCGCGGATGCCGATGCCTACGCCGGCTTCGATCGCCTGGTCCGCTCGATGGGCAAGTTCCTCGATGAACTCGGACGTGGGGCGCCGCCGGACATCGATGCGCCGGGGATCGGCGACGCGCTCACCGGTCTGAAACTGGGCCGGGCGTTCCGCGGCCTCGGCAAGCACGACTCGCGGACGATCCTGCGCATCCTGCCGATGGCCGTGGCGGATCTCGTGGCAGAGGCATTCGAGACGGACGCCGTCCGTGCCGCCATCGCGTGGCGGGGCGTTCGATACTGCTCGGTCGGTCCGTGGTCGGCCGGGACAGCCGCGATGCTTCTCATGGATTCGGCGGGCAACGACGGCGGCGCGGCCGGCGAGACGGTCTACGCCCGCGGCGGCCCTGGTGCGCTGTCGGCAGCGCTCGCGTCCGCGGCCCGGGCGGCCGGCGCCGAGATCCGAACCGGTGCCGAGGTCGCGGCCATCACCTCGAAGGACGGACGGGCAACCGGCGTCGTCCTGACCTCGGGCGAGGAGATCACCGCGCGGGCGATCGTGTCCGGTGCTGACCCGAAACGGACGATGGTCGATCTCGTGGACCCCGTGGCGCTCGGGCCGTCGCTCGGCTGGCGGGCCGGCAACATCCGGACGCCCGGTGTCGTCGCCAAGGTCAACCTGGCGCTCAAGGGCCTGCCGGCGTTCCCGGCCGCCGGCGGGGACGGGGATGTGCTGCTCCGCGGCCGCATCGTCGTCGCCCCCGGGATCGACGCCGTGGAGCGGGCCTTCGACGCCTCGAAATATGGTCGTGCTTCGGAAATCCCGATCCTCGAGGCCACCATCCCGTCGCTGGTGGATCCGACGCTCGTCGACGGCGCGCGAACCGGCACGCAGGTCATGAGCGTCATCGCCCAGTACGCCCCGTACACGCTCCGGGAGGCGGAGTGGGGAACGCAAGCCGATGCCTTTGGGGATGCCGTGATCCGGACGCTCGAATCCGTGGCGCCGGGGATCGGCAACCTGATCACGCATCGACAGGTCCTCACGCCCGTCGACCTCGAGCGCGACTACGGGCTGACCGGCGGTCATCCGCTCCACGCGGAACCGGGCCTCGACCAGTTCTACCTTTGGCGCCCGCTGCTCGGGCATGCCCGGTACCGGATCGGCGGACTCGAAGGTCTGTACCTGTGCGGCTCCGGGGCCCATCCCGGTGGCGGCATCACCGGCGGCCCGGGCCAGAACGCCGCCCGCGAGATCCTCTCGGACGCGAAGCGGCGACGGTAGAAACGCGGCACTGGCGTCACCTGGGCGGCACCGTCACCGTCCGAAGCTCGTGATCCCCCGCCTCGATCGCCTGCTGATCGCCCTCTGCTCATTCGCGATTGTGGCTGCGGCGTGCTCCCAGGACAGCCCGTCGATGGTGCCGGCATCCCCCGAACCAGCAACGACCACGTCCGATTCTCCGATCGACTCGATCGATCCGGGCTGGACCCGGGTCGATCTCGGGGCGCCGCCCAACGTCTCGCTGACCGGGGCCTACGCCGGTCCGCAGGGACTCGTGATCACGGCCGGCGTGTACGGCGCAACCGGCTCCGAGGGATTCACGTGGACGTCGGCGGATGCTCGAACGTGGACATTCTCGACAACCCCCGGGCCAATGGCGCCGTCGATCGGCGCCTCGATCGGCGACCTCGAGGTCATGGTTGGAGCAGGCGAGACCTCGCGTTGTGCTCATCCGTTCGGTGAGACGACCTGGGCTCGGCGCGCCGGGGGTCCCTGGCTGGCGGCGCCGTTCCAGATCCTGTTCTGCGCCGGTGGCGCTCCGCAACTTGCGGCCGGCGGCGGCCGGTTCGTGGTCGCCGGATCAGGAACCGGGGATCAACCGTTCGCGTGGTGGTCCGTCGACGGTCTGGTGTGGCATGACGTGCCGCCGCCCGCCGATCCGTTCCCGCTGGTGCGGGGCCTGACCTGGGACGGCGGCATGTTCTGGATGGTGGCGAGGGGCGAATCCGACGTGCTGGTCCGCACCAGCCTCGACGGCGTGTCGTGGACGTCCTGGTCGATCCTCGCAGGCACAGCCAGGGCCGATCCGATCGCCCTCCTTCCCCTGGACGGGCGACCGATCCTCGTCACCGGGGGTGCCAGGGCGAACGTCTCGAGGCTCGTGGTCAACGGAGGCGCGCCGGTCGCTCTCGATCGCAATCCGTTGGGCGAGGATCCTGAATGGGGGTTGGGATTTGCATCGACATCGGGCCGGCTCTATCTCAATCTCCGGACGGCTGCGGGACCATTGCTCATGACGTCAAGGGACGGTACGCGATGGGACATCGTCGACTTGCCGCCGCTCAAAGGCTTCTTCGTGGCTGGACTCGCCGACGACGGAACGAACCTTCTCATCGTCGGTGGCGTCGAGGATCCTGTCGGGAGTACGACGGGGTCCAGCTGGATCGGCACAAGTCCTTCGTCCAGGTAGGCCCAAACGAGCCTTTCAGACCCCACCTTCGGATGAACGCGTGACCGAGTTCGTCGACTCGACCTCCGCGTCCGTCGCCGGGTCAGGCTCGCGCGGGACGCAGCCGGCGCCAGGATGCGCGCGGATCTGCCGAGCGCCGTGGGCGCCAACTCAGCCGGTCGGTCCAGCCGATTGCTGCTTCCCTGCGCGACCGATCACGGGGTGATGTTCGAGCCCTCCTTGAGCACGGCCCCGAGGCTGCTCCGGAACCTCCAGACCAGCTGCTGCGGGAGGATGTCCCTGGTCTTGAGAGCGACCACGTAGGTCCCGCCGATGACGCCGCCGCCGATGTACTCCAGGCCGTCCAGCTCGAACTGTGTCGCCCCCGGCGGCGCCAATCCGAACACGAACGAGTTGTACGTCCTGCCGGTCTCCCCGCCGAAGCTGAAGAGATTGATCGTTGGGGCGCCCGCGTCCTTCTGGCCGCCCGTGTCCTGGTCACCGAGCACGAGATGCGTGCCCCGGGCGTCAAGGTAGACGCCCACGACCCCGTCGGGCGTGTCGAGCGAGGCTTGGAGCGGCCAGGCCGTCTGGGCGACCAGGGCATTGCACCCGACCAGGAGCGACGCGAGGAGGCCCAGGCCAAACCGAGTCATGTTCGAAGCGAAGTGTAGGTTGAGATTGCTTTCGTGCTGGTCGCTGGAGTGCTCGCGGTACTGCTCTGCCGCACCGTGTCCTGCGACCTCGCCCTCCCCGTGCGACAGGAAGGTGTGGCCGCGACTGACGAGGAGGGCTACGCTGCGCCGGATATGAGCGTCCCGTTCGTCGGCCGCAAGCGTGAGCTCGGAGTCCTGGTCTCCCTCGTCCGGGACACGAGCACCGCCCGAATGCCGACGGCAGCGTTGGTCGCCGGCGAGCCCGGCAGCGGCAAGAGCAGCCTGCTGGGCGAGCTGCTGCGTCAAACAGCTCCGGCACGCAGCATCCGGGTGGCGGGGTACGAGCCCATGCAGTCCGTGCCACTTGCCGCCGTGGGCGACCTGCTCCGCCACCTCGCCAAGGTTCCCGGTGACGGAGCGGTCCTGGATCGGCTGGCCTTTCGTGGCCCAGCGTCAGAGGATCGGGACCCGTTCCGCATCTTCGAGGCCGCCCAGCGGGCCCTGGCGTCCGAAGGGCCGATCCTGATCGCGATCGACGACCTCCAGTGGGTGGATGAGCGATCGCTCGCGCTCATCCACTACCTGCTCCGCGCGGCCGCATCGACACGTCAGGCTACAGCGGTGATCGCGGTCGCTCGGCCATCCCCGGCTGCGGCGGCGTTTCGCGGGAGCATCGAGACGGATCTGGCCGCCGATCGGCGGACGTTCATCGATCTCGGCCCGCTTCCCCTCGAGGATGCGCGGTCGCTCGCCAAGTCGATCGATCGGGACCTCGATGATGCCGGCGCGACCGACCTCTGGCGTCGGGCCGGCGGCTCGCCGTTCTGGGTGGAGGCACTCGCCCGCAGCCGCACCATGGCAGATCCGTCCAGCCTCATCGTTGAGCGGCTGCGCGATCTGAGCCCGGACGCGGGCGCGCTCCTGGGGGCCCTTGCCGTCGGCGCGCGACCATTCGCCGACGAGGAGACCGCCGGGTTGCTGGGCTGGGAGATCGACCGGGTTGGGCACGCGGCTCGCGAACTCGTGGCTCGCGGTCTGGCGATCGGTGTCGGTGGAGCGACGCGGGTCGCCCACGACCTCATCCGCGAGGCGGCTACCGAAACCCTTCCACCGGCGGCGCGTCGACGGCTCCACGCTCGCGTCGGAGCGTGGATCGAGGCCGCAGCAGGAGACGACCTGTCGATGCTTCGCGAGGCCCTTGACCATCGTGCTGCCGCGGGGTTGCCGACGGCCGCCCTCGCGACGCGCCTGCTGTCGTCGGCCCGGCGGCGCCTGCTGGGCGGCGATGATCTTCGCCTGCTTGCGTCGGTCAGCGACGCTCTCGACCCCGGCGACCCCGACCGACTCCGTCTTGACCAAAGCCTCGGGGAACTCGCGGCCGTG
>JAZJZX010000008.1:26795-94414 GCA_040389445.1 Chloroflexota bacterium
GGCGAGTTGCTGCCCTCCGCCGACGATCGGCGACAGGAGCTCGCCGAGCGACGCTGGGCCGCAGTCGGCGACAACTCCACGGATCCCCGGGAGCGGCAGCGCGCCGAGATCGAGGCGGCACGAGCCGCGTATCGCCTCGGAAGGCCGATTGATGCGCACGCGCATCTCGACCGGGCCCGCGAAGTCTGCCCGGCCCAGGGTGAGACCGCCGTCCAGCTCGACGCGCTCCAGGCCGAGGTGGAACTCTGGCTGGACCATGAGACCACCGCCGGAAGCCGAACGGCCGCGCGGGCGCTTGCCGGCGCTCGCGCGCTGGCCACGGCTGCGGGCGGTCTCGAACGGCTCTCGCCCGAAGGTCGAAAGGCCTACCTGGCGGCCCTCGTCGTGGCCGGCGATGCGGCGCTTCAGGAGGATCGTGCCGAAGACGTGATCCTTCTGAGCGGGACGATCCTGGAGGTGGCCGAGGGACTCGACGACGAGTCGCACGTTGCAGCGCTCATTCGGACCGGCTTCGCCCTCCGCCCACTCGGACGCGTCGAGGAGTCCGCGGCGCAGTACCGGAAGGCGTTGGACATCTCGAAGCAGCTCGTCCTCCCGACCCAGACCGTCGAGGCCGGTCACGGCCTGGCACGAGGGTTGCGCGACATGGGCCGCCTCGTCGAGGCCCGCGAAGTCGCGACCGAGACCGCCCGACTCGAGGCGCGCATCCGGCACGCTCCACGCCGCTGGGGGAGCGCGACGTCGATCGTCCACACGATCGATCTCTCGATCGGCGACCCGGCCGACGCCCTTCGGGCGCTCCAGCACGACGCCGAGACCGAACCGGACCCGCATTACCGGCTCGCGATCCACGAGACGGTGGCCGGTTGGCAGGCGCGGTTCGTCGGCCCCAGGATGGCCGGCGAGGTCGAGGCCGGACTCGCAGCCGCGCGGGCCGATTCCGCGCTCGCGCGATGTCCCCGCTGCGCTGCCGAACTGTCCATCGTGTCCGTGGAGCTGCTCGCCCGGATCGGGCGCGTTGACGAAGCCCGAAACGCGCTGGCGGCATGGGACCGGCGGACGCTGCGCATGTACCTCCAGCGGGATCTGTCGCGAATGCGCGCAACGGCGGCGATCGCGAGTGCTGACGGCCACGATGGGCTTGCCGTCTCGATCCTCGAGCGGTACGCGCAGGCCCTCGCACGGGCCGGGCTCATCGAGGAGCTCCTCTGGGCCCGGATTGACCTGGGACGCGTGCTCGCCCGGTCCGATCGTGCCCGAGGTATTGCCGCGCTCACCGACGCGGCCGAGCTCGCCGACCGGATCGGCGCAGCCAGTCAGGCACGGCTCGTGGCCCAGGCGCTTCGTCGCCTCGGCGTGCGGGCCTGGCGGCGTGGGCGTGCCACAGCAGGCGGCGGGCTCAACAGCCTCAGCGGCAGGGAACGGGAGATCGCCGAACGCGTCGCGATCGGCGGCAGCAACCGCGAGATCGCCGAGGCCCTGTTCCTGTCTCCCAAGACCGTCGAGCGCCATGTGACCAACGTCCTCGCCAAGCTCGGACTCCGCAATCGGACCGAAGTCGCTTCTCTCGTTCGTTCCGGCGTGGTACGGGATTCACCCGATGAATGAGGGTCCGGGCACCGCCTAACCTCGCCCAGCGGCCCAGACAGGGTCCCGAATCCGGCGAGGAGAGCCCATGGCCATCGCGATGCTCGTCGCGGGTCCGGACGCCGCCGAACCCACGGTCGGGCCCGAGGCGGCCGAGCGGCTGGCCCAGTTGGGGATCAGTCGGATCTCGCTGCTCGCGGACGGTCTGGGAATCGGAGTCGTGCTGGAGGGCTGGGCATTCGAACCGGCCCGCATCGACGAGGCCGTCCGGGCGATGTTCCCGGACGGGACTGCCGGCGTCCGGGTCCTCCATGAGATCGAACTCGTGACGGTGGCCGCGGCATTGAGCGCGGCGAGTGAGACAACGGCTCACCGCCGGCGCGGAGTGCTCCGACGGAAAGGGGTGGACATGGGAAGCCTGTGACCGATGCGTCTCCAGGATCGGCTCAGCCGATCGAATCCGGCAGATCCACGTCGCGAGATGCGAGGCGGAAGCCATACCTCGCGCAAGAAGGGGAACCGTCATGACAAGCAGGAAGATCCGCGCAGTGATCCGCAGTCCGCTGCTCGCCCTGGTCCTCATCGCCGTCTTCGCCGGCTCCGCGCTGGCCACCGGCGCCACGGACTTCACGACGACAGGGCTGGCACAAGGGACGATGAGCGAATCGGTCAAAGTCAAGACCGGCGGCATCAAGTTCCATACCAAGGACCCGGTCATCGTCAAGGTGGTCACGATCACGATCAAGCCGGGCGGCTCCTCCGGCTGGCATTCGCACCCAGGCGTCGTCCTCGTCACGGTCAAGGAGAACACCGGCAGCGTGACGTTCTATGACCAGGACTGCGAGGCCACCGTGCACCCGTCCGGGACGTCCTTCGTCGAGGCCGCTGGCGACGGACCGGGCCTGGCTCGCAACGAGGGCACGACCGACGCCATCGTCTACGTGACGTTCATCGTTCCCGCTGGGACGACGGCGTTTCGTATCGATCAGCCGAACCCAGGCTGCCCGCAGAACTAGGGCCTTCAGCCGGCAATGAGTGGGGCCCTTCGACCGAGGGCTCCACTCAGGGTTCGGCCTCCGTGTCCGCGCCTTCCACGTCCACGTCCGTCGCGGGGTCGGGCTCGCGCGGCACGCGGACGCTGCGACCCTCCCGTCGACCCAGCCGTTCCGCGGCCCGCGCCGCAACGGGACTGCCGTCGGCGCTCTGGCCGAGCCAGTGGAAGAAGAACGCGGACAGGACCGCGGCGATCGGGATCCCGAAGATCGCCCCGCTGATCCCGGCGATCTTGCCGCCGACGAGCACGGAGCCGAGCACGACAATGGGGTGGATCCGGAGGGCCTGCGCCATGAGCCGTGGTTGCAGCACGTTCATCACGACCAGCCAGCCCGCCGCCATCACGATGAGGACGCCGAGGGTTGCGTCCGGTTGCGTCGCGAGGGCCACCAGCACGGGCGGAGCCCAGGCGAGGAACGGGCCGAAGAAGGGGATGGCCATGAGCAGACCGGACGCGGCGGCAGTGGCGGCGGCATAGCCGAGCCCGAAGACGACGCTCGCGGCCAACGCGACGGCGGTGTAGGTGAGACCCATGATCGCCTGGCCGCGCAGGAAGCCGCCGAAGGACCGCGCCACGCTGCGCTCCAGGAGGCCTGCTTCCACCTTGTACTGGGGGGGAACCAGGCGGAACGCCGATGCGAGCAGGCGATCCCGGTCGGCGACCATGTACAGCGACAGGATCAGGATCAGCAGCAGGTTGGCGATCGCACTGAGGCTGGCCACGGCAACTTGCTGAAGTGGCCCGGCCAGCTGCGCCGCATACCGACTCAGGTTGTCCAGGAACACCTCTGCCTGGGCCACCAGGTTCACGTCGGTCAGGCCGAGGGCGTTCAGCCGCTCCTGCCAGGGGGCCACGATTGTCGGCAGGTCGTTCCGCAGTGCCGGGACATTGGCGATGAAGTCCGCGATGGAACCGGCAATGGCGCCGGCCACCCCGACGACGATGACGACGAGTCCGCCGAACAGGACGATGTAGACCACCACCACCGCGCCGGCTCGGGTGATGTGCGAAATCGCGGCCACCCGCGTGATGAGCGGGGTGAGGATGAACGCGAGGAGCCAGGCCAGGAAGAAGACGAGGATGATGTCGCCGAACGCCGCGAGCAGATTGGCCAGGAAGCCCAGGACCACGAAGGTCAGGGCGACCGCGGCGAGGATCAGCACGATGTTCATCCAGCGACGCTCGCGTGGCGTCAGCTCAAGGCTCAATGCGCCCGCCTCCCTCGTTCCGGGTCCGGCCTACCGGAGCCCCATCTTCTCGCGAACCTCGGTCATGGTTGCGGCCGCGATCGGCGCAAGCCGGTCGGCGCCCGCCTCGAGGATGCCGTCGACACGGTCCGGGTGCGCCATCAGTTCGGCATACCGTTCCCGGGCCCCGGCGTAGTGGCGAATGATCCGGTCCGCCAGGAGCCGCTTCATGTCCACGCATCCCGTCAGCGCGGTGCGTTCGCCCTCCCAGAGCTGGATGTAGTCATCGCCGAAGAAGCGCTGGAGCTGGCAGACGTTGCAGACCTCCGGCCGACCGGGATCGGTCCGCTTGATCCGTTGCGTGTCCGTGACCATCGACATCACCTGCCGCCGGATGTCGTCCTCGGGCGCGAAGATCTCGATGGTGTTGTTGAGCGATTTCGACATCTTCCGGACGCCGTCCGTACCGAGCACCACGGGCGCCTCCGTGAAGACGGCCTGCGGTTCCGGAAAGGTCTCGCCGTAGCGGTGGTTGAAGGCGCGCACGATCTCGCGGGACAGCTCCAGGTGTGCCGCCTGGTCCTTGCCGACCGGCACGGTCGACGCCTTGTAGATGACGATGTCGGCGGCCTGGAGCACGGGGTAGGTGAGCAGCCCATGATTGATGTCGTCCGGTTGGTTGAGCTTCTTTTCCTTGTAGGTCGGCGTTCGCTCGAGCCAGCTGACCGGCGTCACCGTCATCAGCAGCCAGGCAAGCTCCGTGTGCTCCGGACGATGGCTCTGGACGAACAGGGTGCAGCGGTCGGGATCGAGCCCCAGGGCGAGCAGCGCGGCGGCCATCTCCCGCGTCTGGCGGCGCAGGCGATCCGGATCGTGGGTGCTGGTGAGGGCGTGGTAGTCGACGATGCAGTAGATCGCCTCGAATTCGTCCTGGAGTCGGACGTAGTTCCGGATCGCCCCGAGGTCGTTGCCGATGTGCGGCGCGCCGGACGGCTGAATGCCGCTGAAGGTGCGGGCGACGGTCGGGGAAGGGCTGGACATCGTGGGCCGAGTGTAGCGGAGGCACCGCGCCGGAGGCGGCCCCGGACGGCCGGGCGGTCGACGACGGGTGGTCGACGGCCGGCCCGGAGGCACCGCGCCGCGGGCCGGGTGGCCGACGGCCGGCCCGGAGGCACCGCGCCGCGGGCCGGGTGGCCGACCTCGTACCATCTCCTCGATGCATGAGCCCGTCAGCCCCGCCCGAACAACCCGGAGCCAGGGATGAGCGCCCCGATGCGCGTGGCCGTGCTCGGCGCGGGATCAGTGGGCCGCGAGGTGATCCGGGCGCTCCTCGAGCGGGTCGACGACCTCCGAAGCGCCGATGGCTCGCCGATGATCCTCACGGGAATCGCCGTGCGCGATGTCGCGCGGGCCGTGGCCGCCGGGATCCCTGAGGCGTTGCTCACGGATGCTCCGGCCCACCTCATCGCGGATCCGGACACGGATGTCATCGTCGAGTTGATGGGTGGCGACGAGCCCGCCCGTACGCTGATGGCCGCGGCGATCGCCGCCGGCAAGCCGGTCGTCACGGCCAACAAGCACGTGATCGCCCACCACGGCGCCGAGCTGGAGGGCCTGGCCCGGAGGAACGGGACGCCGCTCCGATTCGAGGCCGCCGTGGGCGGCGGCACTCCCGTCCTCGGCCCGATCGCCACCGATCTTGCCGCCAACCGGCTGGACGCCGTCCGGGGCATCGTCAACGGCACCACGAACTTCATCCTGAGCGCGATGAGCGGGCAGGGCAGGCCGTACGCCGATGTGCTCGCCGACGCGCAGGTCGCGGGGTACGCGGAGGCGGATCCGCGCGGTGACGTCGAAGGGCACGACGCGGCGAACAAGCTCGTGATCCTGGCCCGCCTTGCCTTCGGGCGGTGGCTCGAGCCCGATTCGATCATGCTGGCGCCGGGTGGCGCGGGCACCTCCATCGGCCTCCCCGGGATCACCGGGGTGACGCTTCCGGACATCGTGGCGGCGGCGGCCCAGCACCTCGCGATCAAGCTGATCGCGGCCGCCGTGCGTACGTCCGACGGCGTCACGGCGACGGTGCTCCCGTCCGCCGTGCCGCTGAATTCGCCGCTGGGGCGGACGGACGGCGTGCTCAACCGCATCGAAGTCGACGGCTCGCCCGTTGGATCCGTTGCCTTCAGCGGGCCCGGGGCCGGCGGCGCGGCCACGTCGTCCGCAGTCCTCGCCGACCTGATGGCGATTGCTCGCCAGGGCGGCAGCACGTGGGCCGGGCTGCCCGCCGCATCCGGACCGGTGGCGGCCGACGCGGCCGGGGCGGGCGATGTCTTCATCGGCCCATCGGGCGTCGCCTACCCGGTGATCCGGTGATGGGCGGCGAGGCCGGCCGGGGCATCCTGGCACGATACGGAAGCCGGCTGCCGATCACGGCCGCCACCCCGACCCTCTCGCTCGGAGAGGGCGGGACGCCCCTCGTGCACGTACCACGCCTCGGCGCGCAGATGGGCCTGCGGAACCTGCACGTGAAGCTCGAGGGCATGAATCCCACCGGCTCGTTCAAGGATCGCGGCATGGTGGTGGCCGTCGCCAAGGCCGTCGAGGCCGGCGCACGGTCGGTGATCTGCGCCTCGACCGGCAACACGTCGGCGTCGGCTGCGGCGTACGGGGCGGCCGCCGGCCTCGAGGTCGTCGTCGTGCTGCCCAAGGGGGCCATCGCCCTCGGCAAACTGCTCCAGGCCCTGATCGCGGGTGCGCGGGTCGTCGCGGTGGACGGCAACTTCGATCAGGCGCTGGCCGTCGTCCGTGAGATGGCCGCCGACGCCGATCACCCGATCACCCTGGTCAACTCGGTCAACCCGCATCGGCTCGCCGGTCAGAAGACGGCGGCGTTCGAGATCTGCGACGACCTCGGTCGCGCCCCCGACTTCCTGGCGATCCCGGTCGGCAACGCCGGCAACATCAGCGCCTACTGGTCCGGCTTCACGGAGTACGCCTCGGCCGGGATCGTGGAGGCGCGGCCGCGGATGCTCGGGTTCCAGGCGGCCGGTGCCGCGCCGCTCGTGCTCGGGCATCCCATCGACCATCCGGAGACTGTCGCGAGTGCCATCCGGATCGGCAACCCGGCCTCCTGGTCCCTCGCGATCGCCGCGCGGGATGCGTCCGGGGGTCGGATCGACGCGGTCACCGACGCCGAGATCCTGGCGGCCTATCGGGACCTCGCCCGAATCGAGGGAATCTTCTGCGAGCCTTCGTCCGCCGCCAGCGTGGCCGGCGTCCGTCGTCTTGCGGCGGCCGGGGACATCGACCCCGAGGCGCTCGTGGTCGCCGTGCTGACGGGCAACGGCCTGAAGGATCCCGATACCGCTGAACAGACGGCAGGCCAGGGGATCATGGAATCGCATCCCAGCGCGGACGCCTTGCGCCGGGCGCTCGGCTGGTGAGCGGCACGGGCGGACCGGACAGAGCATGAGATCGGTACGGCGATGACCACGAGCTGGCTGGCCGAGCTGGACGGGCGGCGCGTCGCGGTGGAGATCCCGGCGACCACCGCCAATCTCGGCGCGGGCTACGACTGCCTCGGCATGGCACTCGACATGACCAATCGGGTGGTCCTGGAGGTCCGCGGCTGGAACAAGTCAGCCCATGAACTGAGCGTGACCGGCGAAGGCGAAGGCGAGCTGACGCCCGACGCCGACAACCGCTTCATCCGGGGCGTCGAGGCGGCGATCATCGAGGTCCACGGCGAGGTACCGAAGGGCGCCACCTGGCGGGTGGAGATGACGAATCGGATTCCGCTGGCGCGCGGCCTGGGGTCGAGTGCAGCCGCGACGATCGGTGGCCTGCTCGCCGCAAATGCGCTCCTCGGTGAGGTGTTCACGCCCATCGACCTGCTCCGCCTGGCGACCCGGATCGAGGGCCATCCGGACAACGCGGCGCCGGCGCTGCTCGGTGGGTTCGTGGTCTCGGTGGCGACCGGCGATTCGGTCGAGGCGATCCGATTTGACGTGCCGCGCGGCGTCCGGGCCGTCGTGTTCATTCCCGACCTCCGGCTGGCGACCGACGAGATGCGCCGTGTGCTGCCGGCCACGGTTCCGCGCGAGGATGCCGTGGCCAACCTCGGCCGCGTGGCGATCGGCGTCGCGGGGTTGGCGACGGGCCGGAGCGACCTTCTCCGACTCCTGACGGAGGACCGGCTGCACGAGCCATATCGGGCGGCTGCGTATCCGCAACTCCCGCGGATGGTCGCCGATGCGCGCGCCGCCGGCGCATTGGGCGCGTGCCTCAGCGGGGCCGGCTCGGCGATCATCGCGCTCACCGACACGATCTCCGGCGTGGCCCGGATCGAGGCGGCCTACCGGGCTGCCGCCGCGGACACGGATCTCCCCGGCCGGGTCGAGGTCGTCAAGCCTCGCAACGCCGGCGCGATGGTGCTGCCGGGCGCCTGACGGTGACGAAGGGCCCCGAAGGTCGACGCCCCGGCCCCGGCGGTTGACGCCCCGGCCCCGGAGGTTGACGCCCGGGCGGACACTGGCGGTATGGATGTCGCCGGGAACCTCGCCCAGTCCATCGGACAGGGGATCGTCGGTCTCGTCGGGGGCGCCCTGCGTGCGCTCGGCGCCGCCGCTCAGGGCATCGTCCATGCCCTCCAGTCGATCCTGCCCGGGCCGTGGCTCCCGATCGTCGCGGTCGCAGTCATGGTGCTGTTCGTCTGGAACGTGTTCAAGCGCTGAGGTCAGCGTGGGTGCGCGCCGATGAACGCCAGGACCTCCGCCCAGGCTGCCGCCGACGCCTCCGCGTGGTCAGCGGCCCTGCGGTCGAAGAACGAGTGCGGAGCGCCGGGATAGGTCACCGTCCGGTGCTCGACGCCCGCCGCGTCGAGGGCGTCGTCGAAGGTGTCACGGACCGCTGGTCCGATGGCGTTGTCAGCGCCGCCGTAGATCGCCAGGACAGGTGCCGTGATGTTTGCCGCCACGTCGGCCGGAGCCGGCGCGCCGCTGCCGGTCGAACCGGTCGGCCAGCCGTAGAACCCGATCAATCCGGCGAGGTCGAGGTCAAGGGTGCCGGCGAGGAAGGTCAGTCGGCCGCCCATGCAGAACCCGATGACGAACACGCGCGAAGGGGCATCCTCCGCCATGCGCAGCGTCCGCACCGCGGCGACGCCGGCCCGAATATCCGCGGCCAGCGCGTCCCAGCGCGTCCGGCCCACGTGTGGCGCGTACTCGAAGTCCGCACCGCGATCGCCGATCCCGGCGGTTCGACCGAACCAGTCGATCGCCACCGCATCGATGCCGTGTTCCGCGAACCGAAGCGCCAGTTCCTGGTAGTAGGCGTGCAGACCGCGGACATCGGGCAGGATGAGGATGCCGGCGCCGTTCGGGGTGGCGGCCCGGGCCGCATACGCGCCGAAGGCGGTTCCATCGGCCGACGTGAGCGTCATCGGCGTACCGTCGAGGGAACCGCCCGCTATCGGGGCGATCGGCGGTCGACTGTCGGCGTCGAAGCACACGGCTCTCTCCTTCGCTCTCAGCCGACCGTGATCGCCGGCTGCTCCATGATCGGTCGGGTGAACGCCACGATGTCCGTGGTGATGGCCAGACCGAGGCTCGCGTACAGCGCGAGCGCTGCGTCATTCGTCCGTTCTGCCGCGACCATGGCTCGTCGTGCACCGAGTGTGCGCGCCGTCCGCAACACGGCGCGGCAGATGTGGCCACCCAGTCCACGCCGATGCCACTCGGGGTGGACGCCGACGGGCTCCAGCTCGACGACACCGCTCATCGGGTCAAACCAGCCGAGCGCGAACGCCACCACGCGGCCATCGGCCGCGACGAGCTGGAGATCCAGGTCGGCGCGATAGAGCCATGCTCGGCGGACGGTTCGGTAGCGCTCCGCGGTCATGGTGGAAGCGGGAAACGCCGCTCGCCCGCAGATCACCCGCGCCTCGATGTCCGGCTCGGAGCTGAGCGCGCGAAGTGCCAGTCCCGGTGGCAGCCGGGTGGCCGGCCATGCATCCGCCACCGTCAGGTCGCCTGTGAACTGCACGAGACCGGGCCGCGCCTCGGGCCCGAGACCCAGCGCATCCAGGCCTCCCATCGCCGCCTGGTCACTCGCGGCGACCCACGCCCGGAGCTGGGCCGGGGCCGCACCTCCGAAGGCCGTGGCCGCGCCCGCGCCCGCCGTGGCCGTGGCCGCGCCCCCGAGCGCCCCGTGCCGGATCTCGGCCCAGTCAAGGATCTCGGCCACGAGCGCCACGACCGCCGGAGGCTCATCCGGCCCGACCAGGAAGTCGAGGTCCGCCGGGGGCGAGAACCATGCGAATGCCACGAGTTCATCATCCGGACCCAGCCAGAGCCGCACACGCTCGGTCATCCCGGGCGCCCGTCCGTATGTCTGGACGACCCACCAATCGAGGTCGCCGGGATGGATGCGGGCCGCGGGCCAGTCCCGCGAGAGGCGAGCTCGGGCGAGCGCCTGCATCGCGCGGGTGTCGTCGCGGGACCGCCAGGCACGAGAACGGAAGGACCCGATCACCATCGATCCATTGTGCCGCGTGGGCCTTGTGTGACATGGCCGGTTGATAGGTGTTCGTCAGGCGCGCGAGGTCCTCGGGGCCCAGGAGACCACGTTCCCGACCGGCCTCGAGTGCAACGAGCAGTTGGCCGGAATCTGTCCCGAGTCGTGCGCAGTCGAGGAGCGTCCGCGGTAGGGAGGTGAGCCAGATGTCGTCACGCAGGACCCGGTCGCCTGGGGCAATCTTCGAGCGATGGATCGTGACACCTGGCCGGGGCTTGAGCCCGGACGAGGGCGGCACGGTCACGCGGATCGTGGTGGGCAGGACGTCCGAGAGACCGTAGAACTCGAGGGCGGTGTCGTGACTGAAGGTCGCCCCGGGGGCGCTGGCCTGGAGCGCGTAGAACTCGTCGCGCGGGGTCGGCGGGTATTGCCGGAGCCGGTAGACCCCGTGGGAGTCGGGTCTGGGAATCACAGCCGCACGCATACGCGGCGGGCGTGGAGCGCATTGTGGAGGCCCCGGAACGGTCGGGTAGAATGCGCGCCCGATGCACCGCCCTCTCGTGGTCCAGAAGTTCGGCGGCTCCTCCGTTGCGGATGCGGATCGAATCCGACGCGTCGCGCGGCGGATTGCGCGCGAACGCGCGGCGGGTGCCGATCTCGTGGTGGTCGTGTCGGCCATGGGCGACACGACCGACGAGTTGCTGGCGCTTGCCGGCGCCATCACCGACGAGCCCGATCCGCGCGAACTGGACATGCTCCTGGCCACCGGCGAGCACCAGAGCGCGACCCTCGTGTCCATGGCCCTCCACTCCCTCGGCATCAAGGCCATCTCGCTGACCGGGCCGCAGGCCGGGATCACCACGGACGGGCGCTATGGTCGGGCCCGGATCGCCAACGTGGACCCGGTCCGGATCCGCGAGGAGATCGAGCGAGGCAGCGTGGTCATCATCGCCGGCTTCCAGGGGCAGAGCGCCGATGCGGTGGGTCGGGCCGAGATGACCACCCTCGGGCGGGGCGGCTCGGATACGACGGCCGTCGCCCTGGCCGCCGCGCTCGGGGCGGAGCGATGCCAGATCTTCACGGATGTGCGCGGCATCTACACGGCGGATCCGCGAATCGTCCGGAATGCGCGCCAGCTCCCGGTGATCGGGTACGAGGAGATGCTCGAGCTCGCCCATCAGGGGGCCCAGGTCATGCAGGTCCGTGCCGTCGAGCTCGGCTGGGTCAACGACGTCGTCATCGAGGTGCTCAGCTCGTTCGAGGACGCGCCGGGTACGCTCATCAAGGAGGACCTGCTCGTGGAACAGCGGAACAAGGTTCGCGGCCTTGCGCACGACCGCAACGTGGCCAAGGTCACCGTCGTCGCGGTCCCGGACCGTCCGGGCGTGGCGCGGGCATTGTTCGATCCCCTCGCGGAGGCCGGGATCAACGTGGACATGATCGTCCAGAACGTCGGACACGGCGGCGCGACGGACCTGTCGTTCACGGTTCCGCGGGTCGAGCTGGCGAAGGCCCGGAAGGTGCTCGAACCCATCGTGCGCGAGCTCGGCGCCCGCGAACTCACCACCGATGCCTCGGTGGCGAAGGTCTCGATCGTCGGGGCCGGGCTGCACAACGCTCCGGGTTATGCGGCCAGGATGTTCGGGACGCTCGCCGATGCCGGCGTGAACATCGAGATGATCTCGACCTCCGAGGTCCGGATCACCTGCATGATCGCGGAGGACGCCCTGCCGCAGGCGCTCGATGCCCTCCACGGCGCCTTCGAGCTGGCCAGGCCGGATCCGATCGACGCCGCCGCAACCGGCCGGGCGGCCGGTTGATCCGGTGACGCGCCCCGGGGTCCTCGATGCGTACGCGCGCTTCGAACGATTCGGTGCCGTCGGCTCAACCAACGACATCATTCGGGACTGGCTGGCCGAAGGCGTCCCTGAGGTCTGCATCGCCGTCGCCGACGAGCAGGTGGCGGGTCGCGGCCGGAACGGGCGAGCCTGGTCTGCGCCCGCCGGGACGGCCCTCCTGTGTTCCATCGGATTCCGGCCGACCTGGCTCGAGCCGGCCGACACGTGGCGGCTCGCGGCGATGGTGGGGCTGGCGATGGCGGATGCGGCCGAGGACGCCGCCGGCCTGGGCGAGGGCACGATCCGATTCAAGTGGCCCAACGACTTCGTCGTCATTCGGGAAGGTTCCGACGCCGTGCTCATCGGCGACGTGACCGCCGATGAGGCCATCGAACAGCAGAGCGCCCCGCTGGCCCTGCGCAAGCTCGCCGGAATCCTCGGCGAGACCGACGGGCTCGGTACGGGCGACCCGCGGGCCGTGGTCGGGATCGGCATCAATGCCGACTGGCCGGCGACGGCATTCCCGCCCGAGCTGGCGGGGTCGATGACCTCGCTGCGCGAGGTATCGGGCGGCCGGCCGATCGATCGAGAAGCCATGCTCGACGGATTCCTGGGCCGCCTGGAAACGCGCGTCGCGGCACTCCGCGGAGGCCGCTTCGACGTCGCCGGATGGACCGCACGCCAGGTGACGACGGGGCACCTCGTGACGCTGTCCGGGATCGACGGCTCCACCACCACCGTGCGGGCGATCGGCGTCGACGGTGCCAGCGGAGCGCTGGTCGTGCAGGACATCCACGGCGAGGACCTCCACCGCCCGGGCGGGGCCCCGGAGCGACTCGTCTTCGCGGGCGAGATCCTGCGCCTGCGCCTGCCGGCTGCGGGGATGGTGTAACGACATGGCGCGTCCGGTGTTCAGGAGTACGGGAGCGGCACCAATGGCCGCGCCCCGGATCGCGCATCTGGATCTGGATCGGCCGCTCGTGGAGGCGGCGCTCCGTGACCCCGGGCGGTTCGAAGCACTCTACCGGCGGTACGTGGCCCAGGTGTACAGCTTCGCCTACTACGAACTCGGGGATCATCACGCGGCCGAGGACGCGACCGCGCGGACCTTCCTGTCCGCATTGGCCAACCTGTCGCGCTTCGAGGAGCGGGCGCGTCCCGACGACGGCGACGGCGCATCCACCTTCAAGGTCTGGCTCTTCCAGATCGCCCGGAACGGCATCGCCAACGAACGGCGGACGGCGCGCCGGAATCCCGTGCTGGTCCTGGACGAGCCCACCGCCGCGCTCATCGCGGACCCGCTGAACGTGGAGGGCGATGCCGTTCGGCGCGACGAGGCCGCGGCGGCCTGGAGCGCGGTCGGCCGCCTGCCCGGTGATCGTCGCCGGGCCCTCGTGCTCCGCTTTGTCAACGAGTTGAGCACGGCCGAAATCGCCGGCGTCATGGGCCGCTCGGAAGGGGCGGTCCGGGTCCTGCTGCATCGAGGCCTTCGGGCCGTCGCACGGGACATCGGCGACGCTGCCGGGCGCAGGCCTCGAGCGCCGCGGAGTGGTCGATGACGCTCGTGGGTCGCGACGTGCTGGAGGTGGACGCGCTGGTGACGGATCGCTACCTCGATTCCCTGCTCGCTGCCGGGGAGGCCGCAGGGCTGCCGGAGTCGCCGGCTCCGGAAACCCGGCGCCGCGCGTGGTTTCTGGCCGGAATGCACCGGGACACGAACGCAGCCCGGCTGGATCGCGGTGTTCGACTGGCGTCGGAGCGGCTCACCCGGGACCTGCCGCGCTTCCATCCGTCGTTCCGGTTCGAGGAGCGTCTTGCGGTACGGCTGGCCGAAGCGGCCGCCGCCATGCGCCTGCCGGTGGCCGCGGGGGGCGAAGATGTCTCGCACTCCATCCCGTTTCCGTTGCCGGATGCCGGCTTCGGCGCCGACCCGCTGGACGAGGTCGAGCCCCGCGGTTCGTCCGAGCCCCGCGGTTCGTCCGGGACGCGTGGTTCGTCCGGGCCGGATCCACGACCGCTGCTCGTCGGCGGTGCCGTTGCCGCGTCCGCGCTGAGCCTGGCCGGAGCCGCGTGGGTGGCCTGGCGCCGCTCGCGACCCAGTGGCTCGCCGATGGCCCGCGCGGCCAGGGCCGCGCATGCGATGCGCGGCCGTCCAACGCCGCCGATGCGCGGCCGACCGGCCTAGGCGACCGATGCCCATCAAGCTGCCGTCATTCCGCCCGCGCAAGGACGCCTACCCGGCCGACCTGTGGACCAAATGCCCGTCCTGCTCCGAGATGCTGTTCAACAAGCAGCTGGACAAGGCGGACCGGGTCTGTCCCACCTGCGGGCATCACTTCCGCCTGTCGGCCGAGGTGCGCATCTCCATGCTCGTGGACGACCGGAGCTTCGTGGAGCTGGACGCCGGTCTGCAGAGCGTGGACGCGCTCGGGTTCGTGGACCAGAAGCCCTATCCGGACCGTCTCGCGGCCGCGCAGCTGGCCACCGGCATGCGCGACGCCGCCGTTCGCGGCATCGCGACGATCGACGGCCACCGGGTGTCCCTGTGCGTGATGGACTTCGCGTTCATGGGCGGATCGATGGGCGCCGTCGTCGGCGAGAAGGTGACCCGGGCGGCGGAGCAGGCCCTGGTGGACCGGCTGCCCCTGATCATCGTGTCCGCGTCGGGTGGCGCGCGCATGCAGGAGGGCACGCTGGCGCTGATGCAACTGGCCAAGACCTGCGCCGCGCTCGAGCGGCTGCGCGCGGCCGGCGTGCCGTACATCTCCGTGATGAGCGATCCGACGACAGGCGGGGTCTTTGCCTCATTCGCCGTCCTTGGGGACATCAACATCGCCGAGCCCAATGCCCTGATCGGGTTTGCCGGTGCGCGGGTGGCCGCGGGTACCATCGCCCAGGAGCTCCCACCCGGGTTCCAGCGCTCGGAATTCCTGTTCGAGCACGGGTTCGTGGATCGGGTGGTGCCGCGGCGGGCATTGCGCGGCGAGATCGGCCAGCTCCTCCGCTACCTCGTTCCGTCGCCCATTCACCTCGTGCCCGCCGAGGGCCGGTCGATGTTCGATCCCATCGGATTCCTGACCTCGCTCGCCGACAAGGTGGTCCCGGACCTGGGCCTGTCGGACGAGCCTGCCGCCCGACCGGTCCACGCCGGTCCCGATGATGCGGTTCCGGCCGCCCGCGCCGCGGACCGGGAGCAGGCCCATGGTTGATCGACTCCTGGGTCGCCGCCCGGCCGACGCCGCCGACGTTCCGGATGACCCCAGGGCCCGGATGTGGAATCGGGTCCAGCTGGCGCGGAACCTGCGTCGCCCGCGAACCCTGGACCTGCTGGCGGAGATGGCCGACGAGATCGTGGAGATCCACGGTGACCGGGCGTTCGGTGACGATGCCGCCATGGCCTGTGGCTTCGCCCGGATCGATGGCCGCCGGATCGTCTTCATCGGGCAGCAGAAGGGTGCCGACACCGACGAGAACGTCCGGCGCAACTTCGGGATGCCCCATCCGGAGGGGTATCGCAAGGCCATGCGGGCGATGGAGCTGGCCGAGCGGTTCGGGCTTCCCATCGTCACCTTCGTGGACGTGCCCGGCGCGCACCCCGGCCCCGAATCCGAGGAGCGCGGCATCGCCGAAGCCATCGCCCGATCGATCGGCCTGATGACCCGCCTCCGGACACCCATCGTCTCGATCATCACCGGCGAGGGTGGTTCCGGCGGGGCCATCGCGATCGCGGTCGGCGACGTGGTCATCGCGCTCGAGAATGCCGTCTACGCGGTGATCAGCCCGGAGGGTTGTGCGGCCATCCTGTGGCGCAACACGGACGAGGCCGCCACGGCCGCGCTCGCGATGCGCATGTCGGCGGACGACCAGCTGGCCCTGGGCGTGGTGGACCAGGTCGTTGCCGAGCCCGGCGAGGGCGCTCACGCCGACCACGCCGAGACGGCACGTCGCCTGCGGGCGGTGATCATCGCGGAGCTGGATCGACTCGAGCGGATCCCGTCGGACGAGCTCGTGGCGGAGCGCTACCGGCGGTACCGTGCCTTCGGCGCCTACACTGAGACCGCCGCGCCGCCGATCATGCCTCCGCCCAATCGAGGGCTTGCCGATCGGGTGCGCGACCTGCTGGATCCGACCCGCTGGTTGGCCGGCACATCGACAACCGGATCGTCGCGCCGCGACGAGCCGCCCGCCCGCGAGGAGGCTTGAGCGTGCCCCAGGACCGCGATCCCGGCCGCGAGGCTGCGCGCGCCACCGCGCATGCGGGGATCGAACGACTCATCGACACGCTGGTTCCGGCCCTCATCGCCAAGCTGGCGACGCTCAGTGTTGGGGAGCTCGAGGTCCGCGAAGGCGACTGGCACGTCCGCTTGCGACGGCCGGCCGGCGGTGGGCCCGAACTCGGGCGACGGGCGATGGACCGTGCCGGCCAGCGGACCCATACCGGCCACGACGGCGTCGGCGCGCCGGGTCCCGCCCGGAGCGGCGCTGCCTCCGGCGCACCAACCGGTGCCGCGTCATCGGGCAACGGAACCGCGCCCGGACTGGCACCCGTCGGGCCGGGTCGGCCCGGCACGATCGTGCCCGGCGAGAGCTCGCCCGGCGAGAGCGCGCCCGGGGCGAGCGACGGCATGCCCGTGGTCCGCGGACCCATCGCCACGTCTCCCGCGGTAGGCATCTTCCAGCCGGGCAAGGCGGCGCTCGGCGGGACCAGGGTGCGCGCCGGCGACAAGCTCGGCGCCGTCGACATGCTGGGCATCCCGCAGGATGTGGTCGCGCCGACCGACGGCATCGTCATCGGCGTGCTCGTCGAGGGCGGGACCGCGGTGGAATACGGCCAGGAGCTCGTTCACATCGAGGCCGCAACGGTGACCGAGGCCCGCTGACCGATGTTCACGAAGATCCTGATCGCCAACCGCGGGGAGATCGCGCTCCGGATCCTGCGCGCCTGCCGGACGCTGGGCGTCGAGGCCGTCGTTGCGTACAGCGAGGCCGATCGCGACAGCCTGGCCGTCCGGCTCGCCGATGAGGCGATCTGCATCGGGCCCGCCGATGCCCGCCGGTCCTACCTGTCCGTGCCGGCGATCATCTCGGCCGCCGTCGTCACCGGCTGCGATGCGATCCACCCGGGCTACGGCTTCCTGTCCGAGGACGAGACCTTCGCCGAGGTGGTGCGCGCCCACGATCTGACGTTCATCGGGCCGCCACCCGAGGTGCTCGACCGGTTCGCCAGCAAGGAGGGCACCCGGCGGCTCCTCGGCAGCCATGGCCTGCCGACGATCCCCGGTTCGGTGGGCATGCTTCGGGACGACGAACACGCCCTCGCCGAAGCCGACCGGATCGGCTATCCCGTCCTCATCAAGCCGTCCGCGGGCGGCGGTGGGAAGGGCATGCGCATGGTCCGCACGCCGCGGGAGCTCGAATCGGCGATCAGGGTCTGTCGCTCCGAGGCGAAATCCGCGTTCGGGGACGATTCCCTGTACCTGGAGAAATGGCTCGACGACACGCGCCACGTGGAGGTGCAGGTGGCGGTCGATCGGTACGGCCACGGTATCCACCTCGGCGAGCGCGACTGTTCCGTCCAGCGCCGACATCAGAAGATCCTCGAGGAAGGCCCGACAACGGCCCTCGGCCCGGAGGCGCGGGCCGAGCTCGCCGAGCGGGCGATCCAGGCCGTCGTCGCGGCCGGCTACGAGAACGTCGGCACGCTCGAATTCCTGGTCGACGGGTCCGGCAAGGCGTTCTTCATCGAGATCAACTGCCGGATCCAGGTGGAGCACGGCGTGACCGAGATGCTGACCGGGATCGACCTCGTGGCGATGCAGATCCGGATCGCGGCCGGCGAGCCGCTCGGGTACAGCCAGGCCGACGTCCAGCCACGCGGCCACGCCATCGAGTTCCGGATCAACGCCGAGGATCCCGCGCATGACTTCAGGCCCGGGGCCGGTGTCGTCGAGCGCTATCACGCACCGGGTGGCCCCGGGATCCGGATGGATTCCCACCTCTTCCCCGGCTACGAGGTGCCGCCGTTCTACGATTCGCTGCTCGGCAAGCTGATCGCCTGGGGTCCGGATCGGGCAACGGCCGTCGAGCGTGGACGGGCGGCCCTCGATGAACTCGTCGTGGATGGGATCATCACCAATGTCGAGATCCACAAGGCGCTCATCACGAGCGAGACATTCCTCGAGGGTCGCATGACGACCAACCTCCTCGATCGTGTCGGGAGCGCGGCCTTCCTGGCCGCCGCCGCCCGAAGCTGATCGACCCGCAACGCTACGGAGTCTGCCCGTGACCGAGACCGTCCATTCAGCCCGAGAGATCGAGGCGCTCATCCCGCATCGGTGGCCGATCCTGCTCGTGGACCGGATCATCGAGTACGACGCGGATGCCATGCGGATCGTCGGGATCAAGGGCGTGACCGCGACGGAGTGGTTCTTCCAGGGGCACTTTCCGGGCCTGCCCGTGATGCCCGGCGTCTTCCAGGTGGAGGCGCTGGCCCAGACGATGGCCGTGTACGTCGCCAAGCAGCCCGGGTTCGGGGACCGGATCGGCCTGTTCGCCGGGATCGACGAGTGCCGCTTCAAGCGGGTCGTGGTTCCGGGTGACACGCTCCGCCTGGAGGTCACGATGGAGAAGCTCGGCAAGCGCTTCGGGCGCGGCCGGGGCGTGGCCAGCGTCGACGGCGAGGTTGCCTGCGAGGCGACGCTCAGCTTCATCATCCCGGCCGAAGGCGTCCTGCGATGACGGCACCCCGCTGCGTTGTCGCCTGCGCGCGTTCGCTCACGCACGCGCAGGTGCGCTCGCTCGCGTGCTCGGCTCCGCCTTGCGGTGCCCCGCCCTCGCAGGACGCGGGAGGACCATCGTGAGCGCCCGGGTCGCGGTTCTCAGCGACGTTCACGGCAACGTCACCGCGCTCGAGGCGGTTCGCAAGGCGATCCACCGGGAGAAGCCGGACGCGGTCCTGGTGGCCGGCGACCTGGTCCTCAACGGCCACGATCCGGTCGGCACCATCGCGATGCTCCGGGACATGGAGCGCGACGGTGCCATCGTGGTCCAGGGGAACACCGACATCGCGGTGGCCGACTTCGACTACACGGCCGCCTTTCCCTGGATGCAGGATGGCGTGTCCGATGCGATCCGGGCGGCCGCCGAGTGGGCGCACGACGAACTCGACGATGAAGGCCTGGCCTGGCTTCGACGCCTGCCGGCCGAACGCCGGCTCATGGTGGGCGAGACGATGTTCCTCGTGACCCATGCGTCACCGGGCTCGCAGACGGCGGGCTTCGATCGGGACCTCGATGCCGGCGTCACGCTGGAGCGGCTCTCGCGAACGGACGCGCGGATCATCTGCTGCGGGCACACCCATATCCCGGACATCCGCGACTTCGGCTGGAAGCAGATCGTCAACGCCGGCAGCGCCGGCAACGCCTTCGACGGCGACCCAACGGCGTCGTGGGCGCTGGTCACCGTGGATGGCGAGACCGTCACCGCCGAGATCCGCAGGACCGAGTTCGACACGATGATCGCGGCCAATGCCATCTCCGCGCGCGGCCTGCCCGGGGATGTCTACCGAGCGGCGACGGTCCGGACGGGGAAGCTGGTCCGGTGACCCGGCCGTCGGGAGTCCAGCCGATGACGCGCGTCGTCGTGACCGGGATGGGTGCGTTGTCGGCCCTCGGCAACGACGTCGCGTCCACCTGGGCGGGTCTCGTCGCCGGGCGATCCGGGATCCGCACCATCGAGCGGTTCGACCCGTCGCGACTCAGTTCGCGCATCGCGGGCGAGGTGCGCGACTTCGATGCCGGCGGCGTGCTGGATCGCAAGGACATGCGCCGGACGGACCGATACATCCAGTTCGGCCTCGTGGCCGCACGCGAGGCGCTGGACCAGACCGGGTTGCCGGGGCGGATGGACGGCGCGCTGGCTGAGCGGACCGGCGTGATCATGGGTTCCGGGCTCGGCGGCGTGGCCACCCTGTTCGACAACGTCCTGCTGATGGGGGAGCGCGGGCCGGACCGCATCAGCCCGTTCTTCATCCCGATGGGGATCGCCAACGTCGGCGCCGGGCAGATCGCCATTGCGTTCGGGCCGTTGGGACCCAACTTCGCGACCGTGTCTGCCTGCGCCACCGGCGCCCATGCGATCGGCGAGGCCTGGGAGACGATCCGCCGCGGCGATGCCGAGGTCATGCTTGCCGGCGGGTCCGAAGCCACGATCCACGAAGCGGTCGTCGGCGGGTTTGCCTCGATGAAGGCCCTCTCCACGCGCAACGACGACCCCGAGGGTGCGTCCCGGCCGTTCGATCAGGGTCGCGACGGGTTCGTGATCGGGGAGGGAAGCGGCGTGCTGATCCTCGAGTCGCTCGCCCACGCCACCGCGCGCGGCGCCGAGCCGCTCGCCGAGATCGTCGGCTACGGCGCGACCGCCGACGCCTCCCACATCACGCTCCCGGCCCCGGGCGGAATCGGCGCGGTCCGCGCCGCCCGACGCGCCCTGGAGAAGGCGGGCCTGGACGCGTCCGAGGTGGACCACGTGAATGCCCACGCCACCTCCACGCCGGAGGGGGACCGGGCCGAGCTCCAGGCCATCCGGACCATCTTCGGGGATCACGCACCGCTCGTTGCCGTGTCGGCCAACAAGTCGATGCTGGGGCACACCCTCGGGGCCGCGGGCGCGCTCGAATCGATCGCGGTGATCCAGGCGCTTCGAACGGGGATCGTGCCACCCACCATCAACCTGACCACGCCGGACGACGCCGCGGCGGGCCTCGACCTGACGCCCGGCAGGGCGACGCGGCGCGAGCTCCGGGTCGCCCTCAGCAACTCGTTCGGTTTCGGCGGCCAGAACGCGGCGCTGCTCTTCCGACGGTGGGAATCGTGAGCAAGGACAAGGCGTCCGGGGACGGAGGGCCGCCCGTGGACGCGCCGAACCCCGGAGCCGCCGATGCCGGCGACCAGTCCCTGCTCGGGCTGATCGATCGCCTCGCCGGCCTGCTCGATCGAAGCGAACTGACCGAGCTGGAGGTCCAGGTGGGCGAGACCGCCCTGGTCCTTCGAAAGCCCGAGGCGCTCGCGCCGGTCGCGGTGGCGCCTGGTCCGGCGACCGCTGCTGCGCCGACGCCGTCCGGCGGAGATGGCGCGCCGGGAACTCCCGGCGGCAGCCCGCCCGCCCGCCCGTCGGTCAAGGCTCCGCTGACCGGCATCTGGTATGGATCGCCCTCGCCCGGCACCGCCGCGTACGTGGCCGCCGGTGGCGAGGTTGCCGTGGGTCAGGTGATCGGCCTGATCGAGGCGATGAAGCTGTTCAACGAGATCAAGAGCGATCTCTCCGGCCGTGTCGTCAAGGTCCATGCCGAAGACGGCAAGCTCGTCAAGGCCAGGCAGCCCCTGATCGAGGTAGAACCCCTGTGAACGGCGAGTCCGCGCCCGCACGTTACGCCCACGTGACCGGCTGGGGACGCTACGTCCCCGAGCACGTGCTCACCAACGCCGACCTGGAGAAGATGGTCGACACGAACGACGAGTGGATCGTGACCCGGACGGGCATCCGCGAGCGTCGCGTTGCCGCCGCCCATGAGACGACCGCATCGATGGGCGCGGTGGCCGGCCTCCGCGCCATCCGGACGGCCGGCCTCGACCCGGACGACATCGACCTGATCCTCCTGGCCACGCTCACGCCCGATTACTGGATGCCGTCGACCGCCGCGCTCGTGAAGGAGGCCATTGGGAATCAGCGTGCCGCGGCCATGGACGTCTCGGCGGCCTGCTCGGGGTTCGTCTACGCGTTCGCCACGGCCCAGGCGTACGTGACGTCCGGCCTGGCCAGGCACGTCCTCGTCATCGGGGCCGAGCTCCTGACCCGCTTCCTCGACTACACGGATCGCGGCACCTGCATCCTGTTCGGCGACGGCGCCGGCGCGGTCGTGGTTTCCTCGTCGGACGAGCCGGGCGGCAGTCTCGGGATCGAGATGACCACGGAACCGCAGGGCGCGTACATGATCTGGCTCCCCGCCGGCGGCGCCAAGAGCCCGCCCTCGACCGAGACGATCCGTCGGGGCGAGCATTTCATTCGCATGGAAGGCCGCGAGACCTACCGATTCGCCACGCGGACGCTCGCGACGACGGCCCTGGCATCCGTCCGCAAGGCCGGCCTGACCCCGGACGACGTGCGCCTCTTCATTCCGCACCAGGCCAACATCCGGATCATCGAGGCCGTGGCCAAGGGCCTGGACCTGCCGATGGATCGGATGTTCGTCAACCTGGAGAAGTACGGCAACACGTCGGCGGCGTCGGTCCCCATCGCCCTGGCCGAGGCCGTGAACGAAGGTCGCGTGGCCGTCGGCGACGCCGTCTGCATCGTCGCCTTCGGGGCCGGCTTCACCTCCGGCGCGGCAACCATCCGCTGGACCGCCGATCCGGCGCGCGGCATCGCCGGCGACGCTGCCGTCGATCCCTCCACGGTCCACGTCCGCCTGCCCCAGGACTGGGACGCGGTGGACCCGATCCCACCGGCGCTGGCCGAGATCATGGCCCGCCCGGATCCGCTGCACGTGCCGCTGGACGACGTGGTCCCGGGGGAGCCGACACCGGCGCCACAGACAGCCGGGCGTTGACGACGGAGCCCGGCGCGTCGATCGATCGCGTTCCGGCGTCGCGACTCGAGGATCTCTGGGCCCCGATGGTCGGGGTTCTCGGCATGCCGATCCTCGCCTTCATCCTCTTCGCCGGCGGTGCCTACCATGGGATCGCAGATCAGCCGATCCGCGTGGCGACGCAGGTGCTCACCGCCGCCGCGTTGGTGGCCTGGCTCGTCGCCTCGGCGTTCTTGCCCGGCATCCGCGTGCGGTCGCCGCTGGCGCTCGCAGCGGTGGCGATGCTGGCGGTCCTGTGGGCCTCCGTGCTTGCCTCGCAGCGCCCGCGATTGAGCCTGGAGGCCGGCCTGACGGCGACGGCGATGACGCTCGGTTTCCTCGCCCTCCTTGGGATCGCGAGGGATGCGGGCAGCCGCCGCAGGCTCCGGATCCTGGTGATCGGCGCCGCGCTGTTCGTGGCCGCCGGCTACCTGGTGGAGGTCGGCGTGGGGTGGATCCGGTTCTGGTCATTCGTCGGCCGGCTCGCGGTCCCACCGCTGCGCCCCGGCTTCAGCGGCCTGTCCCTGGGTTCGCCGAACCTGATCGCCACGTACCTGCTCCTGCTCGGGCCGCTCGCTACGGCATTGCTCTGGCGGTCGGCAGGGCGGCGCGTCGCGATCGCGGCCCTGGGCCTGTTCCTTGCCGGGATCCTGCTCAGCGGTTCGCGCGGAGGATACCTCGGGCTGTTCGCGGCGTCGGCGGCGGCCGTGGGCCTGGTGATCCTCGCAGGGGACGCGTCCGGGGGTTCCACGATTCGTCGGGTGGCAAGAGCGGCCCTTTCCCCGCGCATTGCCGTCCCCGTCGTCCTGATCGGCGCCGTCGGCGTCCTCGCGGTTGGGCCCGCCCTGATCGCGCGCTTCGGGACCGGCGGGGAAGGCTTCCGGATCGCGCTGTGGCAGTCGGCGGTACAGCTTTTCCTGGCCCATCCGATCCTCGGCACCGGACCCGGGACGTGGCCCCAACTCCAGCTGGAAATCGCCCAGAACGCCGATCTCGTGGCGGTTGTGCCGCACCCGCACAATGCGTATCTGCGCCTCCTGTCCGAGCTGGGCATCGCCGGCGTGGGAGCCGCGCTCGTCGCCCTCGGCACGCTCGTCTGGCGTGCTCGATCGGCGCTCCGCGCCAACGATCGGTGGTCCCGGATGGAATCCGTGGCCGCGATCACGGGGCTCGTGGGGTTGGGGGCCCAGGGCCTGGTGGACGACCTGACCAACCTGCCGGCCGTGGTCCTCATGGTGGCGCTCCTGATCGGCTGGATGGATGCCGCAGTCCCCGAACCCGGCATGGCCACCCGCCTTCGGCGGGCCCTCCCGGCGGTGCCGGTGGTCCTGGTCGGCATCTTGATGATCGGAGGGCCCACCGTCGTCAGGATCGACCAGGCGGCGCTCGCGGCGAACGATGGGGACGCGGCTGCCGACGCGGGCGACTGGCCAGCCGCCGCGGACCTGTACCGTCGAGCGGTGGACCTGGACGGCGAGCTGGCGTTCTACCGGATCGAGCTGGGCCTGGCGCTCGCGCACCTCGGGGACATCTCGGGCGCCCGTGCCCAGTACGAACTGGCGCTGGTCACCGACACCCTGCCAGAGAACGTCATCGCCCTCGCGACGCTCGACGCCGCCAACGGCGACCTGCCCACCGCGCTGGCCCATGCACGGGACGCCACGGCGCGAGCCGGCCGGGACGTGAACGTCTTCGTGAACGCCGGGCGCGTGGCGGAACAGGCGGGAGACTCGATCGCGGCGGGGCGCTGGTATGCGCGGGCCATCGTGATCAGGCCTTCGATCGCGTCAAGCGAGACCATGGCCCTCGACCCGGCAGTCCGGGCTGCGGCAGTCCGGGCTGCGACCGACGAACGGGCGGCGGCGGGCGATCTCGGCACGGCAGCAACCATCGCGGCCTATGGAGGAGATCCGGCGGCTGCCAGGGGTTACCTTGCACGAATGCCGGCCTCTGCCACCCGTGAGCTGGTAGGGGTCGTCGTTGCCTGGCTGGCCGGAGATCGAGCGGGAGCGGAAACGGCTCTGCGCGCCCGGCTGGCCGCGAACCCGCTCGATTTTGATGCAGCCGGGTGGCTTGCGCGGTTCCTCTCGGTGAGCGGTGATCCCGCCGCTGCGACCTATCGGGACTGGACGGACGCCCTCCGGGGTGACGCCGCCCCCGAGGTCGTGTACGAGTATTCGCGCATTCCCGGCGTGGCTGTGGATCGGGCCCTTTCCCGCTGGAGCGGCTACCCGGACGCCATCTACCTGCGCAACGGCCCACTGGACCTGTTGCCTCCGCAGGCGATCGTCGTGGGGATCAACCGTGCCGGGTAACATGCATTCGCAGCAGGGAGGCAGCGTGTCGTGATCGAACTCGGCGGCAGGAGCGCCGTTGTGACCGGAGGATCCCGCGGAATCGGGCGCGCGATCGTGCTCCGCCTGGCCATGCAGGGTGCCGATGTCGCCTTCAGCTATCGGGGAAACCAGGCCGCGGCCGACGAGACGGCGAGTGCGGTCCAGGCACTCGGGCGACGGGCCCTCGCGGTCCAGGCCGACGTCAGCGATCCGGAGTCCGCGGATGCTCTGATCAAGGCCGTGCTCGAAGCGTTCGGCAAGGTTGACATCCTCGTCAACAACGCGGGGATCACGCGCGACGACCTGATCATGCGGATGTCCGTCGATGCCTGGCAGGATGTCATCAACACGAACCTGTCCGGCGCGTTCCACGCGATCAAGGCCGTGACGCGGCCGATGCTCAGGGCGAAGGGCGGCCGGATCATCAACATCACGTCGGTGTCCGGCCAGGCCGGTCAGACCGGCCAGGCGAACTACTCGGCGGCGAAGGCCGGACTCATCGGGCTGACCAAGGCCACGGCCCGCGAACTCGCCTCGAGGGGGATCACCTGCAATGCCGTGGCACCGGGTTTCGTGCTCACCGAGCTGACCAGGGATCTGCCGCAACCGCTCCAGGACGAGATCACTGCCCGGACGCCGCTGGGGCGGTTCGGGACACCCGAGGAGATCGCCAACGCGGTCGCCTTCCTCGCCAGCGACGAGGCCGCGTACATCACCGGCCAGGTCCTCGCGGTGGACGGCGGCCTGGTGATGATGTAGGGCACGCCCTTGTCGTCCATGTCAAAGGACGCGGCGCCCCCGGGGAAGCGGCGCCCCCCGCCGGCCGGGCACCCGAAATCGACAGGACGAGCCAAGGCTGACGGGCGGACACCGTTCCGGGATCAGCCGCTGCCGATCTTCATCAGCCAGGCCTCGTACGCGTCCGCCACGTGCTCCCAGGAAAACTCGGCTTCAGCTCGGGCTCGTGCCCGGGCCCGGAGACTCGCAGCCAGCTCCGGGTCGTCGAGGATGGCCTGGAAACGCGCTGCGAGCTCGGCAGGGCCTTTGTAGAAGAGACCGGCGTCACCCAGGGCCTCACGATGTTCGGGAACGTCGTTGGCGACAATGGCATTGCCGGCGCCCATTGCCTCGACCAGCGCAGGATGCGTCCCCCCGACCTCGGTTGCCTGGACATACGCGACCGAATTGGATCGAAGGACGTGATAGCCATGACCGTAGATCGCGCCAGGGAATCGCACACGCGGGTCGGACGTGCCCTTCAACGAAGCGATGTAGTCCGTCGCATACGGGGCGTCGCCCAGGATCACGAGGGGAAGATCGGTTCTGACCGAGCGATAGGCTTCAATCACGATATGGGCGTTGTTCTCGGGCTCGAGGCGGCTGACGTACAGAACGTAGTGCCGGGCCTCCAGTCCGAGCTGGGCCAGCGTGCCGTCGTCCGCGGTCTCGCCGATATCGGTGCCGTACGGGAAGTAGTCCGTGGCGCGCCCATAGGCCCGTTGGTAATACGCCTGGATGACGTGCGCATCCGTGACCACGTGCACGGGCAGTCGGGCGGCGACTGCGGCGCAGGCCCGGTAGTAGGCACGCCCAATGCGGTTCCATTTGGCTCGCTGCCATTCCAGGCCGTCCACGTTGAGAACCACGCGCTTGCGGGCGAGCATGAGCAGGACAACTGCCGGCACGTTCGCAGAGTTGCACACGTAGACGACATCGAAGGGGCGAAACATCGCGTCGAGGGCGCTGAACAGGGAGTGAACGACCGTTTCCAGGTACTTGGATCGCGGCGCCGGAAGGCGAATGATGCGCATGCCCAGGTACGTCTGGATGCCCTTGGCCACCCATGCGTTTCGTCCGTAGACGGTCACCTCGTGCCCGCGGGCGACCAGCCGTCTGCCAAGCTGTTCGGCGAACGTCTCAAATCCACCGTAGTTCGCCGGAACCCCGCGGATGCCAAGAACGGCAATCCTCATCCGGCGACCTGGCCCGCGCTGTCTGACATCATGGCCTTGATGCTACCGATGCCGACGGGACGACGCGCGCCATGACGACGGTGCTGTTCGATGCCCATCAGCTCGGCCGTCGCCAGACCGGCAACGAAACCTATGTGCGCGAGCTCATTCGCGCGCTTCGACCGCACGACGAGGTGACCCTCATCGCAGGGGTCGAGGCAGGCCAGAACGCCACGGGCGTCCTCGCTCCACCCGTCCGACTTCGCCGTGTGCCGACGAACGGGTTGGCTCGACTCGCGAGTCTGGCGATCGTTGCACGACAGGAGCGCGCCGACGCCGTGCACGCGATCTACTTCCTGCCACCAGCGACCGGGCGTCCGACGATCCTCACGATCCATGACATTTCCTTCGAGCGGTATCCCGAATTCTTCGGTCGACGAGCGCTCGTGCGCGACAGGCTGCTGATCCGAGCGTCCGCCCGAGCGGCCTCTCGAGTCGTCACTGTCTCGGAGACGTCTCGCCGGGACATCATCGAGACCTATCGCCTGCCCGAGGACCGTGTGGTCGCGATCCCGAACGGCGTAGGCTCCGTCTTCCGGCCCGAGGCCGAAACACCGTGGGAGCCGTATCGGGGAGAGCGAGCCCTGCGTGTCCTGGCCGTCGGGACGCTCCAACCCCGGAAGAATCTTCTGCGCCTGCTGGATGCATTGGCGATCGTTGGGCGCGAGATCAGGATCGAGCTCCGAGTGGTGGGCCCCGATGGTCACCAGGCAGCCCAGATTCGTGAACGACTCGCGTCGTCGGTGCACACCGAGATCGTCGGGTGGGTCGACGACGACGCGCTGGCAGCCGAATACCGCCGAGCGGACGTCTTCGCGTACCCGTCGATCTACGAGGGTTTCGGCCTGCCTGTCATCGAGGCGATGGCGTGCGGGACCCCCACGATCACGTCGACCGGCGGGTCCCTTCCCGAAGTCGCCGGGGACGCGGCCCTGATCGTCGAGCCTCACGATGTGGAGGGCCTTGCGGCGGCAATCCGACAGATCGCCACCGGAGGAGATCAGGTCGTGGATCTGCGTCGCCGCGGCCTGGCGCGCGCCTCTGCATTCACATGGGAACGAAGTGCCGCCCTGCATGCGGCGGTCTACCGGGACCTCGTCACCCAGTAGGTTCGATCCTCGATGCCGGTGTCGCCCACCGACCGCTCGATGTCGAGGACGGACGCCCCCGCTGCTGTGAGCAGGCGCAGCACATCGGACTCCGGGATCGAGCGCATCCGAATGGGGTGCAGCCCCAGCCGTTCGTAGAGGAAGCCCTCCGGAATGCGGAAGGATCGGAACAGCGCATACAACGTGGGTCGCGCCTGTATCCGTCTTCGCCGGGGGATCCTGGCAGGGAGCTGGAACACGAGGAGCCCACCCACCGCCAACAACCGGACGAACGCCCGAATATTGTCCTCCGTGACACGAGGGTCCGGGATGTGCTGGAGCACGATCCTGGAATAGATGCAGTCGAAGGTCTGATCGGGGAATTCCGCCAGGCCCGTTGCAGCCAGGACATGGAACGAGCACGCCGGCAAGTCGGCATTGAGCTCCCTCGCGCGCTCCACCATCACCTCCGAGATGTCCACTCCTGTCGCGCTCTCAAAATGAGCCGAAAGCGCACGCGTGAGGCGCCCGACGCCACAGCCGAAGTCGAGCGATCGGTGGCGCCTCTCCGGCAGGCGCCATCGCCTTGCCGTCTCGAGCAATGCGTCGATTTCGAGGCGCCCGGTCGCCAGAAACTCGTCGACATCCCAGCGCCCGTACCGCTTCGTCGGATCGGAGAGGATGGCCCATAGGGCGTCCAGCCGCCCGATCTCGTCCCAATCACGGCGATTCCGATCCCGGCCATTCACGGCGGCGAAGTCGGATCGACAAATCCCATCGGTTTTCGTGTCTCCAAGGGGACGGTCCCGGGCATCATCGTCGCTGCTGAGGACTGCTGAAGATCCTTTACGGCGAGAATGCTGGACACCCACCCTGGCATGCCCTGTTCGTACAGTTGCTCCGCGATGAACCGGTGGCCTTCGATGGTCAGGTGGAAACCATCACCTCGAGTGAGGGGCCGTCCGGTCCGATCCGTGGCTTCCTCGACGAGCGCGCACGGCACCTCCAGTTGAGATGCGTGCCGCCGAATACGTCCGTTGGCCCGGCGTGTGATCAGGCCGGCCCAGAAGGAGTAGGTGGCGGGCGTTGGACCAAGGACGAACAGCGGAATCCCTCTCGCTCGACACACTCGGGCCAGGTCGTGGAAGCGGTTGAGTTCGTCCTGGATTGCCCAGCCACCCAGGCCTGTCATCACGCCCAGCATGTAATTGATGTTGCGGATACGAACGCCGGCAATCCGGAGGCCCGGAAGCGGCAAATCCTGGAGATCGTCATCGCCATCCCGGTACGCATCGGGTCCGCGTGCCCCGGACCTCGTCGCGGGTCCACCGTCGGAAATTCGGGCTTCGATGGTGGGTCGATGAGTGCGGTGGAACATCGCCCGGTTGAGCCGGCGGCGCGTCTTGCCGTCGATGGATTCATTCACGAATGCCCGTGCCGCGGCGACGATTGTGGCTTCCCGAAGGTGGACCAGGACGCCGTCGATGGGTGGCCCCTCCAGCAGTCGCTGGAGTCGAGATACATGATCGAGTTCAAAGCCGCGGACGATCCGTGGGCGTAACCGAACGCCCAGGTCGCGTTTGATGAGGTCCCCAAGCTGGCGGTGATAGAGCGCATTGAGGGGCGTGCTGCGCTGGTGAGACATGCATCCGCCAATGATCCCGAGAGCAAACTCTGGCAGCGTCTCAGTCACTGCCGACCCTGCGCAAGTACGCGTCTGCCGCCAGATACACGTGCGGAGAGATGAACTCGCCGGTCCGCGTGTCCAGGGCAAAACCACCCGGATGCCGCCGCGTCGCCAGAAAGGTCTGCACGATGTGACGAGCGAGGTCCGCCGGGGCCTCGTTGGGCGGGCCGACGGAAACGGGCGGCATGGGGGCACGAACGTCGTCCGTGACCCGGCGCCCGTTGCTCAGGCGGTCGGCCATCCGGGTTTGTCGGGGGCCGACGGTAATGATCCCGAACTCGCGCGTTGAAGCCTGTCGCAGGCGCCCGATGATCGACGCCAGGCCGGCTTCATCGTGCGTCTGGAAATACGGGGGGTGCACGTATCCCATGCCGGCCGACTCCCAGCGGCGGATCAGGGGTTCGATCCGCTCCCAGTACCGTGGCTCGGATGGCTCCGGAAATGGCCACCAGTTCGAATCCAGGGCGAAGTCGAAGTGGCCGTAGGCGAGCCATTCGATGCCCAGATGCCGGGCCGCCTCGAGGATGCCGTCCACATTTGCGAGGCCACGTCGGGTCTCGACGATGGGCACGAGGGACCGAAAGGCGACGCGCCGGCTTCGAAGGCTGCCTGAGACGTGTTCAACCTCAGCCCCGGTCTCGACCTTGGTCGGGACGACGCACTCGAACTCGACGAATCGGGAGACTTCGGCGAGCGCGTCAAGATCGAGAGCCGCGTCCGGCCCGGAACTTCGATTCATGCGTACGCCGATCGGCTGTCGGGCGAACAACTCCGGATGTGTCCGGCCCAGGGTGATCAGGTTCGCTCGACCGGCAGCCTTGAGGGCCGAGGTATCGGTCTCGTCGGTCACGTCCCACAAGCCGTCCTCCAGATCCAGGACGACGGTCGCCGGTCCCCGGCCGGTCAGGCGGATCAGCCGGGCCATGATCTCCGGCTCCTGCATCGACGCGAATTGGAGGATGCGCATCATGTGATTGTGGGTCATCCGGGGCGTCGGGATCGATGGGCGTCGAGTGGACCTCGATCAGGTAGCATCGAGCCATGGCACGCGTTGGGTTCTGCGCCCATGGCGCGTTCGTCGTGCGGGTGTCCTGAGCTCGTGCGTCCGACCGGAGGGGTGCGTGGCTGTTGAGCCCGTGGTATCGGGAATCGGCTCCACCCGAAGCAGGCGCTGGCTGGATCTGGCGGGCCGTCTCGCGCCGTTCCTGTTCCTGCTCGCGGCTGGCGCCAGCCTGCGGTTCCAGGATCTCGGCTTCCGGAGCCTGTGGCTGGACGAGGTGACCACGGCCCAGGCAGTGCGCCTCCCGGACCTGCGAGCGGTCCTTGACTACGTCGGCAGGGACCCGAGCGCAACCCCGCTCCCCTATATCGTCACCTGGCTGTTCCGCCCTTTCGGCAGCGACGAGTTCGCCATCCGGGTGCCCTACGCGGTCGCGGGGACTCTCGCCGTGGTCGCCATGTATGCCCTGGCTGCGCGGCTCTATGGTCGGGCTGCCGGACTCGTGGCGGGCACGTTGCTGATGATCCTTCCCTACGCCATCTTCTACAGTCAGGAGGCCCGTTCGTATGCGTTCCTGATGCTCCTGACGAGCTTGATGATGCTTGCCGCATGTCGAGCCGTTGATCGGGGTCGGGTGGTCGATTGGGTCCTGCTTTCGGTCACGGGCGCTCTCGACCTGTACACCGGATACCTGGCGATCGCCGTCGTCCTCGCCGCATATGCGTATGTCGGTCTGGTCATCGCGGGCGACGGCCTGGTTGCCTGGCGAGCCACCGGATTCCGCCCGGCGCTGGCCGTCTCGGGCCGCAGGGTCGTACTGAGCGGCTTTTCGGTTGTGCTCATGGGCGTGTTGATGCTGCCCTGGATCCGCCACGTCCGGGCGTTCCTTTCCCGGACCGATCAAGGGTTTGGCCGTGCCGCAACCGGCCATCAGGCGACCCTGGACGAGGCGCAGGCGCTCCTCCTGCAACTGGACCTGCACGGGATCCTCCTCTGGCTCGTGGTCGCGGGGATCACATCGGCCCTGATTGGCGTGGCGCGTGGGAGGTGGAAGCAGGCACTGCTCCCCCTGACGTGGTTCGGGATCCCCCTGCTTGGATTTGCCATCGGAACGGGAGCAGGGATCGTCACCATCTGGCCGCGGTACTTCGGTGCGATTTACCCGGCGGCGATCCTGCTCGCAGCCATCGGGATCGACGGGCTGGGTCGGGCGGCCGTGGGCGTCGCGAGGCTCGGCCGGTCCACGTTTTCCAGGGATCCCGTCGGCCCTCACCCTTCGCCGCCGAGGTGGCGACCAGCCTCCGGGCCATCCGTCATTCGAGTGGTCGTCATGGCCGGACTCCTCGGTGTCGTGGCCGGGGATGCCCTGCCAGCCGATGCGGCGGCGTACACCCGTGCGAAGGGAAGCGACTATCGCGGCGCGGTCGACCTGATGTACCGGACAGATCCGGGGCGGCCTATGGTCCTGGTGTTCGGCAACAACCCTGATTGGACGGTCGGGGGACTGGACTACTACAACTGGATCCGTGGGTCGCGCCTCACGGTGATCGACGCGCTGAAATTCAGTGCGGAGAACATGAAGGTTCTGGAAGGCGCAACGACGGCGTGGGGCGCCGCGTTCAATGCTCCCGATCTGCCGGATCCTGCGGCGGGAAATCTCGACGGTGGTCTCTTCGCCGACTTCTGGCTGGTACGGCCGGCGGCCGGCAACGGTCCAGCCATCGAACAGGCCCGCTCGATCCTGCGCTGGGCAGCATCGTTCGAACCACAGATCACCGCCACCACGCGACTGTTCGACGTTCTACAAGGTCACGGAACGCTCGGTACGGACGTGCTTCCGTCGCCGCCTGCCTCACGACCGGAGACGGGATCTCCTCCGCTCGACACCTGGATCCTGCAACCCGGATCATCACTGAGCGCGGACGGCCGTTCCTTCAAGCTCGATCCCGGCGGCCTGTCGACCAATGTCTACCTCACCACCCTCAACCTGACGCCGGGACTCCAGTACGTCGTGTCGTTCTCGTGTGGGACATCGCAGCTCATTGGGTCGGCGAACGTCTTCGTCGTCGCCGACGTACCAACAGGCCAGGCCGCATTTCCGGACGGAGCGGGTTACGCATGCCACGGCACCGAAATTCCGGAGCAGGCCGTGTTCGCGTTCACGATGCCTGATGACGCGACATCGGCGAGAGTGTGGCTGCGTGCCACCGGGAGCGGAACTGCCACCTATGAGCAGGTATCGCTGCGATCCTTTGAGTAGCGTGATCACCGACGCGAATGGTGCGAAGGGGCGTACGATGGCCTCGGCTCACGGTCGTTGCAGCGGCACACTTCGATCGAGTCCGTCTCCTGCCCCAGGCCAACTCGATGTCGACTGATCCCGGCGCAACGGTGGCTGAGACCTTGGAACTGCCTGACCATGCCGCAGGGCGACCCGCACGCGTCGACTACATCGTGGTCGCGTATCGCTCCGAACGGCACCTCGGCGCGTGCCTGGATGCCATCGCCGCGGACCGCCCCGACGATGCATCGGTGTTCGTGATTGACAATGCCTCACCCGATGGTTCGGCGGCTGTCGCCCGTGGTCATCGCTCCCGCCCGCGCGTGATCGTGAGTCCCACCAACCTCGGCTTCGGCGGGGCCTGCAACCTCGTGCTCGATGTCTCGACCGCGGAGCTGTTCTTCTTCGTGAACCCGGACGCCCGGCTGTCGCCAGGGACCACCACAGGCCTGGCAGCCTCGATCACGGCCGATCCGGTCGTCGCCGTGGCCGGACCTCGGATCGAGGACAGGGCCGGCGGGCTGCGAGCGGCGTCTGCGGGTTTCGAGCCCTCCCTGAGGTCGGTGCTCGGCCACTTCTGGCTGCTTGCGAGAGTCCCCTGGATCGGCCGGCTGTTCCCGCCGCTCCAGCTCCCGTTCAGGAGCGGGGCCCAATCGGTTGACTGGGTGAGCGGTGCAGCGCTCATGGCCCGAAGCGATACCTTCCGCCGGGTCGGGGGCTTCGACCCGTCCATCTTCCTGTACATGGAAGACATCGACCTCTGTCGCCGCCTTCGCGGCTTCGGCTGGACGATCCGGTATGAACCCAGGTTCGCGGTGGAGCACGAGCTCGGTGGCTCGCAGGGCGCTGAGCAGGCAGAGCGCTGGTTCACGGCATTCCACGGATACCTCGTCCGTGGGCGGGGTGGGTCCTACGCTCGCGCCGTGAGCGCCGTGGCAGCCGTCGGGCTGGGTCTGCGGGCCGTCGTCCTGGGCGTTCGGCAGCCGGCCCACGGTCGCCGGCTCGCCCGCGCTGCCAGGACGGCAGCGGGCCTGGCACTCGGAACAAGGAAGCCCGCCGAAGGGTCGGTTGGAGCATGAAACCGCGATCGCGCGGCCTGCCCGTGCTATCCGCCTTCATCGGATTGGGTGCGTTCCTCGGCATGGCGGCGCTCGGTGATCGCTCGCTGGAGGCCATCCTCGTCACGCTGGTCGCCTCAGGCGCCGCGGCGGCGATGGTGTTCCTCGTGGCCGAGCGGCCCGTGGCGGCGTTCGGGTTGCTGCTCGTGCTGGCTTCCGTCTCCAGCGTGGTCGTGGGGCTTCCCATCGGGCGCCTTCGGCTGGAACAGCCATCCATCGTCGCGGCCGTCGTCACGTTGTTCGCGATACGGGGGTGGCCGCGGCGTGCACAGCTGCGCCCGATGCTGCCGATCGTCGCCGCGTTCGCCGGCTACCTGGTCATCCTCACCCTCTCGTCGGTCCTGTACGCACCGAAGCCGCTCGTCAGCGCGCGACTGATCATCTGGACGGCGCTCTCGATGGCGGGAGGGTTCGCCGTGTTCGCGTTGCTGCTGCGAAGCAGGGAGGAGCGCGTCGACGGGTGGTTCACCGCAGCCGGCGTTGGGCACGCCGTCATCGGGCTGGTCATTGCCGCCGCCTTTCTGGTGATCGGGCCTGTCGGAATCCCCGGGATGCAGACCAGCCCCGGCGAAGTTCCGAAGGTCGCGGGCCTGGCCTTCGAAGCAAATCTCTTCGCGAGCATGCTCGGCGCACTCGCGCCGTTTGCGCTCGACCGCTTCCGTTCGCAGCGAACGATCGCGACGGCCATGCCCGTGATCGTGATTGTCGTGGGCCTCGGACTCGGGGTGACGCGGGGTGCCTATCTCGGTCTCGCCGTGGGCCTGCTGACGTATCTTGCGATCATCGGCTACCGGAGCCGAGGGCGATCCGAAATCCTGGGCCTGATCCCTGTGATCGCCGTGGCCATGCTGCTGGCGCCGTCGATTGCTTCGGTCGCTTTGCCCGTCACCCGGGGTCCCGGGCTGGGCGGTCCGGGCCCGTCACCCGGTGCAAGTCTCCGGCCGGCCGAGACGCTCCGTCCGGGTGAGACCCTCAGGCCGGGTCAGACCCTTCGACCGGCTGAAACGTTGCGGCCGGGCGCAACTGATACCCCGGGCTCAACACCCAGACCGAGTCCAACTCCCGTTGCCGACACGTTCGCGTACCGGACGAACCGGATCCCCGTCGCCCTCCACGACCTCCAGTCGAGCCCGCTCATCGGACTCGGAGCCGCTTCGTACGGCCAGCGCCACGAGGTCAGGTACGCTCCGCCCGGCACTCCCGACTACATCGGGATCCTCGCCTTGGTGGCCGTCTATGAGTCCGGCATCCTGGGTGCCGCGGCCCTGGGCCTCGGCTTTGTCATGGCGCTGTGGATGTTCATCCGGATCAGCCGGGAGCGCTCCGGGCCCGGCGCAGCCTACGCGGCATCGATCGTCACGCTGCTCGTTGCGTATCAGGCCACGAACGCCCTCTTCTTCTCGATCAACTGGATCATCCTGGGGGCGGGCCTTGCGCTCGCGGCACGCTCAGCGAGTCGCACACGCCTGGATTCGGCCTCAGCCCGTGCCTGAAGGCGTCCCACCGTTGCCCGGCCCGACGACCGTGGTCGCGGTCGTCACGACATTTCACCCGGAGCCCGGCCTGGTGGATCGCCTCGGCCTGCTGCCGGGCCAGGTCAGCCGCATCCTGATCGTCGACAACGGTTCTCTCGAATCGGAGCAGGCTGAGATTCGAGCGCTCGCGGATCGAGCCGACTTCAGTGTCATCTGGAACGACACGAATGTCGGACTGGCGGCCGCGCTGAACCAGGGTCTCGGCTGGGCGTCCGCCCTTGGGGCCTCTTGGGTGCTGCTGCTCGACCAGGACAGCGTGCCCGGGTCAGAAGTCGTTGCCGAAGCCGCCAGGGTTGTTGGGATCGTCCCGACGGGCCTTGTGGCGGCCCTCGGGTCCGGTATCGTGGGGCGAGACCACGGCGGATCGGCTGGCGATGCCGATTGGCGAGAGGAGCGGGCGGTCATCACCTCGGGCACCATCGTCTCCGTCGAGGCGTGGCGAAAACTGGACGGGTTTCGACGGGACTTCTTCGTCGATTACGTTGATCTCGAGTTCTGCCTGCGCGCCCGGGCTGCCGGCTACCGAGTACTCCGCTCTCTCCGGCCCACCATTGAGCACGCCATCGGGCATCCAGAGCGGCACCGGCTTCTCTGGCGAACCGTGACGGCCACCAACCACAGCCGGCAACGCCGGTACGAGATCACGAGGAACCGGATGGTCGTCTGGAGGACTTACTGGCGACGTGAGCCCGCGTTCGTGGCGTCCGATGGGGTGGGGTTCGTCAAGGAGCTCGTTAAGGTCGCGTTGTTCGAATCGGACCGGCGGGCGAAGCTTCAGGCGATCGCCACCGGGGTCAGGGACGCTTTCCGCCAGTCGCTCCAGCTGGGGTGAGGTGCCGGAGGAGCGAGGCTAGCCTCGTGGAAGAAGCCATTCCAGTCCGGCCCCTTCGAGGGCCCGGAAGACGGCCTCGCGGGACAGGTCCGGGGTTATCGCGTCGGACCGTCGCACGCGGCGCTGGATTTCCAGGCCGAAGAGTTGTGACACCTCCCGATCGCTCCGCTTTCGCTTCGCCTGAATGGTCGCGCGACTGGCAAGCAGCTCGGACCAGCCCCACAGGATGTCGTCAAGAGCGGCGGCCGCCGCGCCGGTCCGCGAATCGACCAGGATCCCGCCCGGATCGATCACGCCTGCGACAAGCCGCGCCAGTCGGCTCCGAATGGCGCTGTCGCGCCGATACAGCCGCACAGCTTCCGAGCCCAGACGGTGCCATGCGTCGGTCGCCCGCGACCTGGTAGGTGGTTTGCGGTAGGCGAACGCGTCGAAGCCTGGGACATGGAAGCGATCCGGAGACCCGAGGTTGTTGGCCATCTGGGCGCTCGCCTCGAGCAACAACACGGGAAGCAGGCGCCGGAGTGTCTCGTCCTCGGCGTTCTTGATGGCGGATGAAATTGCGTTGCGGGTGAGGAGGAAGTCAATCTGCTCTCGGCGCAGTCGGCGGCTCGTTCCGTGATGCCGATGGAAGACCCGGGATGCAGGCTCCAGCAGCACGCGCCAGCCCATGATCCAATACCGCCACCCGAGGTCCACGTCCTCGTAGTAGGCGAAGAACCGCTCGTCGAACCCACCCACCTCCAGGAAGAGGTCGCGCCGGACCATCATCGCGGCCCCGTTCGCGAATAGCTGCTCGGTGGGTTGGGTTGGCGCATCCGCCAGGGGCTGGCCGTAGTCGAGCTGCACGCCCCTCGCCATCGGGGTGAGCCCTGAGCGTCCGAAGTCGATGGACGTGCCCTCCCAGTCGAGCACGAGCGATCCGACGGCAGCCACATCGGGCTCTCGCACGAGGGCGTCGAGGAGCGGCGCCAGCCATCCCGGGTCGACGCGCGCGTCATTGTTCAGGAAGGCAACGTGCTCGGCCGCCGCGGCGCGTGCTCCCTGGTTACACGCCGCTGCGAAGCCGCGGTTAGCGTCGTTTGCCAGCAGACGTACACGGGGGAAGGTGCTCCGGACCAAGTCCGCGGAGCCGTCGGTTGATCCGTTGTCAACAACGATGACCTCCAGGGCTCGGCCAGACCCGTCAGGGGAGATCACCGAGGCCAGACACTCACCCAGGTATTCCCGTCCGTTCCAGTTCGGGATTACAACGCTCGCGTCCGCCTCCGCCATCAGGCGCGCGGCCCTCGCGTCGATTTGCCAATCGACGAATACGTGCTGGTCAATCCGTCCTCAAATCGCGTCGCAGCTGCCCAGCCAAGCACGGCCTCGGCACGTCGCGGATCCAAGCGGCTGTCACGGATGTCGCCTGGGCGTGCTGGCCCGTACGTCGGCGGGCGCTCGTATCCGGAGATAGTCGCCAAGCACTGGAAGAGTCGGTTAATCGAAGTTGCCCGTCCGGTAGATACATTCACGGTCGCCGGTGCATTAGCTGCCATCGCCTTGAGAACGGCTTCGGTCACATCGCCTACGTAGATGAAATCCCGCGTCTGCTCGCCGTCCCCATCAATGGTGACTGGCAACCCTTGAAACATGCGATCAGCGAAGATGGAGACCACCCCACCTTCGCCGTCTGCCCGCTGTCGTGGCCCGTAGACGTTGGAGAGGCGCATGATCATGGCGCGCAGCCGACCCGCGCCCAGAACGTCGAGGTATCGTTCGACGATCCATTTGCTCCACCCGTAGGGGCTCTGCGGCGAGACAGGTTGATCCTCGGCGTGCGACAAGGCTCCGGTCCCGAACAGGGCCCCACCGGTCGTGACGTAGATCAGGGTGGTCGATGGGGCTTCGAGCGCGGCCTCGATCACGTTGAGGCTGCCCAGGATGTTCGATCGCGCGTCTGCGGCCGGATCCTGGATCGATCTAGTCACGGACGTTTGGGCCGCACAGTGGACCACCACCGCGGGCCGCACCCTCGCGATCCTGCTGGCGTAAGTGCGATCTGCAAGGTCCCCCTGTTCGAACTCGGCGGCATCGGTCAGGTTGGTCGGGGATCCGGTGCTCAGATCATCGAATACCCAAACGCGCCAACCTTCTTCCTGAAGTCGATCCACGATGTGCGACCCGATGAAGCCGGCCCCGCCCGTGACGACTGCCACCGGGCGCAAGGCCCTTCGCGTGCTCAACGGAGTCATTCCTCGGTCGTGGGGTTGTGTCGAGCCGGGAAGTACCGGTAGACGATCCGGTCGACGTAACCCATGCGCACGCCTGCTCGGATCATTCGACGCCAGAGGTTCCAGTCAGCCGGCAGGCCGTCAAGCCAGCTCCGTGCGTCGTAGCGCATGAACGCAAGACGAGTTGAATAGAGCGCGGCGCCCTGAGTGAACTTGCCATGGCCGGGAGGCCAGCTCCCGAGCTCCTTCCAGCCGCCGTCGAGCTGGAGAATCGCGGTCTTCCCGTAGACGAATTCGAGGCGTCGTTCGATCGCCGCACTCAGGAGTGCCTCGACCCGGTCGTCAGTACACTCGTCGTCGTCGTCGAGAGGCGCGATCCAGGACCCCCGAGCAAGTCGGAGCGCCGCGTTCATCGGGGCGTGGCCAATAACCTTCCAGCGTCGCTCGGCGTTCCGTGGATACGAGGTCCGCGGTAGATTGACGAACCGGACGCGTGGATCCGTGACTTGAGCCACCGCCGCCATTGTTTCGGGTGTTGCGCCGTCTCCGATGACCAGGATCTCGATGTTCCGATGCGTCTGACGAATCGCTGAAGCTATTGCGCGCTCGACGAGCATCGGCCCGCGATCGTAAGTGGCAATTCGGATTGTCACCAGTGGGTCCACCGCGTCCGATGCTTCCCAGCACACCTCTCGCCCTCGCCGAAGATCCGCCATTCGCCGCCGGTCGAGGCTCGCTCGTAACTCGAAATGAACGCGCCGGGCAGCCCGGAGTGGACCACGCACGGCTCCGCGGAGAATGCTCATATAATGTTGGTGGGCGCTTGGTAAAGGAGTGTCATCCCGGGCAATCCCAAACCCGAATCATGACGCCGGAATCTACCGGGGAATCGACCTAGAACGTCACCAATTGCACGATATGGTCCAACGTTGTAGTTGGCGTCCCGTGATTGGCTAAAGGTGTCATGGACCAGGATCGTCGCATCGGGTACAGCGAGGGCGATGCCATCGACCTCGCGCCGCACGCTTTCGTAGGCGTGATCGCCGTCGACGAAGAACAGACTGCCAGTTGGCCGGCCGGCCTCGCTCCAGATCAGGAGGGATGTTTCGAGCCCATCACCCTGGTGCAGATGAACCCGCGGGAGCTCGCGGACGAACCTGCCACGCTCGAGATGCGGATGCTCCGGGTGCCCCACGTCATCAGGGAGATCGGTCGAGTGGACTTCCGCCGGGATTCGGTAATGTGCCGTGGACTCGTAGAAGATCCGGGCCGACTTGCCGATGTGCGTTCCCCACTCGAAGATTCCTGATGGCTGGAATCGGCACACAGTCGCGACCATCAGCATTAGTTCATGAAGCGGGAAGGGATGGGTCCCGACAATCGGTACCAACTTGCGGACAACGAACTCTGACACAGCCCATGTGTCGACCTCGAACTCTGTGGAGCTACGGTTTCTTGCGGGATCCGCCCGGCTAACCGGTGGGGGCAGACCCTGCAGTAGGGAGCTAAGCCTCGACATTCGGCGACCTCTTCTGTTCGATCAAGCGTGCGAACAACGTCTCGTATCTGCGAGAGACGATATCCCACGTATATTCTGCCGACCAACTACGGCGCCCCTCGCGACCCAAGGTGTCGAGTAGCTCGGGATTCTCAGCCAAGCTGGAGATGTGCTTGGCAAGGACCGCCGGGTCAACCCGGGTGTAGCCCTGTGAGTCGCGCGGTGCTGGGCACACCATTCCGCCGCCTGTCCGCTCGGCGATCTCAGCCGCGTTGCCGACCGGTACAGTCAGAAACGGGAGCCCAGCAGCCGCGGCCTCGAACAGCACGAGCGGTGAGTACTCGATGTTGGACGCAAAGACGAACAAGTCGCTGTGGAGGTAGGCCTGCACCAGCTCCGGGCGCGGCAGGTCGAGAATGACCGCTCTCTTCGTCGAGTCTCCGCGATTAAGCCTTGCGACGCGCGAAGCGATCGCCTGCGCATCCGGAGAGGACAAGGGCCGTCGCCGTCGCCAGGTCCGCCGTGCCTCGCGGGCCACTCGGCGAATGGCTCCAATTGCGCCTCGACGCCTCTCCTGGCCCCCGTTCGTGCTCGGGATCACATTACCGTTCAGAATTAGCGTCGCGGACCGGCCAGGAAACGTCGCCAGGTCGAACGCCTCGGCCAACTCCCGATGGCCCTTGAGCCCACCCGTGAAGGTGCCGACCGTGAGGATTACGAAGGCATCCTCCGCGATCCGATGTCGTGCCCTGAACCCCGGATCGGGCAGGACGCCGAACTCCCGCTCACTGGCGGCATTCGAGAGCACGATGAGGTTTGAGAGGCCGGCAGCGCGCGCGAAGTTGATGTCGCGGCAGTCCGAGGCGTAGAAGACCAACTGATCGAACGCGCGCAGGACCTGCGGCATCTCGCGGAAGTACTCGCTGTATGCCGGGTCATACAGCCCCGAGAAACCACACGGGATGAAGACCTTCGGTGGCGCGATCCGTCCAAGCACTGGCCACAGTGCGTCGAAGGTCCATTGCTGGGCGGCCTTGATCATTAGGATGTCGAACTCGCCGCGTAGCACGAACTCGCGATACGCGTCGACGTCGCCCTGCAGGCCGCGCGCGAGAGACCCGGAGACTCCGAACTCCGCGATGGTAACGCCGTTGAGTGATCGGGCCGTCCGCTCTGCAAGGGCAGACGTTGCGACGGTCACGCTGTGGCCGCGCTCGACGAATCGCTCGGCGAGCTGGCGCATGACCTCCTGTACGCCGCCGACGGATGGGTGGTAGAACTCGCAGGCGAGTAGGATCCGCATCGGCCTACCGATCCCCGGTGTCCTGTGCGAATCGCCATGCTCGTCCGATGCCCTCCGCAAGCTCGATCGCGGGGAGCCACCCCGAGACAGCAGTCAGCTTGCGGCTGTCGAGGACGTTCGCCGGCACATCGAAGGTTCTCGCGGGAAGGGTTGTAGTCCGGACATCGTAACCCGATGATTTAGCCAACGGCTCGATCAAGGCGAGGACGTCGAGATTACTACTCCCCTCGCCGCTGCCGATGTTGTAGATCTCGCCCGCCTGACCGTGATCCAGCGCGGCGACGATACCTCGTGCGATATCGGACACGTGGACGTAGTCGCGGATGGTGCCGAATGGTCCATAAACAGGGACGGCCATCCCGTGGATGACAGAGTGGATAGCGGTCGCGACGAAGCCCTGACCAGAGAATGCCCGCTGGCCTTCCCCGTAGGCGTTGCCCGGGCGCACGATGACAATCGGAAGCCCGGACGTGAGGCCGAACATTCCGGCGTACTTCTCGATCGTCAGCTTGGTGATGCCGTAAGGCGATATGGGATTGGTTGGATGGTCTTCGCCGATGGGCAACAGTGTGGCGATGCCGTAGACCGTTCCCCCCGAGGACGCCATAACGACCTTGCGGATGCCAGCTCGCGCAGCTTCCTGGAGGAGGCGCACGCTCGGGGGGAGGTTGGAAACGATGTCGAAGACGGGATCGTCGAAACTCGTCTGGGGGACCGTGGAGTAGGCGAGGTCGACCACCGCGTCATTGCCGCGCAACGCGGACTGTAGGGCGGCTGGATCGCCGTAGTCGCCGGCAAGGTATCGCACGCCGTTCGGGACGGCCACCCGTGAGCGGTCGTGCCGGCCCAGCACCGTAACTGATCGGCCCAACTGGTCGAGGAGGCGCGTGACGTAGGTGCCGATGAACCCGGCACCACCGATGACGCAGATGCTCGTGTGTTTGTCGCTCATCGCCGTCCTGCGCCTACCCGATCAGCTGTCGCGCACGATGTGCCGCCCGCCGTAGGGGACGCCGCCAGCCTCGACCGAATCGAACATCCCGCCAGCGAGCCGCGAGAGCGCTGACGTGCCGGTCGGCCTCGCGCTCGAACCGGCGCACGTCGTGGCCGGCCGCCCGGGCGGCTGCATGTCGGAAGATGATCCGCATCACCCGGAAATCAGGATTGCCCTCGATCCTGTGGGCAGCGTGATGCTCAAGTGCAGCGAGGTTGACGACTGGAGCAGCATCGGCCGGGACCCCAGCCCACCAGCCGATGTTCTCGGCGCATATGGTTACGAGGCGGTCCAGGAAGGGCGACGGCCCGCTCCTCGACATGCTCCCTCGGACCTCCCGGTACACATGTAGCACCTCGGGCAGATTGGCGACCGCGAACTGACGCGCGATCCGTGACCAGAGCTCGTAGTCCTCGGGGGGCTGGCGCGCCGGATCCGTGGTGTAGCCGCCCACTTGCTGGATTGCTGCTCTGCGGAGCATGACCGAACTGTGGACGAAGGGATTGTTGAGAAGCAGCAGGTACTTGAGGTCGGCGTCGTCTGCGGGGTGGGTATGGATGCGTCCCGTTGGCGCTTGCTCCCGCCAGATTTCGGCCCAGGTGCCGACGAGCGCATGGTCCGGATGAGTGGCCATGAACGCTACCTGCTTGGCCAGGCGCTCGGGCAGGGAGCGGTCGTCCTGATCCTGCCGGGCGATGAGCTCACCACGCGCCATCGCGATCCCTCGGTTCAGCGTTGCCGCGAGCCCGACATTGGCCTGTGAGACGAACTGGATCCTCGGGTCCCGATACCGCCGGACGACCTCGGGTGTCTCATCCGTGGAACCATCATCGATCACAATGAGCTCGAAGTCCTCGAACGTTTGGGCAAGCATGCTTTCGACTGCCTCACCGATGTAGGCGGGGCAGTTGTAGGCGGGAAGGATCACGCTGACTGTTGGCTTCATTCGCGGGTCGGCTCAGGCGGGCGGACGGACGTGGCGCCGCTCGGTGAGTAACCCCCCCATACGGTGCTTCCATCTCAAGACCTTCATCCGCGAGCGCCGTCGTAGCCGGGATGGAAGCCGGTAGAGGGCGGGATGGTTGTGGCGTATCTGCCCCAGGAGCTCCGCGTCGTGGGCCCGCGCCCGGGTAATCATGCTTCCGGGCCGCACTCGATATAGGAAGAGCGGCTCGGGGATACGCCGAGCGACGTAGCCGCGCTCAACACAGGCGACCCAGAAGTCCCAGTCCTCGTACCCGTACACCATGTTCGGGTTGTAGCCCCGTGCGGCGCACCAAATCCCCCGCCGAAACAGCGAGCAGTAGTTGAGCTGGTTTGCCTCGGCGATAAGGTCAGGATCGAAATCCGCGGCCGACTCAACCCTATCCTCGGCGCCAAACCGCCTGAGGTCCGTGTAGGCGATCCCGACTTCGGGATGGACCATCAGCAGGTCGACCGTTCGGGCAAGCATGGTCGGCTCCAGCATGTCATCCGCGTCGAGAGGCAGGATGAAGCGTCCCGTCGACTTAGCAATCCCTGCATTCCGGGCGCCGGCGAGGCCGCGGTTCTCTTGGCGGAGGAGCTGGATTCGGGACTCTGGATTGCTGCGGATCAGGCGCTCGGCCACGGCGGCCGTGTCGTCGGTGCTGCCATCGTCGACGATGACGATCTCCCAGTCCTCGAAGGTCTGCCGGATCACGCTAGAAACGGCTTCCGGTAGGTACTCAGCTTGCCCGAAGCACGGGATCACCACGGACACAGCCGGCCGGGCTGGTACTGGCTCGAGGATCTCCAGGGGGACGTCCTGGTGGCAGCCCGTGTTCGGGAAGTCATAAAACCGACCGACGTCGATCCGGCCGCCGCGCTCGAAGATCGCTGCGAGGTCCGCGATGGACTGACTGGGTCGCGGGGAGGCGCGGTTCAGGGCTACGTCCTGGACGATGTTCGCCGGGATCGAGAACGCGGCGGAGCGCTCCAGACAGAGAAGCCCTGGATGGCTGGCAGCGAACAATCGTGCGCGGGCCGCCAGCTCCGCCTCCAACGTGTTCGGATTCCGGTAGGGGAGGCTCTTGAGCAGCGGCAGCAGGTCGACCGTCCGGTAGACGGAACTGGAGAGCTCGACGGGGTACCCGAAGTCATAGCTGGCGCCGCTCCAGTCGAAGGCAAGCACGCCCGATCCCCGCGGCTCGAAAGCGGGGAGTGGTTGGGGCGCGTCGAGCGGGTAGCAGTAGGTCGTGTTGGTGCCGAGTCGAAGCGAGAAGCCCAGCGCCTGTTGGTCGGCGGCGAGTTCCCCAATCACCGCGGCCATGCTGAAGTCGCGAACGAACACCGTGTCGTCGACGACGAAGGCAATGAATTGGAAACCGGACGCGACTGCCACGACGTCGTCCTTGAACCGACGCTCACGTCGGAAGGTCACCGTCGGGTGGGTGGCAGCAAGTTCGGCGTACAGGCCTTCGAAGTAGCGGGTGGAGGCCGCGTAGAGCACCACGATCTCGCCAAGCTCCGAGGCAGGGCAGTGCAAGGTGAGCGACGTCAAGCCCGCATCCAGCTGCAGGGGCCGGTCCTTGCTGAATACCAGCCAGCCAACGCGCTCCGACGTTATCGCCATGGAGCGACCCGCCGATCGACGGCTGCCCAGTGCGAGGTCGCGGCCATCACGCCGCATCGTCTCGACTCACCGCTCCCGGCTCGGTCGGCCCCACACGAGGATCCGGTTGTCCGGGTGCGTGAGCGGCTCCTCAGGAAGCCACTGTGCTCCCGGGTGCAGGGCGAGCAGCTCCTCGGGCGACATCGAATCGATGCCGAATCGCCCGCTTATGAAGTTGCAGATCATGTAGCCGGCGTGAGAGTCGCGGATGACCCCGCCCACATAGTGTTCCTGCATCTCGCGCGAGAGCTCCGTGAAGGCGTAGTTGCTAATGCAGAGGTCGTAGGGCCCGACGAAGTCCGCCTCCGGGTCCTTGAACTCAAACTGGTCGAAACCCATAACCGGGTCGTTCGCGAACTTGCCGAGGTAGACACGCGCCAGGTCAAGTGCCGGTTTCAGGTCGATGAGGGTGTACGACTGCACGGGCCACCGCGAGGTGATCAGGCGGCATTGACCGCCATAGCCCACACCAATCTCGATAATTCGCCTACCGGTCAAATCACCAAAGAGGCGGCTGAGGTCACCGAGAACCTTCGCGTAGCGGAGTGTCGTCGGCGAGATCTGCCCTACGTCCGGATACTGGTAGGTGTTCGGGGACCCGTAGATGTCGTTGGCCCGCAACTCGTCGAGGGAGTCTCGAAGCAACTCGGGATAATCCCGACGCAGGACCTTGAGATACTTGGCGCCTTCGCTCTGGGTGACGTGATCTAGGACCTCGAGATAAGCCGTCTCGCTCCGGAAGCGGCTGAAGACCCCTGGGTCACTGGCTGCCTGGGCGCAGATCTCCATGTAGCGATCGTAGTGTGTGATGCTGGTCCGCTCACCGGCAGGACCGTGCTGGATGAGTTCGGGCGGAGGCCCAGCAGGCTCTGCGACCGATTTCGACAGCCGCCTGAGTAGCGCCTTCGTCAGGTTACGCATCGTTTCCATGATCCTCGGTAGCGACGACCCCGGAGGTATCGGATTGGGGAGGCTGAGCCTCGTCAGCCTGCCCGACCGCAGCCCAATCGTCATCTGCGACCCGTTCCCACTTCGGCGTTAGGAAGAGTAGACCAGAGTGCCGAGGCAGATGCCGCATCGTGAGCCGTCCGCCATCAACGATCCGGATCGTGATACAGGCCTCGGCGTGGTCAAAGACCTCCGTGTTCGCCGAGTTCACCGCCCAAAGGGTCACTGCGTAGGAACCGGGATACAGGCGAACATCATCGAGAATCACGGAGACGGTCGAGCCCTCGCTGCTCCGATCGAGGACGAATGCGGAGTCGTCGTCGACCATGTGAGCGATCGGCAAGCCGTCGGACGTCCGCAGCGATACAGCCAGTTTCGTGCCTGGGCGCTCGGGCGCAAGCCTAATCCCAAATCTGATGATGATGTCGTCGCCGACCGAGAAGTCCTGGCAGATCGCGCCGAGCTGGTTGCGTGCCTCCGCCCACTCGAAGACGGCTCCGCCGGTGCCGTTTGCGACGCCCTTGGAGTGGAGATCAACACGAGCTTCCTGATTCTGGCTCGCCATGTAGCTGCCGATCACCTGGTCGGTAGGCCCACTGGCGGCGACCCGGCCACCGTCGAGTAGGAGCGCGTTCGTGCACAGCTGAGTGATCGCGGCCATGTTGTGACTGACGAAGAGCACAGTTCGGCCGTGGCCCGCGACGTCCTCCATCTTCCCTAGGCACTTCTGCTGAAACGCCGCGTCGCCGACCGCCAGTACCTCGTCCACCACCAGCACGTCCGTATCGAGGTGCGCCGCGACCGCAAAGGCCAGGCGCATGTACATGCCGGTGCTGTAGTGCTTGACGGGTGTGTCGAGGAACCGCTCGGTTTCGGCGAAGGCGACGATCTCGTCGAATTGACGCTGGATCTCCCGGCGGCTCATGCCGAGGATCGCACCATTGAGATACACGTTCTCGCGGCCGGTCAGCTCGGGATGGAAGCCGGTGCCGACCTCGAGCAGCGACCCGAGCCGTCCGTAGACGTCGGCCCGCCCCGATGTGGGCTTCGTAATACGCGACAGGATCTTGAGAAGCGTGCTTTTTCCGGCTCCGTTGCGGCCGATGATTCCGAGGGCCTCACCGCGGCGGACCTCGAAGGAGACGTCGTGGATTGCCCAGAGCACCTCGGACGTCGATCTCTGGCGGGCCCGGAAAGGATGTTTCGCGGCCTCGACGATCGCCTCCCGGAAGGTTCGGTATCCCCCGGGGGCGTCGTGCGAGATCCGATAAGACTTGCTGAGACTCTCTGCGTTGATGACGATGTCGCTCATACCACGTCAGCGAAGCTGCGCTCGACGCGCCTGAAGACCCACGCCCCAACCAGCAGCATCCCAGTCGCGATCAGGGCAGCCTCGACAATGGCAAGCGCCGGTAGAGGGCCTCCGAGCAACGCCCAGCGGAACCCGCCGATCACCCCGACCATCGGGTTCAGGCCGTACAGGGCCTGCCAACGTTCCGGGATGAGGCTCGACGAGTAGACCACTGGGGAGGCGTACATCCACGCCTGGATGATGAACGGCAGGGCATAACTGAAGTCCCGGTAATACACGTTTAGCGCTGAGAAGAAGAAGCTTAGGCCAACGGTCACTGCCAGCGCGATTGCGATGAAGACGGGCAGACCAAGCAGCTGCCATGAGAACGGGGCGTGATTAAACACCATGAGGGCAGCCAGGACGACGCTTGCGACGGCGAAGTCTAGGAGCACCGATGTCGTGCTCGCGAGCGGGATGATTGCCCGAGGGAAGTAGATCTTGGTGATCAGCCGAGCGTCGGCGATGAGGCTGTTGCCGGCCCGCTGAAGGCCTCCCGAAAACAGGTTCCAGGGGAGGATCCCGGCGAAGACGAAGAGCAGGTACGGCGTGCCGTCGGACGGCAACTTGGCGAGCACTCCGAAGATCAGCGCGAAGATCAGAGATGAAACGAGAGGCTGGAGGATAACCCACAGGATCCCCAGCGCCGTCTGGCGGTAGCGAAGCTTGATGTCGCGCAATGCAAGCATTGCGAACAGGTCCCGGAATGCCCACAGCTCGAGCCATTCGGCTGCGCCACCCGACGGTTCAATTCGGATCCTCCGTACCCCACGTTCTCCGGGGACTCCCGTACCGAGCATTCTCATGCGGAGGCTGATCCCGCCGTCGACTCGTACCAGTCGATCGTCCGCCGGATCCCTTTCTCGAAGGACGTCCCAGCGACAAAGCCAAAGCGCTCGAAGGCGCGGCTCGTGTCGAGAGCTCGTCTGGGCTGGCCGTCCGGCTTCGACGGATCCCAACGGATCTCGCCCTCGAAGCCCGTCAGCCGGACGATCAACTCGACCAGCTCACGGATCGTGATCTCGCGGCCGACACCCAGGTTCACGGGCTCTGCACCGTCGTACCGCTCCGCTCCCAGGACGATCCCCTCGGCGGCGTCGTCGACATAGAGGAACTCGCGCGATGCCGAGCCGGTGCCCCAGACGTCGATGTGGTCCGCCCCCGCATTTCGAGCGTCCACGCACTTCTTGATGAGCGCCGGGATGACATGCGAGGAAGCGGGATCAAAGTTGTCACCGGGGCCGTACAGGTTCACGGGGATGAGGTGGATCACGTTGAAGCCGTACTGCTGCCGATAGGCCTGCCCCTGGACGAGGAGCATCTTCTTGGCCAGGCCGTACGGAGCATTCGTCTCCTCCGGATAGCCGTTCCAGAGAGCGTCCTCGTGGAAGGGAACCGGCGTGAACCTCGGGTACGAGCAGACCGTCCCGATCTGGACGAACTTGGCCACGCCGGCCTGGCGCGCCTGCTCCATCAACTCGATGCCCATGATCGCGTTCTCGTAGAAGAAGCGGCCCGGGTTCTCGCGGTTCGCCCCAATGCCGCCGACCACCGCGGCGAGGTGGATCACCAGATCGGGTCGACCGTCGGCGAGCGCCCGGGCGATCCCGTCGCGCGACCGCAGGTCGTAGTCCCGGCTCCGAGGGATGAAGATCTCCGTTGCGTCCGCGGCGCGAAGCCGTGCGACGACGGCACTCCCGAGAAACCCGCCGCCACCCGTAACCATGACCCGGCGCCCGGGCCAGAAGGCGGTCACCGGCCAGGGCCCACAGGGTCGGTCATGAGCGCGGTACCGACCCCGGCCTCCTGGAGATCGTGCTCGAGCATGATGCGGACGAGGTCGTGGAACCTGGTCGCGGGCTCCCAGCCCAGAGTCGTGCGCGCCTTCGACGCGTCGCCGCACAGTTCGTCCACCTCGGTGGGGCGGAAGTACGCCTCGTCGACTCGGACGTACTGCTGCCAGTCGAGCCCGACAAGCCCGAAGGCGACATCGCACAGCTCGCGCACCGGGTGCATCTCGCCCGTGGCGATCACGAAGTCGTCCGGCTCAGGCTGCTGGAGCATCAGCCACATGGCTTCGACATATTCCTTGGCGTAACCCCAGTCGCGCTTCGCATCGAGGTTGCCGAGGAAGAGGTGCTGCTGATCGCCCTTGAGGATTGCGGCAACACCCCGTGTCACTTTCCGCGTGACGAACGTTCCCCCGCGGCGCGGCGATTCGTGATTGAACAGGATGCCGTTGCTCGCGTGGAGCCCATAGGCCTCCCGGTAGTCGATGGTCATGTAGTGGGCGAAGACCTTCGAGATCGCGTATGGCGACCGCGGGTTGAACGGGGTCCGCTCGCTCTGTGGTGATTCGAGGACCTTGCCGTACATCTCCGAGCTGCCGGCCTGGTAGAAGCGGATCGGCCAGTCCGCCGTGCGGACTGCCTCGAGCATGCGGAGGGTGCCTATCGCTGCGGTTTCTGCGGTGAACTCCGGGATCTCGAAGCTCACCTTGACGTGGCTCTGGGCACCGAGGTTGTAGACCTCCTCCGGCTTGACGGCATGAAGTTGGCCGATAAGGCTGGAGCTGTCCGTCAGGTCTGCGTAGTGCAGGTGCAGGTTTGTCGGCGTCTCGTGAGGATCGCGGTAGAGATGGTCGATCCGGCCGGTGTTGAACTGGCTCGATCGCCGGATCAAGCCGTGGACCTCGTAGCCCTTGTCAAGCAGCAGCTCGGCCAGATAGGAGCCATCCTGCCCCGTGATCCCGGTGATGAGGGCGCGTGGGGGACGTTCGGCGGTCACGAGCGGCACGAGTAGTTCATAGGGCGTCAGGATACCGCTCGCTGCCGGTCGAGCACCCGCATCACCGACCCGTGCGCGCAAGGACGGCCGGGATGGTCCGCGCGATGATCTTGAGGTCGAGCCACAGCGACCAGCGATCGATGTACTCCAGGTCAGTCTCCACCCAGCGATCGAAGTCGGACTCGTGGCGGGCGCGAATCTGCCAGAGGCCCGTCATCCCCGGCTTCATGGACAGCCGGCGACGGTGCCACACGTCGTAGCCGGCGACTTCGGACGGCAGCGGTGGTCGAGGTCCAACAAGGCTCATCTCGCCGATCAGCACGTTCCAGAGCTGCGGAAGCTCGTCCAGCGACGTTCGGCGGAGCCATCGACCGACCCGCGTGACCCTCGGGTCGTCCGTGATCTTGAAGGCGTTGCCGCTGATCTCGTTCTGGTCGAGCAGGTCGGCCAGCTGCTCCTCCGCGCCGTCCACCATCGTCCGGAACTTGTGGACCTGAAAGGATCGACCGTGCAGGCCCACGCGCTGCTGGCGAAAGACCGCCGGGCCGGGCGAATCGCGGACGATCAAGGCGGCAATCACCAGCATCATGGGCGTCAGGATGACCGCGATGAGCGCCCCGCCGAAGAGATCGAGCGCTCGCTTGGCCAACAGGCCGAGCGTCCGGTCCGGCCCCGTCAGGAGCGAATAGATGGGGATGCCGCCGAACTCCTCGACGCGGCCGCTCGACAGCGTCCGCTCCAGGATGTGCATGGGGATGCGTACGATCTTGCCCTCCTCCTCGCACAGCCGCGCGATCTCGTCGATCCGGGACCACTCCGAGAAGGGCAGGCAGATCGCGACCTCGTCGATCACGTTGGCATGGAGCACCTCCTCGATCTCCTCGAGGGTGCCCAGAACGGGTCGCGTCAGGTGTGCCTGGTGGTTCGTGCCGGTCGCGATGTGGCCGATGACCTGGAGTCCGAGGGTGTGATGCGAGTCGACCAGGTCGGCGAATTGCTGGCCGATCGGCGTGGTGCCGAGGATCAGCATGAAGCGGGTGTTCCGACCCCGGGATCGCAGGGCCACCAGGATGGCCCGCAGGGCCAGGCGGGTCGCGAGGGCGGCGGTAGCCAGCATCGGGAAGATCGCCAGGAGGAGGGCCCGGCTGACCTCGGGGAGCTTGAACAGGAAGAGCAGGCTCAGGACGGCCACCGCGAAGATGACCGCTGCACGAGCGACGTCGAGGACCTCGCTGCGGGCCGTCCAGCGTGCGCGCAGCCGATACAGCCCCTGGGTCCAGAGGATGAGGGGCCAGAGCGTCACATAGGCGAGGATGGCCGGTGTGGGATCACCGGGGATCGCCGACCCGAGGGCCGTCTCGATCGAGGCGGTGCCGAATCGCACCTGGATCGCCAGCCACCCGACCCCGAACGCAGCGACGGCGTCGATGGCGGCGAGCATCAACCGAAAGGCGGTTCCGTAGCGTCGGATCATGGCATCCAGCTGGGAATTGACTTCGGCCGGATCGCGCGCCCTCCAACCGGCCTCCATCCTATCCGACCCGGTGGTCGGTCCGCTCCGGTGGTCGGTCCGACCCGGTGGTCGGTCCGCTCCGGTGGTCGGTCCGCTCCGGCGTCCGTGCTACTGTGACGCCGCTTTGAGCGAATCGTTACCGGAATCAGGCGGGATGGCGGGGACCGGCGAGGCGAAGGCGTCGCCCGGCATCGTCACATTTCTGTCGTTTCTCTTCCCGGGGCTGGGGCACCTCTACGCTCGACACACCCGTGCCGCGGCCGTATTCGCGATCCCGGTGCTCGTCCTCATCGGCTTCGTCCTGCTCCAGCTGCCCGGCGGCATCGATACCTTCGCAGCGCAGCTGATCGCGCCCTCGTTCGCCCTCGGCACATTGCTGGTCATCGTGGTCCTGGGCGTCTGGCGCCTCGTCTCCATCGGCCATGCCTTCCGGCTGTCACCCGTGGTGGCCCGCCGCCGACGCTCGGCCATCGCCGTCCTCCTGGCCGCGGTCATTGGTGTCGGCGCGATGCATGGCGTCGCCGGGTATTACGCGCTGCTGTTCTACGACGCCGGAACGCAGATCTTCGGGCCGGAGGCGACGCCGTCCCCGGGGCCGATCGCCGGGGCCAGCGAATCGCCGGGTCCCTCCGGGAGCTTCGGCCTGGAGACGCCATCCGTGACATTGCCCCCTCCGACCAACCGGGTCACCTTCCTGCTCACCGGAGTGGACTCGGCCCGCGATCGCACGCAGGCCCTCACGGACACCCTCCTCGTCGTGAGTGTCAATCGGGATACCGGGGAGGCGGTGATGCTGAGCATTCCGCGCGACACCTCGCGGTTCCCGATGTACTCGGGCGGGACGTACAACGGCAAGATCAACTCGCTCATGACCTACGCGGGCCTCCGCCCGAAGCAGTACCCGGACGGCGGGATGGGTACCCTCGCCAGGGAGATCGGCTACCTCATCGGCGTACCCGTGAACTACTACGCGGCCATCAACCTCGACGGCTTCCAGTCGATGGTCGACCTGGTCGGCGGGGTGGACATCGTCAATCCCAAGTGGATCCGGGATCCCGTCTACGACTGGTTCGACGGCACGCAGGGATTCACGCTGTCACCGGGAAAGCACCACCTCAATGGCAAGGTCGCGCTGGCCTACGTCCGCTCCCGGTACGGTGCCGGCGACAACGACTTCACCCGGGCGGCGCGGCAGCAGGAGCTGCTGGTGGCGCTGGCGTCCAAGATGGGCAGCACGGACATGCTGGCCAAGCTCCCCCAGATCCTGAAGGTGGCCGCGAAGACAATCCGGACCGACTTTCCGGCGGACGAGATCCGTGACTACCTGATCCTCGCCAAGGAGATCGACAAGAGCAAGATCCAGAAGTTCGTCCTCGGTCCACCCTATGCGGTGCATCCGCCCACCAACTCGACCGGTGGCATCTACATCCTCGAACTGCAGTTCGACGAGATCGCCGCGCTGTCCATACGACTCTTCGGCACCGACAGCCGGTATTTCAACGCGAACCCGTCGCCGTCGGTGGCGCCCTGATGGTCCGCCGGCCGCCCGGCACGGTTCGGCTTCTCGGTCTCGTTGCAGCGCTGGCCGTCGGCTGTTCGCCCCAGACTCCGAGCGCATCGCCCGAGGTGACGAGAACGCCCACCTCGCCGCCGGTCTCAGCCCCCGCGCCGACCGCCACGCCGACGGCCGGACCAACCGCCGAACCCAGCCCCAGCCCGGCCGGCGTGGCCCCGCTCGACGGCCTGCCTGCGGATCCCGCGCTGGCCAATCGACTTCCCGTGGCGGTCATGATCGACGACAACGTCATCGCCCGGCCGCAGTCGGGGTTCAACGCGGCCTCCATCGTCTACCAGGCCCCGGCCGACGGCGGCGAGGACCGGTACATGCTGGTCTTCCAGGAGATGGACGCGCCAGACATCGGGCCGGTCCGGAGCGGCCGCCCCTATTTCGTCTACTGGGCCGCCGAATACCGATCGGCGTTCGCCCACTACGGGGGTGACGAGAAGACCCTGAAGAAGGTCATTCCGCCGATCGCCAACAAGCTCATCTACAACCTCGACGCCCTGTTTGGCAGCGGGTCGGCATTTCACCGGATCAGCACCCGGAATGCCCCGCACAACGCCTACACCTCGACCGCCAGCCTGTACCAGACGGCGGCGGCCAAGCGCTACCCGACCGAGATGATCGGCGGCCTGACGAACCGACTGTTCGCCGACGATGCGCCCGCGGCGGACCGTCCGGCCAAGGGCTCCATCACCATTCCCTATGGCCGCGGCGCCGCCGGCTACACCTACGACCGCGCCTCGAACAGCTATCTGCGCAGCGTTGCCGGAAAGCCGCACATCGATCCGGTGGACAACAAGCAGGTGGTCGCCCGGAATGTCGTCGTCCTCTTCATGGCGCTCTCCATCGATCCGGAATCAGAGCGTGGTTACTCCCGTCCGGCGCTCGCCCAGATCGGCAAGGGGACGGCCTGGGTCTTCCGGGACGGCTTGATCATCAAGGGCACCTGGAAGAAAGCCGACCAGGGCGGCCTGACCCAGTTCTTCGATGCCGCCGGCAAGGAGATCTCCCTCGTCCGCGGCCGGACCTTCATCCAGGTGGTTGCCATCGGAACGAAGGTCACCTACGAGGCTGGCGTCGGATAATCTGGGTCGCCTGCCCGCGATTGGCGAGATTTGCCAACCCATCCGAGGAACGTCGTGCCAGCGCCCAGTCACGCCGCGATCCGTTTTCACGCGCCTGCCCTCCCGGACATCGACGGGTTTCTGGACGACGCCCGTGAGATCGTGGAATCGGGCTGGCTGAGCGATGGTCGCCGCGTGGGTGCGCTTGAAGCCCGGTTCGCGGAGCTCTGTGGCGCTCCTGTCGCCGTTGCCGTTTCGAATTGCTCGGACGGCCTGATCGCCGCCCTCAGTACGCTCGTCGAGCCCGGCACGGAAGTCATCCTGCCCGGGTACACCTACCTCGCGACCTGGCAATCCGTTCGATGGGCCGGCCTGACGCCGGTCATCGCCGATGTCGATGATCAGGGGCTGCTCGACCCGGCCGCCGTGGCAGCCGCGCTGACGCCGCGGACGGGCGCCATCCTTCCGGTCCACCTGGCCGGCCGGCCTGCACCGATCCACGCGCTCCGGATGATCGCCGATCGGGCCGGCGTCCCGATCATCGCCGATGCCGCTCACGCAGCGGGAGCACGAACGGCGAGCGGGCCGGTTGGCCGTGACGGCGATGCCGAGGTCTTCAGCATTGGCGCCACCAAACAGGTCGGCGCCGGGGAAGGCGGACTCGTGACGGTGCGAGACCCGGAACGCGGTGACCAGGTCCGGCGGTTCGCACGCCAGGGCCACCAGCCCGGTGGGATGGACGCCATCGGTCCGGGCATGAACCTGCGCCTCGGCGAGTTGACCGCCGCGCTGGCCGTTCGGCTCCTCGACGGCCTCGAGGCGCAGCTCCGAAGGCGCGAGGCAATCCACGACCGGTATGCCGCCGCCTGGACGGACCTGCCACTGAGACTGTCCGCGGCGGGCCCCGACGAGCGCTCTGCGCACAAGGACCAGCTGGTCTGGGTGGACGACCCCCGCGATCGCGACCCGCTGCGGGGGCACCTCGCGACGGCAGGCATCGAGACGCGGCCGTACTACACCGTGGCCGTCCCGGATCTCACCGTGTTCGATGGCGTGGTCGCTTCCGCAGACCGGAGCCGCGCCCTGGCCCTGCGGTCATTCGCCGTTCCGATTCACCCCCGGCTGACCGACGACGAGGTCGACCGGATCATTGCTGCCGTCAGGGCGTTCTACCAGGGCCGGTGGTGACGGCTGCGACCTCCGTCGCCATCGCACCGGGCGCGACGGACCCGCTCTCCTCGTCCCTGGTCCGCGCCATCGCCGATACGGTGCGGGAACTCGGGCTTGACGCGCCTCCGGTGGCCTCGCGGCACGAGGAGCGGCTGCCCGACGCGCTGATCTCGGTCGGGCTCCCCCTGCTGTACCACGACTCGCGTGATGGATCCGCGGCCACGCGCCAGATCGCGTGGTTCGGCGAGCCGCTGCCGCGCCGACCCGACGGCGTCGGTCGGCCGGCACCATTCGGCCGGCCCGTGATGGCTGCGGCGTTGCGAAGACTGGGACGTCCCGGACGGCTCGTTCGCGGGGTGCCGCTTCCGGCGCGCCTCGATGGGCTCCGGGCCGCTGCCTACGTCGAGCGCGAGCGTCAGGTGAACCTCGCGGCGGCACTTCGTCGCGCCAGGGCCGTGGACCTCGTCGTGGTGACGAGCCGCGATCGCGCGGCGGTTCTGGCAGGATTCGGCATTGCCGCCCGGGTCGTCCCGTTCGGCTACCACCCGACCCTTGCAGGGCCCATCGTCACGGACACCGACGGGCGGGACATTCCCGCCGTCGCGTTCGGATCCGGGCTCACCTGGTCGAGCCGCCGCGCGAGGGGCTTGCAGGCGTGCGCGAAGCACCTTGGGCCGGACCGTCTGGTCCTCGCAGGTGCGACATGGGGGAAGGAACGCGATGGATTGCTCCGCCGGAGCCGCATCCTCCTCGACGTCCATCGGATCCCCGGCAACTTCATCGGCCTCCGGATTCTCTTCGCTGCCGCCGCAGGGGCAGTCCTCGTGACCGAGCCGCTGGACGATCCTCATCCATTCGTGCCCGGCCGACACTTTGTCGAGGCACCGCTGGATGCCCTCGCCCAGGCGGTGGACGAGCTCCTGGCCGACGAGCATCGACGGCAACAGATTGTTGAAGCCTCCCAGACCTTCATCACCGGGCCGCTGTCGATGGCCGCATCCGTGCGCGCGGTGCTTGCGTGACCCGCCTCGCCTCACCCGGCGACCGGGTCATCCTGGTGGGAGCGGGTCGATTCGCCGAGGAGATCACCGACCTGGCGGCCGATGCGGGCGTAATCGTCGTCGGCTGGATCGAGGGGCTCGATCAAACCAGAGCGGACGCCGCCCATGATCCACCGATCATCTGGGTGGGCGACCAGGCAGCCTTCGAGCCGCAGCTGCCGATCCTGCCGGCCATCGGTGCCGTCCGCCGCCGCGCACTCGTGGAACGTCTCGTCGCCGAGGGACGGAACCTCGCAACCATCGTCCATCCATCGGCCGTGATCGCCGGGACCGCAGCCCTCGAGGCTGGATGCGTCGTCTTCCCGAACGCCGTGGTCGGAGCGCGAGCCAGGATCTGCTCCGGAACCATCGTGAACCGCGGCGCCCTCATCGGCCATCACGTGACGATCGGTGCCGGGTCATTCGTCGGTCCCGGCGCCATCGTGGGCGGCGGCGTGGTCCTCGGCGAGCAGGTCCAGGTCGGAATCGGTGCGGTGATCCGGGACGATCGGCGCGTCGGGGACCGAGCCATCATCGGTGCCGGTGCGGTGGCGGTCGCCGACGTGGCACCAGACGTGACGGTGGTCGGTGTTCCCGCGAAACCAGTCACCCTTCGGTCCGGTTGATCCAATGGCCGACGAACTGATCATCAACCTGGCACCGACGGGCATGGTCCCGACGCGTGCCGACTCCCCGCACGTGCCGCTGACACCGGAGGCAGTTGCCGCCGAGGTCCGTCGGTGTGTCGACCTGGGCGTCTCCATCGTCCACGTCCATCCCCGCGACGCCGCGGGACAGCCGTCCCAGGACCCCCAGCTGGCCGCCGAATTCATCCGGGCGATCCGCACCACGGCCCCCAGCGTCGTCGTCGGCATCACCACCAGCGGGCGCGTCAATCCCGCCCTTCGCGAACGAGCGGCGGTCCTCGCCCTCGAGGGTGACGCACGCCCGGAGATGGCGAGCCTCACGCTCGGCTCGATGAACTTTCCGCGTCAGGCGTCGGTGAACGCTCCGGAGACCATCCACGGCCTCGCGGAGCGGATGGCGGAGCGGGGGATCGTCCCCGAGTGGGAGGTGTTCGACGCCGGGATGCTGGACTACGCGGGCTATCTGCGTGGCAAGGGCCTCCTGGGTGACCCGGTCTACGCGAACCTGCTGCTGGGCTCGCTCGGAACGCTCGCTGCGACACCCGCGAACCTCGCGCTGCTGGTGGATCGTCTCCCGGCCGGAGCCACGTGGTCCGGTGCCGGGATCGGGCGCTATCAGTTCCTCATCAACCGGCTTTCCATTGCGATGGGTGGACACGTGCGGGTGGGCCTGGAGGACAACCTCTGGTTCGACGACGCCCGGACGGAACTGGCGACCAATGCCCGGCTCGTCGAGCGCGTGGTCGCCATCGGCCGATCGATGGGGCGCGAACCGGCGTCACCGGCCCAGGTTCGCGAACGGCTGGGGATCCTGTCCCTGGACTGACTTCCCCGTGACGGACAGCCCCCGTTCCTATGCAAAGAGGTCCGCGACCGTGCGGAGGATCACACCCTCCGCCTGGGCGCGAACACGGAACCCGTCTGTGAACCCCTCGCGCGTGTAAAGGACGAGTTTCGTGCGAGCGGGGTCGTACCCGGGGACGTTGGCGACGGTCCGGCGTAGTTGCGCAAGAGCGGCACCGTCCTCGGGTCCCGTGCTCCATTTGGCCTCGCCCGCGATGACGAGCCGATTCCCGTCATAGCCGACCATTTCGATCTCGCCTTCGCGTGTCCGCCGGGTGCCGGGATGCCGCTCGTCGGGTACCGGGCCCCACCAGGCGCCGATCATCGCGCGGGCCGGGAACTCCGGGTCCGTGCCCACCGAGCGGCGCGCGTGCTCGCGGACGGCATCCTCGAAGGCCGGCCTGGACACAAAATGGTCGAGCTCATCGCGGACACGGCCTCGAAAGACCTCCGCGGCGCGGCGCGCCTCGAGGTCGGTGCGGTTCGCGCGCACGAACTCGAACCAGGCTCGCAGGTAGTGGTCACCGAGCCTCCAGATCCCGCGGCGTGACCCCTCGGCGGAGCCCATCGGTTTGAGGTGCTCGACCATGTGGAGGCGACCGAGCTGGTTGAGGTACTTGCTGACCATTCGCGACTCGATCCCCACCCGATCGGCGATATCGGACTGGCGCGTCTTCCCTCCGGCCACCGCCGCGATGATCGAGAGGTATGTCGCGGCATCGGCCCCGAGTTCCTCCTTGATCATCAACTCGGCTTCCTCGTAGAGGACCGCGCCCTTGCGCAGGAATCGGTTCGTCATGTTCCACTCGAGCGACCGCGTGGGGTCCCACTGCTCGAGGTAGTAGGGAACACCTCCGAGCAGCGCCCACGCCCGCAGCCGGTCCGCGGGTGACCAGTCGGGGAAGAACCCAGCGGCGTCTCGGTAGCCGAGCGGCGGGAGCTGCTCGCCCCACGTGCGCCGCCCATAGAGGGGGCCGTGGAGGACGTGGCGTTCATACAGTCTGATCTGGCTCCCCGCGATCACGAGGAAAAGCGGAAGGTCCTCACGCCGGATGTCCTCGATCGCGTCCTGGAGGAGGGATGGCAGGCGCGGCGTTGAAACCACGAGCCGCGGGAACTCATCGAGGATGAGGAGCAGTGGATGCCCTTCGCGCTTCGCGTCGCGAGCGAGTCGGAGGATCGTGGCGATGGCCGCGTCCCAGTTCGCAAGGGGCTGCGCGCGCAGCGCGGCGTCATCGCGGTAGGCCAGGATGCGGTCCGTGAGCCGGGCGAGCTGTTCGGTGGCGGTCCCTTCGTCGGCCTGGAAGGTGATCGTGGGCTTGCCGGTCGAGAACTCGTCGAGCAAGCGCGTCTTGCCGACACGCCGACGACCCCATAGGAGCGCGAGCTGGAACCGTACCCCCCATAGCTCCTCGAGCGCCTCCAGCTCGTCCCGGCGATCCACGAACGCGGTCATCGCGACGACCTCCAAACGACGGCTGCTACTGATGAGTAGCCTACTGATGGGTAGTCTATGGCGCATTCACGAGAGGCGCAAGGCGCCGCTGGACGCGGTCTTTGCAGACGACATCAAGCCGCGCCTCGACCAGGCGTGGTGGTCACGCGCCATCGCCTCCGAGAGAGCCGGGACCCGAACGTCATCCTCCGCGTCGTGCACTCGTTCGCGGCCTCCCGGCCGCCTGGCCACGTTGCACCGCAGGACGCGTCGATCTGGCGCCTGACACGCGAGATCGCCGACGTCACGAAAACGCCTACTGTAAGGTGATGCGACGAGCTTCCGAAAGCGAGGGCAGCAGCGCGATGACGAAGAGTAGGCCCTTGGTGACGCGATCGGCCGATCGAGCGTGGGGAGCCGCGGTGTTCGCGGGAACCCGCGTTCCAGTGGACACGATGTTCGAGTATCTCGAGGCCGGCGACACGCTGGACGAGTTCCTGCGGCAGTTCCCGACGGTCAGGCGACAGCAGGCACTCGCCGTGTTGGAGGTCGCGAGGCAACGGGCCAAGGACGAAGCCCTGCCAGCGTGAAGGTCATTCTCGACGAGATGCTGCCAGCCGGCGTCGCCGGTCTGCTTCCCGGCCACCAGGTGACCACCGTGAAACAGGCTGGCTACACGGGATGCCCAGTCACGGCACAGGCCGCGCGGATCCAGGATGCGGTCACGAACGCGAGGCCCGGGACCGTCACGCGACTGGGTCTCGGGTAAGGCAGTCTTCCGCCCCGAGGGCGTGGTGTTGCTGGACCCGTTCTGATCCCCGCAACGGTTGTTGACGGCGATCGCCCGCGCCTCAGCCCACCCGGACCCCGAAGATCCCGAGCGTGCCGACGCCCAGCAGCACCAGGTCCAGGGCGATGACCAGGCCAACCGCACCCCAGGCCAGGACGTTGGCGATCCGCCCGTTCCGGTACCGCCCCATGATCCGCTCGTCATTCACGAGCAGGACCATGAACACGAGCACGATCGGGAGCAGCAGGCCCTGCAGGTACTGCGAGGCCACGATCAGCGGGAGCAGGTCCAGCCCCGGGATCAGCACGACGAGGGCGCCGACCCCCAGCACGAACGTGTAGATCCCGAAGAACGGCCGGGCATCCTCGAATCGCTTGTCGACGCCCGACTCCCAGCCGAAGGCCTCGCAGATCACGAACGCCGTGGAGATCGGCATGATCGTGGCCGCCAGCACCGACGCGCCGAACAGGCCCACGGCAAAGAGCGCGGTGGACAGCTCGCCGGCGACCGGGCCCAGCGCACGGGCCGCGTCCTCCGCGGTCTCGATCCGTCCGCCGACGGCGTGGATGGTCGTCGCGGTGGCCACGACGATGAAGATCGCGATGACGTTGGTCCAGATCGCCCCGCCGACGGCATCGGCCTGCTCCAGGCGAAGCTCGTCCTCGCCGATGCCCTTCTCCGCGACCGCGCTCTGGAGGTAGAACTGCATGTACGGGGTGATCGTGGTGCCGACCAGCGCGACCATGAGGAGCAGGATGGTGGGATTCAGGTCCAGCGTCGGCCGGACGAGCGCGAGTCCCACCGCCGACCAGTCCGGCTCCGCCAGGATCGCGGACGCGATGTAGGCGAGAAAGACGACGATCACCGACAGGAAGACGCGCTCGACGGTCCGATAGGACGCGAACAGGACGAGGGCCCAGATCGCGAGCGCCACGACCGGAACCGTGAGCCATCGCGGGACGCCGAAGATTTCCAGGGCGGCAGCCGCGCCGGAGAACTCGGCGATCGTGTTGGCCACGTTGGCCACGAGCAGCACGAGCATCGCGAACGCCGTCCAGCGGACGCCGAACCGATCGCGGATGAGGTCGGACAGGCCCTGGCCGGTGATGACGCCCAACCGTGCCGCCATCTCCTGGACGATGGCCAGGATGACGATGGTGATCGGGAAGAGCCATAGCAGACCAAGGCCCGTCTCGGCCCCCAGCACGCTGTAGGTGGTGATGCCGCCGGCGTCGTTGCCGGCGATCCCCGCGATGAGCCCCGGGCCCATGACGGCCAGGAACGCGACGATGCCGCGCCGGCCGCGGAACCGGCCGCGCAGGCGCAGCCAGTTGCCGGCTTCCAGCCGGTCGCGGATGCGGCTCGGCAGTCCGATCCGCGGGGGCGAATCGGCCGGCCGGCGGCGCTCGGCGTTGGGAGCGTCGGTCACGTTGGGAGCCTGCGTCACGTCGCTGGGTGGCCCGCTGCTCAGGATCGACCGGCCAGGCGAGGCAGCCGCTTGCGCCAGGCGTCGGGCAGGATGGCGTCCATCGCGTCGTCCACGGTCACGATGCCCACGATGTGGCCCGTCGCGTCGACGACCGGCACGGCCAGCAGGTTGTAGTGGGCGACGATCTCGGCCACCTCGTCCTCGTCCGCCAGCACGCCGACGGTGACCGGCTCCGGGATCATGACGTCGGCGATGGGCGTCGAGGGCTTGGCCACGATGAGATCCCGGAGCGACAGCACGCCGACGAGGCGGTCGTCGTCATCGACCACGTAGACGTAGTAGATGGTCTCGGCGTCCGGCTCCATCTCGCGCAGTCGATCGATGGCCTGCGCTCCGGTGAGCGAAGCCGCGAGGGTCACGAACTCGGTCGTCATCATGCCGCCGGCGGTGTCCTCGGGGTAGGCGAGCAGCTCGCCGAGTTCCTCGGCCTCGTCTCGCTCCATGAGGGCGAGGATCTCCTCGCGGCTCTCGTCGGAGAGATCGGCGACCAGGTCGGCGGCATCGTCGGGTGACATCTCCTCGAGGATGTCCGCGGCGCGCGCCGGGTCCAGATCCTCGAGGACCTCGACCTGGGTCTCGGGCTCCATCTCCTCGAAGACGTCGGCGGCAGCCTCGTCATCCAGGGCGGCGAGGACGCCGGCCCGGTCGCGCGGGGCCAGCTGATCGATGATGTCGGCGAGGTCGGCCGGGTGCATCTCGGTCAGGCCGGCGTGTGGAACCCGCAACTTGATGGACGCGATCGAGGTCTCGACCGGGTCGACGTCCTCCCAGTCGATGTAGCGCTCGGGAACCGGCAGCCTGAGGTTTCGCGCCAGCGTTCGGTAGCCCCGCTCCATCCCCAGCCGGCGAAGCAGACCGACGGCGCCCACGTCCACGGCGACCAGATGGAGGATCCCCTCGATCTCGTCGAGCCGCAGGTCGTTGACGCGGACGACCTTGCGACCATCGATGTCGACGATCTGCTTGTCCATGAGGTCGGCGCGCAGGAGGATTTCGTCGGGGCGCTGGGTGAACTTGCCCATGTCGATCGTGAGCGTGCCGAGCCGGGCACCCCTGGCATCGAGGCGATCGACGGACGACCAGGGCAGGAAGATCCGACGCCGATCGGTCAGCACCACGAGCCCCGTGACGGGCGGATAGCGATTGCCGACGGCAACGATGAGGTCCGCGATCTTGCCGATCGCGTCCTTGCTGCCGTCGAGCACGGGCAGGCCGATCGCCTGGCTCAGGTAGAGCATGTGGCCACCTCACGGGCGGGCCGGTCGCCGCCGGGTGGCACAGGCTCCGTGGAGCCGAGCGTCACACGCGGAAGGCGGTCCGGACCGTCATGTCGGGCGAGCGCCGGGCGCCCGCGGGACTGGGTCCGTTCTCCACGATGGGAGTCTTCCTCCGGAACGACATTGGAGCGGTCCCAGCGCGATCGGGTGAACGTCGGGCGTACGGCGCAGGGGACCTCGCCGAGTGTAGTCGCCGTCCGCACGGACGGTCAACGCGCGGTCCGGTCAACGCGCGGTCCGGTCAACGCGCGGTCCGGTCAACGCTTGGTCCGGTCAACCGCCGCGGGCTTGGCCGGTCGACCGCCGCCGGCTCGGTAGTACCTTCGTCGGGCCCCGCCCCGGGACCTTCGGCTGCTGACCGTGGGCACCGGCGGATGTCACTCTCGCATGGTGCGCGTGCAGGAATCGAGGCCCGAACCGTCATCTGGTCCCGCCGAGGTCCCGACCCAATCGAGGGCCGGCCGGACAAGGGGGCCCGGCAACGGCATGCCCGGCCGCTCGATGCCCGGCCGGAAACGGGGGCCCGGCCGCACCATGCCGGGCCGGACCAGGCCCGGCCCCGATCGATTCCGGATTCTCCTCTCGATTGCCGAGCGACTCGCGGCCTCGTTCGATCGCCCGGATCTGTACCGGATCGTGGTGGATGCAGCGACGGAGTTGTCGGGCGCCGACTACGCGCTCCTGAGGATCGATCACGGCGGCTCGCTCGACATCGTGGCCACCTCCGGCATCGAGGCCGCCGTCGCGAAGCGTCTGCCGGGCATTCCGACCCGGGATCGGGCCATCGACGAGGTCCTGGCGAGAGCCCGGCCGTTCGTCTGCGACGACACGGCGCTGCTGCCGGCCGGCGAGTGGCCCGACCGATTTGCGGGACTCCTCTCGATCCGGGGCTTCCTGCTCATCCCGCTCGTCCACGGTGGGCATTTCCTCGGAACGCTTGCGGTGGCAACCACGGATCCCCGCCCATGGTCCGATGAGGATGTGGAAATCCTGACGGCGCTCGGCGGGCATGCCTGCCTTGCCCTGCGGAACAGCGATCTGTTCGATCGCCTCGAGGTGCGGGCCGCCCGGATGGCCGTCGTGCAGGCGGCCTCCGCCCGCATGAACAGTGCCACCACCGTCGAAGCGGTCGGGCGCGCGGTGGTGGAGGAGGTCGGCGCGATCGTCGACTACCACAACGCCCGCGTCTATCGAGTCGAGCCGGACGAATCGATCATCCCGATCGCCTTCGAGGGCAAGGTCGGCGAGTACGAGATCGTGGACTGGAGCGTCCTCGAGACCCGGGTCGGCGAAGGCTTCACCGGCTGGGTGGCGCTGCACGGTATTCCGCTGAACGTGCCGAACGCGAACGACGACCCACGGGGCGTGCAGATCGAGGGTACCGACGTGGTGGCCGAATCGATGCTGGTGGTCCCGATGCGGCACGACGGGTCGGTCGTCGGCGTCATCACGCTGTCCAAGCTCGGCGTTCATCAGTTCGACGACGACGACCTCCAGATGGTCACCATCCTCGCGGATCAGGCCGCGACGGCGCTCGAATCCGCGCGTCTGCTCAGCCGCACCGAATCCATGGCCACGGAACTGCGACGCCTCCTGGAGATGAGTCAGGAGCTCTCGCAGACGCTGGATCCCAAGCAGGTCGGCGCGGTCGTCGCACGGCACATGACGGCCGCGCTGGAGATGGACGCCGGCGTGATCAGTTCCTGGGACATGGCCTCGGATTCGCTCGTCTCCGAGGGTGAGTACCCGGATCGAGGGATCGTCACGAATCATCCCGTCTATCGGCTGAGCGACTATCCCGAGACGCGGCGCGTGCTCGAGGGGCAGGCGGCCGTGATCGTTGACGCCGAGGATGCGGCGGCCGACCCGCATGAGGTCGCGATCCTGCGGGAGCAGGGGTTCCGGATCCTGATCATGATCCCGCTCGTGGCCAAGGGCCACTCCGTGGGCATCGTGGAATTGCTCGCCCGGGAGCTGGTGCCGACGGACGACGTCCGGTTGTCCCTGGCGCGGACGATGGCCAACGAGGCGGCCATGGCCCTGGACAACGCTCACCTGTACGAGGCGGCTCGATCCCTCGCGGATCGCGACCCACTCACCGGCTTCTTCAACCACCGCTACCTCTACGAGCGGATGGGCGAGGAGGTCGTGCGTGCCCGGCGTGCCCGGCACCCGCTGAGCCTGCTGCTCCTCGACCTCGACGACTTCAAGCTCGTCAACGACACCTTCGGCCACCAGTTCGGGGATCGATGCCTGGTCCATCTGGCCGAGGTCGTCAAGTCGACCCTCCGGGCGTCGGACGTGCCGGCCCGCTATGGCGGTGACGAGTTCGCCGTGATCCTCCCCGACGCGGACCACGAGGCGGCCGCGGCCGTGGCCCGGCGCATCACCGAGGACCTCGCCCAACGGCCGGTCATGGCCGAAGGTCGCGGCCCGGTGCCGATCAGCGTTTCCATCGGCGTCGCCTCGGTCGGGCCGTCCGTACGGACGCCGACGGAACTCGTTGAAGCAGCCGACACGCTGATGTACGAGGCGAAGTCGGCCGGTCAGGCCGCCGGGCCGGTTACGCCGCCGCAGGAGTCCGATCTGGTCGCGCCGCCGCCGCGCGAGTCCGAACTGGTCGGCTGAAGCCACAGCCGTGGGCCGAGTACTGGGTGGGACCAGTACGGAAGTACCAGGCACGCTGACTGGACGCGGACCGGCAGGGGCCGCATGCTTCATTCCCGTGAGATCCCCGGAGCCTCGACGTCGCCGTGACCCCCGTCGCCGTGACCCGGAAGACCGGTCGGTGCGCCGGACGTGGTGGTTCCTTTCCGCGACCTTTCTGATCCTGGCCGCGATCACCGGTATCCGCGGCCTGACGTCCACCGACGCGCTGGCCTGGGCGCCGGCCGTCGCCGTTGCGATCGCCGCGATTGCAGCCATTGCCCATCGCAATGCGGTCGTGGATCTGGAAGTTCGGGGTCGTGCCGAGGCCGAGAATTTCGCCCGGATCCTGCGCGGGCTCTCGCGGTCCGTGAGCGTGGACGCGATCGTCGGCGCCATCGTCGACGACCTCGCGGAAGGAACCGGTGCCGATCACGTGGTGGTCGTGCGTCGGTGGCCCGAGGGGGGAACCCTGGAGGCCACGCTGGTCACCCGGCGCGCCGGCGTCCCGAATTCGAGCACGGTCCTCCCGCTCGGGGATCTCGACCTGACGCCACACCCGAGTTCGCCGCCCGTGGCGGTCCCGATCCGGCCGGATCCCGTGCGTCGTGCCTTCGCCGCCCAGGTCCAACCATCTTCGGCCGGCGACCACGGCGCGTCACCGACCGGCCGAGCGGGCGCCCAGGCGACCATGTCTCGCGTTGGGGTCTGGGTAGGGGAGCTCATGGAGGACTTCGGCATGCGCCGGCCCGATCGGGAGCGGGGCGAGCTCAGGTCTCCGCGAGCGGAGGTGGTCGGATCAGGTCCAACGGCCCAGGTCGCGGCCCGGATCGCCGAGCGAGTCCGGGCAGCGTACGGGCTGAGTCATACGCTGGCGGCTCCGTTGAGCACCGACGCCGGCGTCATCGGCGCCATCGTGGTCTCCCGCCGCGATCGCGAATCCTGGGACGTGGCCGCGCGTCGCCTCCTCCACGGGGCCGCCATCGAGGCGTCGGCCGCACTGGCCCGGGCCTACAGCTATCGCGAGGCGACCGCCAACGCCAGCACGGACCCGTTGACGGGCCTGCCCAATCGGCGGTACTTCGACGAATTCTGCGGGCTCCTGGCGCGCCGCCGCCGTGCCGGCGATGCCGTGGCCGTGCTCATGGTGGACATCGACAAGTTCAAGGTGCTGAACGACACCTACGGTCATCCGGTCGGCGACGTCGTGCTCCAGGCGGTGGCCCGGGCGATCGTGTCGGCGGTTCGCGAGGAAGACGTCCCGGCCCGGGTCGGCGGCGAGGAGTTCGCCGTCCTGCTCCGCAACCCGGGACCCGGCGTTGCGCTCGAGGTCGGCGAACGCGTCTGCGCCGCGGTACGTGCCCTCGACCTCGAAGAGCACGGCGTTCCGGGCGTCAGCGTCTCGGTCGGGGTGGCGAACGCCCGGGGCGCCGACGAGCCGATCCCGGCCATCATCGAGCGGGCGGACCAGGCACTGCTGCGAGCCAAGCGGGCAGGCCGCGACCGGGTGATCGCCGCCTGATCCGGGCCCTGATCGGGATCCGGGCGCCCATCGGGATCCCCGCGGCCCATCGGGATCCCCGCGTACCATCGGTCGATGCCCGCGTCCGACGAGTCCGCCTTCCCGCAGCCGCCCGCGGACGCCGCGCTGCCCGCGGACGCCGACCCGCCCGCCGACGCCGGCCTGCCCGCCGACGCCGGCCTGCCCGCCGACGCCGGCCTG
>JAZJZX010000008.1:94514-107061 GCA_040389445.1 Chloroflexota bacterium
GCCCGCCGACGCCGGCCTGCCCGCCGACGCCGGCCTGCCCGCCGACGCCGGCCTGGCCGCGGACGCGGACCTGCCCTCGAACGCCGACCTGGCGCGCGTCCTTCACGAGATTGGCGACCTGCTCGAGGTGAAAGGTGACCTCGTGTTCAAGACCGTGGCCTACCATCGGGCGGCCGACACGATCGGGCGGGCACCGGTCGCCGTCGCCCGCGCCTACCTCGACGGTCGTCCGCCGGATCTCCCGGGCGTCGGGCGGGCCATCTCGGACAAGGTTGCCGAACTGTCGCGCACCGGCCGTCTCGCCTATCACGAGCAGCTCCTGGCCGAGTTCCCGGCGACGCTGCTCGATCTCCTCAAGGTGCCCGGCCTGGGACCCAGGACGGTGCGGCAGCTCTGGGCGACGCTCGGGATCGCGGACCTCGAGGCGCTGCGGTCGGCCGCAGAATCGGGTCGCCTGCGGGGGCTGCGGGGAATGTCCGCTCGCACCGAGGCCACCATCCTCGAGGGCATCGCCGGACTTCGATCGAAGGACCATCGACTGCTCCTGCACGAGGCGCGGGATGCCGTTCGGCGCGTCACCGAGGCGCTCGAAACGGTCGAGGGCGTGGTCCGGGTGGTGGCCGCGGGCTCCTGGCGACGACGACGCGAAACCATCGGCGATCTCGACATCCTCGTCGAAACCGTCGACGCCGGTCCCGCCATCCGGCGCTTCACGACCCTCCCGGATATCGAGGCCGTGCTGAACCAGGGATCGGAAAAGGCGACGATCCGACAGGTTGGGGGCCCGCAGGTCGATCTGATGCGTACCGCCCCGGGAGCCGCCGGGACCTATCTGATCCACTTCACGGGCGCAAAGGCGCACAACGTTCGCCTCCGCGAACGAGCGCGGGACCGGGGCTGGAGCCTGTCCGAGAAGGGGTTCGCGCGTCTCGGGGAGGACGGTGCCGTCCTCAGCGGTGCTGCCGCCGAACTCCGGACGTTCGCGACCGAGGAGGAGGCCTACCGATTCCTCGATCTCCCGTTCATCGAGCCCGAGCTGCGGGAGGATGCCGGCGAGATCGAGGCGGCCATCGCCGGTACGCTGCCGTCGCTGCTGGAGCTCGGCGACCTTCGCGGCGACCTCCACTCCCATTCCGACTGGTCGGATGGGAGCCAGCCGATCGAGGTCATGGCCGAGGCCGCCCGGCGGCGTGGCCACGCCTACCAGGTGCTGACCGATCATTCGGTGTCGCTGGCCATCGCCCGCGGCCTGACGCCCGAGCGGGTGGCCATGCAGGCTCGGGTGATCGCGGCCCTCAATCGCCGGTATGCCGCCGAGGAGGACGCCGGATCCGCGCCGCTCGAGACGTCGCCCGAAGGGTTCCGCCTGCTGCACGGCTGCGAGCTGGAGATCCGCGCCGACGGTCGCCTCGACTATGACGACGCCGTGCTCGCCCGCTTCGACCTGGTGGTCGCGTCGTTGCACGTCGGGCGACGGCAGTCGAGGGCGGAGCTCACCGCCCGGGTGCTCGGCGCGATCCGCAATCCCCATGTCGACGTCATCGCCCATCCAGCGGGCCGGAAGATCGGCGTCCGCGACGACCTGGACCTGGACTGGGACACGGTCTACGCGGAGGCCGCCCGGACCGGCACGGTGCTCGAGGTGAACGGTTCGCCCCATCGCCTGGACCTGGCCGTGGAGCGGGCCCGCCACGCCGTCTCGATCGGGTGCCTCCTGTCGGTGGACTCCGATGCCCATCGGACCGAGGAATTCGAGCACCTCGCGTGGGGTGTCGCCCAGGCTCGGCGGGCCTGGGTTGAGCCGGCCGTCGTGATCAATACCCGGTCGAGGTCGGACCTCCTCGCCTGGGTCCAACGAGACGGACGGACCGGGCACACCGCATGACCCACGGATCGACGACCGGGCGCTCGCGTACCATCTCGCCGATGGGCACCCAGGGCGCCTCGCGTGATCTCGTCGCTGCTTCGATGCTCGTCGTGCTGCTGTCCGTGCTCGTGGACGGCCCGGCGGTCTGGCTGGTGGGAATCTGCCTGCTCCTGGCCGTCGTCCTCGGTACCCTCCAGGTGCTGGGCGATGGTGTGCCGGCGACGGCAGGGCCCGGCGTCCCGGTGGAGTCGCTGATGGCGCCCGGCGTGGCGATCATCGCGATCTTCGGGAGCATCCGTCTCGTGCCGGTCGGGATCCTGCTCGCGCCGGCGTTGCTGATCGGCGCGTGGCTGCTGACCCGCGTTCTCGGCACGGAAGCCCGGCTGCTGGCCGGCGAACGGGGACCATCCGGGGCGGACCGGACCGCGGTGATGACCCAGGCCCTCGTCGTCGGTTTCCTCGCCTTCACGGGCATGGCAGCCCTCGTTCCGGGTGGGCTACCGGATCCGGGCGCCACCCTGGGCGCGCCGACCGGACTCCAGCTCGCGACCCTGGCGACGGCCGACGCGTTCGTGGCGTTCCTGCTGGGCTATCGCGCGTCGGCCCTCCGTTCCTCGAACTTCAGGGATGTCGCCTGGTTCGCCCTGACGAGCGCAACGCTGGTCGCGATCGCGGCCGTGGGCCTCCGCGCGATGGAGATCCCGCGGCTCCTGGGTCCGGCGCTTTTGGTGCTCGTGTTCTTCCTCTGGGATGCGGTCCACGGCGAACCGCCATCGAGGCGCCGAGGCACGCGCCGGCTCGCGGAGACGATCCTGCTGGCCGTGCTCGGGGTCCTCGTGATCGCGTGGAGCATCCGGCTTCGGAGCTGACTGCGGCCCGCGTTGACGATCGCGCCGACGCCGCCCAACGGCGGACCATTTGACCGTCGGCGGTTCGGGTGCTACAAAGCCTTGCCCTGCGTCAACGCCACCGGCGAACCGCCGGCCCGCGTTTCACCCCGCCAAACCGGCCGCGCACGCGGCTCGCCGACTGCTTCGTTCGAAAGGATCTGACTTCGTGACCTTCTCCGAGATGGACTCCGCGCCCAGCCCCATCGCCGCGACGCGACTCAAGCGCCAGCTGGCCGAACAGGCAATCGCGCACGCCGCGGCCGGCAGGTGGTCCGATGCGGCCGAGACGAATCGACGCCTCCTGGAGATGGGAGCCGACGCTGAATCCGAGAACCGTCTCGCCAAGTCGCTCTGGGAACTGGGCGAACTCGGTGAGGCCCGGGAGCACTACCAGGCGGCGCTCGCCCTCGACCCGACGAACCGGATCGCCGAGCGCAACATCGACCGGCTGAAGACGCTGCTCGTCGCGGCCGGCGAGCGCACCGTCCCGGCACAGGCGGGCGGCAAGGCGTCCGTGCGGATCTTCGTGGAGGAGACCGGCAAGACCGGATTTGCCTTCCTCATCGACCTGCCCGATGCGCGCACGCTCGCCCAGGTGAACCCGGGCGACTCGGTCGATCTCACGGCCGAGGGCAACCGGCTGGTTGCCACCAGCAGCGGCGTCCGCATCGGTGTCGTGGAGCCGCGCGTTGCGGCTCGCCTGCTCAAGCTGATCGCCGACGGCAACAAGTACGCGGCCGGCGTGACGTCGCTGGGCGCGGTGGATGTGCGGATCATCATTCGCGAGATCTACCAGGACCCGCGCAACTACGGCAAGGTGAGCTTTCCGACCGCGGCCAAGTCCACCGACCTGCGGCCCTACACCAAGGGCACCCTGGTGCGGGAGGACGAGGAACTCGAGGAGGATCTCGAGGACGACGTCGAGGACGAGGGGATCGAGGACCTCGATCGGGTCCTGGCGCCCGAGGACACCACGGACGAGGCATTCGTCGAAGAGAACGACGACCTCGACGAGGGCTGACCGCCGCGGCCCATCTGCGACAATCGCCGCATGGTGGGTCGAGCTCTCCTCTCGCGGCCCGAGCCGGGGTTCACCATGCCGGCGTTCGAGCGCCTGGCATCGCCGCCTCCGCCGGACGGCATCGTCGCCCACATTGAAGCGGGCAGCGCGCCGGGTGACGTCGTGGCCGACCTGCACGGACGAGGCGGCTGGGTGGCCCGCGCGGCGATCGACCGGCAGCGACGTGCCCTGACCCTCGAGAGCAGTCCCCTGACGCGACTCCTGGCGGATGTCGTGCTCCGGCCTCCCGATCTGCGCCATCTCGATGCCGCCTTCTCGACGCTGAGTGCCTCGCCCCGGGGAGACTCCAGCCTCAAGCTGGCCATCGGCGCCCTGTTCGCCACGAAATGCGCGACCTGCGATCGATCCGTGATCGCGGACGAGTTCACCTGGTCGTCGAGCGGCGCCCCGCCGATGCCGGCCTCGAAGGCTGCGGCGGCCCCTGCCCGGCGGGCTGCGGCGGTCCCTGCCCGGCGGGCTGCGGCGGCCCCTGCGATTGCCGCTTCGGCGGCGGCGGCCGCCGATTCCACGCCACCGGACGATGCGGCGCCGGGCCCCGTTCTGAGCCGCAAGGCCTACCGATGCTCCATCTGTCGGGATCAGATCGGCGGCCTGGAGCAGCGGCAGGCGCCGGCCGACGCGGCGGATCAGGCCAGGGCGGCGTCGGGCGTCGGGGCAACGGCCGTCCGGCAGGCCCTGCGCGACCGGTTCCCGGTGCCCGGCGGATCGGACGACCTCCCGGACGCGTTGCTCAGGCTGCACACCGACCGCCAGATCGTGGGCCTGTCGGCGATCCTTGAACGAATCGAGGGCGACCTTCGGGAGGCGCCCGTCGAATCGGCCCTGCGCCTGGCATTCCTGCATACGGTCCTGCCGGCCAGCCGACTGGGTGCGGGTCCGGGGCGCATGCCCGGGATTCGCATCGCCGGCGGCACGGTCCGTTCCCCGATCCCGGAGATCGTGCGCGAACGGAACCCATGGCTCGCCTTCGAGGAGGGCTTCCGGATTGTCCGGGCGTTCGTCCAGCGGATCGAAAGTGGAGCCGTCGGGCCGCTCGACGCGCGCCTCGGGACGGACCTTCGGAGCCTCGTGGACGGCGGAGCGACCGCGGTCGTCCGGGTCGCGACACCCGGAGCGCTTGAGGCGCTCGCCAGGGACGCCGACACGGGCCGCGAACCCGGCCGCGCGGATCGGCTGCCCCGCATCCGGCTCGTCCTCGGCCAGCCTCCCCAGCGGTTCAACCAGGAGCGCCTCGCCGCCGCCTACCACGGCACGTGCTGGGCCCTCGGACGCGAGGCGGCCTCGCTGCTCCCCGTGGAGGCCCTGGTCGGATCGGCCATTCGAGCCCCCTGGTCGTGGCAGTCGGCCACCCTCCGGCGCTCGCTGGCGAGTGCGGCTCCCCTCATGGCTCGTGACGGCCGCGTGGTCCTGTTGCTGGATAACGCCGGCCCGGAGGCGCTGGTGGCTGCCGTCCTCGGCGGTGTGGGTGCCGGGTACCGCGTGTCCGATGCGCGCCTCGCCGAGCCGGACGAGGAAGGCGGCGGCGTCGTGGAGCTCACGCCACCGGGGGCGGCCGTGCCGCCGGGGCCCCGGACGCGATCGGGCCGCGTCCTGGATCAGGTGCCCGGCGGTCCGGGCGACCCGATGATGGTTCCGGGACGGGGTGTGTTCTCTCCCCCGGAACGCGTGGATGCCCGCCCGTTCTCCCAGGCCGAGGCGCAGCGCACGATCACCGAAGTCGCCGTCGAGGTCCTCCGCCAGCGGGGCGAACCGGCCCGTTACGAGCGCCTGCTCGGCGAGATCCTGATCGGACTGGATCGGGCCGGCCACCTGCATCGCCTGGTCGCTGCGTCGGACGAGCCACCCGGGAGTGGCGAAATGACGCCGTCGCCGACCATCGGCCCGGATGGCCCACCGACCATTGCCCCGGACCCCATCGACCGCCTCCTCGGCCTCGTCCGCGACGAGCTCACGCGGCCCACCCAGCAACGCCTTCGTGAAATCGCTCCGGGACGGTGGTGGCTCGAGGCCCGCCCCGACCGGGACGGCGCGGCGGTGCCCCTGTCCGATCGCGTCGAGTGGGCCGTTTACAGCCTGCTGTCCACCGCCGGCCCCCTGCCCGAGGCATCCTTCTTCGAGCGCATCAGCTCGCTGTTCAAGGGGCACGACATGCCGGACGAGTCACTGGTCCGGGCGTGCCTCGCGAGCTATCGGAGCCCCGCCTCGACGCCCGAGCGGCTGGTGACCGGCGATGACGTACGCCGGCGAACGGCGGACCACACGGAACTGCTGGCCCGGCTGGCAGATGCCGGGCATCGGCTCGGCATGAGCGTCTGGCTCGGGCGACGCGAGCAGGCGCGGCGGTTCGGTGGCGGCACCCTCGGGGACCTCCTGCAACCGCAGGAGCAGACCGCCTGGCTGCCCGCGATCGCCCGTGCCTCGGCGGAGGATCTCGAGGAGGTCGACTGCATCTGGTATCTCCGGGGCCGAACCGCCCTCCTGTTCGAGGTCGAATGGACGGCGATGCTCGGCGATGTCCTTCTGCGCCGCCACGCCCGAATTCCGTCGGACGACCGGCTCGTCCGGTTCCTCGTCGTGGCGCCGGAGCGGGCAGGTCTGGTTCGACACAAGCTGGAGGCCTCACCAGTCCTCCAGCGCGCCATCGAGACGGACAACTGGCACCTGGTCCTGTGGCAGCACCTGCGCTCGTGGATGGCCCAGGACCCGCTCAACCTCGCCGCCCTGGAGCCGTTCCTCGGACTCGAGCCGGCGGTGGAGGGACGGGCTGAACAACTGGGCCTGTTCACCCGTCCGGACGCGGTACCCTAGACGCCACATTGACGGCGACGCAACCGGGGCTCGCGTGCCGTCGCTCCCTGGAGGCCTGTGTGTCGAATCTGCCAAGTGCCGTCGATCAGCTTGCTGACGTGTTCTGGGACCGCTATCTCGAACTGAGTCCGTTGACCGCCACGATGACCGGCGACGACCTGTACGACGATCGGCTGCCCGATCCCGGACCGGAAGGGCGAGCCAGGGTTCGTGAGCTCGCCGAGTGGGTCCGCGACGCGGCCCGGGCCATTCCGCCGGACGGCCTGTCGGTCGAGGAACGGATCACGCGGGACATGCTGGCGGTCGTCGGAGACCAGATCGTGGAGGAGGACGACCTGCGGCTGGACACGCTCCAGGCCGTGGACCAGATGAGCGGCCCGCAGACCTTCCTTCCCCAGCTGGCCGCAATCCAGCGCACCGACACCCCCGAACGCCTCGAGGCGTTCGAGGCCAGGCTGCACGCCTACCCCGCCTACATGGCCGCGCATGGCGAGCTGGTGCGCGAGGGGCTCGCGAGCGGCTTGACGGCCCCCCGGATTGTCGCCGAGCGGACGATTGCCCAACTGGAGCGGATGATCGCCACCCCTCCCGAGGCATCGCCCGTCCCGGTGACGCTGGCCCACCTCGCGCCGTCCGATCGCGAGCGGATCACGAGGATCATCCGGGACGAGGTCTATCCGGCCGACGCTGCGTTCTTCGAAACGCTCACCGGCGACTATCGGGCGGCCACCCGCACCGACCCCGGGATCTGGTCGGCTCCGCGAGGCGACGAGTTGTACCGGACGCTCATTCGCCACTGGACGACCCTGGACATCGACCCGGTGGAGGTCCACCAGATCGGACGGGATACCCTGGCCTCGATCGAGGGCGAGCGGCGCGTCATCTCGCGCGCCGCCGGGTTCGGCGACGACACCGCGGCCTTCCGCCGCTCGCTGGCCGAGGATCCGACCAATATTCCGGGATCCCGGACGGAGCTCATCGACCGGGCGCTGGAGGACATCGATCGAGCCAACGCCGCCGCCGCGTCGGCGTTCGGCCGGACGCCCAGGGCGAGCTGCCGCGTCCTCGCGGTGGAGGAGTACAAGGAGCGCGACGCGCCCTTCGCGTACTACTTCCCGCCGACATCGGACGGGTCACGACCCGGAACGTATTACGTGAATACGTACGACCTTCCCAGCCGCCTGTTCTCACGCCTCGCGGCGACCACCTACCACGAGGCCACGCCCGGCCACCACTTCCAGATTGCCCTCGAGGTCGAGAACACCTCCCTGGGCCGGTTCCGCCGGTTCGGGTCGCGGATGGTCGGCGGTGCGTACGTCGAGGGGTGGGGCCTGTACAGCGAGCGATTTGCCGACGAGATCGGGCTGTATCGCAACGAGGCCGAGCGCTTCGGCATGCTCGATGCCCAGGCCTGGCGGGCCGGCCGGCTGGTGGTGGACACCGGCATGCACGCGCTCCGCTGGACGCGCGAGCAATCGGTGGCGTATCTCCTCGACGACGTCGGCCTGTCCTCCACGGACGCGAACATCGAGACGGATCGGTACATCGCGTGGCCGGCGCAGGCACTCACCTACATGCTCGGCCAGCGTGAGATCGCACGACTCCGTCGCGAGCTCGAACTCCGGGACGGATCGAACTTCGACCTCCGGTCGTTCCACGACGAACTGCTCGCGCACGGGTCGCTGGCCCTGTCCACCCTGGCCCGGGAATTGCCGAACTGGGTGACCGCGCGCGCCTGACGCTGCCGGGCGCGGCACCCGACGCTCCCCGGCGCGGCACCTGGCGCTCCCCGGCGCGGGCAAGCGCCTGACGCTGCCGCCCGCGGCACCCGACGCTCCCCGGCGCGGCACCTGGCGCTCCCCGGCGCGGCACCTGGCGCTCCCCGGCGCGGGCAAGCGCCTGGGGGTTCGCGCCCGCTGGCCCGGCCGGCCTCGCGGCCCGAGGTCAGGAGTCGAAGCCGATGCCGATCGCATCGAGGGTGCGCAGGAGCAGCCCGCGTCGGCCCTCGTGGTCGTCCGATCGGGCGAGTTCGCGTCGGACTGCTTCCACGGCGAGCCAGCGGGCCGGTTCGGGCGGGAACGGAAACGGGGTGCTCCGCACCATCTCCAGTTGCAATCGATCCGCGGTCGGGTCGAGGAGCAGGTCCCTGACGACCCCGCCTGCCCAGCGCGACGCTCCGACCCCGAGCCCGGTGTACCCGAGGGCGTAGGTCATCCGACCTCCCAAGGATTGCCCGAATGTGACCATGAACCGGCTGGTGGTGTCGATGGCACCGCCCCAGCGCCATGGAAACTGCAGTCCGTCCAGCTGCGGGAAGGCCCGGAAGAAGTGCCGCTCGAGGCGATCGAACGTGGCCGGCCGCTGATCCAGATCGGGCCCGACCCGGTTGCCGGCGTGATACACCGCGTCGTACCCGCCCCACAGGATCCGATCATCCGCGGTCAATCGGAAGTAGTGGAACTGGTTGCCCGAATCCGAGATCCCCATGCGACGGTGCCAGCCCACCGACGCGAGCTGGTCCGGCGCCAGCGGATCGGACACGAGGACGTAGTCATAGACCGGCACGAAATGCCGCTGGAGACGCCCGAGCCAGCCCGAATAGGCGGAGGTCGCGACCACGACGTGCTGCGCCAGCAGGGTTGCGCCGGCGTCGGTTCGAACCCGGACCGTGCCGGCGCCGCGCTCGAGGCTCACGACCCGCGTGCGCTCGTGGATGGTCGCGCCGCGGCGAAGCGCGGCGCGCTTCAGGCCACGGGCCAGTCTGGCCGGATCCAGCATCACGGTCTGGTCCGGCCCGGCCAGCAAGCCCGCCTCGAACACCGGCGATCGAATCTCGTCGGCAAGGGCGGCGCGGTCGAGGAACGCCAGCTCGACGCCGTACCCGGCGGCCAGATCCGCGTATGCGCGAAGCTCATCCACCTGGTGCGGCTGGTCGGCCACGCTCAGCGCCCCGGTCTGCTCGAGAGCGCAGTCGATGCCCTCCGCCTCGACGAAGGCCACGAGCTCGGCCAGGTTGCGCCGGCCTTCCGCCTCGAGCCGCCGGATCTCGCCGGGAAAGTGGGCGATCCCATTGGCGAGCCCATGGGTCAGCGACGCGTCGCAGAACCCACCGTTCCGGCCCGACGCGCCGAACCCGACGCGCTCCATCTCCAGGAGCGTGACGCGCAATCCGGGGTCGGTGTCGAGCAGCTGGATCGCCGTCCACAGGCCGGTGAACCCACCACCGATGATCGCCACGTCGGAACGAGCCATTCCCGCCAGCGGCGGCTCCACCGAATCCGGGGCTCCGGCAAGCCAGTAGCCGGGCGTCGACGGGCCGGGATCGACGTGAGTGTCACGCATGCCGCCATCCTAGCCGGGTTGCCGCCGGTCCTCCCGGCGCGCCGGGATGCTGCTGCGCTTCGGTCCTGCTGCGGGCCGGAGAGCAACGGATTTCGCAGCGCCAGCGCCTGTCACAGACGAATCTCGCGTTGACGGGCTCGAAGGCGTTGTGGCACGATTGGGACCCGCGTTCCGCCCATCGGAACAGGCCGTTGCGCGGCCCGGATCCGCCGACCCGAAACTCGAACCCACGCCGGAGGCATCATGTCAGGCTCCTCGAACACCCCAGCTCCGCTTCCCCGAGCGCGCCAGCTGGAGTTCTATCGCCGCGCAATCAAGACGCTGCCAGGCGGAGCCAACTCGAATTTCCGGGCCTGGGGCGAGGACACCATCTACGTGGATCGCGGCCGGGGCGGGCGCGTCTGGGATATCGACGGCAACGAGTTCGTCGATCTGCGGATGGGCTACGGACCGGTCATCCTCGGCCACGGCGACGAGCGGGTCGACGATTACGTCAACGAGCGGATGCGCCGCGGCGTCAGCTTCTCCTTGACCAGCGAGGACGAGGTCCGGGCGATGGAGCTCGTGTGCGAGCTCACCGGCTGGGTGGACATGGCCAGGATGACGGTCTCCGGCACGGAGGCCACGATGCACCTCATGCGCCTTGCCCGGGCGTACACAGGACGCAACAAGATCGTGAAGTTCGAGGGCCAATACCACGGCGTCCACGACTACGCGCTGATCAGCGTGTCGCCCAACAACATGGCCGACCTCGGTGACGAGGACAACCCCGTCCGCCTGGCCTGGGGGCGCGGCATCCCGGACGCCGTCGCCGACACCATCATCCCGGCCCGCTTCAACAACATCGAGCGGTTGCGCCGCCTGTTCGAGAAGCAGGGTCACGAGATCGCCGGCGTCATCGTGGAGCCGGTGCTCGGCAATGCCCAGGGGATCCTTCCCCAGGAGGGCTTCCACAAGGCCCTGCGCGAGCTCACCAAGGAATTCGGGATCCTCCTGATCTTCGACGAGGTCAAGACCGGGTTCCGGTTTGCGAAGGGCGGCGCGGCGGAGTACTTCGGGATCACGCCCGACCTGGCCTCCTATGCCAAGGCGATGGGCAACGGCTACCCGGCGGCAGCGTTCGGCGGACGCCGCGACATCATGAGCCTGCTCCCCGACAAGGTCAGCCACGGGGGCACGTACGCGGGCAACCGCATCGCGGCCTCGGCGGCGGTCAAGACGCTCGAGATCATCCGGGACACGGACGCCCTCGAAACGATTCATCGGACCGGCCGGCGCATCCAGGACGGGCTCCGGGAAGTCGTGAACGAGGCCGGCCTGCCGTTCCATTTCACGGGCCATCCGTCGATGTTCGGGATCATGTTCACGGAGAAGGTGGCCACGGAGTACCGCGACTGGGCGGACACGGACCACGCCCTGTACGACGCCGTGGCCGTCGGGATGCACGTCCGGGGCGTCATGCCGGAACCGGACAGCCGCGAGCCGTGGTTCATCTGCGAGGCCCATGCCAAGGACGATTCGGTCGATCGCGCCGTCACGGCCTTCGAGGAATCGCTGGCCGCGGCACTCGAGCTCAGGGCGCGGGGCGAACTGCCCGAGGCCGGTCACTAGTCGCCACGCGCCGACCTGGGGAGGGGGACGATGGACGGAAACGCAGTTCGGAGCGTTGATCGCGCCGCCTCCCTGCTGGTCGCCCTCGGGGAGAGCCAGGGCGAAGCCGGCGTGACCGATCTCGCCCGTCGCCTCGGCCTCCACAAGTCGACCGCGTCTCGCCTGCTCTCGACGCTCAAGGGACGGGGCCTCGTGGAGCAGGACGAGGAGACGGGCAAGTATCGTCTCGGACTCGTCGTGATCCGGCTGGCCGAGCGCGCCGAGCGGACGCTCGATCTCCGTGCCATCGCGCTGCCCGAACTCGAACGCCTGGCCCGCGCCACGCACGAGACGGCGGGTCTCGGTGTCCTCGACGCAGACCAGGTGCGGTTCGTGGCCCAGGCGGACGGGCCCAATCTCATCGCCGTCGGCGACTGGACCGGCCGGGCTTCGACGCTCCACGCAAACGCATCGGGCAAGGTTCTTCTGGCCTCCCTTGCCGAGCGCGAGGTCCTGCGGATCGTCCGCCGCGGGCTCACCCGCTACACGGAGCGGACCGTCACCGAACTGGAGCCGCTTCTCGCCGATCTGGCGAGGGCACGACGCCGCGGCTATGCGACCGCCGCCGGCGAACTGGAGCACGGGTTGAACGCCGTTGCGGCCCCGGTCCGCGATGCGCGCGGGCAGGTGATCGCTGCGGTCGAGGTCTGGGGCCCCGCGTTCCGGCTGTCGCCACGACGGCTTCCCGAACTCGCGAGCCAGGCACGGGCGACGGCCACCGCCATCACCCTGCGACTGGGTGGCGCGGCCGCCTGACGGCTTCTTCGGCCGCCGATCAACCAGTGCCCGGCCGCCGATCAACCGGTGCGGGGCCGCCGATCAACCAGTGCCCGGCCGCCTGACGGCTTCTTCGGCCGCCGATCAACCAGTGCCCGGCCGCCTGACGGCTTCTTCGGCCGCCGATCAACC
>JAZJZX010000009.1:0-2099 GCA_040389445.1 Chloroflexota bacterium
GCGGCTTCAGCGATGACCATCATCGCCGCCGACAGCTCCGCCTCGAACGCCTGCAGGTCCCAATCGTTGACGATCCGCCGCACCGCGTGGTGTCCGCCGTTGTCGTGGATGTGTAGGAGCTCCACGACAACATCGTCGCATCCGTAGACCCGGGCGACGCAGAGTGCGGCGAGGAGTGTCTGCCCGAACATGTCCGGCGCGGGGTACTTCGTGTGCCCGGACTTGTAGTCGCCGACGTAGCCCCGCGTCGGCGCCGGCGAGAACTTGCCCGGCATCGCCGCCCACCCCATCACGTCGATCGTGATCGGCACCTCGCACGACCAGTCCACGGGCGGCTGCACGCTCGGGTGGTCGTAGTCAACCCCGCCGTCCGGCCGGCGCGGCAGGTTCCTGCCGAGCTCGCGCACGGCGCCGGTCTGCCAGTTCCACGCGAAGCTGACCTCGGTAGCCAGGCCGACCGGGAGGTTCTCGAGGTCGAGGGCCTCGAGCAGCGGCACGACCTCCTTCGGGGCATCGGCGAGCGCCGCGTCGCGCCCGACCTTGCCGACGACCTCCAGGAAGCTGTGAACACCCTGGCCCTTGGTGCGCATCGGCTCCCACTCCGGGCGGTCCACGTCGATCGCGTGCTGCGGCAGTACGACGGACGCTGGGCACTTCCACGCGCGGTGGACCTTCGAGCCGGTGATCCTCACCGGCGACACACCTGGTCGTACCAGACCTGGAATGCCCTGCCGTGGGGCGCGCCCGCAGCCTCGGGGTGCGGCAATGCGAGCAGCGTCTGCGTGACGTCGTAGACCTTGAACGTCTGGATGTGCGGCTCGCAGCTGTCGTCGAGTCCCCTGCGAAGTCCGTGCTCCATCTCCCTCCGCATCCCCTCGGAGATCCGCCGGCCGCACAGCACGATCCCATCGCAGCGCTCGATGACGGCGCAGTCGTCCGTGAATCCCGCCTCGCGCTGTGCCGGGTCCGTGTCGTCCGCGCCGGCCAGGACGCTCGCGATCCAGGGCGCGATGAACGTGGCCTCGGGGAACGAGCGGCGCAGCCACGAGAGCCAGCGCATGGCGCGGTCCAGGTTGACGCGGAGGGCTACCGCCGCACGCGCTCGTGGGCCAGGGGTACGCTCGCCGCGCTCGCAGAACTCGACGTCGGCGATCTCCTCCTCGGTCGGCCGCAGCGGCGCCGCGACATACAGAACTTGGCGGCTCATGAGCTATGTATCCCCAGTGCGGTCTCCAACACGGTGCGCCGCGTCTTCTCGCTCGCGCAGTTCGAGCCGCAGTTAACCACGGCTTTGCCGTCGACCTCGTTCACAACGAGGACCATGATGATCAGCGATCCGCCGGGAAGGGCTCCGCTGGCAGCTCGGACGGCATCCGCGAGATCTTCGTCACTGACCTCGGGCGAGGCATCGGCCGGCGGATCTTTCGCGATGCAGGCCGGGCATCTGACCCATCCGAGCTTTCCATCGAGCCGCGCGGCCTCCGCCATGGGGCCGCAGATTGGGCCGTCGGGCAGCGTCATACCGGCAGCTGCGACTTTCGTTCGGCCCAGAGCTGCCCGAGCCGCAGCGCCAGCTCGCCGCCGGCTCGAGTGGCGGTGGCCGACGCGAAGCGCTGGTCGCCGTCTTTGAACAGCGCCGCGGCGCGCTGCGCGAACGGCGGCCGACCGTTCTGCATCTCCGTCTGCGTCTTGCAGCTCGAGAGGAACGCCCTGAGGTCGGCGATCAGCGCGAGCCCCGGATCCCCGGTCGGCGCCGGCTCGCTGTCCTGCGGATCCTCGCCGGCGCCGAAGTCATCGCCGGCGGCGGACTCCATGCTTGCGGTAGATGGCGTCTCGGAGATCGAGGTCTCGGATGACTGCGTCGCCGGCCCACCACCGGCGGATGTAGGGTCCGCGACGGGCTGCCCCCACCTGTCAGTCGTCGGAGACAAAGCCGCGGGCGCCTCCGCCAATGTCGATCCAGTGACCGCGGGCGAGGTCGATGCCGAGGGCTGCGGCGAAGGCGTTGGCGCGCTCGCCGGCGTCGTAGGGCGCCCCTCACCCGTCGCTGAACTTGAACCCGGCGAGGATGCGCCGGATCCGCTGGTTGCGGGCGGCGT
>JAZJZX010000010.1:0-95975 GCA_040389445.1 Chloroflexota bacterium
GACTCGGGCGGCGCGTCAGGACCTCGACGCCGACCTCGGCTCGGATCTCGACTCGGGCGGCGCGTCAGGACCTCGACGCCGACCTCGGCTCGGATCTCGACTCGGGCGGCGCGTCAGGACCTCGACGCCGACCTCGGCTCGGACCCCGACTCGGGCGGCGCTCCGGGGACGCGCGCTTGCGCTTTGACAGGGCCGCCGAGGCGGCGCGCGGCTTCGGCGTAGTTTCGATACGGTGCGCCACGTCGTCGCCCATCGATGCGGGTCGAGACGAGCCACGCGCGTCTCCGGCTCTGCGGCTCGATGAGCGCCAGGCCGCGCGCAGGTGCGGCTGGCGCGGGCGTGCTCGACCCAGTTCCCGGCCCGCCGCGGCCGGAAGCGAGCTCGTCCAGGAGTCGCCGCATGTCGGTGGCCCTACCCGGAAACGCGACGCCGAGGACGGCACGATTGATCCGAACCGACGTTTCGATCTCCTCGGAGGCAAGGAGGAGCAGCCAGGTCAGAACACGCTTCACTCTCCAGCCGCGGGCGGCCGCGATCGAGGGAGCCGCCCGCTCGTAGAGGGCGAGCTGGCGTTCGACGGCCCCGATGTCGTCGAGGAGCGTCTTGATCTCGATCACGAACAGTGTTCCAGAGGCTCGATCGAAGGCCAGGATGTCGATCCACCCGTGAACCCGCCCCGACGCGATCTCTACCTCGCGACCTACGGCCAAACCCGCGCCCGTCAGCCGCCGGCTCACGTGGGCCGAGCAGCGCGCGTGGACGAGGTCGCGCTGGCGCACGCCGATGGCAACCGGGCCTCGCCCAGTGAGCTCGATGTTGATGCCGAGCGCCGTGGCAAGACGGTCGATCACCGCGAGCGTCGGGTTGGCCATCCCGGCCTCGATCATGGCGACATAAGCCCCCGAGACCTTGGCGGCCCGGCCGAGTTGGCGCTGAGAGACATCGAGGCCCATGCGGGTCGTGCGGACGAGCAGCCCGAGGGCACCGGCGAGGGTCGCGGTCATGGCGAGCAGTTAACCCACGACCGATCACCGGCGACTCATCAGGCCGGGCTCCGCGATCGTTGGGCCGTCACTCCAGGTTGGCACTCTGCCACGAACCAGCATGACCGGGGGTCCCAGTCGACGGGACTCTGTCGATTGGACAGGGCGGGCGAGCTGACTGATGAGGAATCGCTAACCCAGAGTTGACCCGCGCGGCGGCGAGGCCCCCGGTCGCGGCGCGGCGGTCACGCGTCCGTCTTGACCTTCGACTCTCCGGTCGCAAGGGTGAACTGGGTGAATGCGTCGATGACCATCTCGGGGTCATCTTTCGGGAGACCGAATGCCATCTCGCGCATGACCCACCCGAGCATGAACCACCATTGGCTGGCGGACTCCGACACGCCCTGAGGCTCGCCACCGATCTTCCTGCGGACTCTCATCGAGCATTGCGAGAGGATCGGGCGGGATCGGGCGGGATCCGTCGGAGATCGAACGGACGACCGGTATCGGGACGGTCGTCATCCGCGACTCCCGTGAAGCGGCGCGCCGCGCCTTCGAGGCGATGTTCGCCCGGAACGGGGACGCTCGGCCGTGGGAGGATCAGCCGGTCGGGACGCCCGAGGACGTCATCGAGAAGCTGGTGCCGTATCCCGACATCGGCTATCGGCACCTCGTCGCGGGCTTCCCCTCGCCGCATGATGAGGAGTCGATGACCCGCCTTGCCACCGAGGTCCGCCCGGCGCTCGGACGCGACTGAGTTCCGGCCCCGGGTCGACGAGTCGGCCCCTGGCCGCTACCGTTGCGCCGATGAGCGAGCCACGCGCACGCGGCACCGCCGCCGTTTCCTGGGGCCCGGATCGGATCGACCTGTTCTGGGTCGACTTCGACGGCACCCTGATCCACCGAATGTTCGCCGACGGCTCCTGGGCGGAGCCGGAATCACTCGGCGGGCCACTGGCGTCCGCGCCGACGGTGACGGCCTGGGATGTCGACCGGATGGAGGTCTTCGCCGTCATGCCGGACGGCGAACTCTGGAACCGGTACTGGGACGGGAGGTCGTGGCACGACTGGGAAACCCTGGGCGGCACGCTCGACCCGGTCGAGGCGCCCGCTGCGTCGTCCTGGGGCGCCGACCGACTGGACGTGTTCGCGCTCGGGCGCGACGGCATGACCTGGCACCGCTGGTGGGACGGAACGCGCTGGGTCGACTGGGAGCAGCTCCCGCGATAGCAGGGACGGAGACGATCGACCGCGCACCGGCCATTCGACCCCCGCAGCTAAGCCGCAGCTAATCGCGCCTCCGTAGGATCGCCGAACGTCCCGTCCAACGATGTGCCCCGGCGGACGGGACGTAACCACACCCGCCCCGCAACCCGCCGGGCGAGGATTCCTTGGATCCCACCAGTTCACCCTGGCGCGTCTTCGAGGCGCCCGATTCGCCGAACGGTCAGGCCAATCAGGCCGGGCCGTCCGGTCAGGCCAATCAGGCCGGGCCGTCCGGTCAGGCCGGGCCGTCCGCATCGACATCCTCGACGGCTCCCTCCGTGCCGCGGGGCCCGGTGCTGGCCATCGTCGTGGCGACGGTCCTGCTGGTCGTCGGCGCGGTGTGGTTCGCGGGGAGCGGGACCGCTGCCGCCGACGTCACCGTGGAGTCGTCCCGGGCGCTGCCGTCCGACGGCGCCGGGGCGGACCAGTTGCTGGTCATCGACGTCGCCGGGGCCGTCGTGGACCCCGGTGTCTATCGATTGCCGCCCGGGTCCCGGGTCGGGGACGCCATCGCGATCGCCGGCGGTTACGGGCCCCGGGTCGATGCGCGTCGCGTGGCCGTCGAGCTGAATCTCGCGGCCCCGCTGTCGGACGGCCAGCACCTCAGCGTGCCGTCCCGGGACGATGTGGCGCCGATCGGCGGGGCGATCGACCCACCGGCCGGCGGAACGACGGGCGGCCTCCTCGACCTCAATCGAGCCACGGCAGCCGAACTCGATGCGCTGCCCGGAATTGGCCCGGTGACCGCCGCGAAGATCATCGCCGCCAGGGACTCATCGCCGTTCACGGCGGTGCAGGACCTTCGCGACCGGAAGCTCGTGGGCCAGAAGGTCTTCGACGGACTCCGCGATCTCGTGACCGTCCCCTGACATGCCGCGAAGCGGCTGGATCGCGCTGGGTGCCATCGTCGGCGCGATCCTCGGCGCGGACGCGACGCGACGTGGAGCGACGGCGATCGCGCTGATCGGAACCGCCATCCTGCTCGCGGCGTGGGCGATGGCCCGAATCGGAACGCTCCATCGGGGCACGGCCGAAGCCGGCCGGGGCGCCGTCCATCGCGTTCAGGGTGGCGTCCGTGCTCTAGGTTTTGTCGCGATCGGGATCCTGCTTGTCGCTGCTCGAATCCTGGTCACGCCGCCCGTCGTGCCGCCGTTCGCGGCTGCCCTGCCCGCGGGCGACGGGCCGTGGGTCACCACGATCGAGTCCATCGGGGCTCAGCGGACCGGTCAGCAGCCTGCCGTGCTCATCCTGGACGCACCGGCCGGGATGCGGGTGGCGGGCACGCTGCCGGGCTTTCCGGTGGTGGTTCCCGGGGATCGGGTGACCCTGGACGGTTCGCTGCGGGCCCCGCCGGCCGATGGTCCCTATGGCGACTACCTGGTCCGCATCGGAGTCCAGGCCACGATCCGCGTGTCGCGAATGCGTGTTGAACCCCCCACCGGCGACCTGGCACGCTCGCTCGAGGGACTCCGGCGCGCAGCCGACCGAGCACTCCGACTCGCCGTTCCGGAGCCCGAGGCGGGGTTGGCCAGCGGCATCCTCATCGGCCTCCGTGATCGGGTGGATCGCGACCTGTCGGCTGCATTCACGGCCGTGGGCGCGACCCACGTCGTCGCGATTTCGGGCTGGAACATCGCGATCGTCGCAACGACGCTTGCCGCGCTTGCGGGTCGAGTCGCCCGCAGGCGACGGATGCTGCTGACCGCGTTGGCGATCGTCGCGTACGTGGTCTTCGTGGGGCCGTCGCCGTCGGTCCTGCGCGCTGCCGGCATGGCCGGTGTCGTCATGCTCGCTCGCGAACTCGGACGCCCGAGTCGAGCCGCCGCCGCCATCGGCTGGGCGGTGGTTGCCCTTCTCGCGGTCGATCCGCGACTCGTCGAGGACGTGGGCTTTCGGCTGTCCGCCCTGGCGACCGTCGGCTTGATCGCCTGGGGTACGCCGTTCGCGGAGCACCTGGCCGGCAAAGCCCCCGGACGGCCGCGAGCGTGGCTCGCCGAGAGCCTCGGCGTATCGCTGGCCGCACAGCTTGCGACGCTGCCGATCGTCGTGCTGTCGTTCGGTCGACTGTCCCTCGTGTCGCCGCTGGTCAACCTCGGCGTCGTTCCGCTCGTGGCGCCGGCGATGGGCGCCGGCCTGGTCGCTCTCGGCGGAGGCCTCCTCGCGATGGCCGGCTTGCCGTCGGCCCTGGCCACGCTGGTCGGGCTGCCGGCATGGCTCCTGTTCTCGCTCATGGTCGGCATGGTCCGCGCCGGAGCCACACTCCCGTTCGCGAGCGTGCCGCTGGTCGAGCCGTGGAACGCCGTCGTGGCCGCTGGCGCGGGACTCGGCATCGTCGCGGCGACGGCCCTGGTGCGGAGGCCATCGCGAGGCAAGGGCACGGGCGGCGGGGGCGCCATCGGAGCCGCAGCCCGCGTTGCCCGCGGCGAGAAGCCGCCCGGCGTCTCACGGCAAGTGCCCTCGTGGTGGCGTACGAGGAGCGGTCGCATCCTGGCCGGTGGACTCGCGGCTTCGATGATCGCCCTGGCCGTCGTGGTGGTCCAGCGACCGACGGGGATCCCACGCGTCACCGTCCTCGATGTGGGGCAGGGTGACGCCATCCTCCTGGAAGGCGGCAGCGGTGGTCGACTCCTGGTGGACGGAGGGCCGGATCCCGGGCGACTGCTCGTAGCCCTGGACGAGCGCCTGCCGCCGTGGGACCGTCGCATCGATGTCGTGATCCTGTCCCATCCCCATGAGGACCACGCGGCCGGTCTGGCCGCGCTGATCGGCCGATACGCCGTCGCCCAGGTGTTCGAGCCCGGCATGTTCGGCCCGGGACCAGGCTACGCGGCGCTCGACGGGGGGCTCATCGCGCTCGGCATTCCCCGCGGGACACTCTCAACCGGGGATCGCGTCACGGTGGACGAATTCCGACTCCAGGTGCTGTGGCCGGACCCCGGCGCGGTGCCGGAACGACCCAGCGACGGTGGCACCGGCATCAACAACGTCTCGATCGTGCTGCTCGGCGAGGTGAATGGTCATCGCCTGCTGCTCGCCGGAGACATCGAGGAGGAGATCGATCCACAGCTCCTTGCCCGGGGCCTTCCCCCGGTCGACCTGCTCAAGGTGGCGCATCACGGGTCGAGAACATCGTCGACCGACGCCTTCCTCGAGGCGGTGCGGCCCGCGGTTGCGGTGATCTCGGCGGGACGCGACAACCCCTACGGCCACCCTGCGCCGGCAACGGTGGCCCGCCTCGAGGCTGCCGGAGCGCGCGTGCTCCGGACCGACACGAACGGGACCGTGACCGTTGATCTTGGAGCCGGACCGCTCCGGGCGCGGTATACCGGCGCCCGGGCCGCGAGCGGGCCTCTCGTGAGCAGCACTACGGCCAGCGGGGCGGCCAACACCGCGGCCAGCGGGGCGGCCAACACCGCGGCCAGCGGGGCGGCTGCTACCTCAACCTCGGGGACCGCGACCGCGGCGGCTACCTGGGCCTCAGGCGCCGCCGAGCCGGCCACGGCCGACGCGTTCCTGTGCGGGGTGCCCGGTCCGTCGCCCGGGATCGTGGCACCGCGTCCACCCACGGCGGATCCACCCACGGCGGTTGCCGGCAGCGCGTCCACCGCGCCTCCGGACAGCACGGCCGGCATCGCGTCCACCGCGCGCCCGGACAGCACGGCCGTCATCGCATCCCACCTCGGCTACGATGCTGCCCGTGACCCTCGAACCCCGCACCGCCAGCCGCCCACGCCTGCCGTGCTCGCCAGGCGCTTCCCGGAACGGCGGCTCGGTCGCCGTTCGTGGCCCGCTTCAACCAGCCGGTGATCCGCGGTGAGCCCGTCCGTCGTCGCCTACTTCTGGGGAGACGACAGCTTCGGGATCGACGCCGCGGTGGACGCGCTGCGCAACGATGCCGCGCGTTTCCCGGCCGGGGCGCCGGAACACTGGCGCGTGCGCGCGGAGATGGGCGATGCTGCGCGGACGCTCGGGGAACTTCGGACGCGCCTGGCAACGGGCACGCTGTTCGGCGCGGGCACCATGGCGATCCTGTCAAACGCCGGTCAACTCGTGCGCAAGGGTGCCGATCGGGACGCCGTGACCGAAACGATCGGCCTGATCGCACCGGGCAACGGCCTCGTCGTTGCCGAAGAAACGGATTCCGGCAAGAAGGACCCGCCGGCGAAGGCATTCGCGGACGCGATTCGAGCGGTGGGCGGGGAGGTTCGCCGGTTCGAGGCGCCGCGCGAGGGGGCACTCGCAGGGTGGATCGAGGCCAGGGCGCGGGAGCGCGGCATCACGCTCGGCCCGGGTTCGGCTCGCGAGCTGGCGACCCGCGTCGGCGGCTTCGTCCGCGAAGGCGACGTGGATCGGCGCCATCAGGGACGCCTCGCCGTCATGGAGCTCGAGAAGCTCGCGCTGCTCCATGCCATCGGGTCGGGCGATGACGCGGCCGGCGTGCCGTCGACGGTCGTCTCCGTCGACGACGTGCGGGCACTGGTTCCGGAGGCGGTTCCGGGCACCATCTGGGGGTTCGTCGACGCCGTCGGCATGCGCCAGCGGTCGCGCTCGCTGGCCCTGCTGGAACCGCTCCTCGAGGCGACGCCGGAGCCGGTCCTGCTGGCCGTGCTCCATCGGCGTCTGCGCGAGCTGATCGAGGTCGCCGATCGCCTTGCAAACGGCGAGGCCCCGGGGTCCCTGGTTCGGTCGATGCGCCTGCAGCCGTTCCGCGCCGAGACGCTGGCGCGCCAGGCACGGGCCTGGACGGTCGGCGAACTCGGGGACGCCCTGGAGGGGTTGCTGGAGCTGGACGCGCGCGTGAAGGGCGTCGGAGGCGCGAGTGCCGGGGACGGCCAGATCAGCCTGGCGTTCGACCTGTGGGTGTCGGATCGGGTTGGGTCGTCCGGCTGAAGGGATCCGGCAATGGGCGCCGCAGCCATGCGGGCAGTCGCGAGGCCTGTTCTCCCCGGAGGATTCGCGGGCGTCGGCGCACAAGCGCGGTCCGACCGGGCACCCGTCGAGCCGTCATGCCGACCAGGCTTGCTCCTGGATGACGAGATCGCTCTCGATGGCGAACGTGCAACGACCGGTCTCGAGTTCCAGCAACTCGATCAGCTCCGGATCGATGTACAGCTGGTGGCAGTCCTCGCACAGCCCACCTGGAATGCCGAAGCACAGGCGCTCCGACTGATCGGGCATGCGGAACGCGGTATCGAACCGGGTCGTGATCAGTCGGCGCCGACAGGCTGGGCAGCGCTCGCGAATTGCGGTCATGCGGAGATGGTGCGAGGCCGCCTCCGGCCACGACATGACCCGCTGGTACGGGGGCACCCGGTACGGGTGGACGTCCCCTACTGGACCCGAAGGACGGTCCTGGCCTCCGACCAATGCTTCTCGAGCTGGTAGAAGTCGCGCTCGGGCGGCGTGAAGATGTGCACGATCACGATCCCGAAGTCGACGAGCACCCAGTGCGAGGCGGGGGTGCCCTCGCGACCGAACGGCCGGATCTTCTCGTCGCGCATGCCGCCGATGATCCCGTCGGCGATCGCGTCCAGCTGCCGCTCTGACCCGCCCGAGCAGATCACGAAGTAGTCGGCGAGCGTCGTCAGGCCTGCGAGGTCGAGCAGGACGATATCGGCTGCCTTCTTGTCCTCGGCCAGTTCCACGATGCGGCGCGCGACATCGAGGGCCGACCGGTCCGCGTCGGCTGCGGCCTTCCGGGCCTTCGCCACTGCTCGAACGCGGCGCGGCGCGGCGGTCGAGGTCGGCGCGGCCGGACTCGCCGCTTCCGCCGTGGTGATCACGGGTGCGTCCGGGACCACCGGCCCGGCAGCCTCGAGTTCAGGCCCGGATGCCCCGCCGTCCTGGAGCCCGGTCTCGGGTTTCCGGACGGGCTTCGCGGCGGGCCTGGTCGCGGGCTTGGTCGCGGCGGGCCTGGTCGCGGGCTTGGTCGCGGCGGGCTTGTTCGCGGGCTTGGTCACGGGTGCATGGTCCTCGGGTGGCGTCAGTCCGCGCGATTCGCGCGGGCGTACAGGTGATGATCGGCGATGTGGCGCTCGACCGCCTCGGGGACGAGGTACCGGATGGAGCGACCGGAGGCGACGCGGTCACGGATCGCCGTGGATGAGATGCCAAGGCGTGGTCCTGCGAGGAGATCGAACCGATGTTCCAGACCGGGAAAGTGCTCGGTCAGCCAGGCATCGGACGGCGCGGCATGGCCCTCGCGTGGTACGACGGCTATTCGACACTGACGGACGAGCCGGAGCGGCTGGTGCCAGGACGGCAGGCCGGCCAACGTCTCGGTCGACATGATCAGGGTGAGATCGGGTTCGACTCCGGTCCCGAGTCGGGCATCACCGAGCAGCGCGATCGTGTCCGCCGTGTACGAGGGACCCGGCCGATCCACATCCACGCGACTGAGCTCGAAGGCAGGGTTTCCGGCGATCGCCAGCCGCACCATCGTGACCCGATCTTCGGCCGACGCGGCCGCACCCTCCAGCTTGTGGGGCGGGAGTCCTGCGGGAACGAACAGGATCGTCTCCAGTCCGAGCGCCTCGCGGGCCTCCTCCGCGACGGCGAGGTGGCCGAGATGGATGGGATCGAACGTCCCGCCCATGACGCCGGCGGAACCGGGTCGCGTCGGGGCCTGGTGCGATCTGCCATCGGTGGGCATCGGCGCGTTGGCGGGATCGCTCACTGCGGACCTGCCCATCGCTCGGCCGACCAGGCGTCGCCGGTCCACTCGAGCTCGACCTCGCCGAACCGAACGAGGTCGCCGGGTTCGACGCCGGCGCGCCGTAGTTCCGCATCGACGCCCAGCCGCTCGAGATCTCGCTGGAAGCGCTCGGTCGACTCCTCGACATCGAAATTGGTCTGCGCTGCGAGCCGCTCAACCCGCCGACCGCGGACACGGAATGCACCATCGCCGTCCAGCTCGACACCGAAACCATCCTCGAGCGTCTCGATGCGATGTACCACGACGCCGGCCGGCTCGGGAGGTTCGGCCAGCGTCTCGGCGCTCGGAAGCAGGGCAGAGAGCGCCGCTCGCAGCTCCACGATGCCGAGACCCGCGGACGCGGCGATGGGCACGACCGGAATGCCGTCCTTCTTCCGCGCCCGTCGGAACGCGGGCCAGGCCCGGGAGGCGGCAGGCAGATCCACCTTGTTGAAGGCGACGAGGATGGGCTTCTCCAGGAGGGCCGGATCATGGGCCAGGAGCTCGTCCCGGATGACCCGGTGATCCCACTCGGGATCCCGGCCGGCACCATCGACCAGGTGAACGAGGACCCGCGTTCGCTCGATGTGGCGCAGGAACGCATGGCCGAGGCCGGCGCCCTCGCTGGCGCCTTCGATCAGGCCCGGGACGTCGGCGATCGTCGGCAGCCGACGATCTTCGATGCCAAGGTCCATGACGCCGAGATTTGGCTCCAGCGTGGTGAACGGGTAATCCGCGATCTTCGGGTGCGCGGCGGTCAAGGCCGCGAGGAGCGTGGACTTGCCGGCGTTCGGGAGGCCGACGAGGCCGATGTCGGCGATGAGACGGAGCTCCAGGCGAATCCATCGCTCCTGGCCGGGCTCGCCCTTCTGCGCATGCTTGGGCGCCTGATGGGTCGAGGTCTTGAAGTGCGTATTGCCGAGGCCGCCCCGTCCACCGCGCGCCACCATCGCGGTCTGGCCGGTCGCCACCAGGTCCGCCAGCAACTCCCCGGTTTCGTCGTCGTAGACCGCCGTCCCCGGCGGCACGTCGAGGATCAGATCGGTGCCGGCCTTCCCGTGGCGTCGGGCTCGTGAACCACGGCCACCGCCATCGGCCCGGAAGTGATGTCGATACGAGAAGTCGCGCAGGGTGGTCTGCCCGGGATCCACGTTGAGGTGGATGGACCCGCCGCGTCCGCCGTCACCGCCGTCGGGTCCGCCTCGGGGCACGTGGGCCTCCTGGCGGAACGTGGCAGCGCCGTCTCCGCCGGCACCGGCACGAACGAGGATCTTCACGCGGTCGAGGAACATCGGGTTATCTTCCCATGGGCTCGGGGCGCCACGGCCACAGGCGCTGGGATATGCCGCCGACAAGACGCCGGCGAGGCTCGCGGCCGTGCGCCGCGATCAGTAGTAGCGCAGCGGGTTGACCCGGTAGCCGCCGTTCCAGATGGGCCCGATCCAGACCTCGAAGTGGAGGTGCGGGCCGGTGGAGTTGCCCGACTGACCTACGCGGCCGACCTGCTGGCCGCGCCCGACGGACTGTCCGGCCGCAACCGTGACGCCGGACATGTGGTTGTACGTGGTGAACAGGCCCGAGCCGTGGGAGATCCAGACCTGGTAGCCGCCGCCGTTGTTCTTCCAGCCGGCAAACTGGACGACCCCACTCACCGCCGCGACCACCTTGGTGTTATAGGTCGCCGCAATGTCATCGCCGTAATGGCCGTAGCGGAACGGCTGGCTGATGTAGTTGTTGCCGCCCACGACCGGCCAGACGAAGGCGCCGCCGCTGTACGTGCCGCCGGAGCACGTGGAGCAGCTGCTGGAAGATGTACTCGTGCGCGGCTTGACGACCGGCTTGGGCGTGGGGATCGGCGCCCCGGCGGCATCGGGCAGGATGAGCGTCTGACCGATGATCAGGTTTGGATCCTCGAGCTGGTTGACTGCCAGGATGTCGGCCGAGTCGACCTTGTACTGGGTGGCGATCGACTCGAGCGTATCGCCTTCCTTGACCGTCACGACCAGCCCGTTGACGGGCGGGATGGTCAGTTTCTGGCCGACGTGGAGCTCGTCCTTGGCGGTCAGCTTGTTGGCCCACCAGATCGTCATCATCGAGATGCCGTAGCGGCTGGCGATGCCGGTCAGCGAGTCACCGGACTTGACGGTGTAGGTCTGGAGCAGGCCCTTCCCGTCCGCCACGAGGGTGTTGACGGCCACCGGCTTGTACAGGGTCCCGTCATCCGCGTAGCTCGCAACGGGAACGCCGCCCGCGTCAGCCGTTCCGGACTTGCCCCTGGACGATCCGGACTGGGCCGCGAGTTCCATGGGATCGAGTTGCTCGCTGCTGCTGCTGCCACCGATGGCGATCCGCGGCGCGCTCCCCGGGCCGTCGACCGACCCGGTTGAACCGGCCGCCGTGGCGGGCTGGAAGCTGACGACGCTCGCTCCAAGGACCACGATGGCCGCGACGATCGGGAGCATTCGCTCGGACGAGAGGTGCACGGCCAGGGTCCGTCGCATCGCGAGCGGGCGCGGTCGCGCGGCGGGCTGCGGCGCCAGCCGGGCAAGGTGAGCAGCAACGGCGAGGCGCGCGCCAAGGCGCCGCAGCGTGCCGTTCGATCGGCCCTGGGTGCGGTCGGCTCGCGTTGATTGGTCGCTCGTGGTCCGACGGAGGCGCGCCACTGCGCGCGCAACGCCGGCCTGGGCGTTCAGCAATACGGTCTCCTGCTGGACGGTCCCGTACGTTCGGGGCGCACTGTCGTGGGGGCGGACCGTCCTGGTCGCGATGTCTTCGAGCTGGGGTCTCTCTGTTCGCGGTCGATGCCCACTCCTCCGCGGGCGTCGGCTCGGCCGGACCTTACCACGCCTTCTTCATGCGGCGCAAACCCTCGGATGGACCCGGGGCGACAGGCCGATCAGCCTATTGATCGAGGCTCTTGGTCAGGCCGGCCAGGAACTGGACGTTGTTGTCCGTCTTGGCGAGGCGGTTCAGGAGCAGCTCGATGCCCTCGTTGGTGCCGACGGCGGACAGCATCCGACGCATCGTCCAGACCATCTTCAGTGTCCCGTCCTCGAGCAGCAGCTCCTCGCGACGCGTACCGGAGCGCATGACATCGATCGCCGGGAAGATGCGCTTCTCGCCGAGCTTGCGATCCAGGATCAGCTCCGAGTTGCCGGTGCCCTTGAACTCCTCGTAGATCACGTCGTCCATTCGCGACCCGGTGTCCACCAGACACGTGGCGATGATCGTGAGGGAGCCACCCTCCTCGATCTTCCGTGCGGCGCCGAAGAACCGCTTGGGCGGATAGAGCGCGATGGGATCGATGCCGCCGGACAGTGTCCGGCCGGAGGGGGGCAGGGCCAGGTTGTAGGCGCGCGCGAGCCGGGTGATCGAGTCCATCAGGATGACCACGTCGCGACCCGTCTCGACCTGACGCTTGGCGATCTCGAGCGCCATTTCGGCGACATGGGTGTGGTTCTCGGTGGGCTCGTCGAACGTGGAGCTGATGACTTCGCCGTTCACGCTTCGGCGCATGTCCGTGACTTCCTCGGGTCGCTCGCCGATGAGGGCGACCATGAGCAGGATGTCCGGGTAGTTGGCCGTGATGCCGTTCGCGATGTTCTTCAACAGCATCGTCTTGCCGGCCTTGGGCGGGCTGACGATCAGGGCGCGTTGACCCTTGCCGATGGGATTGACGAGGTTGACCAGCCGCTGGCTCAGGTTCTTGGGGTCGCTTTCGAGGTTGATCAGCTCGTTCGGGTGAACCGGCGTCAGGTCACCGAAATGCGGACGCGCCCTGGCGGTCTCGATATCGACGCCGTTGACGGAGTCGACCCGGAGGAGACCCCAGTACTTCTCCTGCTCGCGTGGCACGCGCACGGCGCCGGCGACCCGATCACCGATGCGGAGGGCGAACCGGCGGACCTGGCTTGACGAGACGTAGACGTCATCGGCACCCGGGAGCAACCCGTGGCGGCGCATGAAGCCGTAGCCCTCGTCGACGATGTCCAGGATGCCCGTGGCATAGGCATGGCCGGCGCGCTCGGTCTGGGCCTGCAGGATGCGATCGACGAGATCGTCCTTGCGATCTTCCGTCCGAGTCTCCATCTTGAGGTCGCGACCGACCTGACGGAGCTCGGTGAGGCTCATCTCGAGCAGGTCGGACACGTCGAGGTCGTTGCGCTCGCGCGCCGCCTCGAGTTCCTGCAACTCCTCGAATTCGCTGACCGGCGCGCGACCCACCGGGTTGCGGCGACGGGGGCGACGATTGCGTGGACGCTGATCTGGACCGGGCATCGGAAAGGGGCCACCTGCACATGCAAGGAGGGACCATTCGACCGCGCGGGAAAGGGTCCGCGGCGCGGACGGGTGGGGAATACACGAAGTATGGGCCGCCTCGGGTCCCCCGTCAACCGGCTGTACTCGTCCAGTGACGTCCGATACACATTGACGCCCAAGGAGCGTACCCCGCGACGTAGGTCCCGAGGTCGGACCGGCGCGTGGAGCACCGCATCGCCCGGCAACGATCCGGCAGGACGCACTGATCCGATACGCTGAGGGCGAACTGCGGTCGATCGACCGAATTGGATCGTCGCTCCGGAATTGGATCGTGGCTTGAGGTTCATGCGTAGGTTCGCCGACATCGGTGCCGCCGTAATCGGGACTGGGTTCATTGGAACCGTCCACGTCGAGGCCCTCCGCCGGATCGGCGTGGATGTGCGCGGCGTCCTGGGCAGCACTCCCGAGCGCGGCGCGGCCCGAGCGGAAACGCTCAACGTCCGCCGCGCCTACGCACACCTCGATGAGGTTCTGGGCGACCCGTCAGTCGATGTCGTCCACGTAGCCTCACCCAACAACCTCCATGTACCGCAGGCCGCGGCGATCCTCGCTGCAGGCAAGCACGTGGTGTGCGAGAAGCCCCTCGCGATGTCGGCCGCCGAATCCGCCGAGCTCGTGCGACTGGCCGAGATGTCCGGACTCGTCAACGCGGTCAACTTCAACATCCGCTTCTACCCGATCCAGCAGCATGTGCGCGAGGTCATCGCGGACGGTGGCCTCGGCGACGTGCGCCTTGTGACCGGTCACTACTTCCAGGACTGGCTCCTCCACGACACGGACTGGAACTGGCGGCTGGATCCGGAGCTGGGCGGTGCACTCCGTGCCGTGGGTGATATCGGCTCCCACTGGCTGGACCTGATGGCGTTCGTGACCGGCCAGCCGATCGTCGCGGTCATGGCGGACATGGCGACGTTCGTGAACCAGCGGCGTCAGCCGGTCGGTCCGGTTGAGACCTTCTCGACGAATCGCTCGACCGACGCCGTGACCACGACCGTTGGCACCGAGGACGTCGCGACCATCCTCCTCCGATTTGCCAACGGAGCACGCGGCTCGGTTGCCGTGTCTCAGATCAGTGCCGGGCGCAAGAACTCGCTCCATTGGGAGATTGACGGTTCCGCGGCCGCGGCCGCTTGGGATTCGGAGACCCCGGATCACCTATGGCTGGGGCATCGAGATCGCCCCAACGAAATCCTCCTGCGCAATCCCGCCCTGATGAGCCCTGCCGGACAGGCGGCCTCAGCGTTGCCGGGCGGGCACGTCGAGGGGTTCGGCGACACGTTCGGAGCCCTGTTCCGGGCTATTTACGCCGATGTGGCCGTCGGACGCCCGAAGGCGAATCCGGCGTATGCCACCTTTGCCGCAGGTCACGACGAGATGCTGGTCAACGACGCCATCGCCCGGAGCGCCCGCGAAGCACGATGGGTCGATGTCGACCGATCCCAGGCGTCCGTGTAGCGACCGGCCCGACCATCGGGCCCCCGGCAACGCGGCGCCATCGGCCGACGACGACCCGCCCGACGTGACCGCCTCGATCAGTTCTTGGCAGCCTCGAGGGCCTTGCGCGCCTTGTCCCAGTCCGACCGGAACTGGACGATGCCCTTGTCCGTGAGCGGGTGGTGAACCATCTGCTGGAAGATCTTGAACGGCAGCGTCGCGATGTGGGCACCGGCGAGGGCCGAGTCGGTCACGTGCCGCGGGTGGCGGATCGAAGCCGACAGGACTTCCGATTCGATCTCGTGGAATCGGATGATGTCCGACAGCTCGCGGATGACGATCATTCCCTCCTCGTTGATGTCATCGAGGCGCCCGACGAACGGGGACAGGAGCGATGCGCCGGCCTTTGCTGCCAGGAGGCCCTGGTTCGCGGTGAAGATCAGGGTGCAGTTGGTGCTGATGCCCTCGGCGGCAAACCGGCTGATGGCCTCGAGGCCGGTCTCCGACATCGGAACCTTGACCACGATGTTGTCGGCGATCTTGGCGAAGTGCCGCCCCTCCTTGAGCATGCCCTCGGCATCCTCGGCAACGACCTCGGCCGAAACCGGACCGTCCGTGATCGTGCAGATCTCGGCGAGAACCTCGTCATAGGTCATGCCCGATGTCCGGGCGAACAGGCTCGGGTTCGTCGTCACCCCATCGAGGACGCCCCAGCGGGCAACTGTGCGGATCTCTTCGATGTCCGCGGTGTCGAGGAAAAGCTTCATGGCGGGTTCGGACTCCGTTGGAAACCGCCCGGGCCCGGGTTGGGGCGGCGGCCGAACGCTGATTCTACGCCCGGCCGCCGTCGACCTCCACTGTCAGTAGCCCAGGGCCTCCCGAACAAGGATCACGGTCGTCCGGCCCGGCCGATCGCCCTGGACCACGAGGAGCTTGTTGATCGCGCTCCGCATGCCGTAGGCGCCCTGGGCGCGGATATCCTCCTTCGGGAAGGCGTAGCCCTCGACGCGACCGAACGCGGTCGCAAGGTCCGGCACGACTTTCTGTGCCCCCACGACCAGGATGACCTTGCCGGCCCCGGCGGCGAGCGGGCCGAGCTGGCTCCCGGTCGATGAGGCCCAGACGATCTTGCCGTCCTCGGTGACCGCCGCCGCGCTGTTGATGAAGACCTCGGGCGCCGCGCCGAGCTTGCGGATCTCATCGGCCTGGGTGGCCCGGTCCATCGCCCAGAGCTTCGGTCGCACCGCGTCAAAACGTCCGGATCGTTCGATGACGTCGGTCAGGCCGATCGTCGCCAGGGTCTCGGATGCGCCGCTGTGGACTTCGGCGGCCTCCGGGATCAGTGACAGGACCATGTCGGCGGCCTCGCCGGCTGTGTCGGCGATGCGAGCGTCGATGCCGTGGGTGTGGAGGGCGGCGATGGTCCGGTCGAGCTGGTCAGGGGTCGCGAGGGTCGCGAACCGTTCGTCGATGGGCAATCGCTCGATGGCCGGTGCCGTGGGTGTGGTCATGGTGGTCGTCCCGTTCTCGGTGCAGCCTCGCAATGGCGAAGGCTCGTTGGTAGTTGACGACGCAACAATAACAGATCGTTGCGCGCGCAACAACCAGCGGGTCTGCGAAGGGGAAGAGCTGCGATCGGCCGGCGCGGCTGGCGCAGTGAGCACGAACTGCCCGGCAGCACGCTCATTCGGAGGCACGGGTCCTCCCGTGGCCCGGCAGGAACCATCCAGTACTCGCGGTGGGGGTGGGTGGCGGCGACCGGAGCGGACAAGACCCTCCCCGGGCGCCGGCGCGCTGAACCGCCACAGCCGGGCCGGGCGCGGCGGCCTCGCGCCGCACCAGAAAGTCAGCCGGGCCGAACGAGGTCAGCCGGGCCGAACGAGGTCAGCCGGGCCGGGCGCGGCGGCCTCGGGCCGCTCCAGGGGCTGGAACGGTTCCGGGACGATGGCAGAACGCGCCGTCAGAACCGGCTCTCGCCCATCGCGAACCGCGATGGAAGCCTCGACAAACCCGTCGAACAACGGGTGCGGGCGCTCGGGCCGGCTCCTGAATTCCGGATGGAACTGGCTGGCCAGGAAATACGGATGGTCCCGGAGCTCGACGATCTCGACGAGGCGGCCGTCGGGCGATTGCCCGGACAGAATCATCCCCGCGGCCTCGAGTGCCTGCCGGTAGCGGTTGTTGACCTCGAACCGGTGGCGGTGGCGCTCGTAGATCACTTCCTGGCCGTAGACCGCGGCGGCCCTGGAGCCCGGCGTGAGGCGGGCCGGGTAGATCCCGAGGCGCATGGTGCCGCCCTTGTCCTCCACGTCCCGCTGGTCGGGCATGAAGTCGATGACCGGGTTGTCCGTGAACATGTCGAACTCGGTCGAGTTCACGTCGGCGTTCCCGATGACCTCGCGCGCGAATTCGATGACCGCGCACTGGAGCCCCAGGCACAGCCCGAGGTAGGGAATCTTGTGGTCCCGGGCGAAATGGGCCGCGAGCACCTTGCCCTCGATGCCGCGATGGCCGAACCCGCCGGGAACGAGGATCCCGGCCGCGCCGTCGAGCCGCTCATGCAGGTTCTCGCGCGTCAGCGCCTCCGAATCAATCCATCGAACCTTGGCGTCCACGCCGTGCGCCCAGGCGGCGTGGCGGAGCGCTTCCGTTACCGAGAGGTAGGCGTCCGGGAGCTCGATGTACTTGCCCACGAGGGCGATCTCGAGGATCGGCTTGGGCTGCTTGATCCGTTCGACCAGCGCTCGCCAGCTGTCGAGATCGGGCACCGCGTCCGGATCACCGAGCCCGAGGTCGCGCACGATGAGCCGTCCAAGACCGAGGTCCTCGAACTGGAGCGGGACCTCATAGATCGTCTCAGCCGTCGCGGCCGGGATGACCGCATCGACGTCGACATCGGTGAACAGCGCGATCTTCTCGCGGATCTCGTCCGAGACCTCCTGATCTGAGCGAAGGACGATGACATCGGGCTGGATGCCGATCCCTCGAAGCTCCTTGACGGAGTGCTGCGTGGGCTTGGTCTTCAGCTCGCCGGTCGCCGCGAGCGCCGGGAGCAGCGTCACGTGGAGGTACAGGACATTGGCCCGGCCGACGTCCTTGCGCATCTGGCGGATGGCCTCGAGGAACGGCAGCGATTCGATGTCGCCGACCGTGCCGCCAACCTCGACGATGACGCAGTCGGGGTTGCCGTCCTTGGCGACCCGCCCGATTCGCTCCTTGATCTCGTTGGTGATGTGCGGGATGACCTGGACCGTGCCGCCGAGATAGTCGCCACGGCGCTCCTTGGCGATGACGGCCTGGTAGATCCGGCCCGTCGTCACGTTGGAGAGCTGGGACAGGTTCTCGTCGATGAACCGCTCGTAATGCCCGAGGTCGAGGTCCGTCTCCGCGCCGTCGTCGGTCACGAAGACCTCGCCGTGCTGGTACGGGGACATCGTGCCGGGATCCACGTTGATGTACGGATCCAGCTTGAGGATGGAGACCTTGAGACCCCGCGCCTTCAGCAGTCGACCGATGCTGGCGGCGGTGATGCCCTTGCCGAGTGAGGAGGTGACGCCTCCGGTCACAAAGACATACTTCGCCATGGATCAAGACCTCCGGGGGTTTTTCCAATGCTACCGGAAGACGGGTGCCGGCGCGAATCCGGGCCGGTCGTCCGGCCGGCCGCAACTCGATCGACTCGGTGTGTCGCGGGCGGAGGAGACCGAAGTGGCGCCGATCCAGCGTCGCGAGCGCATCGAGTCGGGCATGGGCGCCGAGTCGGTCATCGCGCCGAGCGTGGATGTGCGCCTGACGCTGCCCGCAGGAGGTCGTGATGTGGACGACACCCACCTACCACCCGCAGGGTGAGTACCCGGTAGGTCAGGGTTGCTCAAGCGATTCGACGGGTCGCGAAGCGACCGGACATGCCCGGGACCCGCAAGGCCCGCGTGATCGCGACGCCGGCGATGATCACCGCGCCGCCCGCCAGCTGGGCCGGCTGGACCGCCTCCGACAGGAAGGCCGCCCCCAGCAGCACCGCGATGAACGGGACCAGGAACTGGAGGCCCGTGATCCGGGTCGGGCCGAGCAGTTTGATGGCGTGGAACACCACGACGTTCGCGATACCGGCGGCGATGAGCGTGGAATAGGCAAACCCCGCCCATGCCCCGGGGCTGATGGATCCCCAGGGCGTTGCGGCCGCCTGGGCCAGCCCGATCGGGAGGAGCATCAGGCTGCCGCCGACCATCGCCCAGGCCGTGGTGCGGAGTGGCGAGTGGCGCACCAGGACCGGCGCGCCCCAGGACGAATAGATCGCCCAGCAGGCGGCAGCAAGCAGCGTCAGCCCATCACCGAACAGGGAGGCCCCAAGACCCAGGCCCGGCCCGCCAGCGACCACGATCCCTACGCCGGCGAAGGACACGAGCGCCCCGACGAGCTTGCGACGCGTGAGCACGTCAGACCCGGCAACGGACGCGAACAGCGCGGTGAAGACCGGGGTCGCGGCGATCAGGAAGGCCGAGTCGCCGGCCGGAATGGATTGCAGCGCCGTGGCCCAGAGCATCTGGTAGAGGCCGAAGCCGATGGCCCCCAGGCCGAGGATGGGCAGCACCTGGCGACGGGACATCGCGATGGAGCCCTCCCGCCAGCGCAGCAGGCCGAGGAGCAGCAGGGCCGACAGCGAGAACCGGATCCACGCGAAGGCGATCGGCGGAATCTCGCGATTCGCGCCCTTGACCACGATGAAGTTCGCCGCCCACGCGAGGACGACGACGAGAACCCCGAGTTCCGCGGCCCGGTGACCGGACAACCAGGCCCGGTTCATCCAGGATCGACGCAGCCGGACCCCGCCGCCGGAGGGCGCGGAAAGCACGACGCCCGCCGGGTTCCCGGCGGGCGCGTCGTTGGCGTCAGGCCCAGGCTGGTGCCCGGCGGGCGCGTCGTTGGCGTCGGGCGCAGGCGGCTGATCGATCAGGCGCCGTCCTGGTCAAGCTCGAGCGAATCCTCGTCGCCTTCTTCCGTGAGTTTCAGCCAGACGAACAGTCCGGCCAGCACGATCAGCGGGATGACGATGAGCGCGCCGAGGGTGATCCCCAGGGCAACGGCGACGGTCTTGAGAGCTCGCATGGCGATTTCCTCCGGTGCGGCAAGGTCAGGAACTGGCCGCCCCCTGCGGTCCAGTCGGGCGGGCGGGAATACGGAACGTGGGGCCCCGCGCGATGAGGCTTTCGACGTCGTCGCGCGTGAACTCGGCGAGCGCGTGGCGGGCACCGCCCTGCATCGCATGATGGAGACGCAGGACGAAGGCCCCATCCTGCTCGAAGAAGAAGATGTCCTTCGGTTTCTGCTCATCGATGTAGTGACCGATGACCCGGAAGGCATGCTCGTAGCGCCCGGGGGGCGGGAGTTCCACCTGCGGACCGGTGCCCCGGCGGGCCATGGACTCGTCCATGAACCGCCCGATGTCGTCGTCCAGGAAGGTCATGGTCTCCTTGGCCACCTGACCGACCGATTCGGACCACGTGCTCGTCGTCGCGCCGACATGGGCCAGCCCCTGCACGATGAACCCGTCGGGGGCCTCGAGGACGAGGACGTCCTTCATCCCGCGCTGGTCGAGGTAGGCGCCGATGGAACGGAGGACCTCTTCGAAGTCCTGGCGGGGGCTGCCGTCGTAGATCCGCATGCCATCTCCCAGATGCGAGCAAGGGCTCGCGGCGGCGTCAGGAGCCGGTTGTCCGATCGTACAGGCCCGCCTGCTTCGCGCGCCGGTCGCTCACCCGGAACACGGCCACCGCGCCGAGTGTAGCGATGGCCCCGGTCACCAGCAAGGCGAGAACGATCTCCGCCGGTTCCGGCTGAGCGTGTCCGGTGATGCCCGCGAAGACGGAACCGGCGCCACCGATTGAACCGGGTCCGTTGGCGAACAATGCCTCACGGACGCCCGCAATCCACCAGCTCAAGGGGATCAGCAGCCCGATCACCTGGCCGGGTGCCGGCAGCACGGCGAGCGGGAACACCGCACCGGCCACGAGGAACAGGGCGCCGGCGAACGCCTCCGGGTAGCTCCACGATTCCTGGCGCGTCTGGATGACGATCCCGGCCATCAGGAGGCCCAGGGCGATGATCGAGCCGAGCCCGAGCACGAAGACCGCGACCAGGAGGGGCCAGTCGACGCCGGCCGGATCGAACGGCACGCCCAGCACCACGACTCCTGCGACCAGCGTGATCGCCGCGCCGGCAAGCCCGACGCCGAGCCTGGCCACCCCACGCCCGATGAGCACGGTCAAGAAATCGCTCGGGCTGACATACACGTACTTCAGGACGCGGTACCGCTCCCGGTCCTCGAGGATCGACCAGGCCAGCCCGGCGATACCGCTCACGACGAACGACCAGAGCGCGCTCCCCACCACGACGAACGATCGGAATTCCCGGCCGGCCGACCCGCCGATGACCTCGAGCATGACCACGAGGATCAGCGCGGAGCTGACCGGCTTGGCGACCGAGTAGATGAAGAACAGGAACGGGTCCGTCCAGTTGGCCTCGAGCTGCCAGCCGAGGCGGACGGAGACGGCAAACGTCCGCAGGAAGTCACGCATGCCGCGTCCGTCCGCCTTCGATAGGTCGAATCGTGCCGGTGTCGCGGCCGGTGCCGGTGTCGCGGCCGGTGCCGGTGTCGCGGCCGTCATTGCCAACGGACCGACAGGCGTCCGTCGCGCCGTGCCCGTCGCTCCATCGCCATCAGCATCCAGCGAGCGGCAAGGATCGAAACGACCGTCATCACGGCGAGGATCGCGACCTCGACGAGTGGCGCCGGCGTCCCGAGGGGAAACGCCGCGTCCGCGAACGCCAGCTGGCGCATCGCGTCGAGGCCGGTTGCGAGCGGGATGAACGTGACCGACAGGGCGCCGAGGAATCCGAGCCGGGCCACGGGGAAGTTGAGGCCGGAAACAAAGTAGACCGGCTCGGTCAGCATCTGACCCATATGCCATGCCTCGCGGCCCCAGACCAGGAACAGGCTTGCCAGCACCATTCCGAGTCCATAGAGCGCGCCGAGGGTCAGAACGAAGACAGCCAGCAGCAGCGCCCATTGATCGACCCTGAACGCGACCCCGAAGACGGTTCCCGAGATCAGCAGGACCGTCGCCGCCCGGGTCGAACTCATGACCATCCCTCCGAGAGCCATCCCGAAGAGGATCGACATGAAGTGCATCGGTGCCGCGAAATACAGCTCGAGGTTGCCCTGGCTCTTCTCCCACCAGAGCTGGTTGGCCATCATCCAGATCACGTTCAGCCAGAACGCGGTCAACGCGCCACCCAGCACCACGAACCCGACGTACGCCGGGGGCGCGCCGATGGCCCGGTAGACGAACACGAACGCGGAGGTGGCCAGGAACGGGAGCAGGATCTCGAACAGCACCCACGACGGTTCGCGCATCAACCCGATCACACGCGGATACGCCCGTCCGCGCACCGATCGGAGGTCGGTCATGAACTCCTGCCGGCGAGTCCAGTCGGCGGCCTCCCGCGGCCCGGCACCCGAGCGACCGATGAAGTCGACCTTGGCGGCCATCAGGCCGATGCCTCGGGCGCGTCCACATCGGACTCGGCGAACCCCCGGCCGACCAGCTCCACGAAGACGTCCTCGAGCGTCGGTTCGGACTTGCGGAGGCCCAGGATCTCCGATCCCATCCGAGCCAGGGCACCCACGACCTGCCCGAGGGCACCGTCGTCCTCGAGGACGAGGTTCATGACCACCGTCTGGCGCGCTGACGCATCCGGCGTGGCGGCGGCCTCACTCGCGGAAACGACACCGGGGAGACTCGCGATGGCCACCGCGCCCCCGTCGAGGTGGTCCAGCTCCAGGCGAAAGATCGACTCTCGCTGGACCCGGCGCTTGAGCTCCCCCGGGGAACCGATGGCCAAGATCCGACCCCGATCCACGATCGCGATGCGATCGCACAGCTCGTCCGCCTCGGCCATGTAGTGGGTGGTGATGAGGATCGTCCGGCCCGGCACGGCACGCTTCCAGTCGACGATCAACTCGCGCAGGGAACGAGCCGCTGAGACATCGAGCCCGAGCGTCGGTTCGTCCAGGAACAGGATCCAGGGGTCGTTGAGCAGCCCCCGCGCCAGGTTCATCTTCTGGCGCTGCCCGGTAGAAAGGGTGCTGACCCGCTGGAGGCGCTGCTCGGCCAGGCCGACCGCCTCGATCAGCTCGTCGACCCGGCGCCAGCCGTCACCCCCGGTCAGGCCGTAGAACTGGGTGAACATCCAGAGCTGCTCACGGACCGTGAGGATCCCGTACCCGGATTGCTCGCCGCCCGCGACCATGTTCATGATCCGACGGATCTTCTTCGTGTCCCGCTCGACATCGAAGCCAAAGACCCGGGCCTGGCCCGACGAGGGCAGCAGGAGCGTCGTGAGGATCTTGATGAGCGTGGTCTTGCCGGCGCCGTTCGGGCCGAGCAGGCCGAAGAATTCTCCTGGTTCCACCCGGAGATCGATCCCCTCGAGGGCAACGACGGGCGCGGGCTTGGCCGCGTAGACACGGCGAACCGCATCCACCTCGATCGCGAACGGCGGGATCGTTTCGTTCATGGCCGCGGGGGCCGCGGCAAGAAGCCGCTTGTCCGACGGGCGTAGTCCGCGTACCCGGGCCGCCGTTCGCCGATGGTCTGCTCGAGCAGTCCGGCACCGGATACGCGGATGAGCAGGATCGACATCAGGATCGGCCCGACCACGGTCCACCAGGCACCGGTCGACAGGGCGATCAGGAAGATGCCCCACCAGACGCAGAAGTCGCCGAAGTAGTTCGGGTGGCGGGTGTACCGCCAGAGGCCCCGATCCATCACCTGGCCGCGATTCTCGGGATCGCGCTTGAATGCCGCCAGCTGTTGGTCACCGATCGTTTCGAAGGCCAGGCCGACGGCCCACAGGACCAGGCCCGCGACCGCGACCGGTGACCACGGATCCAGGTCCAGGGCCAGGGTCGCGACCTGCGCCGGCAGGGAGACCACCCACGCGAGCCCAGCCTGCAGGAGAAAGACGACGAACAGGCTGATCAGGGGGAACCTGGACCCGAACCGTTCCCGCATGCGGACGTAGCGGAAGTCCTCGCCCTTGCCGATGTTTCGGCGAGCGAGGTGCACCGAAAGCCGCAGGCCCCAGATCGTGACCAGCACCGGCACGATCAAGGCGGTCGCGGGTGGATACGGTTCGGCGCACTGCTCAGGAAGGCAGGCGGGCCCCTGGAGCAGCCACGAGCGGCTGTACTGCGTCCAGGTGATGGCGATGAAGGCCATCCCCCAGAACGGATCGACGATCGATGCGTCCCGAACGATCAGGGACACCAGCCAGAGACCGGTCATCAATCCGGCAACGACGACCAGGTTGCCGAGCAGGAGCTCGATCATCGCGGCAGGTGCGCCAGCCAGAGCGCGATCTCGCCGGCCACCCGAGCGTCATTGATGATCAGGGCGGTGTTCGCGCGGATGGACGCGCCATCCGTGATCTCCGCAATCCGCGCCAGCAGCCAGGGCGTGAGCGCCGGACCGTGGATGCCGGCCTCGTCCGCCTCGCGCGCTGCCCGCTCCGCGACCGCGCGGGCCACGTCGTCGGGAAGGGCGACGTCGGTGGGGACCGGCACGCAGATCACGATCCCGCTCCCGAGGCCGAGCGCCAGGTGCGCCTCCGCAAGCGACGCCGCAGCCGCGACATCCGGGACGCTCCACGGCGCCCGGATCCCCGCCGACCGAGCCGTGAATCCCGGCAGGTCCGCCTGACCCACGGCGACCACGGGAACCCCGCGCGTCTCGAGGACCTCGAGCGTGGCGGGGACGTCGAGGATGGCCTTCGGGCCGGCGCATACCACGACCATCGCCGTCTTCGCCAGCTCCTCGAGATCGGACGAGATGTCGAATGTCGGCGGGTGGAGGGCATCGGGGCCACCCAGTGCCCCGCGGTGGACGCCACCGATCCCGCCGGTGGCGAAGACGCTGATGCCGGCCGCATGCGCAGCGATCATCGTGGCCGAGACCGTCGTCGCGGACCAGCCCTTCCGGGTCAGCGCTGCGGACAGGCTCGGGCGGGCCGCCTTCAGCACACTCCCCGACGGCGCCGTTGCCAGTTCCTCGAGCGCCGCGTCGTCCAGCCCGATGAGGATGCGCCCGTCGCGAATGGCGATCGTCGCCGGGACGGCGCCCGCCTCGCGAACCGCCGCCTCGGACGCGCGGGCGACTTCCACGTTCTGGGGATACGGCAGGCCGTGACTGATGAGCGTGGATTCGAGTGCCACCACGGGCCGGCCGTTGGCCAGGGCGTGATCCACCTCGGGATGGATCAACAGTCGGTCGCGAACGGAAGCGGTCATCCTGGCGGGAGCTCCTGCTTTGAGGCCGTGAGTTGTCGGGCCGCGGCTCGATGTCCCGCGACGGTTGCCCGATGCAGGGCATCGGGCGCGTGGCGGCCGGCCGCGCGGGCCGCCAGCCATCCGGTGATGAATCCCGCGCTGAAGGCATCGCCGGCCCCGGTCGTGTCGGCAGCCGAGACCTGCGGCGTGGCCACGTCGAAGCGAAGCGGCTCGTCGAAGCGAAGCGGCTCGTCGGCGCTCACGCGCGCGAGGACGCGGGCGCCCCGCGAACCCCGCTTGATCACCGCGATCGCGGCATGCTCGAGGATGCCGTCGCCGGCGTTCCGCCCGAGAAACGCCTCGACCTCGGCCTCGGTGGCGAACAGGACATCCGGCATCACCGAGGCGACCAGTTCGCGCGCCGCCCGACGCCCTTGTGCGAGCAGCGGGCCGATGGAGGAGAGATCCAGCGACACCTGTGCATGCGACGTGGCGCGGGCCAGGGAAACCGCCGCCCGCGCGGCTGCCCCGATGGGCTCTCCCATCAACGAGTACGCAGGGATGTGGATCAGATCAAGGCGGGTGAACCACTCGGCCTTCAGATGATCCGGCCGGAGGGCGAGCGCCGCGCGACGATCCGCCACGAACGAGCGCTCCCCGCCCGGCGCGACCAGCACGCCGACGCGGCCCGTGCGCTGACCCGGAATCCGCGCCGCCCGAACGCGGACGCCGTCGCCTTCCACCCTCGTCACGAGACTGCGTCCTGCGCCGTCGCGCCCGACGGCACACACGAGTTGCACGTCGACGCCCAGCCGCGCCAGCCAGCGAGCCGTATTCGCCGCCGATCCGCCCTGACGGATCCCCACGGTTCCCGGGACGTCGGTGCCGATCTCGATGGCACGCTCCGGCGCCAGGACGACGTCGAGGACGAGGTCGCCGAGGACGAGCACGCGAGGCTTGTGGGCGATGGCCATGTCGGCATGGTATCGGTGTCGTGCCTCGCATTGGTACGATCACCCGACGATGCCTGACCTGACCCCCGATCTCGAACGCCTGGCCATCAATACGATTCGCACCCTGTCGATCGACGGCGTGCAGAAAGCGAACTCCGGACATCCCGGCGCGCCGATGGGCGCAGCCCCGATGGCCTATGCGCTGTGGACGCGATTCCTTCGCCACTCGCCCACCAACCCGACCTGGCCGGACCGCGACCGCTTCGTCCTGTCGGCCGGCCACGCATCGATGCTGCTCTACTCGCTGCTCCATCTGACCGGGTATGACGTCACCCTCGATGACCTGAAATCCTTCCGTCAGTGGGGCTCGCGGACGCCGGGCCACCCCGAGTACGGGCTGACCGCCGGAGTCGAGGCGACCACGGGGCCCCTGGGGCAGGGGTTCGCGAACGCCGTCGGGATGGCGATCGCCGAGCGGCGGCTCGCACACGAGTTCAATCGACCGGGCCACGACGTCGTCGATCACTGGACCTACGCCCTCGCGAGTGACGGCGACTTCCAGGAGGGAATCACCGCCGAGGCGGCGAGCCTGGCCGGACACCTGATGCTGCGCAAGCTCGTGGTCCTGTACGACGACAACCACATCCAGCTCGACGGACCCACGGACATGGCCTGGTCGGAGGACGTGCTGGCCCGGTTCGAGGCGTACCGCTGGCAGACGCAGCGGGTAGAGGACGGCAACGACGTGGCCGCCATTGCCGCCGCGATCTCGGCGGCCCATCGCGATGCCCGCCCGTCGATCATCGCCGTCCGGACCCACATCGGCTTCGGCAGCCCGAACAAGCACGACAGCCAGAAGGCGCACGGCTCACCGCTGGGCCCGGACGAGGTACGCCTGACGAAGGAGGCCTACGGCTGGGATCCCGACGCCCAGTTCCTCGTGCCCGACGAGGCGCTGGATGTCTTCCGCGCGGCCATTCCCGAGGGCGAGGCGCTGGTCGCCGACTGGGAGGCGCGGATGTCACGCTATGCCGAGGGCTACCCGGTCGAGGCGGCGGATCTGCGGCGCCGGCTGGACCGCGACCTGCGTGCGGGCTGGGATGCCGGCCTCAAGACCTACGCCGTCGGCGAGGATTTCGCGACGCGTCAGGCGAGCCAGCAGGCCATCGCCGCGCTCGCCGAACCCGTGCCGGAGCTGTTCGGCGGGGCGGCCGACCTCTCGGAATCCAACCTGACCGACATCAAGGGTGCCGGCGATTTCGAAGTCGAGCTGGCCGGTCGCAACCTGCGGTTCGGCGTCCGGGAACATGCCATGGGCGGGGTGGCCAACGGCATCGCCTATCACGGCGGCTTCATCCCGTATGCGGCCACGTTCCTGACGTTCAGCGACTACATGCGCGGATCGGTCCGGCTGGCGGCGCTGACCGGGCTCCACGTGATCTACGTCTGGACGCACGACTCGGTCGGTCTCGGCGAGGATGGGCCCACGCACCAGCCGGTCGAGCATTACGCGGCCCTGCGCGCCATTCCCAACCTGTGGTTCGTCCGGCCCGGTGACGCCAACGAGGCGGCGGCGGCCTGGGCACTCGCGGTCGAGCGGCGCGACGGGCCGGTGGCCCTGGCGCTGACCCGGCAGAAGCTCCCGACGCTCGCGGGCACGGCCGAGCTGGCGCGCGAGGGCGTGCCGCGCGGCGGGTACGTCCTGCGGCCGGCCTCGTCCGAGGCGGTCGGCGGGGCGCCGGCCGTGATCTTCGTCGCCACCGGCTCCGAGCTCCAGCTGGCCATGGGCGCGGCCGCGGCCCTCGAGGCGGAAGGGACGCCGGCGCGGGTCGTGTCACTCCCCTGCTGGGAGCGGTTCGATGTGCAGGACGAGGCGTATCGCGAATCCGTGCTGCCGCAGGCGGTCGGCGCGCGCGTGACGATCGAGGCGGGCGTCTCCCTCGGCTGGGAGCGCTACGCGGGTGACGCCGGCGCGATCCTGGGGATCGACCACTTCGGGGCTTCCGCCCCGGCACCGACGATCTTCGAAGCGTTCGGATTTACCGTCGAGCGCGTGACGGACATTGGGCGGCGGGTGGCGCGGGGCGAGCTCCGCGGTCGTGTGCCGACCATTGATCCGGGGCACCAGCCGGCGGGTCTGTCCCGGCCCCCGGGGCACGAGGAGCACTGATGCGCATCGGATTCGCCGCGGATCACGCCGGTGCGGCGCTCAAGGATCAACTGTTGCAGCGTCTCATCGTGGCCGGCCTCGGGCACGAGTTCATCGACCTCGGCGGCGACGGCTCCGACCCGGCCGACGACTATCCCGACTTCGCCGCTCGTCTCGGTCATGCCGTGCGGGACGGCGACGTCGATCGCGGGATCCTCATCTGCGGCTCGGGCGTCGGCGCGTCGGTTGCGGCGAACAAGATCCGCGGCGTCCGAGCCGCGGTCTGTCACGACACCTACTCCGCGCACCAGGGCGTCGAGCACGACGACATGAACGTCCTGACGCTCGGTGCTCGGGTCGTCGGCTCGGAGCCGGCGCTGGAGGCCTCACTCGCCTTCATCGGCGCCCGCTTCTCCGGCGAGCCGCGGCACGTCCGCCGCCTGAACAAGGTCCTCGCCATCGAGGCCGACGAGCGCTGATCCCGGGCCGGACGGGTGACTGGCACCCGCCGATTCTCGGGCCCGTCCCGCCAGCCGCGTAGACTGGGGTCGGTGCCCTGCTGGACCCGCCGCGACGCGGAAGAGGTGGATCGATGAGTGCGGAATTCGAGCTTCGGCTCTCCCCGGCAGACGAAGCGCGCCTCGGCGCCATCACCGACCACGCCCGTCGCAACGAGTGGGCGGCACGGCTCATGGATCGCGACACGACCCTCTGGTCGGGCGACCGGACCGTCCAGGCGGCCATCGCCGATCGCCTGGGCTGGCTGGACTCGCCGGCCCACTTCACGGACCAGGTTGCCGCGCTCGAGGGCTTCGGCGACGGGATCCGCGCCGCGGGTTTCACGACCGCGGTCGTCATGGGCATGGGTGGCTCCAGCCTTGCCCCAGAGGTCCTCCATCGGACGTTTGGCACGACCCAGGGGTACCTGGACCTCCGGATCCTCGATTCCACGGATCCCGCGGCGGTTGCGGCGACGGTCGACGACCTCGACCCGCTCTCCACCCTCTGGATCGTCGCCTCGAAGTCCGGCACCACGACGGAGCCGCTCGCCTTCCTGGCCGACGCCTGGGCGAGGATCGCCGCCGCCCTCGACGAGGCGGGCTCGGACCAACGGCCCGGCGACTTCGTCGTCGCGATCACCGACCCCGGGAGGAGCGTCGAGGCGATCCCCCACCACGACCAGCTCCGCGAGGTCTTCCTCAACCCGCCGGACATCGGTGGCCGCTACTCCGCGCTCTCGTACGTGGGCCTCGTGCCCGCGAGCCTCATCGGTCTCGACCTGGACCCGCTCCTCGCCTCCGCCTCGATGATGCTGGCCGGCTGCCGCGAGCCGGAGCCGGACCGGAACCCCGGCCTGCTCCTGGGCCTCGTGCTCGGGGGCCTCGCCCGGGCGGGCCGCGACAAGCTGACGTTCGTGACCGACCCGTCCCTCGCCAGCTTCGGCGCCTGGGCGGAGCAGCTCATCGCCGAGTCGACCGGGAAGCACGGCGTCGGGATCGTGCCCGTCGATCGGGAGCCACTCGGCGCCGCCGAGGCCTACGGCGAGGATCGGGTTTTCGTCTCGATCGGCACGACCAGCGGACCGGATCCGTCCGGCGGCCTGCTGGCCACGCTTGCCGCGGGGGGCCACCCGGTCATCCGGATCGCGATCGACGACCCCATGGACCTCGGCGGCGAGTTCATCCGCTGGGAGGTCGCGACGGCGATCGCGGGCGCGGTCCTCGGCATCGACCCCTTCGACCAGCCCAACGTCGAAGAGGCGAAGAACCTCACCCGCCAGGTCCTCGCGAAGGCCTCGGGCGATGGTGCCCCAGGCGGCGAGGCGGGCGGGCCGCCGATACACGACCTCGACGGGATGTCGGAAGCGGACCTCGCGGCGCTCATCCGCGAGTCGATGGGGGTCGACCACCCGGGGCGCTACCTGGCGATCCAGGCCTTCATCGCCCCGAGCCCGGAGGCGGACGCGGCGATCGAGCGCATCCGGGCTATCCTCCGCGACCGGACCGGCCACGCGACGACCGCCGGATACGGCCCGCGCTTCCTCCACTCGACCGGCCAGCTCCACAAGGGCGGCGCCCCGACGGGATGGTTCCTCCAGCTCGTCTCGACCCACCCCGACGACCGCGAGATCCCGGGCTGGCCGTACACGTTTGGGCGGCTCATCGACGCACAGGCACAGGGCGACGCTGCGGCTCTTGCCTCGCACAACCTGCCGGTGCTTCGGCTGGGACTCGGCAGCGACCGCGCCGCAGGCTTGGCCGCCCTGGCACGAGCTCTGGCCGGCTAGGTCGCGTGGAGCTCGTTCGCGATCCGATCTCGATTGGGCCTATGCGTTCGCCGGAGGTCGTGACCGCCAGGAATGCCCGCCCGTTCTCGGTGTGAGCCGGCCACCGCCAGAGGTTGAGCGCTGGAAAAGTCGGACGCTCGCCGCCCGGACGAGGGGCGGTGGCCGGCTTCGCGCGTAGACTGAGCGGCACCGAGTACGATCGCGCGGCCCCACGACGAGGCGGGCCGCAGCTACTGAGACAGCGGCAGCCCAGGAGGCATCACGACATGCGAATCGGGTTCATCGGCCTCGGCCGGATGGGGTCCAACATGGTCCGCCGCCTCCTGCGCGACGGGCACGAGATCGTGGCCTACAACCGGACGCCCGAGAAGACGGAGGAGATCGTGACCGAGGGGGCCGAAGGCGCCTTCAGCATCGCCGAGCTCGTCGGCAAGCTGGAGAAGCCGCGGACCGTCTGGATCATGGTCCCGGCGGGTGACGCGACCGAAGCCCAGATCGCGGAGCTGATGGAGCACCTGGAGCCCGGCGACACCATTGTCGACGGCGGCAACACCAACTTCCATGACGACGTCCGGCGCCACGCGGACCTCGCGAAGCAGGGCGTGCAGTACGTCGACGCCGGGGTGTCCGGCGGGATCTGGGGCCTCAAGGTCGGCTTCTGCCTGATGGTCGGCGGCGAGGCGGCGGCGGTCACGCCGTTGGAACCCGTCTTCCTGAGCCTTGCCCCCGAGGGCGGGTACATCCACGCGGGCGCGCCCGGGGCGGGCCACTACGTGAAGATGATCCACAACGGGATCGAGTACGGAATGATGCAGGCCTACGCCGAGGGCTTCGAGATCCTCCACGCCTCGGAATACGACCTCGACCTGGCGGGCATCGCCGACAACTGGATGCACGGATCCGTCGTCCGGTCGTGGCTCCTGGAGCTCCTCGGGCTCGCGTTCAAGGGTCAGGGCCAGGACCTGGAGCACCTCAAGGGCTGGGTCGCCGATTCCGGCGAGGGCCGCTGGACCGTCCAGGAGGCGATCGATCGTGACGTCCCGGCGCCGGTCATCACCATCGCGCTGCAGACGCGCTTCCGCTCGCGTCAGGACGACAGCTACGGGGCCAAGGTCCTCGCCGCGCTCCGCAACGAGTTCGGCGGGCACGCGGTCAAGAACACCTGACGTGGCACGTCCCGCCGCCCCGACACCGTCCGCCCCGCGGACCATCCGCGAAGAGCGGCTCGATCGGGCCGGCCGTCGGCGGCGAGCCCCGAAGCAGGATGGCAACCCGCTTCGCGAGGGCCTGCGTCTCGAGCGCGTCCCGGATCCGCACGTCATGGTCCTGTTCGGGGCGACCGGGGACCTGTCGCATCGCAAGGTGTTCCCGGCGCTTGCCCAGCTCTGGCGCACCAACCTGCTGCCCCAGGACTGGCAGCTCGTGGCGGTCGGCCGACGGCCGTACGACGACGAGACCTTCCGGGCCGAGATCGGCAAGTCGCTCGAGCAGTACAGCCGGGTCCCGCTGGACGCAGAGGTCGGTGAGCAGTTCCTGAACCGGATCGTCTACCACCAGGGCGATTTCGGGGACGACGATGCCTTCGATCGATTGTCCGTCCGCCTCGATGCCATCGATGCCGAGCATGGAACCCAGGGCCATCGCCTGTTCTACCTCGCGACCCAGTCGTCCGCGTTCCCGGTGATCGTGGCCCAGCTGGGTCGGTGCGGCCTGGATCATGAGGTTCACGGCGGCGGCTGGCGCCGGATCGTCATCGAGAAGCCGTTCGGTCGCGACCTCGACTCCGCCAAACGGCTCAATCGCGAGGTCGGCCGCGTCTTCCGCGAGTCGCAGGTCTATCGCATCGATCACTACCTCGGCAAGGAGACCGTCCGGAACCTCATGGTTTTTCGGTTCGGGAACGGGATCTTCGAGCCGCTCTGGAATCGGCGCTACGTGGACCACGTGCAGATCACGATGGCCGAGTCCATCGGTGTCGAGGAGCGCGGTTCGTTCTACGAGGAGACCGGCGCGACCCGTGACGTGGTCCAGAACCACCTTCTCCAGCTCCTCACGCTCGTGGCGATGGAGCCGCCGGCGACGTTCGAGGCGGACGCGCTCCGGGACGAAAAGGTCAAGGTCCTCCGGGCCATCCCCGAATTCACCGGCCCGGATGTCGGGTCGAACGTCGTCCGTGGGCAATACGGCAGCGGCTGGGTCGCTGGGGAACCCGTGAAGGGCTATCGCGAGGAAGCCGAAGTGGATCCGCTATCGGAAACGGAAACGTTCCTCGCGGCGCGTTTCCAGATCGACGATTGGCGCTGGTCCGGCGTCCCGTTCTATCTCCGCACCGGCAAGCGCCTTCCGAAGCGGGCCACCGAGATCGCGATCCAGTTCAAGGGCGTGCCCCATCGGCTCTTCCGGGACGCGGCCACGGACCCCGAGCCCAACCTCCTGGCCATCCGGATCCAGCCGGACGAGGGGATCCTGCTTCGGTTCGGGTCCAAGGTTCCGGGCCTCGGGCTGGACATCCGAACCGTCACGATGGACTTCACCTACGGCTCGGCGTTCTCGGTGGACAGCCCTGATGCCTACGAAACACTCCTCCTCGACGCCATGCTCGGGGACGCGTCCCTGTTCACGCGGGCGGACGAGGTCGAGGCTGCCTGGTCCATCGTCACGCCGATCGTGGGCAGCTGGATCAGCGGGCCGGCGCCGGAGCTCCCGAATTACGCCTCCGGCACCTGGGGTCCGGACGCGGCCGACAGCCTGATCGAGCGGGACGGGCGTCGCTGGCGTCGGATCTGACTCGACGGATATGGACGACATCGCAGCGCTCGAGGTGCCGACGGCAGGACAGCCGACCCTGCGCTGGGCATCGCGGACCCATTCGCTGGCCGGGATCGAAGCCGAACTCGCCAAGGTCTGGTCCAGCACCTCGTTGACGACGTCGGGCAACGACGGCGCGCCGGAGCGACGCGTTGCCGCCCGCACGAGCGTGCTCAACCTCGTCGTCATCGCCCGGCAACCCGAGGTCGGGGCCAGGGCAGCCGCCGTCATCCGGATGCTGACCGGCCGCCATCCATCGCGAACGCTCATCGTCTCGAGCGCCGATCCGGATGGGCCCTCGTGGATCGACGCCCACATCGAGGCCCACTGCGTGCTGCCTCGGCCGGACGCGGCGGAGACCTGCGCGGAATTCATCGATCTGGTCGCGGGCGGTGACACCGGACGTCACGTGGCCGCGATCGTGGCGCCTCTCCTCGTGCACGACTTGCCGGTCACGCTGTGGTGGCCGGGTGACCCCCCGTTGGGCTCCCGCCAGGCGCTGGAGCTGCTGGACATGGCCGATCGCCTCGTGGTCGATGGATCCCAATGGTCCGGCGATGGACTGGATCGCCTGGATGCCCTGGCCCGGATCGTCGGCGAGCATCAGGCGGGATCGGGCGAGCTCGCGGTATCGGACTTTGCGATGCTTCGCCAGTCCCGCTGGCGCGAGGCCATCGCTTCGAGCTTCGATCGGCCCGAACTCCGACCGTTTCTCGGCAGCCTCACCGACATCACGGTCCGGTATGCCGCGCATCCCGGATCTGGTCCGGGCGACACGAACCTGATCAAGCCGCTGTACCACCTTGGCTGGCTGGCATCCCGACTGCACATGGTGGTCGCGTCGCCCCTGCGGCCCATGCCCAACCCGGTCGATTCGGGGCCCGCGGACGAGCCTGGGCCCGCCGCCGATTCGGGGCCCGCCGTTGATCTCGGCGTACCGAAGACCGGCGAGCTCCGTGCGGGCCGTCGGCGCGTTCGGGTCGGGGTCGTGCCGATGGCATCGTCCATGCCCGCCGGCACGACCCTCACGGTTGAAATCTCGGCACGACGAGCAAACTCGTTCCTCGAGGTCGTCGTGTCCGCCGAGGCCGAGGCGGTCCTGGTCAGGGCCTCGCTCAACGGCACGGCGTTGCCGTTCCGAAGGTTCATGGCACCGCGACGCACCGAAGTTGCGCTGCTCGCCGAGACGGTCGAGTCGGTGGGCGTGGATCCCGTCGCCGTGGCGGCACTGCTTGCGGCGGCGGACCTGGTGCGACCGTCGTGAACGAGCCGGAGATCATCGTGTTCCCGGCGCCTGCCGACGTTTCCCACGCGGCCGCGGCGAGGATTGCCGATGCGCTCGTCGACGCGGTCCGGGCCCGAGGCGTCGCGCACTGGGTGACCACCGGCGGCTCGACGCCCGGCCAGATCTACCGGCACCTCGCCGATTCCCCACTTCGGGAGACCGTGCCGTGGGAGCAGGTGCACCTGTGGTGGACCGACGACCGCTGGGTCCCGCCGAACGATGTCCTGTCCAACGCCCTCGCGTGCTGGGATCTCCTCCTCCGCGACGTACCGGTTCCACTGGAGCAGGTCCACGTGATTCCGATCGCCGACGCCCTTGCCGCCGGCGATGGCCCGGAGGCGGTCGCGGAGCGCTATGCAGCCACCCTGCGGGCAGCGGGGATCGGCCTCAACGGCGCGGGGTTTCCTCGCATGGACGTCATCCTCGTGGGGATCGGGTCGGACGGTCACCTCTTCTCGGTCTTCCCCGACTCACCCACGTGGGACAACCCGAGCTGGGTCCAGGCCGTGGCGGCTCCGACGCACATCGAACCGCACGTCGCCCGTGTGACGCTCCACGGCAACTTCGTCGCGGCGGCCCGAATGCCGATCGTGGTGGTCAACGGCGCAGCGAAGGCGGCCATCATGGGCGAGGTCTTCGGACCCGTGGTTGACGTGCGTCGCTTGCCGGCCCGGCTCGCCCGACGATCCGGCGCGGTCTGGCTCCTGGATGTCGCCGCGGCCGCGGGCCTGCCGCCGAGCGTGACGGTTCGTCGAGGCCGGGCGGCTCCAGACGTCGGCGAGACGAGCCTGCATGCTGACGGAACGGGGTCGTCGTTCGGCGGGAGTTCCGTGGGGCGGTGACATCCCCGGATCGCCTGGTTCGTTCGCGCGACGGCACCGGGATTGCGGTTTTCTCCTCCGGTTCATCGGCCCCGTGGACACGTCCGCTGCTCGTGGTGCACGGCACGACGGCGGATCACCGGACCTTCCGGGTCGTCGGCCCGTTGCTCGGCGGCCAGCGGCGGCTGCATGCGATGGATCGCCGAGGGCGAGGCAACTCGGGAGACGTTCCGGAGGCGTATTCCATCGAACGGGAATTCGAGGACGTTGCTGCTGTGGCGGACGCGCTGGCGAGCGACACCGGGGATGCCGTCGATGTCCTGGGGCATTCATTCGGCGGGCGCTGCGCTCTCGGAGCTGCGCTGCTGACGCGCTCGATCCGGCGCGTGGTCTGCTACGAGGGGGCGCCGCCTCGGGACACGACGCGCGCGTCGACCTACGAGCCCGATTGGCTGATGAAGGCCCTTAGCGAGGACCTTGAACGAGGCGATCTCGAGGGTCTCCTGGAGCGATTCATGCGCACCGTCGTGGGCATGAACGATGCCGGAATGGCGCGATTCCGGGCCGACGCCGTCTGGCCGCTCCGGGTGGCGGCGGCACCCACGATCCTTCGCGAGCTCGAGGCCTCCGGCGCGCCGGCGGCGGGACTGGAAGCGCTGGCGGCGGTCAAGGTACCGGTCCTCCAGCTACTCGGTTCGGTGAGTCCGCCTGCCTTCGGCCGGAATACGACCGCGCTTGACGCCCGCCTCCCCAACGGCCGGGTCGCCGTCATCGAGGGTGCGGCACACGCCGCCCACCACACCCATCCGAACGAATTCGTGGCGACCGTGGAGAAATTTCTGGACGAGTCCGGCTGAGCGACGACGGACCAGGCCGGCGCATCTGACCGCACAATCGGGACCTTCGGCACTCCGCGATTTCAGCCGCACGACTACCATCCCGATATGACTGAAACCAGTGGGGCGGCTCCGACCCTGGCGGCCCAGGCTGCGGCCCCGGCTGCGGCCCCGGCGGCGCCGGCTGCGGCCCCGGCCTACCCCTACTCGCCCGGTCTCGAGGGTGTTCCGGCCGCCGAGACGAGTCTCGGCTACGTCGACGGCGCGGCCGGGCGACTGCTGTATCGCGGCTATCGAATTGGCGATCTCGTGGATCGGGGTTCGTACCCGGCGGTCGCCAACCTCCTGTGGACCGGCTCGTGGGAGCCGGCCCACCACCTTCCGACCACGCCCGTCCCAACAGCGGTCATGACCGCGCTCCGCTCCCTGCCCACCACGGCCAAGCCGATGGATGCGCTCCGGACCGCTGTATCCGTCTGGGGCGCGACGCAGACCCTCGAGTGGCCCCCGACCGCCGATCAGGCGCGGGCGCTCACTGCCTTCTCACCATCGGCACTGGCGGCCTTCGCCCGGCTCCGACAGGGCCTCGAGCCCATCGAGCCGGATCCGGACCTGGACCTCGTGCCGGGCTACCTGTATCAGCTGACCGGGGCGCGTGCGGATTCGAGCACCGCCCGGGCCCTGGATGCGTACTTCGTGGTCGGCGCGGAGCACGGCCTCAATGCCTCGACCTTCGCGGCGCGCGTCATCACCTCCACGCGGAGCGACATCGCGTCGGCCGTCTGCGGTGCGATCGGGGCGATGAAGGGCCCGCTCCACGGCGGAGCCCCGTCCGAGGTCGTGGAGCAGCTCCACAAGGTCGGCACCCCCGAGCGGGCCGAACAGTGGGTCCGTGACGCCATCGACCGTGGCGAGCGATTGATGGGCTTCGGGCATCGCGTCTATCGCGCGTACGACCCCCGCGCCGCGGCCCTGCGCAAGGTGGTCGAGTCGATGGAGCACAAACCGGACTGGCTCGAGCTGGCCATCAAGGTCGAGGACGTGGCGCTCCGCGTGCTGGCCGAGAAGCATCCGGACCGGCCTCTCAAGACCAACGTCGAGTACTACGCGGCGGCCGTCCTCCAGGGCGTCGGGCTCACGCCGGACCTGTTCCCCGCCACGTTCGCGCTGGCCCGGCATGCCGGTTGGACAGCCCACATCCTCGAGCAGTCGGCCGACAACCGGCTCATCCGCCCGAACGCCATCTACACCGGCCCCGCGGAGCGCGACCTTCCGGCCTGACGGCTGGCCGCTTCGATCGATGTCTCGCGCTCGGGACAGCGCCTCGCGCTCAGGGTCGCGCGCCACGCCTCAGGGTCGTGCGCCAGGCGCTCAGGACAACGCCACGCGCTCCGGGTCGCGCGCCATGTCTGCCGGCGGCCTCGACCGGCGCCGGAGAACGGCCAGAGCGCCCACGAGGAGCACCGCCGAGCCGAGGAAAAACGGTGCCGGAAGCCCGGCCCTGACAACGAGGCTGCCGATTGCCGGCCCGAGGATACCGGCGGCGTAGAGCGGCAGGTAGACCAGGTTGAGGGTCTGGGACCGTCGCTCTGCCGACACTTCCGTCGCCAACAGGCTGAAGACCATCGCGCTGATCGACGAAGCCGCTGCCGCGAACGCGACGGCCACGAGCGCCAGGAACCCGAGGTCGCCGATCTGCGGGGCAAGGGGCATCGCGACGAGCGCAGCCGCGCCGACGAGCAGCGCGCCGACCAGGATCGGCCGGTAGCCGACGCGATCCCCGAGCGCCCCGATGGCCGGGGCCAGCAACGCGCCGGCCAGGGCCGCCGTTCCGGCAACGAGCGCAATCCCGCTCGCCAGGCCCGGACCCCGCCCGACGACGGTCTCGACCACCACCGGCACGTACGGCCGTGACATCTGATTCGCGAGGAACGCGGTGCCGAAGATCAGGAAGATGGCGCGGACGGCGCGATCGGACAGGACACCCCGAACGGCCCCGAACGCGAGGGTGAGAACGCGCCCCTGGGGAATCACCTCCGGCCGAACCTCGCGCGACCCGAAGGTCACGAGGAGCGCCGTGCCGACCGACAACGCCGCCGAGACCGCGAAGACGCCGCTCAGCGACCAGCCGAACCCGTCGATGAGGATCCCTGCAAGCGTCGGCCCGACGGCGAACCCAACGGGCCCGGATGCCCCGAAGATGGCGATGACCGTCCCGAGCCGCGCCCGCGGCGTCACGTCCCGGATACCCGCCAGCATCACGCCGGTGTTGCCGAGCTGGAAGCCGATCAGCAGGACGCTCACAGCCACGTGCCAGGGCTCCGTGGCCAGCGCCATCCCGAGGAACACGACCGCCTCGACAAGGGCACTCCGGACGATGACCGCCTTGCGGCTGTACTTGTCCGCCCAGACGCCCCACAGGGGCACGAGCGGCATGCCCAGCACGAACAGCAGGGCGCTGAAAAGACCGATGAAGGACAGCCGGTCGGCGTCCGGCACGCCAAGGGCGGACAGCTGGGACGGGAGCAGGGCGAAGACCTGGCTGACGCCGAGTCCCTCGACCATCGACGTCACCCAGAAGACCGCGACGAGCGGGATCCAGCTCCGTGCATGGGATATCGGCATCCGGGCAGACTACCGGAATCCCGGGTATCCGCCGAGCCAGCGTACAGTCCGTGGCGAGAGGTGGCTCATGCATCGATTTCTCGACTCGCTCATCGCCGCCCAGGCCCGTTGGGCACGGCCGCTGGGCGACTTCAATCAGCGCTGGCTCCACGCCCTGTTCCGGCCGATCCCGGCGATTCGGGACCTGCTCAACGGGCGCTGGCTCGGCCATCCCCTGCACGCGGTCCTGACGGATGCCCCGGTCGGGATCCTGTTCGTGGTCATCGTCCTCGACCTGTCCGGTCAGCCGGGCGCTGCAGACATCACGCTCGTCCTCGGGATCCTGTCGATGCTGGCGGCCGCGATCACGGGTGCCGCCGACTACGCGGACACGGACGGGACGGCACGGGAGCGCGCGACCGTCCACAGCGCGCTGATGATCGTGGCCCTGGTCGCCTACGTCGCGTCGCTGGGGTTCCGCCTCGGCGCCGGTGGGGACGATGGGCGGACCATGGCGATCGGCCTGTCCATCCTGGCATTCGTTATCCTGGCCGCGGGAGCGTACGTCGGCGGAGACGTCGTGTACGTCCTCGGGAACATGGTCAGCCGGCATGCCTGGCGCGGCCATGGCAGCAAGTGGATCGCCCTCGTACCGGCCGAGCTCGACACGGACGGCAACATCCCCGAAGGCCGCCCTGTCAAGGCCAGGCTGGGAGTCAACGCGCTCGCGCTGGTCAGGCAAGGGGACAGGATCCTGGCCCTCCACGACGAATGCGCCCATGCGGGTGATCCGCTCTCGGCGGGTTCCATCGATGGCGATTTTCTCGTCTGCGCGTGGCACGGCTCGCGCTTCGGCCTGGCCGACGGACGCGTGAACCGAGGGCCGTCCGTGTACGACCAGCCGGTGTACGACGTGCGCCGGGCCGGATCGGGCGGCTGGGAGGGCCGGCGGCGCCCGCGATGACCGCGGACCACGCGAACCGGGCGGAGCCCGTCATGGCCGACCTCGTCGTCCCGCCCGGCTCGCTGATCGCGCTCATCGGGCCGGCCGGAAGCGGCAAGTCCACGCTTGCCGCGGCATCGGTTCCCGCCAAGGCAATCCTGTCCTCGGACGCGTTCCGTGCCCGGATCGGCAGCGGGGAGGCAGATCAATCCGTGACCGGAGCGGCTTTTGCGGCGCTCCATCGGGCGCTCGATCGGCGCCTCTCGGCGGGCACCACCACCGTCGTCGACGCCACGAACCTCACCGCTCCGGCCCGCGCTGCGCTGCTCGGGCTGGCCCGGCGCCACGGAGCGACCCCGGTGGCGATCGTCCTGGATCTCCCGCCGGATCTGGTGATCGCGCGGAACGCCGGGCGGGTCGGTCGCGTGGTGCCGGAGCCGGCGGTTCGCCGTCAGCTCGCCATGCTCCGCGCAATCACCGACGAGATGCTGCTCCGCGAAGGCTTCGCGGTGGTGCGCCGGATCACATCGAACGATCACGTCGCGGCCTTGCGGGTGGTCCCGGGTCAGGTCCCGGACTGATCGCGGACGCGCCCGAAGGGACGGACGCGGATCTCGACCCACACGCCGTTGCGCATGTAGACGTCGTCGCGAGCCAGCGCAAGGACGTCCTCCTCGGTCTTCGCGCGAACGATCATGACGGTTGACGAGACGTCGGTGAACGCGCCGGCCTCGATCACGATCCCTTCGGCCCTGAGGCGCTGCAGTCGCGCGATGTGCTCTGCGCGGAATGGGACGCGGGCCTCGGCACCATCGGGCGCATAGGTCGCCTCGACCAGCCAGACGACCTCGATGGGCGCTGGCGATGCGTCAGTCATGCAACCTCCCCGGGTAAATCATGCCGCGCCGCCGGTGATGAAGGCGATCGCAGCGAAGGCCAGGCCGACGCCGACGGCGTGCGACGGGGTGACCCGCTCCCGAAGGATCGCGGCAGCGAGGATCACCGTGATGACCGGATACAGGGACGACAGCACGGCGGCGATCGAGAGGTCGCCGATGCGCGACGCGGTCAGGAACGCCACATTGCCGGTCACGTCGACAAGCCCGACGAGGATGACGAGCGGAAGCGTGGCGCGCGGCATCCGCCAGGCAACCCGGCGGATGGCCAGGAACACGATGAACAGCACGATCTCCAGGCCTCGCATGACCGCGAGCGGCGCGAAGACGTGCTGGAGATCAATGCGGCTCAGGACGACGCCGAGGAGTCCGAGGGTGACCCCGCCGACGAGACCGTAGGGCAATCCCGAGGGGCGCCCGCCGACGTCGTCCGGCACCACCGAGACGACGACCACGGCGACGATGGCCAGCCCGAACCCGACGATCACGAGTGGATCCGGCGCCCCTTGCCAGGCGATCCCGATGATCGCGGGGGTCGCGGCCGTGAGGACCGCGGTGACCGGGGCGACGACGCCCATCCGCCCGACGGCCAGGCCCCGATACAGGCTCCCGACCCCGATGGCGGCGAGCCCGGCAGCAAGGACGGATAGCGTGAGGTTGGTGCCTGCGAGCATCGGCTCCCCGCGTGCGACGACGGCACCGGTCGCGATCAGAAAGCCGACGCCCTGGGTCGCGATGAGCACGCCGAGGATCGGGGCACGGCGTCCCAGCAGGCCACCCCCGAAGTCGGACACGCCCCACAGCGCGGCGGCCGCCAGCGCGAGCACGGCCGGCAGGATGGCAGGCGAAAGGTCCGAAGCAGGCACGATGGGATGAACGGGCGCGTCAGCTGCCGACGGCCGATTCGGCATCCACCGCAGTGGGGGCCTCGAGGATCTGCACGGCGTCGGCGGCGCTGTCGTAGCGGTCCGAGGTCGTCAGGTAGACGATCTGGAAGTCGGCGCTGATCCGTTTGAGCAGCTCGAGCGCCCGGGTCGCGCGGGTAGCGTCCAGCGTGACGAACGGGTCGTCCAGGATCAGCGGCGGCCGGCGATCGCCGGTCACGAGCCGGACGAGGCCGATGCGGGCGGCGAGATAGACGAGGTCGAGCGTCCCCTGCGACAGGGATTCGACGGCCACCCAGTCATTGCGCTCCGGGGCGAACACCTCGATGCCCAGGTTCGTATCGTCCACGCGAACGCGTCGATACCGACCCGCCGTGACCTGATCGAGATCGCCCACCATGTGCTTCTCGAGATAGCGGGTCGCCCGCTGCATCGTCGCTCGCTCGGCGGCATCGATCGCCTTGAGCGTTCGCTCGTAGACCCGGCCGCGGCGCTCGAGTGTTGCCAGCTGCTCACGCCGTTCCTCGAGCCGCTCGGCCTGGGCGGCCACTGCTTCGGCGTCAACGGCGTTCGCCTCGACGCGCGCCCGGGCATCGGCCTCGTCATCCCGGGCCTGGTTCACGAGCCGCTCCGCCTCGCGGACCTCGACCTCGAGGCGCTCGCGTGCTCGAGGCTCCTTTGCGATGGGCCCGAGATGCTCGAGTGCTCCGGTCTTCTGTTCGATCTCGAGGGCCGCGGCGTCGCGCAGCGACGGCAGCGTCTCGGCCGGTTCGCGGCCGACGAGCCCCTCGAGCTGAGCGCTGAGCCGATCGATCGACGCGACGTGCGCCTCCTCGGCGGCGAGGAGGGCCTCGACCGCGGCCATGTCCGGCAGCTCAAGACCGGACAGCTGATTGGCCAGCTCCAGATCCCGCTCCTGAAGCTCCTGCTCCAACTGCGAACGTCCGCGGAGCCGGCGATCGATTTCACTATCCCGAAGCTGTCGCTCGCGTCCGATATCCGTTGCGACGAGCCGCTGGCGACGACCGATCAGGGCAAGGACCGAGCCGGCGATGACGAGGGCGAGCGGCCCGGTGAGGCCGCCCGGCAGCGTGATGGCGCCGAGCTCGGACAGGGCGGCGAAGCCGACGCCCACGAGGATCAACAGCAGCGCGACCTGTGCCACCGGCCGCCAGTTCTGCGGCTCGGGTGCCTTCAGCTCGAACTGCACGTCGCCGTCGCCCGAGAGCATGGCCCGAAGCTCGCGCACCCGTGCGTCGAGCGCGCGAAGCCGTCCAACCGTCGTCCGGAGGATGGGCAGCGGATCCCGTGCAGGATGGGAATCCTGCAGCGCCGCGATCTGCCCGGTCACGGACACGGCCATGCTGAAGCGCTCGAAGCGCTCCTGGGCGATCGCGCGGTCGGCCGCGAGACGCTCGGCCTGGCGCGCCTTCTCCAGGAGTGACGTTCGCTCGGCGAGCGATGCATCCGCCTCGGCGCGACGCTCCCGGGCGATGACCAGTCGATCTCGATCCCGCTCCAGCTGCGCCAGGGCGGCCTCGCCCTGATCCACGGCCGCGGCTGCGTCGCCGACGGCTGCGGCGGCAACCTTGAGCCGGCCGGGGTTCTTGTCCCCCCGGGTGTTGAGGTCATGGATGGCCTTGTCGAGCTTGCGACGCGCGAGACCGGTGCCCCGGTCGGCGCCGGAGATGGAGGCCTGGAGTCGATCCCGGAGGGCGCTCTCGTCGCGGGCGACGTCGTCCATCTCGTGATGTCGGACCGAGGCCGTCGACCGGAAGAATGCCTCCGTCGGGACCCCGGTCAACTCCGCCAGGATCTGGTCCGCCTGGGCCGGGTCGGTGACGACGTTGCCGTCGTATTCGAGGCGAACGGTTCCCTTGGCCCCCCGGAACGCCTTCTCGACAGCCCCGGGGTGCATCCCGTCTTCCTCGTCCTGCTCGAACTCGAGCCGGATGGTGGGTCGATCATCTTCGGCCGCGCCCCAGCTGCGCATGGTCTCCATCTCCGCCGAGGCCGAGGTGACTCGTCGCGTCAGCGCCAGTTCGAGCGCGCGCTGGAGGGTGGTCTTGCCCGATTCGTTGGGGCCTCGCACGACCGTGAGCCCGCGATGGAGGGTCAGATCCAGGGAACGATGGCGACGCAGGTTCGCGACCTGGAGCCGGGTGATCCTCACAGCGTGACCTCTTCGCCCGCGAGGAGAAGCCGTCCAAGCCGCAGGACGTCGCGAGCCTCGGCCGCGCCGTCGGCGTCCCTGGCCGCCTCGAGTTCGGCGATCGCGGCCTCGACGTCCCGGACGAACGCCCCGAGGATCGTGTCCTCGGGCGGCAGGGGACCCTCCGACAACGGCGGCACCGAGCGATCCCTGACCCGGATCTTGAGGAACCGACCGGCCAGTGCCGCCTCGATCTCCTCCTGCCGGACGTCGAGGGCATCCGGTCTGATTCCGATGAGGCGGACGTCGAGCACCAGGTCCTCGTTTGCCCGCGCGGCGAGCTGCTCGATCAGTGCCGGCTGTGATGCGATGCCCGCTGCGTCGATCTCCACCTTTTCGAAGACGGTCCGTCCAACGCGCCGTTCCTCGACCTGGACGTCCCGCTTGCCGTTGTGCAGATCGAGGGTCACCAGCAACACGTTGCCCGCCCGATCCTGGTCCAGGGCCACGGGCTCCGGCGCCCCGGCGTAGGCATGGACGGTCCGGCCGGCCTTGCCCCGACTCGAGGAGTGCCAGTGTCCGAGCGCCAGGTAGTCCAGCTTGCTGGCCGCGATCTCCTCGGTCGTGATCACGACCTCGTCGTGCTCGGTCTGATTGGGGATGCTGATGGAACCGTGGATCAGGCCGACGTGCCAGGTGGACGGATCCGCAGTCACGTCGAGCCCGGCCAGCGGCGAGTGTGGCGCTCGCTTCGTGGCGAAGACCTGCGCATGGACCGTGAGGTCGAGGGGCTCGAACCGAACCGAGGTCTGTTCGGGTGTGAGCACGGTGACGAAGTCCGGACCGCCTTCGCCGGCCAGGGCGGGAAGGTTGTAGGAACGGTAGATCGACGCGCGGTCGTAGACGTCGTGGGTGCCGGGGATCAGGACGGTTCGAATACGCGCCTCGATGAGCCTCCGCAGCTCCGCGGCGACCCGATCGACAGACCGCCTGGGCTGAACGTTGGAGTCGAAGAGATCGCCCGCGATCAGGAACAGATCCACCTTCTCGTCGATGGCGAGATCAACGCTGGCGCGGAACGCCGCGAACTGCCGTTCTCGCTGGGCGGTCGCCTGCTCACCGAGGTCGGCGTGTCGCGCGCCGAGGTGCACGTCGGCGGTGTGGAGCAGTCGAAGCATCCGGTCCCTGGGCCCTCCCCTGCCAGTTCGTTTGCGACGCGACGGAATCGGGGTGCCCGAGCCCGCTCGGGCCGACGGACGCCACCTTCCCGGCAACTTCCGACGGCCCCGCGGGTCCCGACAAACGAGGCGCCCCCATTGCTCCTCGCCTGTCGCCCGAACCGTCGGCGATCATTGTGACAGGTAGCCTGTCACGGCTTCTCCCGTTCTCCGCGACGGACGGTCGGCGATGCGTCGACCGGCCGGATCGCCGATCCGATGTATCCTCAAGATCAACGATTGATCCGGTGCGCCCCGCCCAAGGGACTCCACATCGGCACCAAGGGTCGCGCGGCCCCGGCCTGACGCCGAAGTCGCGGTCCCGCCGATCCCGCGGAGCGCACCACGCTGAACATCGCGCTCGGGAGGCAACCCAGTGACCTACGCGGATCGGACGCTCAGCTGCGTCGACTGCAGCCAGGAATTCATCCATTCGGCCGACGATCAGAAGTACTACGCCGAGAAGGGATTCTCCTCCGAGCCCAAGCGTTGCGTGTCCTGTCGCGCCAGCCGCCGTGCTGCCCGGGACGGCGGCGGCTACGACGCCCAGGATCTCGGCGGACCCCGTGGCTACGAGAGCGGCGGCGGGCGTGAGTTCTTTGCCGTCCTCTGCTCCGAGTGCGGCAACCAGGCCCAGGTTCCGTTCCGTCCACGGATGGATCGACCCGTCTACTGCTCGGATTGCTTCAGGAAGGTCCGCCCGGACTGACCGCACCGCGGGACTGAGGGCGTGTGAATGAACTCCACCACTCGGACTGACCCGTTCGCGCCATAGAACCTGTCATCGGCCCGCGGCACCATCGCGCCATGCCGTCGATGATCGAGTTGGACAATGCGGAGTGGGCGCTCGTCGAGGACCTGTTCGACCCGCCTGGACGCGAGGGCCACGCGGGCGTGGAAAGCGTCCTCGGTCCAACGCCCTCGCGCACGACGACCGTGCCGTCGCGGGACCGCCGGCCCGGCAATAGCTTGACATTTTACCGCCAGCGGTAATACTCACCACTATTACCGGAGCCCTCATGCGATACCGACTGCGCGGACGCGCCCTTGCCAAGCCGCTTGCCTATCTCGACCAGCGACGCTGGCTGTTCGACAACCTGCCAATCGACCCCACCCACGCGGAGTGGATGCGTCGCCGCGCCTGGGTGCGGACCATCCACGGCACAGCCCGAATCGAGGGCAACACCGCGTCCGACGTCGAGGTCGAGGCGCTGCTCGCCGGCGAGGGCTCGACGAAGGTCAGCGACAAGGCGGCTCGCGAGATCATCGGCACACGTGACGCGCTGACGCTCGCCGACGAACTCGCCGCCACGAGCGTTGTTCCCGATGAGGCCGTCATCAGAGAGCTGCATCGGCGGGTGTTGTGGAACCAGAGCCCGCTGCTCACGCCAGGCGAGTATCGCCGTGGCGAGAACCGCATCGTCGATGCGGACGGCAACCCGATCTTCAGGACGCCCCCATCTGGCGACGTCCCCGATCTGATGCACGAGTTTGCAGCCTGGCTCGCCACGGCACCCAAGCGTCACGCTCCTTCTATCGTCGCGGCCCTCGCCCACCTCGAGTTCGTCGCCATCCACCCGTTCAACGACGGCAATGGCCGGACCGCTCGCGCGATCGCGCGGCTGATCCTCGTGCGCCACGGCTACGCCCTCGGCGGTCTGGTCTCGCTCGACGCTCAACTCGATCTGGACCGATCTGCCTACTTCTCCGCCATCCGCGACGCTGTCGGCCAGGACTACGTGCCGGGGTATGACGCCACGCCCTTCGCCCACTACTTCGTGACGTCGATCACCCGCTCGGCCGATCACGTGCTGGCAAGGCTCAGAGGCCTCGGCGATGTCATGGTCGAGATCCGCCGGGCGATTGCAGATGGGTCGCTTCCGCCCGCGATGATCGACGGGCTGGCCTACGCGTGGGTCAATCGGCACCTGCGAGCCGGGGACTACATCCGCCTCACGGGTCGGTCGCCACAGAACACGACACGAGACCTCGAGGCCGCGGTGAAGGATGGTTGGTTGCGAGCCACCGGCGAGAAGCGGGGACGCTACTACGTGCTCGGACCGGCGTTGCTGAAGACGCCAGCGGAGGGTGAGATCGTCTCACCATCCGCATAGGGAAGCCCTGAAGACGCCACCCACCACACGTCCTGCCCCCCCCAGACGGAGGCTCTGGCTCCTGCCGATCTCGGGGAGCGAGTTCATTCACAAGCTCTGCGTTGCGAGGTCAGAGTCGAAACGTCTCACCGCGGCGATAGCGGGCGCGATGGTGCCCGCGCCAGACGGTGACGCGTCCTCGGCCGTGGACTTCGTACAGGCCGTCCCGAACGACGGCCCCGGTGTCCTCATCGATGCCGAGGACCGCGATGTCGCGGGGCGACTGGAGCACCATGAGGGCGAGGATCGCTTCTGGCCAGGCGTCGTAATGCGGGAGCACCGCGACACCGGGCACGACCCGCGAGGCCGCGGTCCAGCGAATGGGCCAGGGCAGCATCCCGCGCCGGAAATCGGCCTGCACCTCGGCGAGGGCCATGGCACCGGCCGAGCAGCCGGCGATCACGGCGCCGCGGGCCTGCGCTGCTCGAATGGCCTCACCGAGCGGGCTCCCACCGAGGACGGCGCTGAGATGGGCGGGCTTGCCGCCCGACAGATAGACCAGATCGGCCTCGCCGATCGCCTGCAGGGCAGCGGCGTCGGCTGCCTCCTCGACCGTCCGGACGAGGACGGCTTCAACCTCGGCACCGAGGGCGGCGAAATGCGCTCGGCCCATCTCGGCCCAGCCGAGGAATACCGCCTCGCCATCGGGAGCGCTTGCCGTCGGCAGGATCGCGACCCGCGGACGCGCGCGGGAGATGCCCTCGAGCAGGGCTCGATCCAGGGCGTCCATTCCAGGCAGGAACTCGCCGGCACCGATGAGTGCTACAGGTCCGGGCATGGGTTGGAGTCTAGCCGTCCGCCGCGATCGCCAGAGGAGCACCCTACACTCCGCCAATGACCTCCTCGTCGCGTGGCGCGCTCGCCGCCGCAATCATCGGGTCGGCGATCGTGTTCCTCGACGGCACCATCGTGAACATCGCCCTGCCGCGGATCGGCGCAACGCTGCCGGCCGTCACGATCGGGGTCCTGGAGGGCCAGGTCTACGTCGTCGCCGGCTACATGGCGACGCTGGCGGCCTTCCTGCTGCTCGCGGGCGCCCTCGGCGACCGGTACGGGCGGCGCCGGATCTTCCTGCTCGGGCTGGCCGGCTTCGGCGTCACCTCGGTGGTCTGCGGGCTGGCGCCGTCCCTCGACGTGCTCGCGGCCGCGCGCCTCCTCCAGGGGGTCGCCGGTGCGCTGCTGGTGCCCGGTTCCCTGGCGATCATCACGGCCACGTTCGAGGGTGCCGACCGTGGCCGGGCATTCGGGATCTGGGCCGCGTGGACGTCGGCGGTCGCGATCTTCGGCCCGCCGGTCGGGGGAACCCTGGTCGAGCTGTACGGCTGGCAGAGCATCTTCCTGGTGAACGCGCCGCTCGTCGTCGTTGGCGTCGTGCTCACCCTCCGGTACGTTCCCGACCTTCGGCCGATCACCGACCGGACACGCTTCGATTGGCTGGGCGCGCTCGTGGCGGCGGTCGCCGTCGGTGGTCTGTCCTTCGGGGCCATTCGTGGACAGCAGGTTGCGTGGACCGAGCCGGGTCCGCTGGTGATGCTCGGGGTGGGACTCGTCGCCGTGGTGGTCTTTCCGGTGCTCATGGTTCGGCGTCGCGATCCACTCGTCCCGCCGGAACTCTTCCGGAATCGAACCTTCACCGCGATCAACATCTCGACCGTGCTGATCTATGCCGCCCTGTACGTACTGCTCTACATGCAGAGCCTGTTCCTGCAGGGCGTCCTCGGCTACTCGCCCCTCGGAGCGGCCCTGATCGGCCTGCCCACCGGGATTGCGCTGGCGCTGATCTCGGCCTGGGCCGGGGTGCTGGCCGGGCGCTACGGTCCGCGACGCTTCCTCGTCGGCGGTCCGCTGGTGATGGCCGCAGGCACGCTCTGGTGGCTCCGGGTTCCGAGCGATTCGACCCCGTGGCTCGCCCAGGCCGGCGACCCGGCATCGCTCGTCCCCCCGCTCGCGGCGTTCATCGATCCCCTCCCGGCGATCCTGGGTTTTGGCATCGGAATCGCCTTCGTCGTGGCCCCGCTGACCTCCACGCTGATGAGCGCCGTTGCCGTCGAGCGGGCGGGGCTGGCGTCGGCGATCAACAACGCGCTGTCTCGTGTCGGGCAGCCGCTGGCGTCGGCCGTGATCTTCATCCTGATCACGGAGCGCTTCTACGCGTCACTCGCGGCAGCGGTGCCGGGCCTCGATTCTCGTTCCGGCGACCTTCGGGCGGCCGTGCAGCCGCTGAACGCACCGGATCCGTCCGTCGGGACAGCCATCGAGCAGGCCGCACGGCTCGCGTCGACGGAGTCCTTCCACGCCACGATCCTGGTGGTCGCCGGGCTGCTGCTGGCCGGCGCCTGGGTCAATTGGCGAGGGCTGCGGCCAGATGAGCCGGCGATCGGCGAGCCGTTGCGCTCGCCCGCCCGCTGAAGCGTCGGGCGAGCGCCGCAGCACCTGGCCGGAGGCGACGTTCATGAGCGCCCGTTTGCGTTGACCAGGTAGACGCGCAACGCGCATGATCGCGACGCCCAGTCAAGGACATCGATTTCGGGAGGGGAGAATGGCGCTCTTCGGCGGCAAATCATCGTCGCAGCTCACGCTGACGGACGCGCTCATGGTTGGATTCCGGATGGTCCTCCAGCCCAACTTCATCATCCCGATCATCGTGATCGGCGTCATCGTCAATCTCGTCGTGATCGCGGCGATCGTGCCGATCGTGCTCGGGCTCGTGCTCGGCGGGTCGACGGGCAACGCCGCGGTCATCGGCGGCGCGATCGTTGCCGGGATCCTCGGCGCGGTCATCGCGGGCATCATCGGCGGCCTGATCCTCAATCTCTACGGTCAGGTCTGGGCCACGATGGCCAGCGTCGGCGACGCGCCGGCGGTCAACGCCACCTTCACCCGCGTCGGCGAGCGATGGATCGGCATCCTCGGGGCGGGCATCATCACCGGCGGCATCACGCTTGGGATCATCATCGTCGGCGGCATCGTGGCCGCCACCCTCGGCGCGCTCGGCGCGCTCGTCCTGATCGTCGCCGTCGTGGCGGCGATCTACATCGGCGCCCGCCTGTCCATGAGCGGCTGGCTTGCCGCCGATGGCGCGGCCGCGATGGACGCCGTCAAAGGATCCTGGGCGCTGACGCAGGGCAAGCTGCTCCTCATCGTCGGCTGGGGCATCGCGTTTGCGATCGTCTTCGGGATCGTCGGCGCGATCATCAGCACGATCCTCGGGATCGTCCCGGCGGTCGGCCCTGCCCTGGCCCAGGCAATCGTCTCCGGGTTCGGGTTTGGTGCCGGCGTCAGCCTCTACCGGAAGGTCAAGGGCGACTGACCGTCAGGGCGACAAGAGCAGACGGCCTCGTCAACCGGCGGGGCCGTTTCGATTCAGGGTTCGTCGCTTCCAGCGTCTGGCGCTGGCTCGACGCGGGCATCAATCGTCGACGCGGAATGCCTCGCCGTGGCCGGGAATGACGATGTCGACCGCGGCCAGAACGCGCCCGCGACCATGCTCGATCGCGGCCTGGTCCGAACCCAGCGGATCCACCACCGGCGTTCGATCGGCTTTCCACCACAGGTGGGTCAGGGCGTACACGGCATCGTCCGCCTCGATGATCAGGGACGCGTCCTCCTTCGTGTGGCCGGGCGTGAGCCAGAGCCTGGTGTGCGGTGACAACGCGTACCCGTCACCATCGTGATCCAGCCACAGGTCGTCCCGGTAGCGGGCCCAGAAATCGACCACCTCGGCGTTGGGGAACAGCGCGATGTTCACGGTGTGATCGGGGTGGTGATGACTCAGGAAGACGTGGGTCACCGCGTCGGGATGCACGCCGAGCGCCGCCAGCGGATCGAGAATCATCGATCGCGACGCCACCATGCCCGGGTCGGCAACGATGATCGCGTCGCCGTCCCGCACGAGGGTGACGGATCCGCCGACACGTCCGCCGCCGCGGACGTAGCCGGCGTGGAGCAGGTGCACGCTGGTGCGCATGCCGGGATCCTAGCGCCCTGCCGGCTTCGGCACACTACATTGGGTGCCATGCGCGACCCCAGTCCGGATCTGATCCTCCACGGCGGTCGGATTCGGACGATGGGCCCGAACCATCGAGGGGCGGTGGCGCTCGCCGTGGCGGGCGATCGGATCGTCGCCGTCGGGGCCGAACGCGACGTGACCGGCCTCCGTGGACCGCGAACCCGCGTCATCGACCTTCGCGGCCGCACGGTGCTGCCGGGGTTCACCGACGCGCACACCCACCCGATCTCGGGCGGGCTGCGCCACGTGGAGTGCGACCTCGACCGATTCGATACCGCGGACGACCACCTCACGGCCGTCGCGACCTATGCCGCGGCGCATCCGGATCACGCGTGGATCGTGGGCGACGGATGGTCGATGGAGACCTTCCCCGGGGGGATCCCGCGCCGAGAGGCGCTCGATGCGATCGTGCCGGATCGACCGGTCTTCCTGACCAACCGCGATGGACATGGAGCGTGGGTCAATTCCCGGGCCCTCGAACTGGCCGGGATCACCGCCTCCACGCCCGATCCCGCGCACGGGCGAATCGAACGGGACACGGACGGCACCCCCGTGGGAATGCTCCAGGAAGGGGCGATCGATCTCGTCGCTCGGCTGATCCCGCGGCACGATCTACCGACGCTGGTTCGCGCCATCCTCGATGCCCAGTCGGAACTGCATGCCCTCGGTATCACGGGCTGGCAGGACGCGAACGTGGATCCGCACGAGGTCGCGGCCTATCGGGCGGTCGCGGAATCCGGAGCGCTCACGGCACGCGTGGTGCTCGCGATGGGCGCCTCGGAACTCGACGACTTCGGGGGCATCGATGGCCTGGTGGCGATCCGCGGCGCGGTGGACGCGGCCGCGAGGGCCGCGCGACCGGGCAGCCCCGGGATGGCGCGCCTGGCCGCCTCGGCCGTCAAGTTCTTCGTGGACGGCGTGCTGGAAAATCGGACCGGCGCGCTCCTCGAGCCCTACCTCGACACCGACGGCCGCCCGACCGGCGGCACGGGGATCTCCAACCGTTCGCCGGCCGAGCTCAATCGTCTGGCCGTCGAACTCGATTCGCGCGGGTTCCAGCTCCACTATCACGCCATCGGGGACCGGGCGGTGCGCGAGGCGCTCGATGCCATCGAGGCCGCCAGGACGACCAACGGCGCTCGCGATGCTCGCCACCACATCGCCCACATCCAGCTGATCCATCCGGATGACCTGCCGCGGTTCGCGACACTCGATGCCGTCGCCAATGCCCAACCCCTGTGGGCCGTCCACGAAGCCCAGATGGACGTGCTCACCATTCCGTTGCTCGGCCCGGGGCGGACCGGCCGGCAGTACCCGTTCGCGTCGCTGCTCCGCGCCGGGGCGCACCTGGCATTCGGATCGGACTGGACGGTCAGCACCGCGAACCCGTTTCCGCAGATCGAGGTGGCCGTGCGGCGAGTCTGGCCGGAACATCGGGAGGCCGAGCCGTTCCTGCCGGATGAGCGGATCCCGCTCGAGGAGGCGCTGCGCGCCGCGACAGCGGGATCAGCCTTCGTGAATCGGCAGGACGAGGCCGGCTGGCTGGGGGTCGGGCGGCTGGCCGACCTCGTGGTCCTGGACCGGGACATCGACACGACCGATGCCGGCCCGATCGGCGACACGAAGGTCGTGGCCACCATGGTCGGCGGGGCGTTCGTGTTCGAGGCGCCTGCCCTCGAGGCCGGCTGAGGGTCAGCGCTTCGCGCGGATATCGGTGGGTCGATCGATATCGACCACGGTGTCGCCGGCCGGATCCAGGCTCAGCCAGACCGGTGCCGGAAGGGACGCCGCCTTCATCTCCCGCAACAGCGCTCGCAGGGATCGTTCATCGGCCCGGAGCAGGGCCGCAACAGCTGGGCGCGCGAATTCCACGAGCATCGCCATCGGGAGCGGCTGAACCCGTCGGGGCACCTCCAGGGTGACGGCAGGGCGGTCCGGACCTGCAGTCGAAGCCAGACGCCGCAGGACCGCCGGCACCATCCGCGGCATGTCGCCGCCGGCGACCAGCGCAATGGACGTCCGGACGGCGTCGAGACCGACCGCAAGCCCCGCAAGCGGACCCTCGAACGGCGTCGGGTCGTGGACGGCCTCAACGCGCGGATCGAGCGCTGCGCTCGATGGCCGCTCGGTGCCCGGCGCCAGCACCACGATGATGCGCGGGGTCACCTGCGCCATGGCGTCGACTGCCCGCCGAAGCATCGTTCGGCCGTCGATCTCGAACGCGAGTTTGTCCGAACCGAACCGGGACGATCGGCCCCCCGCCAGGATGATCCCGGTGACGTCGTCGAGCATGGGCACAGGGTGCGTCATTTCGTCGCCGCCGGCTCACCCGGCTCGCGCGGCGCCCGGGGGCCGGGCAGATGGCCGGCCGGCGTCCGGACGAGGATGGCGCGCCGGTTGAGGTCCTCGATGAGCGGCATGACATACCGACGGCTGGTTCCCGTGGCATCGCGCAGGGCCGCGGGCGAGAGGGGCTCGCGCCGTGCCATGGCGAGCGCTGTTGCGGCAAGCCGGTGAAACGTGGGGGCGGCCCAGGCGAGGTCGGCCTCGATGCGCACGATGCGACCGGACGTCTCGAGCGCGCGGATCCCCTCCGCGGGACAGCCGGCGGCCTTCGCGGCCTCGGCCAGGCCGGGTGGTGCCGGCACGTTGAGGGCCTCTTCAAGTCGGTCCATCGCGGCGATGAGGGCCGGCGGCGATCCTGCTGCTCGCTCCGGGTCCCGCAGGCGATCCCCCTCGCGCGCCAGCCTGCCTCGCCTGACGAGGTCGTCCACAACGGCCCCGATGGCTCCGTCCGCCCAATCCGCATCCTCGCGACGGATCGTCGCCAGGCGGCGCAACCGGTGGTGCAGGGCAGGCCGAAGGTTCCCGAGTGGAATCCCCGATTCCAACGGGTGATCTCGGTGAAAGGCGCCCACCTGCGCGAGTGTGCCTGCCTCGAGTGCGGTCGCGATGTCCGGCGCCAGGACGACGCCCTTGCCGACCGACGCGGAGTCTCCCGTCGGAGCGCGAGCAAGGGAGGCAGCGACGGTCGCGATCCGCTCCTCGGAGAGGATTCCGTGCAGACCCACCAGCGCGTCGGCCGCGCCATCCGCGTCGGCACTGCGGATGGCGCCCGCGAGAACCGCAAGGCGCTCCAGCGTGGCGCGTCGCCGGGCAACCCCCCGCGCCGGTGCGGGATCGAGGACCGCGAAACCGCCGACCACGTCGCCGGGGGAAGACCGTCGTGCGACGCCCCGTTCTCCCGGGAACGTGGCGATGGATTCGTCGAGGCGCAGGATGGCCGTCACGCGACCGTCGGGCAGGTCGACGGCGTCGCGACCGCGCCGTCCGACCACCGCACCGACCGTCGCCGTTCCCAAATGGAGGCGCACGTGCGCACCGTCCACGGGTGGCCAGGGCGGCCGACCTCGTCGCGGTGCTCCGCGATCGAACGCGACGGGTGCATCGAGGGCCACCAGGAGACGGGACGACGCCTCGATCCCCCGCCCCGAAGTGACGACGGTACCGCGCGCGCACGCGGCCAGGTCAGCCCCGGCCAGGTTGATCGCCACGCGACCCGGCTCGGCCACCTCGACGGATCCGTGGTGGATGTGCAACCCACGCGCACGGACCTGGCTGCCGCCGGGCTCCAGGCGGAGCGAATCGCCGACGCGCAGCTGGCCTCCTCGGAGCGAGCCGGTGACGACGACGCCGCGACCGCGGACCGTGAACGCTCGATCGATCGACATCCGACGCGGGCCCGACGGACCGATGGCTCGCGCGGCGAGGACACGGTCACGCAGCGTGCGGAGCGCCTCGCGAAGCTCCGGCAAGCCGTCCCCGGTCGTCGCCGAGACGACGACGATCGGCGACCCGCGGAGGCTCGTGCGTGCGAGCAGATCCGAGGTTGCCGCGACGACCTCCGCGGCGCGTCCGGGATCTACCGCGTCGACCTTCGTGACGACCGCAATCCCTGCCCGCAGCCCCAGCGCGTCGAGGAGCTCGAGGTGCTCGAGTGTCTGGGCCCGCGGCCCGTCGTCCGCGGCGACGACGAGCATCGCCCCGTCGATCTCGCCGGCCCCGACGAGCATGTTGCCGATCAGCGCGTCGTGGCCCGGCACGTCCACGAAGTCGATCGAGGTCCCGTCCTCGAGGTCGAGGTGGGCATACCCGACATCGATCGTCATCCCGCGCCGCTGCTCCTCCGGCAGACGATCGGCATCGATGCCGGTGAGGGCGCGAAGGAGCGTCGTCTTGCCATGATCGATGTGCCCGGCGGTGCCGATGACGACGGTCATGGGCGGCTCAGCGGGCGAGGGCGAGGTCGAGCGCGCGCCGCGCGGCCGCCCCAAGGGACGCATCGTCCCTCGGGTCGACCGTCCGGAGGTCCAGGAGCACCCGATCCCGCTCGATCCGGCCGATGACGCACGGATCACCGGAGCGGAGGCGCGCGACGAGGTCCGCGGCGGCGCTGCCGTCCCGTGTCGCGAGAGCCACGCCCCACGAGGGCAGGGTCTCCCCGGGCACCGAGCCGCCGCCGACGGTGGATTCGAGCTCAACAACCACGGCCGCCCCGCCGGGGAGTGCCGTCATGAGCGCATCCGCCCGGGTCCGCAGCGCGGTCGTCGGCGTCGAGAGCATCCGCCAGACCGGGATGTGCGTCATGGCCCGTCCGGCGCGGTAGAGCGCTAGCGTTGCCGCGACCCCGGCGAGGATCGTCTTGTCCGGGCGCATCGCCCGCGCCAGCGGATCGCGGCGAAGCTTCGCGATGAGATCGCGCCGCCCGACGATGAGTCCGGCCTGCGGCCCGCCCACGAGCTTGTCTCCCGAGAAGGTCACGAGGTCGGCCCCGGCCGCCAGCCGCTCGCTCGGCATGGGTTCGTGGCCCAGACCGACGCGTTCGGTGGGGAGGAGCGCACCGCTGCCGAGGTCGTCGATGACGATGGCTCCGTGGCGATGGGCGACGGCCACCAGCGCCGCCGGGTCCGGCGACTCCACGAACCCCGCCTGGACGAAGTTCGAGGGATGGACGCGGAGCACGACCTTGATTCGCGTCTTCGAGTCCGCGAGGGCCGCCTCGAAGTCGCCGACCCGCGTCCGGTTCGTCGTCCCGACCTCGGCGAGCCGCACGCCGGCGCGCCGGAGGATCTCCGGGATGCGGACCCCGCCCCCGATCTCCACGAGCTCCCCGCGCGAGACGGCGACGCCGCCTCCTCGTCCGGCCAGCCCGACGGCGAGGGCAATGGCCGCCGCGTTGTTCGTCACGATCAGCGCGTCCCCGGCCCCGGTCAGCGCGATGAGATGCTCCTCGGCCGCCCGGAATCGCGCACCGCGCCGGCCCGTCGCCCGGTCCATCTCGAGCAGGTTCGGACCCTCGGCCGCCAGCCGGGCCGCCTCAGCGGCCGCCCGGGGCCACGCGGCCCGGCCAAGGTTCGTGTGAACGATGACCCCGGTCGCGTTGATGACCGGCGTCAATCCCGACGTCCCCTGGTTGTGCGAGGCCGCGCCGGACGGCTCGCCCACCGCGGCCGGCCCGTCGAATGCCTCGAGGGACGCAACGACCAGCGCGCCCAGTGCCTCGACATCGCGGGGCGGTTCCCCACCCGCGATCCGGGCCCGTTCATCGGCGACGACCTGCCGGGCGACCGCGAGGATCGCGTCCGCGTCCCGCCCACCCGTCCCGGGGCGTGCAGCCGCCAGCACGCGCTCGACGCTCGGCGGCCTCGGCCGGTCGGTCGTGGACACTCGCCCTCCTCTCGGGATCGTTGGCGGGAGCGCATGGGAGTCGAACCCACCGCGCGACGCCGGGCGCCGCGCCACCGGTGTTGAAGACCGGGCCGGGCACCGGCCCGAACCCACTCCCGCGATCATGCTAGCGGCTCAGCGAAAGACGACGGTCACCTCGACGTTGGACGGGTCGATCGCCCGGTCGAAGTTCAGAACGATCTGGACGGCCCTGGCCGACTGCTCCTGACACCGCGGTGCCGTCACCGCCACGGCCAACGCGGCCACCGTGCCGGACACGACCATCATCAACGGCCCCACGCACGATCCGCCCGTCCAGCCGATGACGATCTGATGGGCGTTGTCGCCGACCCTCGCCGCGCCCGGATCCGCGTCGATCGCCACGCGTTCGATCGGCTCGAACAGCACGCCGCTGAGCATCGACGTCCGGTCCGTCACGGTGAGATCGCCCTTGCCGACGGGGCCGACGAACACGCCGGATGACCCGCACCCGGAGACGAGGAGCGCCAGCGCCAGCAACCTTGTCGTCATCGCCTCCATCTTGATGCGTATCGGCCTGTTCCGACGGTTTCCCATGCGCCCCGACTCAAGCCCGAGCTCCTCGTGAGGACCGGCCCTCGGAACCGGCCTACCATGCATCGCATGGCCGACTCCTACCCCGCGACCCGCCCCGCCGCGCCGACGATCCGTCTCACCGAACTGACCGATTGCGGCGGGTGCGCGGCCAAGCTCGGCGCGGACCTCCTGGCCGATGCGCTCAGCGGGCTCGGTGCCCAGCCCGCCCCCGACGACCTGATCGCCGGCCTCAATCCCCCCGACGACGCGGCGGCCTACCGCGTCTCGCCGGACCTCGCGATCATCGGCACGCTCGATTTCTTTCCGCCGCTGGTCGACGACCCTCGCCTGTACGGCGAGATCGCGGCGGCCAATGCGCTGTCCGATGTCTTCGCGATGGGTGGGCGGGTGCTCTTTGCGCTCTCCATCGCGGCATTCCCGGAAGATCTCCCGCGAGACACCCTGGCCGCGATCTTCGAGGGCGCCTCGTCCAAGGTCAGGGAGGCAGGCGGCACCCTCGCCGGCGGCCACACCATCAAGGATCCCGAGCCGAAGTACGGACTTGCGGTCATCGGCGCGGCGCACCCGGACCGGCTGTTTCGCAAGGGCGGCGCGAGGGCGGGCGACCTCGTGATCCTGACGAAACGACTGGGGACTGGATTGCTGGTCTCCGGGCGGCGGCAGGGCAGGACGACCGATGTTCAGCTGGCGGCCGCGATCGAGCAGATGGTCACGCTCAACCGGGTGGCCGCCGAGGTCCTTTCCGAACATGGGGTCCGTGCGGCAACCGATGTCACGGGGTTTGGATTGCTGGGGCACGGCCTGGAGATGGCCCGCGGCTCAAACACCCGAATCGTCTTCGACGCCGCGTCACTGCCGACCCTGGATGGGGCACTTGAGCTGGCCGGTGCCGGTATCGAGACGGGCGGCGCGGGGCACAACCGCCGGTTCGTCCAGCCCGGCCTCACGCTCGGGCTGGCGGTGGCACCGGAACTCGTGGCGCTCGCCCACGACCCCCAGACCTCCGGCGGTCTGCTCGCTGCGGTCGCTCCCTCGTCGATCGCCGCGGTCGAGGCCGGCCTTGATGAGCGCGGTGTCCCGCACTGGCGCGTCGGCCGCGTCGAATCGGTCGACGGCCGGGACTCCGGGGTCGCGCTGGTCTGATGCCCCGGCCCCGGCCCTCCCGGCGTCAGCCCGGCCCCGGCACTCCGGGCACTCCGCGCCCTCCCGGCATGCCCGGCAGCGTGACCGTCACTCGAGCGCCCGATGGCGCGAGGTTCTCGGCCACGGCATCGCCACCGTGTGCTCGGGCCAGCGCCCGGACGATCGACAGACCCAGACCCGTGCCGGGGCCGGATCGGGCCGGATCGGCTCGATAGAAGCGATCGAACACGCGCTCCAGCGAGCCCGGCGGAAACCCCGGCCCATCGTCACTGGCGCGGATGGCCACTCCTCCTGCGGCCGCGGCCCGGGCCTCCACCACCACGTGGCCGCCGGTGGGCACGACCGCCAGGGCGTTCTCGATGAGGTTGCCGAGGATCCGCTCCACGGCGGCACGATCGGCGGCAAACGCCAGTCCCGGCTCGGCCTCGGCCCGGATCTCGACCCCGGCCGTCGCGGCGCGCGGGCCAAATCGCGCCGCGGCATCGTGAACGAGCGCACCGGGATCGATCGACTCCGGCCGGAGGGTCAGCCCCGTGGTGCCCGCCTCGTCCACCGAGCGGAGGTCCTCGACGAGGCTCTCCATCCGGGCTGCCTCCTGGGCGATCGCCTCGGCAGCCCGAGAGACGCCGGCACCGGTGGCCGTGCCGTCCCGAAGCGCCTCCGCGAACCCGGACACGACGGTGAGTGGTGTCTTGAGATCGTGGCGAATGTTCGCCAGCAGCTCGCGTTCCTCACCTCGAACGCGATCGATCTCCAGGGTCATCGCGTTGAAACTCTCGGTCAGATCGCGGACTTCCCGCGGACCCTCCGGCACGACCGGGGCGGCCGATGCGCCCGATACCGGCACTGCCGATGTCGCGTCGGCCAATCGACGCAGCGGGCGGGTGATCGATCGCGACAGGAGCCACGCGATCGGCGCCACGACCACCAGGATCACGATCGCCACCGCCGGCAGGACGCGCAGGAGGTCCCGCAGCGCGAGCGCCCCCGCGGTATCCGGGGCGGTCAGCACGAGCACGATCCGGCCAACAGCCGCCCCCTCCCGGCGGAGCACGGTGGCGGAGTAGAGGTAGCGCGACCCGTCGACGGCGGTCAGGGTGCCCCCGACCGATGCCCCGACGGCAAGGTCGCCCGGGAGGTTGATCGCGCGCGCCGTCAGTGGTGTGGCGCTGCCGTCGGCAGTCACGACGCGTTCGCCGACGATCGCATACAGCCCGAGCTCCGGTCGCAGGTCCGCCTTCAGCGCCGTCACGGCGGAGCGGAGGTCGGTCGCCCCGATCGCACGGACCCGCGCGACCATCGGCTGGGCGACATCCCCGAGGCTGCTGATGGTGGCCTCCTGGTGGAGCGACCGCAGGCTCACGAACAGGCCCGCGCCCACGGCGAGAACGGCAACCAGCCCGACCGTTACGAACGCCGCGGCGATCCGCGAGGAAACGCGGTCAGGCATCGGCGACCAGCCGGTAGCCGATGCTGCGCACGGATTCGATGGACGGGCCGTCAGGCCCGAGCTTCTTGCGCAACTCGGAGACATGCACATCCACCGTCCGGGTCTCGCCCGGGAAGTCGGTTCCCCAGACATCCTCGAGAAGCATTTCCCGGCTCAGCACGACGCCGGGGTCCCTCGCGAGGGCTGCCAGGAGGTCGAATTCCCGACCGCGAAGTTCCACCGTCCGGTCGCCGACGACGACCTCGCGACGTCGTGGATCGATGCGGAGCGTGCCGACCTCGATCGGTCGGCCGAGGCGCACGGTGCCGTCGGTCCGGCGCAGGATTGCCTTCACCCGCGCCACGAGGGCTCGCGGATTGAACGGCTTCGTCACGTAGTCGTCGGCGCCGAGTTCCAGGCCCACGATGGCATCGACGTCGTCGGTCCGGGCCGTCAGCATGATCACGGGCGTGTCCGCTTCCCGTCGGATCGCGCGGCAGACCTCGAACCCGTCCACCCCGGGCAGCATCACGTCGAGGATCACGAGGTCGGGACGATGCTTGCGGTGGAGCTCGACGGCGGCGGGACCGTCGGTCGCAACGATCGTCGCGTACCCGGCACCCTCGAGGTACATCCGGAGGAGCTCGACGATGTTGGGCGCGTCGTCGACCACGAGGATCGTCTTCATCGAGCGCGAGTCTACGCCGAGACGCGGCAGCCGCCGGGCCCGGTCAACCCCCGTCGACCAGGACCCGGCAGCCGGGCCGCAGCTATCCGGCGAGCGAGGCGATGACCTTGCGGGCCTCCGCCGTGGCCGTTCGAAGGTCCGCCCGGGCGGAGGTGATCGCCTCATGCGCCGACCGCAGCACCAGGCCCGCGGTGCCGGCGTTCCAGTCGGCCGGAGTGAGCGGCAGGATGTCGTCCGCGACGCCGTCCACCGCGGCCAGGGCGTCGGCGATCGCGGTCTGCATCGCGGCCAGGTGGGCGTTCGCTTCGGTGACGTCCTTTCCGTTCGCCTCGGCCTGCGCGATCATGGCCTCGAGGCGGTCGGACGCGGTCTCGAGTCGCGCTCCGGCCATGTCGACCGTGTCCGCGCCGCGCACGAGCCAGACCTGGCGGGTCACGAGGGCGTAGATCCGGAACTCCGTGAAGATGCTCCGGATATCGGCTCGCAACTCCTCCACGGTCGTATCGGCGGCGATCTTGGCGCGGAGGGTACGAAGTCCGGCGGCGGAGTCGTCGAGGATCCGGTTGAGCGCGGCCGCGTGATCGTCAGTCAGCGCACGAGACTCGTCCACGGCCTTGCCGAGGCGCTCAATGGTGGCCAGTCGACGATCGATCTCGCAGAACCCGACGGTCTTCAGGTTGGCGACCGACGGCTCGGCACGGGCCGCGAGCCATGCATCGGCACAGCGCGCTCGTCCTTCCCGCTCTTCGGCCTGCGGGACGCTCGCAGAGCGTCCGTGGCCCGCGGGGACCGAGGCGGCCAGCGCCGGCGTGGCGACCAGGACCGTGGCGAGGAGCAGGCCGGTCAGCGGGCCGGCAAGTCGAGTGAGATGGCGCTTCATTGCGAGCTCCCTTCATCGTTGTCTGCGGTGGCGTCGGCCCCCAGGGCCGCGTCGATGTCATCGATGAGCTGCTGGATGGCGGTCAGATCCGGCGCCACCAACGGCACGGCAGATGCGGTCGGACTTGACCCTGCGTACGAACCCGGGTCAGGCGAGGCACTCGGCCCGGATGACGCTTCTGCCGGCTCGGTTGACGCTTCTGCCGCCGGCGATGCCGTTGGCGACAGGGTGGCGGCAGGTGCTTGCGGCGAGCCCGAATTGGTGCCGACCAGGTCCACGCCATCAACACGTCGGCCGCAGCCGACGGCCACGAACGTGAGGATCAACACCGTCGCAACGACCGCGAGAGCCCTGCCGCGCCGCTGAGATGTCATACCTTCCTCGTCCCCGATGCGTGGCGCCCATGTCGAACGCCTTCCCGGAGACTGGCGCACCAATCGCGCCCGAGCCACCCGGCCGGTCGCGAGTTTCATCAGGGGCCTGTAAGGCGACTGCACCGGACCGGCGGTCACTGCCCGATCGGGGACACGGCCGCCCGATCGGGGACACGGCCGCCAGATCGCATCGAGTCCTGCACTCCCCGCAGCGCGCCATCGGAGCCGCCCGGCGAAGGCCGGGCGGCTCAACGTTCCCGGACGGCGGTACACTCCGGCGGTCGGCCAGTCGGCCGGTGACGAACGCGCGAAGCCACGGCGACGCGCCAAGAGCACGGAGGCACGGAACCCTTGCCGAAGTCGTATGTTCGCCTGACCCAGCCCCTCGTCCGAGACACGAAGGGCGGCGAGCTCCGTCCCGCGACCTGGGACGAGGCGCTCGATCGGACCGTCGCGGCGTTTCGCGCGATCGGGGCCCACCGGGTCCCCGAGCAACCGGCGCCATTCGGGATCTTCAGCTGCAGCAAGGCGACCAACGAGGTCAACTACGCGGCCCAGAAGTTCTCGCGGGTGGTCCTGGGCAGCAACAACATCGACAGCTGCAACCGCACCTGACACGCCCCGTCTGTCGCCGGTCTGGCGACCGTCTTCGGCGCTGGTGGTGGAACCAGCTCATATCGTGAGGTCGAGGAGACCGATCTGATCATTCTCTGGGGCAGCAACGCCCGAGAGACACATCCGATCTTCTTCCATCACCTGCTGCGCGGCGTCCGGAACGGTGCCCGCCTCTTCACCGTGGACCCGCGGCGGACGAGTTCGGCCGAATGGTCGGATACGTGGCTGGGCCTCGATGTCGGCAGCGACATCGCGCTGGCGAACGCGGTCGGTCGCGAAATCATCCACGCGGGCCTCGCCAACACCGAGTTCATCGAACGCGCGACCTTCGATTTCGATGCCTACCGCGAGAAGGTCGAGTCCTACACGCTCGAGTACGCCGAGCGGGAGACCGGCGTGCCCGCCGACGCCATCCGCGAGCTCGCCCACGCCTACGGCAAGGCCGACCGGGCGATGATCTGCTGGACCCTCGGGATCACCGAGCACCACAATGCCGTGGACAACGTCCTGGCACTGATCAGCCTGTCGCTTCTCACCGGACACGTGGGCCGGTACGGGAGCGGCCTCAACCCGCTGCGCGGCCAGAACAACGTCCAGGGCGGCGGCGACATGGGCGCCCTCCCGGATCGACTGCCGGGGTTCCAGCACGTCGAGCAGGCGGCCCTGCGGGCAAGATTCGATGCCGCCTGGGGTGTGAAGGTGCCGGCAAGAAAGGGCCTCCACCTCTCGGAGATGTTCGATGCCATCGAGCGCGGCGAACTCAAGGCTGCGTACGTGATCGGCGAGAATCCGGTCCAGTCCGAGGCGGATCAGAAACGGACGAAAGAACTGGTGCGGAGCCTCGAGTTCATGGTCGTCCAGGACCTCTTCCTCACGGCGACCGCGGAGATGGCCGATGTCGTTCTTCCGGCCGCCGCCGCGTGGGCCGAGTCCGAGGGCACCGTCACGAATTCGGAGCGTCGGGTCCAGCGAGTCCGCAAGGCCCTCAATCCTCCTGGCGATGCACGCGACGACCTGTGGATCATCTTCGAGCTGGCGCGCCGCATGGGCCACGACTGGGGAGATGCGTCGGCCGAACGCGTCTGGGACGAGGTGCGGGCGCTGTCACCGGTCCACAAGGGCATGACGTACGCGCGCCTCGAGTCCGAAGGCGGCCTCCAATGGCCGTGCTGGGACGAGACCCATCCCGGCGAGCAGTTCCTGCACTCCCGGCTCTGGGAAAACCCGGTGCCGGGGAGCCGCGTGCCGTTCGTGCCGGTGGATCACGACCCGCCGGTGGACAAACTGTCCGACGACTTCCCGATCCGCCTCACGACCGGGCGCCGACTCGACAGCTACAACACGGGAGTGCAGAGCGGCAGCCTGAAGTCGCCCCTGCGCCGCGGCGAGACGCTGGACATGTCGCCCGAGGATCTCGCGCGGTTCGATCTCGTGGAAGGCGAACGGGTCCGAGTCGTCTCGCGGCGCGGCCAGGTCGAGGTGCCGGTCCGTGTCGACGATGGCCTGCGTCCCGGGCTCACGTTCATGACCTTCCACTTCCAGGACGACGTCGCGGTCAACCTGCTCACCATCGACGCGACGGACCCGAAGTCCGGCACGGCCGAGTTCAAGGCCACGGCGATCCGGATCGAGAAGCTCGGGGCGCCGGTCCCCACCGGCTGACGCGCCGAGCGGGCGTCTCGTTCAGGCCGGCCGAATGACCGGCAGGCCGAGGGCCCGGGCGGCGTCTGCGAGGCGGTCGTCGTAGGTGACGAAGGCGTCGAGTTCCGGCACCATGGCCGCCGCTGAGGCCAGATGGATTGCGTCGAGCGTCTTGAGCGTCGCGGGTCCAATGGCGCTGGCCGTACGAGCTACAGCCACATCGAACTCGATCGTCTCGACCGACCTCAGGATCACCTCCAGGTGCGCGGGGTCGTGGGCCTGTCGGGCCACGGCCCGCCGCGTCTCGACGACGCCTAGGCGACTCGTCACCACCCGCTCACTCTCGATATACCAGCGACGCATCTCGAGCGAACCGGCCTCCTCAAGGATCAGCTTCGCCAGAGCTGACGCGTCGACATAGGCGAGGGCGGTCATCGCTCCTCCTCGTCCCGCATCTCGAGGATGATCTCCGACAGCGGCCTGCCGCCCGGAATTCGCGGCGGCGGCGGGATGAGTCGGTGGTCGAACGTCGCCGGGGTCACCCGGCCGTCGGCGATCATCTGGTCCAGGATCGACAGCCTGGCTGGCGGGTTCGGCGTGAGTCGCGCGACCGGCTGGCCGTGCTCCGTGACCTCGAGGGTCTCGCCCGCCTTCACGCGGTCCAGGTAGATGGACAGGTTCTGGCGCAATTCGCGCACTCCGACTCGCGCGGGTCCCGACCCCTCTTCGCTCATGTAGCACATGGTAGCACATTACCCAACGGCAGAGCGTTCCGCCGCCGGATGGAACCGCGGAGCCGGATGGAACCGCGGAGCCTTGCGCCGGGTAGGTACGATGGTCGCCGCGTCCAGGGAGGAAGCCGGATTGACCATCGATGCGCTCACGGCGGGGGTGACCCGCGACCCAGTCCGCAGCGGAGATGACACCTGCTGCGTACGGGAGGGTTCTCGCCGGACTCCGGGTATCCGGCTGGTCGACCGTCGTCATCCGCACCCTGGATCGGCGCTCCTGCCGATGGCCTGGTTTCTCAACCAGGGCGACCTCGCCAGATCCCTCGGAGCTTGACGTGGATACATCGACGTCCCTCGAGGACGGGGGGCCGACGGCGGCCAGGGCGCCGGCAGATCGGGGCAGCAAGCCGAGGCCGTCCTATGGGCCGAGCTGGGTCAATGTTCTGGCCAGCTGGATGGAGGGCCTTCCAGGGCCGACGTGGGTGTCCTATGGCGCCGGGATCGCCGTGGGCGTTCTCGCGTCATCGCAGCAGGTGGGCGGGAACGGAACTCCCGCACAGCAGCTGCTCGGAGTCGCCTACTACGGGGCCCTGCCGTTCGCGACGCTGGCGCTCATTCATCGCCTTGATGGTCTCGCGAGTCGCGCCCTCTCCGCTATACGCCCCATGCTGCAGACGGACGACGACGAGTTCACCGCCATGCGTCGAGAGCTCACGATTGCCCCGGCGCGCCCGGCCTGGATCCTCTTGGTGGCTGCCTTCGTGATGACGATCGCGAGCTTCATCATTGATCCGGTCGGATCCCAGATCACTGGCTATGCGCCGCTGGCACTTGCTCTCCGGACGCTCTGGGAAGGCCTCATCACGGCGATATTTCTGATCCTGATTTACCACACGATCCGCCAGCTTCGACTGATCAGCTCAACGATTGACCGCGTGGCCACGATCGACCTGTTTGACCAGGCGCCGCTCTACGCCATGTCACGGCTCACGTCCACCACCGCCATCGGCCTGATCCTGCTGCTCCTGCCCAGCCTGTTCCTGCTTCCGACTGCGGCCGACGTCTCGTACGTGATCATCAGCATCGGCTGGTACTCGCTTGCCGTCCTCATCGCCGGTGCGGCGTTCATCCTGCCGCTTCGCGGCGTCCACGACCGCCTCGTCCGCGCCAAGCGCGACCTCCAGGGCGAGGTCGGGCGGCGTTTGAGTGCCACCCTCGTCCAGATCCACGATGGCGTCGATGCCCGGGACGCTTCGGCGATGGATGCGGCACATCGCGCGCTCTCGACGCTCATTGCCGAACGCGACCTGGTCAACCGCATCCCGACCTGGCCGTGGAGCACCGGGGCGCTCACCGGGTTCCTGTCTGCCGTCCTTCTGCCGATCGCGCTGTTCATCGCCCAGCGGGCGCTCGGCCAGTTCATCTGAGGCATTGACGGGCCCGGAATCGAGGCCCACGATGGCCCTTCGCTGCGACGGCCGCGCCACGGCCGGTTGTGATCGAGGAGGACCACGAGTTGGCGCACTATCTCTTTCGGGCCCACTATTCCCAGGCGGGCATCCAGGGCGTTCTCAAGGAGGGCGCGGCGAGCCGGATGAAGGCCGTTGCCGATCTCACGGCGAGCGTCGGCGGCCACCTCGAGGCAGCGTACTGGGCCTTCGGGGACGACGACTTCATCTGCATCGCCGAGCTGCCCAACAACGCGGCGGCCGCAGCGGTCGCCACGAGAGTCTCCGCGAGCGGCATGGGCGGCATCACGACCACGGTCCTGCTCACCGCAGCCGAGGTGGACGAGGCTCGCGGCATCGGCGTGACCTACCGACCGCCGGGCGCCTGAACGGCCAGCCCGAACAGCCGGGCACGGCGCTCCAGCCCAAGGATCGCGAATCGCGCGTACCCTAGGCTCGTTGTCGCAATGTGCGGCGATGCTCCGCGTGGTCGACCTGCTTCTCGAACAGGCCGTGCGCCTGCAGACCAGTTCGGGAAGACAAAGGGGTCAATGTGACCGCAGGAACAGTCAAGAAGGTCATTGCCGACCGAGGGTTTGGCTTCATCGCCGCCGAGGACGGGAAGGAGTACTTCTTCCATCGTGATGCCCTCCAGGCACCGCTCAACTTCGATCGCCTCAACGGCGGCGAGGCGGTGACCTTTGAAGTGCAGGCGAGCCCCAAGGGCCCGCGTGCGACGAACGTACAGGCCGGCTAGTCAGGCGTCATTCGCCAGGCTTCCAGCCGCGTCGGCCCTCGGTTCGTCCGGGGGCCGTTCGATTCCCGGGTGGCCGGGCGCAGCCCGCAATCCGCGCCGGGCGCAGCCCGCAATCCGCGCCGGGCGCAGCCCGCCACCCGCCACCGGCGCACCACGCCGCACCCGAGGCTACACTCGGCAGCAATGGACCTCCACGTCGTCGGACCCCTCGCATCACCCGTCGAGCGGGCCGCCGTCGATGCGGTGCTCGGTCCGGCAGGTTCGGGATGGTCCGGTGGGCGCCGCGACACGAAGCTCGATGGACATGTCGCTCGCGGTGGCCATGAGGCTCGCGGACGTCGAGACCTCCTGCTCCCGGCCCTCCATGCGCTCCAGGACCGCGTCGGACAGATCACGCAGCCCGGGCTGAACTACGTCTGCAAGCGCTTGTCGGTCCCTCCAGCAGAGGCCTACGGCGTGGCCACCTTCTATGCCCTGTTCACGACAAGGCCGCGAGCGTCCGCCGTCGCGCATGTCTGCGACGACATCGCCTGCCGACTCGCGGGCGCCGATGCCGTCTGCGATGACCTTGAGCGAGCGCTCGGTCCGGTCGGGACACCGGCACGCGACGGGACCCTCACCTGGCTCCGCAGCCCGTGCCTCGGCCGCTGCGAACTGGCGCCGGCGGCACTCCTCACCGTGGCCGGCGAGACACCGCTGCGAAGAGAGCTCGGGCCGGTGGACGCCGTCGGAATTCTCGGCGCGCTGGAAGCCGGGCTCAGCGGCGGCCGGAACACGACGCTCGGCGACGGCCGGGACGTCGTTGGATCGCCGGCGGGCGCCGACAACGCGACAGCCTCGGTGCCCCAGGCCGGCGATCCCGAACTTCGACTTCTCGCCCGCATCGGGACGACCGACCCGACATCGCTGGACGACTACCGCGCCCACGGTGGGTACCTGGCGCTCGCAAACGCCATCGCCATTGGGACGGAGGCGACGATCCGTGAAGTCAGCGACGCGAAGCTCGTCGGCCGCGGCGGGGCGGCCTTCCCGACCGGCCGCAAATGGGCGGCGGTTGCGGCACAGGCCGCTCAGCCGCACTACGTCGTGTGCAACGCCGATGAATCGGAGCCCGGTACGTTCAAGGACCGGGTCCTCCTGGAATCGGATCCGTTCGCGGTGATCGAGGCGATGACGATCGAGGGCTTCGCGACCGGCGCCTCGCGCGGCTATCTCTACCTCCGCGGTGAGTATCCGCTCGCGGAATCCCGGCTGGTCGGGGCGATCGGGGCGGCTCGCGCCGCCGGCCTGCTGGGCAACGACGTCGCCGGTTCCGGCTGGGCCTTCGACATCGAACTGCGGCGCGGTGCCGGGGCCTATATCTGCGGTGAGGAGACCGCCCTGTTCGAGTCGATCGAGGGCAAGCGCGGCGAGCCGCGCAACAAGCCGCCGTTCCCCGTGGAGGTCGGCCTGTTCGGCAAGCCCACGGCGGTCAACAACGTCGAGACGCTGGTCAACGTCCTGCTGATCCTCGGCATGGGCGACGGCCGCGGGGGTGGAGCGCGCTACGCCACCCTCGGGACGGAGGGTTCCACCGGGCCGAAACTGTTCTGCCTGTCGGGGCACGTGGCGCGGCCGGGTGTCTACGAGGTGCCGTTCGGGACGACACTCCGCGCGCTCCTCGAGCTCGGCGGCGGCGTTCCCGGTGGCCGGGCGATCCGGGCCATCCTCCTCGGTGGGGCCGCCGGCGTCTTCGTGGGTCCCGAGGCCCTCGATGTGCCGCTGACCTTCGAGGGCACGCGGGCCATCGGCGCGACGCTCGGCTCCGGGGTCGTCATGGTCTTCGATGAAACCGCCGACATGGTCGGAACGCTACGTCGGATTGCCGCGTTCTTCCGCGACGAGTCGTGCGGACAGTGCGTGCCGTGTCGGGTCGGGACGGTGCGCCAGGAAGAGTTGCTCGCGCGTCTCGCGGACGGAGCCGGCGGCCGCACGCGGGAGCAGGAACTGGTTCTGCTCGCCGAGGTGGGTCGGGCCATGCGCGATGCCAGCATCTGTGGCCTCGGGCAAACGGCGAGCTCGGCAATCGAATCGGCCTTCCGACAACCGGAGCTGGTGGGGCTGTGACCGCAGAGCATCGGCCCGGGGAAGGGCCGCACCGCACCCCGGCGCCGCCGATGCCTCCGGCCATCGAGGCGATCTTTACGACCCCGCCGGCGCGCGCCTCGCGGACCCCGGAGGCGCCACCAGTCGAGGCACCGGCGCCCGTCACCATCACGATCGACGGCGTCGAGGTCGCCGTTCCCGCGGGGGTGACCATCCTCGACGCCGCCCGGGCCCAGGGACTCGACCTGCCGACCCTCTGCTATCTGGAAAACCTCGCCCCGGTCAATGTCTGCCGAATCTGTGTGGTCGAGGTCACGGGGTCGCGGGTGCTCGTTCCGGCCTGCTCACGCAAGGTCGAGCCCGGCATGGAGATCCAGACGGAATCCGAGCGCGTCCGCCACTCGCGGAAACTCGTCCTCGAGTTCCTCGGCTCGTCGGTGGACCTGTCCCTCGCTGGCGAGCGTGAGCCGGACGGTGACCTCGCGCGCTGGGCGGAGCGCTACGGGGCGGACGCGTCGCGGTTCGGGCCGCCGTCGGAACCTGCGGCCGCCGGAGTTCGTGATGCGCACGAACCCGGACATCACCACGCCCCGGAGGGTGCGGAGGCGACGCACGCGACCACCGTCGCCCAACCGGTCAAGGTGGACAACGAGCTGTACGTTCGCGATTACTCGAAGTGCATCCTCTGCTACAAGTGCGTGGAGGCGTGCGGGGAGGACGCCCAGAACACGTTCGCCATCGCCGTCGCGGGGCGAGGTTTCGATGCCCGGATCTCCACCGAGTGGGCGACCCCGCTCCCCGACTCGGCCTGCGTCTACTGCGGCAACTGCATCGGGGTCTGTCCGACGGGCGCGCTCATGTTCAAGTCCGAGCACGACATGCGCGCCGGAGGCATCTGGGACGAGTCGGCCCAGACCATCACCGAAACGATCTGCCCGTACTGTGGTGTCGGTTGCGTCCTCGATCTCACCGTCCAGGACAACACCATCGTCAAGGTGACCTCGCCGATGGACTCGTCGGTCACCGAGGGCCATCTCTGCATCAAGGGCCGCTTCGGCTTCGAATTCACGAACGAGCGGCGCAGGGGGTAGAAAGGGCGGACGGACCCTGCGTCGCGTGGAGAGCCCGTCAGCTACCCATCAGGTCGCGCAGGTCGATCCGGCCGTCGTGCGTATAGACGTTGAAGCCGTCGCCGCGGAGAAAGCCCACGAGGGTAACGCCCAGGCGGTCGGCCAGGCGGATCGCGAGGTCTGATGGGGCCGAGACGGCGCAAACGATCGGGATCCCGGCAACGGCCGCCTTCTGCACGATCTCGAAGCTGACCCGGCCCGAGACCATCAGGATCCGGTCCCACAACGGCAGTTCACGAGCGAGGACCCGAGAGCCGATCACCTTGTCCAGCGCGTTGTGGCGACCGACGTCCTCCCGGACGACGACAAGCCGGCCGTCGGTCTCGAACAGCCCGGCCGCGTGCAGCCCGCCGGTCCGCTCGAACGCAGCCTGTGCCACTCGCAACTGGTCCGGGAGGGACAGGATCACGGATCGCGGCACCACCGGCAGACCCTTGGGCAGCGGCTCGCAGCGTACGGCCACGTCGTCGATCGAGGCCTTGCCGCAGATCCCGCAGGAGGCCGTGGCCACGAAGTTGCGGCGGTTGGCAATCGATGGATCGAGCTTCCGAGCCAGCCGAACTATCACGACGTCGTCGGGCTCGGCCATGAAGCCGGGGTCCCCCACCTCGAACCCGAGGATGGTGTTTCCGTCGATCAAGCCCTCGGTGGTGAGGAACCCGGCGGCCAGCTCATGCTCGAAGCCCGGGGTGCGCATCGTCACGGCGATGTTGACGGGCGCCTGTCGCGGGCCCGCGGCACGAATCTCCAGCGGCTCCTCGCCGACGACGACATCGTCGCGAACCTCCAGCTGCGTGCCACGGACCGAGACCACCTTGGTGCTGGTCAGGTGGCGCGCCGGCAGTGATGGATCGAGCGGAACGGTCACCGACCGAGTGTAGCCGTGATGTGTGCCATCGCCAGCAGGGGACATCGTCCCCGTCGACCAGCGCAACTCAGCAGGCGTACGCGCTCGGGCCCGGATCCCAGGCCGGGCCCCAACCCCGTGCGAACGGTTCGCCGAGAACCGAGGTGATCCGGCCTTCGACTGCGGGGTCGCTGCCGAGGTACAGGACGATGAGCCGGTCCCGCTGCCAGAATCTCGGGTTGCCCGCCCATTCCACGATGGCGGTCCCCACCTTCGACGGATCGGTCGCGTCGATCCTGGCGGCAGCCGCGACCCGGTCAGGCGCGGACTCGTACGCATAGACGTCCACCTGCTGACCGGCCACGCAGACGCGGGCACCGCGGCCACCCAGCAGCATCGGGTTGAAGCCTCCGAGGTCATCAACCGTGGCCCCGGCCGCTCGGAGATCGGCCGCGAGGGCGGCGACCGGGTCCGCCGGTGACGGCTCGGGAGACGCCGCCGTCGGCGGGGCGGAGACCGCGGGAGTCGGCGTCTGCCTCGGCGACGGCGGGGGCGGAGGCGGCTGGCTCGGCGATGGCGGAGGCGGGTTGCTGCACGCGGTTGCGACGAGCGGAAGGATCAGGACGATGGCGACGAGGCCACCCATCGTCCGGCCACCCGTCGTCCGGCCACCCGTCGTCCGGTCCTCCCCTGGATCCGTGAGTCCGGTCCGGGGGTCAGACGCCCGCCCCGGCGGTGCGTTCCCGCATCGGCGGAACCGGCGCGCCGGTCGTCCGCGGCGGCCGGAAACGCCGCAGGCGAAGGGCGTTCGAGACGACCGTCACCGACGAGAGGGCCATCGCGGCGGCGGCCAGGATCGGGTCGAGCAGGATCCCGGTGAAGGGATAGAAGACACCGGCGGCGAGCGGGATGAGGGCGACGTTATAGGCGAACGCCCAGAACAGGTTCTGCTTGATGTTGCGCATCGTCGCGCGCGACAGGGAAATAGCGGTCACGAGCGCCCGCAGGTCCCCGCTCATCAGGGTCACGGAGCCGGACTCGATGGCCACGTCCGTCCCCGTCCCGATCGCGATGCCGACATCGGCCTGGGCGAGGGCCGGGGCGTCGTTGATCCCGTCGCCGACCATGGCCACGAGCTTCCCCTCGGCTTGCAGCCGGCGCACCTGGGCGGCCTTCTCGTCCGGCCGAACATCGGCCAGCACCCGATCGACGCCGGCCTGTCGGGCGATCGCGCGCGCCGTGGTCTCATTGTCACCGGTCAGCATCGCGACCTCGAGCCCGAGGCGGTGCAGCTCGGCGACTGCCTCGACCGAACCCGCCTTGAGCGTGTCGGCGATGGCCATGACCGCGGCCGGCCGGCCGTCGATCGCGACGAAGACCGGCGTCTTGCCCGAAGCCGCGAGTTCCTCGGCCCCCTCTCGGAGCGGGCCCGGGTCGGTCCCACGGCCCTCCAGGAAAGCGGGCCGTCCGATCAGCACGGCGTGCCCGTCGACCGTCGCCACGACCCCCTGACCGGAAACCGCGTCGAACTCGGCGGGATCCGACAGCACCAGTCCTCGGTCGTCGCGGGCGAACCGGACGAGCGCCTCGCCGAGTGGATGCTCGGAGCCGCGTTCGGCAGAAGCGACGATCCGGACCAACTCGTCCTCATCCAGGGCACCGGCAGCCCGGACGATGTCGGTGACCCGCGGCTTGCCCTCGGTCAGGGTGCCGGTCTTGTCCAGGACGACGGCTCGGACCTTGTGGAGCCGCTCGAGTGCTTCTGCGTTCCTGAAGAGGACGCCGTTCTCGGCGCCCTTGCCGGTCCCGACCATGATCGACGTCGGGGTGGCCAGTCCCAGGGCGCAGGGGCAGGCAATGATCAGGACGGCAACCGTGTTCAGGAGGGCAAGGTTGAATGCGGGCTCTGGACCGAATACGTACCAGACCACGAACGTGAGCGCGGCGACCCCGAGCACGGCCGGCACGAAGTAGCTCGTGACCATGTCGGCAAGGCGCTGGATCGGCGCCTTGGAACCCTGGGCCTCCTGGACGAGCCGGACGATCTGGGCGAGGACGGTGTCGCGCCCGACCCGGGTCGCCTCGAACCGGAAACTTCCCGAGGTGTTGAGCGTTCCTCCGATGACCTCGTCACCGCTTTCCTTGGTGACCGGCATCGACTCGCCGGTGACCATGCTCTCGTCGACCGCCGATCGCCCCTCGCGAACACTGCCATCGACCGGGACTTTCTCGCCCGGTCGGACGAGGACGAGATCGCCCTTGACGACCTCCTCGATCGGGATGTCCAGCTCCGCCCCATCGCGAAACACGCGCGCGGTGCGGGGGGCAAGTCCGATGAGCTTCTTGATTGCGTCGGACGTGTGGCTTCGGGCCCGGGCCTCCAGGAATCGGCCGAGCAGGATGAGGGTGATGATGGCGGCCGCCGTGTCGAAATAGAGTGGCAGCTGCCCGTTCGTCACCACGCCGGCCGCGCGGAAGAAGTCGGGAAGCAGGATTGCCGCGAGGCTGTAGAAATAGGCCGCCGACGTGCCGACGGCGATGAGCGTGTTCATATCCGTGGCGCGGTGTCGGAGCACCTTCCAGGCGCCGGAGTAGAACGGCCAGCCGGCGTAGAACTGGACCGGCGTCGCGAGCGCCAGCTGGAACCACGGGTTCATCAGGATCATCGGCAGGAACGGCGCGACGGTCATTGCCGCCAGCCCGAGGAGGAGCGGGATCGTCAGGACGGTGGCCACGATGAGCCTGCGCCGGGTGTCGGCAAGGTGGCGCTGCTGGAACGTCGTTTCCGGCCGGCCGTCCGACGCTCGGGCAGTGGCCGCGGGCTCGGCCGCGCCGAACTCGGCCGCGCCGAACTCGGCCGTCGACCGAACCGGGGCCCCGTCCCCGGAAATGCCGGCCTCGGAACCCGCGGCCTCGACGGCCCGTTGCCCGCCCTCGCCGGTACGTTCGACATGGTCCATCCGCGCCTCGTAGCCGGCGGCCTCCACGGCGGAGCGCAGGCGATCGAGGTCCACGCGCGCCGGGTCGAATCGAACCGCCGCCGTTTCTGTGGCCAGGTTGACGTTGGCCTCCTCGACCCCGTCGACCTTGCGGAGATAGCGCTCAATTCGATTGACGCAGGACGCGCAGGTCATGCCTTCCACGGGGAAGCGCACGCCCGCAGCGGTCGTCTCGAGTGTCATTCGTACAGCCTCACATCGACGGGGTGTAACTCGGGTCGAGGAAGCGGTCGGGGTCGTCGCCGAACTCGAGCTTGCAGCCCTTGCCACAGAAGAAGTAGTCGGTATTCCGGAACGAGGCGTGCAGGCCCTTGGCTCGGGCGGCCTCCGGGTCCACGGTCATGCCGCAGACCGGGTCAATCGCCGTCGTGGGCGCTGAGGCCGAGGCGGCAGCGCCTCCGTCCTCGTGCGCGTGGGCATCCGCGCCGTGCTCGCCGTGGTCGCCGTGCTCGCCGTGGTCGTGCCCGGGATCGACGGATTGACCGATGGTCCAGACCGCCTGGATCTGCTGACCCCAGGGGGCGTCGAAGAGCTGGACCTCCTGGACGAACCCGGCACCGGCATGAAGATGGTCCGCGGCCCGGGGGCCGACGGCGAACGCGTTGCCGCAGCAGCAGCCGTCGGCGGCGTGCTCCTCGTCGCGCTGATACGTGAGTCGCGGGTTGCAGCCGCACGGGCAGGTGTAACTCGCGACGAGCGAGTCGTCGGTCCGCGGCTTGATGCTCAGGTTCAGGTCCATCGGGTCCTCCGTTCGTAGGTGGTGCCGGGTCACCGATTCAACGTTCGATGATGAGGTTGTCCCCATCCTGTTGCACTTGGCGAATGCGGATTGGCAGCTGGGCGGGTCCGTTCAGTGGTTCTCCTGACAGCAGGTCGAAACGGCTCATGTGACACGGGCAGACGACCGTCAGACCGTCCAGCCGCCCTTCCGAGAGCGGGCATTCGCGGTGCGTGCACGTGTCGTCGAAGGCGCGGAGCACGCCGTCGGTGTTGGCGACGGCCACGGCCGTGCCGGCGACGATGACGGTCACCATCTCGCCCGGTGCAGGCGGAACGGCATGTACCGGAGTGTTTCCGGCCTCAATCACGCGGTGGACCCTCCAATGCAGGTCTGGACGACGCCGACAATATACCCCTGGGGAGTATAACCTACTACAGCGCTGTCGTCACGGCCGGGATTGAGCCCTTTCAGAACCTCAGATGGCAGCCCAATGCGACCCCGGCGACCAGGACGACCGGGAGCCATTCAACCGGAAGGCCGACGCGAGAGACGGCGGGTCGTCCCGCGGCCCGGTCGAGCAGATGCTCGACGCGCCGTTCCGCGGCGTACGAGAAGGCGACCGGCCGAGGACTCAGATCGCCCTTGAGAAGCGCCCGTGCAATCGAGACCGGGCTCGATCCACGACGGATGGCATCCCCATCCGCAAGGGTCTCGAGGTCGGCCAGGCGCGCGAGCATCATGTCGCGAACGCTCGACGACCGTCCCAGCAGACGCATCCAGGCACCCAGGGCAGCGGCTCGCAGCGGCGCTCGGGTTCGGCGGTGATGGTCCTCGTGATACATGACCGCCTTGAGCTCATCGTCGGTGAGTGCATCGATCAGGGCCGGCCCGACGAAGATTCGGGGGCGGATGAAGCCGACCACGACGGCGTCCGCGCCGAGCACGGGTGTCACGCGACACGACACGCCGAAGAGCGTGATCTCGTGGGCATCAGCCGAAAGCAGCGCCAGGACTCGTCTTGATCCGACGAGTTCAAGGCCGGCCAGACGGACCCACGCCGTGGCCACGGCAAGGGCACCGATCTCGAAGGCGAGCATCGGATCGCCTCCGACGAGCTCCGCCAGCACGGCACACAAGGTCACCGATGCGAAGGCGGCGGCGGCGAGTCCACCGAAGCGGCTTTCCGTCATGCTTCTTCATCGGCGAGCGCGGTCAACCGGGCACGCGTCTTGACGTCGAGGTCCGCGAGCTTGACCGCAAAATGGCGGAGAGCCGCCGTTCCGTAGCGGTCAACGAGGCGATCGACCGCCAGCCCGCTGAGTTGATCGACGAGCTCGCCCTCGGGGGCAATCGGACGATAGATGTACTGGCGCCCACGGCGATCCCGGATCAGGACGCCCCGTTCATGCAGGCGGCCCATCACCGTCATGATCGTCGTGTAGGCATGGTCGCGCCCCTGGGTCCGGCGCAGCGCTTCCACGACCTCCGCAACGCTGGCCTCGCCCAGGGCAGCGACCTCCCGAACGATGGCCGACGCGAGCGGCCCGAGCACGTCTTCCAGTTTCGGTGTCCGAGTCACGGAACCTCCCGATCGCGAGAGCGGCATCCTAGCAGAGGCCACGAGGCCAATTCGTCGCGGTCGATATACTACCGCCCTGTCGTTGCACCATCCTCGGTCTTCCCTCGCGAGGCCTCGTGAACACGTCCGCCCCGGCTACCGGCCCGAGCCTCTCCCTTCACGTTGCCGGCGTCACCAAGGTATTCGGCGGGACGGTTGCACTCTGGGACGTGGATCTCAGGTGCCGATCAGGGGAGCTCATTGCCATTCGGGGCGCCAACGGTTCGGGCAAGACGACGCTCCTCGCGATCATTGCGGGCCTCGTGTCGCCGAGCCGCGGACGCGTCGACTGGGCGACGACGCCACCGGGTCTCCCGATCCGGATCGGGCTGCTCGGCCACGCGACCCATCTGTTCGATCACCTCACGCCGGTCGAGAATGTCGTTCTCGCAGCTCGTCTGGCTCGTCGGGATGCGTCCACCGCCCTTGCATTGCTCGAACTCCTGGGAGTCGCGGAGTTCAGCGGCCGTCGCACCGGCACCCTCTCGACCGGGATCCGGCGGCGGGTCGGACTCGCTCGGGCACTGGCCACCAACCCGGACGTCCTGCTCGTCGACGAGCCGTTTGCCGGGCTGGACCAACCGGCTGCCGAACTCGTTGCCGGGGTCCTCGCTGATGCTCGAGAGCACGGCCGCCTCGTCGTGATCGCGACGCACGATGATGCGAGGAGCCGATCGATGGCGACACGAACCGAAGTGCTCCACGAGGGATCGGTCCGCCGGCTGACCGTCGTCCCGGACGCGGTCGCCCTGTGAGCATCCTCCAGGACGCCCTCCTGCTGGCGCGCAAGGATCTCCTCATCGAGATCCGGGCACGTCAGGCGGCGGCCAGCGCAATGGCGTTGGCCATCATCGCTCTCGTGCTTGTCGGGTTGGCGGTCGGGCCACAGCCGGACCGCCTCCGTGCGCTCGCCCCGGCCCTTGTATGGATCGCCCTCCTCTACGCCGCGATCGCGGTTGCCGAGCGTCTCGAGCGGACGGATCGGTCGGACGACGCCTTTGGCGGACTCTGGCTGGTCCTCGAAGACCGCCGATCGATCTACATCGGCCGCGTGCTCAGCCTGTCCATCGCACTTGGGCTGCTTCAGCTCGCGATCTGGGCAGTCGCGGTGCTTCTCCTCGACCTCCGGCTCAAACCAGAGGCCATGGCACTCGTGCCCCTCGCCGGCCTGACGGCCGTCACCGCGGCATCGGCGGTTGCGCTGGTTCTGGCGCTCGTCTCCGACGTCGGCCACCGACCGCTGCTCCTGCCCGTTGCGCTGCTGCCGCTCCTTGTTCCGACATTTCTGGCGGGCGTCCAGGCGAGCGCGGCCGTGCTGGACGGTCGCGCCGGAGAAGCACCCGGCTGGGTTGTCGCCCTCCTCATCGAGGCAGCGCTGTTCGCGGGGCTTGGCCTGCTGACATTCGAGACTGCCGCAAGCCCGGCCTAGGAGGTATGCACTTGAAACTCTGGCCGCCCGGCTGGCTCGCAGCGCTCGCCGTCGGATCGACGGTCGTCGCGGGGCTGTTCCTTGTACCCCCGGATGCCGCGCAGGGGGACATCCAGCGGATCATGTATGTCCATGTCCCGAGCGCCTGGCTCGCCTACCTCGCGTTCTTCGTCACGCTGGTGGCCAGTTTGCTGTACCTCCGTCGGGGTGATCTTCGGTACGACCGGATGGCCGTCGCGAGCGCGGAGATTGGGCTCATCCTCACCGGATTGGCGATCGTCAGCGGCGCCATCTGGGGCAAGGCGACCTGGGGCAAGTGGTGGGACTGGGATCCTCGCCTCACGACGACCGCAATCCTGTTCGTCGTCTACGCGGGCTACCTGCTCATCCGCCAGTCGATCGCCGATCGACGTCGACGCGGGAGGGTGGGCGCAACCTTCGGGATCGTCGGCTTCCTCAACGTGCCCGTTGTGCACTTCTCCGTGCTCTGGTGGCGCGGCCTGCACCAGCCGCCCACGGTGATCCGGTCGGGCGATCCGACGATCGACCACGTGCTGCTCATTGAACTGCTCGCCAGCGTCGTGAGCTTCACGATCCTGTACGCTTGGCTGCTTCGCCGTCGGATGGATCTCGAGGCAACCAGGGACGCCGCAGCGTTGGCCCTGGAGCCGCGAGGATGAGCGACCCGGTCTTCGTCGCCGCCTCCTACGCGGTTGTTCTCGGCGGCCTGGGCACCTACTCCGCCCTGCTCGGACGGCGGTTGCGCGCGGCTCAGCGGATCAAGCGGGAACTGGAGCGTCAACGCGGGGACGGGCTCAGGAGCACAGCCGAGATCGCGCCGGCAGCGCTGAGCCCGGAGCCCACCGAGGCGCCGCTGAGCCCGGAGCCCACCGAGGCGCCGCTGAGCCCGGAGCCCACCGAGGCGTCGCGGTGAGGCGGCCGAGGGCCGTCACCCTCGTTGGCCTGATCCTGGTCGTCGGGGCATTCGCGGCACTGGTCGCGGTCAGCCTGACGAGCGCCCTGGTCTACTACGTGACCCCCGGGGAGCTGCGTTCGGGTTCGCCCGCGGGTGCCGTTCGCCTGTACGGCATCGTGGAGCCCGGCTCGGTGCAGTGGAACGCCGGCGAATCGACGCTCAGGTTCCGCATCACCGATGGGACTGTGTCCATTGCGGTGGCCAGCCGGTCGCTCCCGACCGGCCTCTTCCGTGACGGCATCGGCGTGGTGCTCGCCGGCCGCCTGACGGGACCCGGAACCTTTGCGGCCGATGAGATCCTGGTGAAGCACTCCGAGGTGTACGAACCGCTTCGGCCCGGCCAGACTGTGCCGCCGGGCTTGCTCGATGTGATCCGGGGAGAAGCGCCGTGATCGGAGCCCTCGGCTTCGCCGCCACCGTCGTCGGGGCCGGCAGCGCGATCATCGGCGTCTACGCGGCGCTCCGTGCCGTCCAGGGTCGCTGGAGCGCCGACGCGACCATCCGGGCTGCCTGGTATGCGTTCGGCGGGCTGGTCGCGGCCAACCTGCTCATGGTCGTCGGCCTCGTCGCCCGAGACTTTTCGATCGCGTATGTCGCCCAGATCGGCAGCCGCGACACGCCGCTCCTGTTCACCGTGGCATCGCTGTGGGGCGCTCTCGAGGGCTCGATCCTGTTCTGGGCTGGGTTGCTGGCCGGTGTGTCCGTCCTCCTCGTGGTCCGCACTCGAAGCGGCGACGATCGAAGTCGCCTCCCGGGCGCTCTGGCCGTGCTGCTCGCGCTCACCGCCTTCTTCACCCTGATCGTCGTCGGCCCGGGCAACCCGTGGCGACGGCTCTCGCCCGTACCCCTCGACGGACCCGGACCGAATCCACTCCTCCAGGATCACCCGCTCATGGCGTTGCACCCCCCGCTGCTCTACCTCGGGTTCGTGGGACTGGCCGTCCCGTTTGCGTTGACCGTCGACGCACTTGTTCGTGGCCGCCTGGACGAAGGGTGGCTGCGTCTCGCCCGGCGCTGGACGCTCATGCCGTGGGTTCTCCTCACGCTCGGCCTGATCGCGGGAGGCTGGTGGTCGTACGCCGTCCTCGGCTGGGGCGGGTACTGGGCATGGGACCCGGTCGAGAACGTTGCCCTGCTGCCGTGGCTGACGGCGACCGCCTTCCTGCACTCGGCAATGGTTGGTCGCCGAGGCGGCGTCCTCCTCACCTGGAACGTCGTCCTGGTCACGGCATCCTTCGCGCTGACCCTGTTCGCCACGCTCATCACCCGGAGCGGCGTCCTGGATTCGGTCCATGCGTTCACACGGTCGGCCATCGGGCCGCTGTTCGTTGGACTCCTCGGGGCGGTGCTCGTGGGAATCGCCGGGCTTCTCATCCTGCGCCTGCCGGAGGTGAGCAATGACGGCCGCCTCGGTGCCCGGGGTCGGGGGTTCCTCCTGAACAACCTGCTGCTCGCCGCGGTCGCCGCCACGGTCCTGTTCGGGACCGTCTTCCCGCTCATCGTCGAGGCGATCGCCGGCACGCGGGTGAGCGTCGGTGCGCCCTATTTCGAGCGAGTCATCGTGCCGTTGGCAACCGGGCTCCTCGTGCTCGTCGGGATTGGTCCATCTCTGCCATGGGGCGACTGGTCGGCGAGAACGCGCCGGGCCCTGATTCCCGGCGCGGTGCTGTCCGCCGGCGCCGCGGGCGTCCTGCTGGCTGCCGGCTCGGAACCCGCGGCGGTTGCCGCCGGCGCGGCCGGGATGTTCGCGATCGTGCAGTCGTTGTGGTACCTGGCGCGACGACTTGGCCGTCGTCGAGCACGGGCAGGGACTCCCGGAGAACCAGGCAGCCCGGCCGGCATCCGGGCCCTCGGGGGACGGCTGGCCGGCGCCCGGGCCCTCGGGGGGCTCCTCTCGCACGTCGGCGTCGCGGTGCTCGCCCTCGCCGTCGTGGCCTCGGCCACCGGCAAGCGTGAGGCCATCGTCTCGCTCGAGGTCGGGGGCTCGGCGACGGTTCTTGGCCGGACGATATCGTTCGTCGGGAGCGAGGAGCGCCCCGGCCCGAACCGGACGGTGATAGCGGCCACGCTCCGGGTGAGCGACGTGGCAACGTCGGCCGTGCTGAGTCCCGCCCTCAACGTGTTCAGGACATCGCCGCAGGCGATCGCGACTCCAGCGATCGTCGCCGGCGCGGTTGACGACCTGTACGTGACGCTGCTGAATCTCGATCAACCCACAGGGGTCGCGACGATCCGCATCGGGTTCCACCCGTTCGTGTCCTGGATCTGGCCGGCCGGCGCCCTCGTGGCGCTCGGCGGGGCCCTCGCTGCCCTCCCGTTCCCGCGACGCGCAACGGTGCCCGGTTCGAACAGGGCACCGGAGGTTCCCGTGCGATCGGAGGCAGCCGTCGATGTCGGGTCCTGACCGAGCGGGCCTTCCGGGGCTCCAAGCGTTCCTCGAACCACCGCAGCCTGAACAGCCGGGCACGCCCGGGCCTCCGGGGCCCCAACCGATCCGGCCCGAATCGCCGGGCACGCCGGGCGGGCGAGCAAGCGGGCACCGCCTGATCCTCGCCGCCTGGCTGCTCGCCGGCGTTGCGGGACTCGTCGCGATCCTGACCATCAACATCGGACGACCGCAGGGGGTTGTCGACACGCCGATCGTGGGAGGGCCGGCCCCCGCCTTCGACCTCCAGACGCTCGACGGCGGGCGGCTGTCGCTGGTCCAGCTCCGCGGCTCGCCGGTGGTCCTCAATTTCTGGGCGTCGTGGTGCATCCCGTGCCGTGAGGAGGCGCCGCTCCTCACGGCCGCCGCGCTGGACTACGAGAGGCAGGGGCTCCGCGTCCTCGGTGTCGTGTACCAGGACGATACGAACAATGCCCGCGCATTCATGACCAGCTACGGGCAGACCTATCCCGGCCTCCTCGACCCGGACGGGCGGACCGCCATCGACTACGGTGTCTTTGGCATCCCGGAGACATACTTCATTGACGCCGCGGGGATCGTACGATCGCGCCAGATCGGCGCGCTGACGGCCGACGACCTTCGGCGCCAGATCGAGACGATCCTCCCTTGACCGTCCTGGGCCGCCGCATCGAGCGCCGCGATGCCGTACTCCTGCTCGCCGTCGCGGTGGTCGTCGTGACCATCGTCGTTGCCGCCGCCACGTCCTCGGCTGGCCGCGGTCTGGACGAGCGGGCACGTGACATCGAGGCGCAACTGCGCTGCCCGACCTGCCAGGGTCTGTCGATCCAGGACTCACCGGCGACATCGGCAATGCAGATGCGGGCGCTGGTCCGCGAGCAGCTCGCCGGCGGCGCATCCGACGAAGCCGTCCGTGCCTTCTTCGTCGCCCGGTACGGACGGTGGATCCTCCTCGATCCTCCGCTGGCCGGGCCGGATCTCGCGCTCTGGCTCGCGCCTGCCGTCATCGTTGCGACCGGTGCCCTGCTCGTGGTGCGCCGGGCTCGCAGGCGGGACTCGGAAGGGTCCGTACGGCGCTGGGCCGCGCTCCCCTCGCTGCCGACGACTCGCCTGCCGGCGATTGCCATCGGCGGCGCGATGGTTCTCGCGCTCGCCGTCCCGATCGCGGCGGCCGTCGTTCCCCGGCTCAACGGACAGGAAGTGTCCGGTGGTGGCGCGGCGCGGACGGCGCCGTCGATCCAGGAGCTCGAAGCGTTCGTCCGTGCCGAGCCCCGCGACGTCGAGGCGCTCGTCGCCCTCGCGGATGCGCTCCTCGAGGCGAACCGGGTCGGCGAGGCGGGAAACCGTTACCGCACGGCAATCGAACTCGATCCGGACAACATTCCGGCCCTCCTCGGGGTCGGTACCATCCTGCTCGGGTCTGACCGTCCGGATGCCGCACAACCCGTATTCGACCGCATCCTCGCCCTGTCGCGGGACCAGCCCGACGCCCTCCTGTATCGAGCCATTGCGCTAGTACGGCTCGACGGTGGCGTATCAGATCGCGCGCGCCGTGACGTCGTGCGCTTTCTCGCGGTGACTCCGGCCGGCGATCCGCGGCGGGCAATGGCCACCGCGCTCCTGGACGGGTCCCCGATCCCCGCGCCGGACAGCTCCGCGCCGGACAGCTCCGGGCCGGACAGCTCCGGGCCGGACAGCTCCGCGCCGGACAGCTCCGCGCCGGCCCCGAGCGCGACCCCACGGCCGTGACCATGGCGACTGCCTTCCTCGTTGGGGGGCCGTCTACCGGCGTCGTGGAGCGCCGGCCGGTGCGCCCTGGGCCCCTGAAGGCACCGATCGTCAGGATCCGCCTCGTCAGGCCGTCGGAGGACTGACGGTGACGACGGGCGACGGCAGGCCGGGGGCTTCCGTCTCGCCCCCAGCCCGAGCGATCTGGCACGCGGCCCGTCGAACGTGGTACGGCTTCACGACGGTCAGAACGGCCAACGCCCTGCTGGTCCTGCTTGCCGTCGGCGCCGTGGCCGGGATCCTCATACCGCAGTTCGGGACGTTGACCCTCGCAGACCCGAATCTCTACGCCCTGGCCATCGAGCGCTCGGCGGTTCGCTATGGCCAGCCGCTCGCCACCGTGTTCGAGCGACTGGACTTCTATCGGATCTTCACGTCCTGGTGGTGGACCGTCCTCGTGGTCCTCTTCTCGGTCAGTCTCGTCGGAAACACGTTGTCCCGACTGCCGCGGCTTCTCCGGGACATCAGGAAGCCGCCGGTCAAGCGAGGCCGGGCGTTCTTCCGCTCGTCGATCCCGGCTCGAACGGGTCCCCTCGAGGGGTACGACGGATCCGTCCTCCCCGCCGTCCTGCGACGGGCCGGTTACCGCGTGCGCATCGAGCAAGCAGGAGACACCACGCACCTCGTCGGCGAACGCAATCGATTCGCGCCGCTCGCTTCGCTCGCGAGCCATGGGGCGCTGCTCCTGTTCGTCGTGGGATTCGGGATCGTCACCCCTCGATTTGGCTACGAAACCGCCCTGAAGATCCCCGTCGGGGACAGCCGACCGACTGGTTTCCCGGGCGACCCCTGGACGGTTCTCGTGCAGAACGAAGGCTTCACCGCGCGATTCGACGAGTCAGGGATCCCGGTCGACTACCGGGCAACGCTGGCCGTCTATCGCGCCGGCGAACGGATCGCGCGCAAGGAGGTCACCGTCAACGACCCGCTGTCGGTGGACGGTTGGTCCCTCCACGAGAATTTCTTCGGGCCTGCCGTCGAACTCGATGTTCGCGATGCCAAGGGTCTCGTGCTGTATTCCGGGACGGTTCTCCTGGACGGGCAGCTCGCCGGCAGGCCGGAAGGGACCCTTCGAGTGCCGGGAACCGAGGTGGCGCTCGAGTTGCTGCTCAAGAAGGGTGCCCAGGGAGTCGCGGAGCTATCGGTCATCGGCGTCCGACCGTCTCCCAACTTCGATACCGCCCCGGTCATTCTTTTCGGCGTCGTGCTGCGCCCAGGAGATGGCTATTTCGTTCCCGATTCGGGGATCGCCATCGAATTTCGCCGACCCAGCAGCTACATCGGCGTCATCGCCCGGCGTGATCCCGGCCAGGGGTTCATCTGGATCGGCGCCGTCCTGCTCGTCGCGGGCGTTTCGGTCAGCCTGCTGAAGCCGCGCCGGCGGATCTGGGCTCGCTACGACGCAACCACTGTTCGCCTGGCCGTCACGGGCGGGGATCCCTTCACAGAAGCCGAGTGTGTCCGGCTCGTCGCCGAACTGCCCGAGGTGGGTGACCACCGGCTCGCGCCGCCGCCGCGTCAGACACCTCCCGCCGAAGCGGCTGCGCCTCAAGAGACCAACGGCGATTCCGGATTGACCTGACCGCGGGGCGAGCACCCGTCGCCCACGCCGGGCATCCGGCGCATCACCCGACTCGGCGTCGGCGTCCGATCCGCCCGAGGTGGGTGTCCTGGAACGAGGTCGGGAACTTCAGGCCATGGCCGAGGACGCGATCCGTGCCGACTCGCGCTCAGTCGCGTGCCGGACCCGAGGACGCGGCCGAAGCCGGCGTGACCCGGGGCGTCCATCGATCTGGGCCCTCCTCGACCGGCACGGCCAGCGCCTCCAGGAGGCGTCGCGAGGCCTCGGCGACCTCGACGATGGCGGCATCGAAGACCGCCGCGTTGCGGACCGACGGAACGCGGTAGCCGCTCACTTTCCGCACGAACTGGCGCGCGGCTGCTTCAATCTCGCCGGTGGTGGTCGCCGTCTCGGACCGACGGAGGGTCTTGATGCTGCGGCACATGTCGCTCAGGGTATCCGGCCGGGCCCGCACCCGGCGTACCATCGACCCCATGGACCGTTGGAAGACCATCGTGGAGCCGTTCCGCATCCATTCCGTCGAGCCGGTCCGGATGACGACGGTGGAGGAACGCGGCGCCGCCCTCGCGGCCGCCGGCTACAACCTGTTCAACCTCCACGCCGACGACGTCCTCATCGACCTCCTGACCGACAGCGGGACGGGCGCGATGTCGCGCGACCAATGGGCCGCCATCCAGCACGGCGACGAGTCCTACGCGGGCAGCCCGAGCTGGTTCCGGTTCCTCGAGAGCGTGCAGGAGTTGTTCCCGTTCAGGCACGTCATTCCGACCCACCAGGGACGGGCCGCCGAGAAGATCCTGTTTTCGGTGATCGGCGGGCCGGGCAAGGCGATCCCCAACAACACGCACTTCGACACCACCCGCGCGAACGTGGAGTTCACGGGCGCAGAGGCGGTCGACCTCGTCATCGCCGAGGGTCGGGACCCGTCGGCGATCCACCCGTTCAAGGGCAACATGGACGTCGCGGCGCTCGACGCGTTCCTGACGGCGCGCCGCGGCGACGTCCCGGTGGTGTTCATGACCATCACCAACAACTCGGGCGGCGGCCAGCCGGTGTCGCTGGCGAACCTCCGCGCGGTTCGTGCGGTCTGCGATCGACACCGTGTCCCGCTCTTCCTCGACGGCTGCCGTTTTGCGGAGAACGCCTGGTTCATCAAGCTCCGCGAGCCGGGACAGGGCGATCGCTCGATCCCCGACATCGTGCGCGAGATCGCGTCGCTGGCCGACGGGATGACGATGTCGGCCAAGAAGGACGGCCTCGCCAACATCGGCGGCTGGCTGGCCATGCACGACGACGCCCTCGCCGAGCAGTGCCGGAACCTGCTGATCCTGACCGAGGGCTTCGTGACCTACGGCGGCCTGGCCGGCCGCGACCTCGAGGCGATCGCCCAGGGCCTCCGCGAGGTTGTTGACGAGGACTATCTTCGATACCGAATCCAGTCCACGGCGTACTTCGGTGAGGCGCTGGCCGCGGCCGGCGTGCCGCTGGTCCAGCCGTTTGGTGGTCACGCCATCTACCTCGATGCCCGCGCCCTGCTGCCCCACATCCCGCCCCTCGAATATCCGGGCCAGGCGCTGGCCGTCGCGCTCTACCGCGAGGGCGGGATCCGCGGCTGCGAGATCGGCACCGTCATGTTCGGCCAGCACCCAGACGGTACGGAGACGGCCGCGGCGATGGATCTCGTCCGCCTCGCGATCCCGCGCCGGACCTATACGCAGAGCCACATCGACTACGCGATCGAGGTCGTCCAGTACGTTGCCGAGCGAGCCTCATCCCTGCGCGGCTTCCGAATCGCCCAGCAACCCTCGGCGCTGCGCCACTTCACGGCCCGATTCGAACCGCTCGTGTAACGGGACGGCACGCGAGGTTGCCGGGTCGGCCGGTGCGTCGGTAGCCCGGCCGGTGAGTCGTTTGGGAGTGCATTTTCGACACCACCGAGCTGGTCACGCAGCACGGATCGACGTTCTGGGCGACGTGACGAGCGTGCTCGAGCAGGGAATGCTGCGGCAGACGCATCAAGGTGCCCGGTGGACGGGCGGATCCGGACGTTGGTTCTCCCCGACTGCACGGGTACCTGGTCTGCGCGTCCAGCGACTCCATTTTCGTGCTCCTGCCCGGTCGCGTCTAGGCCTCGAGCAGCATCCGCTCGAGCATCCCCGACGCGCGTGACGGCGCGATGACGCCGAGAATGACCGCGTGCCCCGCCGTTCCATCGACCTCGCCGCGCCACTCAATCTTCCGAGCGTCGTCGGGCTGCACTTCCGCGGCCGCGGCGATCCAACCGGCCGCGTTTCGTCTCGCTCCCTCGTCCGGGCAACGCGCACGCCCGACGGTCCCGCGACGCTCCTCGCGGAACTGCACGAAGCGCGCGTCGAGGCTGAAGCCTGGGGTCCAGGAGCGGATCACGCGCTCGAAACGCTCCCGGCGTTCCTCGGCCTCGACGACGACCCGACCGGCTTCGATCCCAGGCTCCACCGGGTCGTGGCGGACCTGGCCCATCGGCGCCCGTATCTCCGAATCGGCTGGACCGGCGCGATCTTCGAGTCCCTGCTCCCCGCCATCCTCGAACAGAAGGTGACCGGCGGCGAGGCGGTGACGGCGTTCCGCGGCCTCATCGCCGGTCACGGGGAACCGGCGCCCGGCCCGATCGCGGCGACCCACCGACTTCGGCTCCAGCCGTCACCCGAGGTCCTGGCGGCACTCCCCTACTTCGCGTTCCACCCGCTGGGCGTGGAGCAGCGCCGGGCCGACCTCATCCGCCGCGCCGCGCGGGACGCCACGCGTCTCGAACGACTGGCAACCCTGCCGGGCACGCGGCGCGAGGTCGGTGTGGCGGCCGCCGCGATGCTCCAGGCAGTCCCGGGCATCGGCGTCTGGACCGCGGCCGAGGTGACGCTCCGCGCGCTCGGCGATCCCGACGCAGTCAGCATCAACGACTTCCATCTCAAGAACCTCGTCTCGTATGCCCTCGCCGGCGAGCCGCGAGGGACGGACGAGCGGATGCTCGAACTCCTGGAGCCGTGGCGCGGCCACCGAGCTCGGGTGGTGCGGCTGCTCGAGTTGAATGGGATCGCGGCGCCCCGCTACGGCCCACGCTACGCCGCTCCGGATCGGCGCGCGATGTGACCGCGGGAACCGGAACGCTTCACCGTCGTCTGGGGGCCATGAGATACCGAAGACTGACGGCCGTGATCCTTGTCTCCGCCCTCCTCGTTGCTGCCTGCGGCGGCGGCTCCTCCAGCCCGAGCCCAACCGCCCAGATCCTCGAGGGCCGGACGTTCCTCTCGACGAGAGTCGACGGGCCGGCGCTCGTTGCGGGCACGGTCATCCGGATCACCTTCAAGGATGGCAGCGTGACGGTCAACGCCGGCTGCAACACCTTCGGCGGGCAGTACCGGATCGACGGTGATCGACTCATCGTCGGGCAGATCGTCACGACCGAGATCGGCTGTCAGCCCGACCTCGCGGCGCAGGATCAATGGGTTGGCGGGCTCCTCGGCGGCGCCACGATCACCCTCGACGGCAACGACCTCACCCTCGCGGCGAGCGGAATCCGCGTGGCGTTCCTCGATCGCGTCGTGGCCGACCCGGATCGGCCGCTGCTGGGCACCCGCTGGGTGGTGGATGGGGTCGTCCAGGGCGGGGCTGTTTCCAGCATTCCCGCGGACGTCGTGGCCGCGCTCACCTTCAGCGACAGGGCCGTCGATGTAGAAGCTGGCTGCAATCAAGGCGGCGGCTCGGCCAAGGTCACGGACGCCACGATCGAATTCGGGCCGATCGGGTTGACCAAGAAGGCCTGCCAGCCGCCGGCGATGGCGGTCGAACTGGCCGTGACCCAGGTCCTCTCCGGGACGATCGGCTACCAGATCGAAGCTGGGACCCTGACGCTCACCGCCGGCGGTGTCGGTCTGACCCTTCGCGCCGCGCCCTGACGGGAGCGCGCGCTCGACCTCGAGGCAGGCGTGGCCGCCCGTACGGACTTCAGCGCGTCCGCAGCGCCTCGGCCATGGCGGCGAGATGGGCCGGCGTGGATCCACAGCAGGCCCCGATGATCGAGGCGCCCGCTTCCCGGATCTGGAGCGCGTAGTCGGCCATCGCGGACGGCTCGGCACGGTAGACGGCCTGCATATCCACGAGCTCGGGCATGCCGGCGTTCGACTTGGCGACCAGGATCACGTCCGGCTCCGCGGCCCGCATCTTGGCGATGACCGGGATGATCTCGTCCGGGCCGTTGCCGCAGTTGCCGCCGATCGCGTCGGCGCCCCACTCGGCGAGGGCGTGGACGGCGGTTTCGGGCTTCACGCCCATCATCGTGTGGCCGCGGGTGTCGAAGGTCATCGTGGCGATGATCGGGATCGTCGGCGCGACCTGGCGGACACCGACGATCGCCGCCCGGATTTCCTCGAGATCGGACATCGTCTCGATCCAGACGACATCGACGCCACCGGCGACCAATGCGGTCGCCTGCTCGGCGAAGACATCGACCGCTTCGTCGAAATCGAGTGTGCCGATCGGCATCATGATCGAACCCGACGGCCCGATGTCCCCGGCCACCAGGGCATCGGACCCGGCCGATACAACCTCAGCCCGCAGGAGCAACGCGGCCATCTGGTTGAACTCGGACACGCGGTGCTCGTTGCCGTGGAGGCTCATCCGGAGACGATTGCCCCCGAACGTGTTGGTCAGGACGATCCGGGAGCCGGCATCGAGGTAGCCGCGATGGATCCGCCGGATGACGTCCGGCTGGGTCAGGTTCCAGAACTCGGGCGGATCGCCGAACTGCAACCCTGACGCGAAGAGCATCGTTCCCATGGCCCCGTCGGCGAGGGTCGTGGGGCCGGCATGAACGATCGCGTCCCAGCGGGCCCGCTGGACGGCCGGGGGAACGGGTCCTGGAGACCTGTGCTCAGGCCTCGCCACATCGATCACGTTTGGTTGCTCCATGCGCTCACCGCGGCTCGTCATGCGCCCAGGTGCGAGGTAGTGTCGCTCATTGCGCGAGGCCCGCCAAGCCTGCCCGAGTGGAGCCCCTGCAGGAGTCGTGCCTAGGCGACGGCCTCGTGGCCGTTGCGGCCGCCGCCCATCCCGCCGGCCAGGGCCGCGGCGCCGTTCACCGCGGACCAAGCCGTCACGGCCGCTGCGAGGGCAACCGAGTCGGGGCGGACGCCGAGGCGATCATCCAGGCCGCGCATGCCGGACCCGAGCTCGGCTACCCGGCCGCGGTAGGCCGGCTTGTCTCCGTCGGTCCGGCCGGTCGGCGGGTACACGTCGAAGTAACCGTCGGTGCTGACGACGATGGTCGTGGCGGGCGAGGTGAACGAGGTTCGAGACACGTGGACATTCCGATCCGTCGCGCGCTTCGGACCGGCGAATGAGAGCCCGGCGATGGCGACTGCCATCGACCTTGGGGCCGGGCGGCCATTCCGTCAAACCGGGGCGACTCGGCCGTGCTCATCTCCAACTCCGCACCGGCCTCCCCGCTGGGCTGGCGGGTCCCCATCCCGGCCGGTCCGAGCCTCGGCGGGTCCGCATCGCGGGCGGTCCGAGCCTCGGCCTTGTGGCCCGGTCGCCTCCCGTGATGACGGGGCCGGCATTTCGGCAGCAAGGCACGGCCAAGGCGAGCGGTTGACGGAGCCCCCGCTGGCCAAACCCGCGCCGGTTTCGTAACCTGCCCGCATCGTGCCGAAGTTCGAAAAGTCGCCGCCGGAACTGGTCGCGCGATTCAACGCGGTCCTGGACCGACATGCGGCGCCTGATGTCACGCGCCGACCGATGTTCGGCTATCCGTGCGCCTGGATCGGCGGCAACATGATGAGCGGCCTGTTCGCCGAAGACTGGTGGGTCCGCGTCTCCGAACCAGATCGTGAGGCGCTCCTGGCGCTGCCGGGCGCCCATCCGTTCGAGCCGATGCCGGGCCGCGCGATGGGCCGCTACGTGGTCCTGCCGGCGGATGTCGCCGCAGAGGACGACCGGATCGACCCTTGGCTGGAAAAGGCGATCGACTTCACGCGCTCGATGCCCGCGAAGCAGTAGCCGGCCGGGCGGGCGCCGGTGCTCAGCTCCTGACCGGCCGCGTCATCGCGGCCGGGTCGAGCGCGGCGTCGAACTCGGCCGCGGTGAGGTCACCGAGCGCGAGCGCGGCTTCGCGCAGCGTCGTGCCCTCGTGATGCGCCTTCTTGGCGATCTCGGCCGCCTTGTCGTACCCGACCTTCGGCGCGAGCGCCGTGACGAGCATCAGCGAACTGCCGGCGTACGCGAAATTGAATTGCAGGTCGGAGGTATTGGCGCATGATTTCAGCCGGCGATGAGGGACCGAATCGCGAACGGGGGCGAACCGGAGTGACGCTACGCCAGCAGATCAAGCGGGCGAATCCGACAACCGGGAGCCCGACGTACCGGCCCCTCAAGGGCGAGATCAGCCAAGCGCAATACAAGAAGATCCTCAACGACGTACGCGGAGACATCGCCCCATGACGGCACAGGAAAGTTCCGGATCAAGCCGACTCAGGCGGGGCCTCGTCCCGGTGCTGGTCATCGTGGCGGCACTGGGATGGGCACAGGCACTCCATTCGACGCGCCTCACGACAATCGACTATTGGGTATTCAATCAACAGTCCATTGGGGTCCTCGTCCTTGGAGGCGCGGGGGAGTCATGCTCGGTTGCAAAGGTCGTGGAATCCGCTTCGAATGTGCAGATCTGGACCGAGTGTCGCGGGCCGTTCCTCAGCCTGGGCTCAGGTGCTGCCGGAATCCCGTTCTCGTATCTGGTGGGACTCGAGGAGGCGCTCGGCAACCGCGTCGTCCTTGATGGCATGGGGAATCCGGCAACCAAATGTGACATTCCCCTCTGCCGGCCCCCGGGCTAGATTGGGGATCGACCACTTGCCGATCTCGGCATACTTGTCGTCCCACACTTGAAGGTCCACGACGGCGCCGATGGCCGAAAGGCCCATCCCGGGAACAGCCTCATTTCCTGCGATCGGCTAGCCGGCGTCGGGCGATGGCGAGTGGCAGAAGGATCGCCAGGGTGCCGACGATCAGCAGCGCCAGGGCCTGTGGCATCGAGTACAGCCCCGTGGCGATATCGCGCTCCGGCTGGCTACAACAGGCACCACTGATCGGAATGAAATAGATGACGAGCCAGACCATGAGGACGAGCAGCGCCGGCGGGATCGCCAGGATGCGCACCCTGCCGATCGGCTCAATGACATTCAGCAACAGCCCGTCCACGCCGATCACCGCCAGACCCACGACAAGGGATGTGAGCCCAAACCCGATCCATGGCTGGCGAGCGAGCCACCAGTCACCGGCCAGGATCGCCGACCCTCCGGTCAGCATGACGCCGACGGCGAGCAGCAGCAGGCCGAGGCCGAGCGTTACCCGGGCGAGGACGCGCAGCCCGTACACGCGATCGGGACTCAGCCCGAGCCGGGCCGCGTCATCGCGGCCGGATCGATGGCAGCGTCGAACGCCTCGGCGCTCAGGTAGCCGAGCGCCAGCGCCGCCTCGCGGAGGGTCGTCCCCTCGTGGTGCGCCTTCTTGGCGATCTCGGCGGCCTTGTCGTACCCGATCTTCGGCGCGAGCGCCGTGACGAGCATCAGCGAGCTGTTGACGTTCGCCCCGATGCGCACGATGTCGGCCTCGAGGCCTTCCACGCAGAATTCGCGGAAGGAGCGGCAGCCGTCGGTCAGGAGTTCGATTCCGTGGAGCAGGTCGTAAGCGATGACCGGCTTGAAGACGTTGAGCTCGAAATTGCCCTGTGATCCGGCGATCGTGATCGCCGCGTCGTAGCCGAAGACCTGAACGCAGACCATCGTCAGCATCTCGGACTGGGTCGGGTTCACCTTGCCCGGCATGATCGACGACCCGGGCTCGTTCTCCGGCAGGCGCAGTTCGCCGAGGCCGGCCCGCGGCCCGGAGCCTAACCAGCGGATGTCGTTGGCGATCTTCATCAGGCTCGTGGCCAGGGTCTTGAGGGCCGCCGACGCGAAGACCGTCGCCTCCTGGCCGGCGAGGGCCTGGAACTTGTTCGGGGCCGTGACGAACGGGAGGCCCGTCAGGTCCGCGATGCGCCGGGCGACGCGTTCGGCGAACTGAGGGTGGGCATTGAGGCCCGTCCCGACTGCCGTGCCGCCGAGCGCGATCTCGTACAGGCCGGGCAGCGCGGCCTCGAGGCGGGCGATGCCCCCGTCCATCTGGGCAACGTAGCCGCTGAACTCCTGGCCGAGCGTCAGCGGGACGGCATCCTGGAGGTGCGTCCGACCGATCTTCACGATGGCCTCGAAGGTCGATGCCTTGGCATCGAGGGCATCGCCCAGGGCACGGACGCTCGGGATCAGGTCCTCGACGATCGTCATGGCGACGGCCATGTGGAGCGCCGTCGGGAAGGTGTCGTTGCTCGACTGGCTGCGATTGACGTCGTCATTGGGGTGGATCGGGCTCCTGCCACCCCGCGTTCCCGTGGCCAGCTCGTTGGCACGACTGGCGATGACCTCGTTGACGTTCATGTTCGACTGGGTGCCGGAGCCGGTCTGCCAGACGCGAAGGGGGAACTCGGCCGCCAAGGCACCCGAGGCCACCTCGTCTGCTGCCCGCACGATCAGATCGCGCTTCTCGGCGGGCAGCAACCCGAGTTCGGCGTTCACCTCGGCCGCGGCCCGCTTCAGGATTCCGAAGGCTCGGATGATCCCCGGCGGCATCGTGTCGTGGCTGATCGCGAAGTGGTGGAGGCTCCGCTGGGTCTGGGCGCCCCAGTGGTGGTCCGCAGGGACGTCGATGGCGCCCATCGAGTCGGACTCGGTGCGGGTGGCTCCAGTGGCGGCCTCGTGCTCACTCACCTGCTGAGTATGGCGCGCTCGCCGCGTGCCTGCGACCCGGCCCGAAATCTGGGGTATTGACCTTGGAGCAACTTCAGGGTCTAGGGTCTCCCTCATGGCACCGATTCCGGAATCCGGGCTCCTCGTCATCGCGGACCTGACGGGCTACACCGCCTATCTCTCACGGGGCGAGATCGAGCATGCTCCGACCATCGCCGGGGACCTTCTCGAGTCGATCATCGGACGGATGGAGCCGCCCTTTCGGCTGGCGAAACTGGAGGGCGACGCGGCGTTCCTCTACGTCGAGGACGGGCGGGCCGACCCTTCCCTCCTGGTCGATGCGCTCGAGGCGTCCTATGTCGCGTTCCGACGCCGTCTGCGCAGCATCGAGGGGGCGACGAACTGCTCGTGCAACGCCTGCGGCCTGGCACCGCGCCTCGACCTCAAGCTCCTCGTCCATCACGGATCGTTCGTGAGAACCGTGATCGCCGGCCGGGATGAGCTCGCCGGCTCGCCGGTCATCGTGGTTCACCGACTGCTCAAGAGCGCGACCGTGGCGACGGCTCGGGCCAACGGGTTCGCGCTGTTCACCCGGGAGGCGGTCGATGCCCTCGAGCTGGATCCGATTGCCCTCGGCCTCGTCGAATCGCGGGAGGAGATCGAGCATCTGGGTGTCGTCACGACCTTTGTCATGGATCTCGAGGCTCGCTGGCAGGTGGAAAGCGCGGAGCGTCGTGTCGGCGGGACCAGTGGCCGGGCACTGCTGGATGTCTCCATCGACCTGAGGACCGAGCCGGCCTCGGCCTGGGCTCACCTGACGTCGCCGGCGCTGCGACCACTGTGGGAGGGACCGATCACGATCAGCGAGGTCTCCGTCGGTGGGCAACGAGGCGTCGGGACGACCTCGCAGTGCGTCACCGGACGGCTGGCGACGCTCGAGGAGATCGTCGACTGGCAGCCCTACGACCATGCGGCCTGGCGGCTGGCCGTACCCGACCTCGGCCCGGTGGAAGCGACGATGGACCTCGATTCGTCACGGGAAGGGACCCGCATGCGGCTCCGCTGGGCTGTTCCATTCGATCTGCCGCTGGACCCACGGGTCGTTCAGCGTCTCGTCGCGCAAAGGATCGGGGCGCTGCACCGCCTGGGCCGACTATTCGAGCGTGAGCCCGTGGTCGCAGGCACGAAGGAGGAAATACGGTGATCACCTATCGGTTCCAGGAAACGATCGATCGCTCGGCGGACGACATCTGGATGCTGGCGGCCGACATCAATCGCCATCCGCAATGGATGGGTGTGACCTCGTCGAAGATCCTGAGCGGCGACTCCACGAGCGTCGGCTCGCGCGGGCTCGAGGTCGTGGCCATGGGCCCGTTCAGATGGGCGATGGAGTTCGTGGTGACGGAGGCGCTACCCGGTCGGCGGATTGCCTGGCGCACTGCGGGTGGCGGTCCGTTCACCGGTGACATCACGCTGGATCTGGAGCCCTCCGACGGGGACTCGACGCGGGCGACCTATCACGGCGAGATCAAGCTGAAGGGTTTGTGGCGGCTGTTGTCGCCGATCATGGCGATGGAGGTCCGCGAGGGCGAGGCTCGTGAGCTGCGGCGGCTGAAGTCCCTTCTCGAGGGTTCTGCCGCGGATGCAGCCTGAGGCCAGGTGGCCGCCCGCCAGGTGGCCGCCCGCCAGGTGGCCGCCCGCCGCCCTTGACATTCGAGTCAGTTCAACGTTGAGTTGCGCCATGCGAATAGGTGAGTTAGCCGATCGCGTTGGTGTCCCCGCCGACACGGTCCGATTCTATGAACGAGCAGGGTGGCTACCGCGGCCGGCGCGACAAGGGAATGGATATCGCGAATACGCACCCGCCGACGTCGAGCATCTGCGGCTGCTGATCGACCTGCGACGGCTCGATCTGCCTCTCGACGAGGCGGCCAGACTGGCTTCGTGGTGCCACTCCGGTCACTGCGCCGATACCGGGTCACAGCTGCCGGTGCTCATTGCAGATCGCCGGGCCGATGTCGCCAATCGCTTGGCCCGCCTGCGCGAACTCGATGCTCGTCTGGCCGATCTTGAGCGACACGTCAGGGAACCTTCCGGACGGGTTCGCGGCGCTGCCTCTGCCCAGACGGGGCTGGCGGTCCTGGACCTGGGTGGCCCATGCTGTGATGCCGCAGCAGCCGTCACCGGCGTCGCGGAGGGCGGCTGCGCCTGCTGCTCCCAAGCTGACGAGCAACCTCGCGGGGACTGATCCAGGACATCCCCGCTGCGGGCCGCAGGTCGGAGACGGGCCGCAGGTCGGAGACGGGCCGCAGGTCGGGGACGGGCCGCAGGTCGGCCCTGAGGCGTCCGGCGCACGGCCCTGAGGCGTCCGGCGCACGGCCCTGAGGCGTCCGGCGCATCACTTCTGCACCGACTGAACTTGGCACGCATGCGAATCCGACGTCTGGGGCGGCGTGACGAGCGTACTCGTGCCAAGAATGCGCTTCGAAACGCATCAGCGGGGCCTGTCCGGCAGCGGGGCCTGTCCGGCAGCGGGGCCTGTCCGGCAGC
>JAZJZX010000010.1:96075-222357 GCA_040389445.1 Chloroflexota bacterium
CGGCAGCGGGGCCTGTCCGGCAGCGGGGCCTGTCCGGCAGCGGGGCCTGTCCGGCGGCGGGGCCTGTCCGGCAGCGGGGCCTGTCCGGCAGCGGGGCCTGTCCGGAATGTCGCGCCGGCCCCTCACGCGACGATCGTCACACGACGTGCGACTCCCCGATCATTTCGCCTCGTGCGAAACGCTCCAGGCAGAGCGTCGAGACGTCCACGGTCGGCGGCTGGCCGGTGATCAGTTCCGCCAGGATCTTGCCGACGATCGGGGCGTGCTGAAACCCGTGCCCCGAGAAGCCGCAGGCCAGGTGGAGCCCGTCCAGGCCCGCGACCGGTCCGAGGATTGCGTGCCGATCGGGCGTCATCTCGTACAGGCCGGCCCACGCGCTGGCGACCCCCGCGTCCTCGATCCCGGGCAGCACGGACACCGCCACCGGGACCAGCTCGTCGGCGATCCATCGCTGGTCCACGGCAGTCTCGAACGTGACGACGGGCCGGAGCGGCGGCATGCCCATGAGGACGCCAGCGCCCTCGCGATGGAAGTAGAACATCGAGCTCGTGTCGATGACCAGCGTGCGTCGCTCGGGCCGGCCGGCGAATGCCGATGTCACCACGACGTGCCGCAGCTCGGAAGTGATCGGCAGGGCAACCCCGGCCGTCGCGGCGAGCGCCGTCGCCCAGACACCGGCCGCATTGACGACGATCGGCGCGTGGATGGAGCCGGCCGTGGTTTCCACGCCCTCGACGGCACTCCCATCCGGGCGGACCCGAACTCCCGTGGCGGCGACACCGAGCCGGATGTCCACGCTGGCGCGCCGCGCCAGGGTGGCGTAGCCACTGGTCAGACCGGACGGGTCGGCGATCCCGTCGTCGGGACCGAAGGTCGCCCCGACGATCCCGTCCGTGGCCAGGCCGGGAACGAGAGCCCCGACATCCGCCGCGTCGAGCTCATCGACGCGTACGCCCAGGCCGCGCTGCATCGCTGCCGCCGCCCGATACCCGGACCAGGCAGCCTCGTCCCGGACGAGGAACAGGTACCCATCCACGTGGACGTCGAGCGGGAGCCCATGCGTGGTGGGGAACTCCCGGATCATCCGCACGCTCTCGAGCGAGAGCCGGACGTTGATCTCGCTGGAGAACTGGTGACGAAACCCGCCCGCGCATCGCCCGGTCGATCCAAGGCCGAGGGCCGCTTCGCGCTCGAGGAGCACGACCCTCCCGGCACCCGCGGCCGCCAGGTGATACGCGATGCTGGTGCCCATGGCGCCGCCACCCACGACGACGACATCGGCCGTCGCTCTCACGTGTGCGACGCTGGCGTGGACTGCATGCGCGCCATGGTGCCAGTGCGCCGAGGCGACTGCCCGCCGAGCCCGGCGTGTCAGCCGGCGCGCGGATTCCGGAGCCTGGTTGCAGGGGTTGCCGCGACGCGCAGAACGACCCGATCGAAGAGCGCCGGCAGGAACCAGTGCAGGCCGTACAGCCGGCAGCCGAGGCAATAGCCCGTCGCGGCGAGGAGCGTCTGCAGGCCGGCGACGGCAACCACCGGCGCCCAGAACCATGGACGAAGACCGGCCGCGAGCAGGACCAAACCCAGGGCCACGAATGTTGCCCCGAGGGCCTGCGCGAAGCGCGGCCCGAGCTCCGGCTCGACGGTAGCCGGAGCGCCGAGGCCCAGGCGGCGCCGGATGGACGGCCAGGGCCGCCCGAACAGGAACCACTGTGTGCCGAGGGCGGCGCTGACGGCCAGCGCAACGCCGACGATGGCGGCGACTACCGGTTGGTCGAACACGATGCCGACGATGAGTGTGAGGGCGGAAAGCGCGGCGCCAAAGCGTTGACCGCGCGGGTCGATCGTGCGAACGCGAAGAACAGATGACACGGGAAACCTCGGGAGGGACGGGCAACAGCGCCTGGTCGTGGTGCCTCAAGGGCGCGACGTTCAGCGCCGATTGGATGCCGGGGTGCGGACCGAAGGACGGCCGGTATCGGCCGTCGGGCTCAGGCCCGCCGGGTACAGAGGCAGCGGCCCGGGATACCGGTGGGGCGCGTCATCATCGCGGAGTCTATGGGCAATCGATCAATCGCGCCCGATTTCGAACGTCGGCGGGCTGCCGGAACGGGTCGCAGCCTCATGCCCCGAGGCCCGCGCGGGTGAAGGCCGAGTACGACGGATCGATGGCAGCGGCGAGACCACCCGACCCGGCGGGGCTGGCGGCATCGAACCCGAACCACTTCGCGTCGGGCGTCTTGACGCCGTTGCCGGTGATGAGCGCCACGACCTCGTCGTCGGGGCCGATCAGGCCGCGCTGGACGGCCCGTTCCAGCCCGGCGACCGTGACGCCGCCCGCGGTCTCCGCGAACAGCCCCTCGGTCCGGCCGAGGCGCCGGATGGCCGCGGCCGTCGCGCGGTCAGGAACGGCCTCGATCGAGCCACCGGTGCGGCGCGCCAGGGCGAGGGCATATCGCCCGTCGGCGGGTGAGCCGATCGCGAGCGACCGAACGATGGTGTCCGGGGCCCGAACCGGGCGGATCTCGTCCACCCCGTCGGCGAACGCCTGCGCAACCGGCGAGCAGCCGTCGGGCTGCGCTCCGATGAACCGGACCGGCTTGTCCTCCACGAGGCCGGCCGACACCAGGTCCTCGAATCCCCGAGCGACCTTGGTGAACAGGCTCCCCGAGGCGATCGGAGCGACCAGGACGTCCGGCAGTCGCCAGCCGAGCTGCTCGGCCACCTCGAAGGCAAGGGTCTTGCTGCCCTCGGAGTAGTACGGGCGCAGGTTCACGTTGACGAACGCCCACCCCTCCTCATCCGCGATCTCCAGGCTGAGCCGGTTGATGTCGTCGTACGTACCGTTCACCGGCACCACCGTGGCGCCGTAGCTGAGCGCGTGGTCGACCTTCGCGGGTTCGAGGTCGGCGGGGACGAAGACGACGGCCCTCAGTCCGAGCGCTGCCGCGGCTGCTGCGGTGGCACCGGCGAGGTTGCCGGTCGAGGCGCAGGCGAGCGTGTCGAACCCGAAATCCACGGCGCGCGCCGCCGCGATGGCCACGACGCGATCCTTGAACGAGAGCGTGGGGTTCCGGGTGTCATCCTTGAGGCGCAACCGGCCGCTGCCGAGTCCGATCTCCGCCGCGAGGCGGTCCGCCCTGATCAGGGGCGTGGATCCGACGGCGAGTCCGCGCGCGGGCGGGACCTCGACCGGCAGCAACTCGAGATACCGCCAGATGCCCGGGCCACGGGCCTCGATGCGTGCTCGACTCACCTGCGCGCGGACGACGTCCCGGTCCAGCACGACCTCGAGCGGCCCGAAGCACTGCGGGCATACGAAGTGCGGTCCGGTGACCTCGGCGCGCTGACAGTTGCGGCAGCGAAGGCCCACGATCCGGGGGCGCGGCCCCGCGTCGGTCGGCGCGTCGGCCGGCGCGTCGGACGTGATCGATGCCGGCTCGACCGGTGCGGCCATCATCGACCACGCCCGGTGGCGGGAGTCGGTGGTGCTCGTCTCGGTCGTCATGGCGGAACTCCTGGTCGCTTGGCGCGCCCGTGGGTCGCGCGGCTGGCGCGCCCGTGGGTCGCGCGGTGTCGGCTGGCCTGCCTGACCGAGGAGTGGCCGGAAACAAGAAACCCTTCCCGCGGGAAGGGTCAATGGGTGATCCCTATCTCGCAGGTGGTTGTCCTGCCCGGAATTGGCACCTTGCCGGCGTCTCCGCCGATAGGTTGTCGTGGCTTCAAAGGGCCGGTCCCTCCACCACTCTCGATAGGCTCTTCAGTTGTGCGGGGATCGTAGCGGCTGAGCCGTTGCGCCGTCAACCGCGTGTACTCGGGTGCCACTTGGTGTCGTGGAAGCAGACTAACCGTCAAGATCCAGGTCGCTCCCGTCTGAATCGCTGACCGACCGTCAAAACCGATCCGTCCGATCGGATGCCGCGGTGGCCCCGGCAGGAAATCGGCCCGGCGGGCGGCGGGCTCGATCACGTTCAGCACGCACGCTGCAGAGGCCGTAGCCTGTCCGGCATGAGAAGCATTCTGCTCTGGATGGCCCGGAACCCGTGGTTGCGGGAGCGGTTGCCGCGACTCTGGTTCGCCAGACGTGCCGTTCGGCGGTTCATGCCGGGCGAGGACGTCGAAAGCGCGCTGGCTGCAGGCATGCAGTTCCAGGTCCAGGGGATCGGGACGCTCTACACCCGGCTCGGCGAGAACCTCACCCGCATCGAGGAGGCCGAAGAGGTGGCGGCGCACTACCTCGCGGTCATGGACCACATCCGGGAGCGGCGCCTGGACGGCGAGGTCAGCATGAAGCTGACCCAGCTGGGCTTCGACCTCGATGTCGAGCGCACCTTCACGCACGCATCCTCGCTGGCGGCGAGGGCCGCCGAATCCGGCAGGACGCTGTGGGTGGACATGGAGGGCAGCGCCTACACGGAGGGCACGATTGCGTTCTACGAGCGCCTGAAGGCTGCGCATCCGAATACGGGGATCTGTCTCCAGGCCTATCTCAAACGGACGGCGGCAGACATCCAGCGACTCCTCCCGATCCAACCGGAGATCCGACTGGTGAAGGGCGCCTATGCCGAATCGCCGGACATCGCCCACGTCTCGCGACACGACGTGGACGCGAACTTCCTGGCCCTGTGCGTCGCGATGCTCGAGGCCGTGCGGGCCGGGGCGAAGGTCAGGATCGGGCTCGGCACCCACGATGTTCGGCTCATCGAGCAGGTCGCGGAGCACGCCGCAGCGCTCGGGCTGTCGCGCACGACGTTCGAGATCCAGATGCTCTACGGGATCAGGGCGGATCAGCAGCGCCGTCTGAATGCCGAAGGGTTTCGCGTCCAGACGCTCATCGCCTACGGCGAGGCCTGGTATCCGTGGTACATGCGCCGGCTCGCGGAGCGACCGGCGAACGTGCTGTTCGCCCTGCGCCAGATCTTCGGGTAGGAGGCGCCGGGGATCTCACCGGCGAGGCGGAACGCTCCAGAGGAGGCGGAACGCTCCAGGCAAGGTTCGACCCCCGCCGAATCCGACGGGGGTCGTTGCCAATGCGGGAGAATCAGGCGCCGTCCCGGGTCAGCGACCCGCCCACAGGACATGCGTGACGATCAGATTTCCGGCGCCCAGATCCCGGATGTACGTGGCGCCGCGTCCGCCGTTGGTGACGGCCACCTGCCGACCCCAGGCCGCGTCCGTGACCTGCCCGGTCGACGTGCCCTTGACGATCGGCGCCGACGCGAGCGTCGTGGTGCCGTCGAGGTGCGCGTAGATGGCCGCCAACTGCTCGAAGTCATGCGCATTCGGATGCTGGTTGGTGGTCGGGTCGTTGGTGTAGTCCATGCAGGTGCCGAGGTTCGGGTTGCTGAAGTCCGTGTCCTGGTGATCCAGTCCGAACGCGTGCCCGACTTCCTGGCACATGACCATGTTTCGCCACGCGGGCGTGTTGTAGGTGGATGTCTTGAAGTAGGTGTCGTTGAGCTTGACGGTGGCCTGTGTGATGTGGGTGCCACCGGTGATGCTGATGGAGGCCACGCCAAGCCAGCCGTTGTTGCCGTAGGTCGTATTGCAGATCTGGACGGTCCCGGCCGTTGCGCGGCACTGCTTGACGCGCCCAGCCGTGCCGGACACCTTGGTCGCGTCGAGAACCTTGGTCGCGTCGAGACCCGTCGGCGCGCTCCAGTCGGCAACGGTCGTATCCAGGTACGAATCCCACGCCGACGTCACGTTGTCGCCGAGCTTGACCGTGAACGGGTTCGCCGTGCGAGCCCAGTGATATCCGCCCCACGAGTGGGTTGCGGAAACAGATGCCGGCGCCACGAGCGCCAGGGCGAGACCGACCACGAGCAGAACCGCTCGGCGAGGGGCACGGGACATCACTTGACCCTCCAGGTTCGGCAGGCAGACGGCCGAGGTAGGAACGAGCATACGCCGTGACATGCCGGTAATCCAGCCCCTTCATTCGTGCCCGGTGCGGCCCGACACCGGCATGTGGCCCGACATTGCGATGTGGCCTGGAGACCCCTGCGGCTCGACACCGGAATGTGGCCCGGATACCCCGGTGCTGCCGCAGGGCGCGCAGCGCCCGGACCCGGCCTCCCGCGCCGATCTGACTTCATCCATCACGCACGGGTAATCGAAGCATTTCCGGCTTTCGATCTGCCCACCAAGTCGCTACCATGCAGCTTGACCAATGCATTTCGGTCACTGCCGAAGTGATACCCGGTTCGAGCAGCATCATCAGGAGCCCCCGATCGATGAAAATCCGTGATGCCAATCTGGAAGAACTGGCCCCGAAGCCGCGAAAGCCCCGTGCCCTGACGCCGCGCCAGCTCGCCGCCCGGAAGCGGGATCAGGCGATCCAGAAGACACTGAATGAAATTGCGGTCGGACCGATGTCCGGCATCAAGAAGATTGAACTCGAAGATGGCGAGAAGCTGATAACCATTCGCCTGGCCGTGGCTCGCCAGCTGGCGGCACATCCGGCGGCGATCAACATGGGCGTTCGCGGGGGAGCCATCTATCTCAGCCGATCGCCGCTCCCCGGTGGCCGCCGAGGCCGACCACCCAAGAACGGCTGAAGGCCTGCCGTCGGCGGCCCGTCCGAACGCCTGAAGGCCCGGCCGTCGGCCAGCCCTGCCGTCGGCCGGCGGCCAATCCGGAAGACCGGCCCCTCGGAAGAGCACGTCAGTCGGAGGGGCCACCCTCGAACAACGGCATGCCCGATCCGTGGCGGTAGAACCGTCGCCGATCCGGTGCCAACGGTGCGTTGCCGGCGATGAGATCGGCAGCTTTCTCGGCGACCATCATCACCGGGGCGTAGATGTTGGCGTTCGTGACATACGGGAACACCGATGCATCCACCACGCGCAGCCCATCGAGGCCGTGAACCCGCATGGTCAACGGGTCGACGACGGACTGCTCGTCGATGCCCATCCGTGCGGTGCAGGACGGGTGCAGGGCCGTCTCGCCATCCCGCCGAACCCAGTCGAGGATCTCGGCGTCGGTGTCGACCGAAGGCCCGGGCGACACCTCGCCGCCATTGAATCTGGCCATGGCCGGCTGGCCCAGCAACGTCCGCGCGACCCGAACGGCTTCGACCCACTCGCGACGATCCTGGTCCGTCGACAGATAGTTGAACCGCAGCGCGGGGTGAACCACGGGATCCCGGCTTGTGATCTTCACGCTTCCGCGCGCGTCGGAGTACATCGGGCCCACATGCACCTGATATCCATGACCTCCGCTCGGCGCGGTTCCGTCGTACCGAATCGCCAGCGGCAGGAAGTGGAACATCAGATTCGGATAGGCGACATCGTCGTTGCTCCGGGCAAAGCCACCGCCCTCGAAATGATTCGTGGCCCCCGGGCCGCGGCGCAGGAAGAGCCATTGAAATCCGATCCATGGTCGCCGCCACTTCTCGAGTGACGGCTGCATGGAAACCGGCTCCTTCGACCGGTACTGGACGTAGACCTCCAGATGATCCTGGAGGTTCTCGCCGACGCCCGGGAGATCGGCGACCACGCCGATCCCGAGATCGCGGAGCTGAGCGCCGTTGCCGACACCGGACAGCTGGAGCAACTGGGGCGTGTTGATGGAGCCACCGGCCAGGATCACCTCACCGGCCTGGATCGTCTCGGTTCCCCCTCCCCGGCGCGCGATCTCCACGCCGGTGACCCGCCGGCCGTTGAAATGGAGCATCGTCACGAGCGTGCTGGTCCGGATCTTCAGGTTTCGGCGCCCCATCACCGGGTGGAGGTAGGCTCGCGCCGCAGAGATCCGCCTGCCGCGCCGGATGTTGCGGTCGAACTGGGCAAAACCCTCCTGCCGATACCCGTTCACATCGTCGGTCAGGGTGTGCCCGGCCTCCTGGACCGCGGCGAAGAAGGCATCGAAGAGCGGATTCCTGGCCGGGCCGCGCTCGAGCGGGAGCGGACCTCCGTGGCCCCGCCAGGGATCGTCGGGCGCGGCGGCGAGCGTGTCCTCCATGCGCCTGAAGTACGGCAGGCAGTGAGCGAAGTCCCATGTCTCCATGCCCGGGTCGGCCGCCCAGCGCTCGAAGTCCATGGGATTGCCCCGCTGGAAGATCATCCCGTTGATCGACGACGACCCGCCGAGGACCTTGCCGCGGGCGTGATAGATCCGCCGGCCACCCATGAACGGCTCCGGCTCGGATTCGTACTTCCAGTCGTAGAAGCGACTTCCGATCGGGAAGGCGAGCGCGGCCGGCATGTGCAGGAACACGTCGAAGCGCCAGTCCGGCCGCCCGGCTTCGATGACCAGGACGCGCGTTCCCGGATCGGCACTCAGCCGGTTGGCGAGGACACTCCCGGCGGATCCGCCACCGACGATGATGTAGTCGAATCGCTCTCTCGGCACGCCGCGATGCTATCGCGCCACGGTCATTCCCGATGCGTCGCGTGGCAGCGAGTCGGGCGCCGAGCGTGGGCGGCGGGGCCGAATCAGCCGGCGAGCGGTGCCACCGCGAACTGGACCGCGAACTGCTTGCACCAGATCACGATGCTGGCGGCTCCGTCAGGGACGACACCAAGCGGCAGGTCCATGTTGAAGTTGCCGTCGGTCGCCCGAAGCGCGCCTACCTCGATGGCTCCGTCCGTGTACCCGCTCGCGTCCGTGGAGACGTAGACGTACAGGTCCGGCCCGTTTCGGACCGAGAAGTTCTCGAAACGGATGGTCCAGGCTCCAGGGGCCGATTCGATCAAGGTGGCGGAGCCACTTCCGAAGTGGAATTCATCGGCACCCGTGAACTGGCCGGTCCGTCCGTTCGCCAACGGCGGGTTCGTCGACGCGGCAGACGGGGCCGGACCCGAGGCCCCGGGAGCCGCCGATCCCGAGGCACCGGGAACGGTCGACGGCGATGGGGTGGCGCTCGCGATCGGGCCGGGCTCGTTCAGCGCGGTTCGGATGAACAGGGGGGAGCCGAGGTACCAGGCGCTCGGCAGGCCGACGGCGAGCGCGATCACGACCACGGCCGCGGTCCGGCCCGGGTGGCGACGCGCTGCAGCAAACCAGCCGCGCCGGCGCGCGAGTACGAGGAGCAGCACGCCCATGACGACCAGTGCGACGGCGATGGGGACGCGGTTGGGGTACAGGCTGGTGGCAAACAGCCGCTCGAGGTCGCCGATGAGGTTCATGGCCATAGCGTGCGGAGTGTCAATGACGCTCCGATGACGGGCGGCGGCTCGAAGCCCGGCGGCGGCCGGTGCTCAGCGGCGCAATGCCGGTCGGCGGCCGGCGGTCATCCCGACGCCGGCAATCGGAACCAGAACGTGGTCATCGCCTCGTCCGACGCGGCACCGACCCGGCCGCCGGCATCCTCGACGAGGCGCTTGACGATGGCGAGTCCGACGCCGGCCCCGCCGAGTTCCCGCGCTCGCGACTTCTCCACTCGATAGAACCGCTCCCACACGCGCGGCAGGTCGTCCGGCGGAATGGGTGAGCCGGTGTTCGCAACGCGTACCAGGATGCCGTCGGTGGCTCGCGATGCCTCGACCCGGACGGCACCGCCGGAAGGCGTGTAGCGAACGGCATTCTGGAGAAGATTGGCCATCACCTGGGCGAGCTCATCCTGTCTGGCCTGCACGATGAGCCCATCGGGCGAGACGACGGTCAGCTCCACCGACCGCCGCCCAAGCGTGGGCGCAGCGAGTTCGGCGGCCGTCCTGACCAGCGCTCCCACGTCGACCGACATCGGCTGTGGCCGCTCGCCCTCGGCGCCGGCCAGGATGTCCAGGGACGCGGCCAGCCGTCCGAGGCGATCGACCTCCTCACGCAGTGAGTCGAAGATCGCCGGGTCCGGGGGCAGGACGCCGTCCCGCAGCGCTTCGAGATAGCCTTGGAGGTTCGTGAGCGGCGTCCGGAGTTCATGCGACGCGTTCACCACGAATTCGCGCCGCAGCATCTCCTGTTCCTCCAGTCGATCCGCCATGGTGTTGAAGGCGGCGGCGAGGGCCTGCACCTCGGCCGGCCCGGCCTCCGGGACACGGACCGTCAGATCGCCCGCAGCAACCAGCCCGGCCCCCCGGGCGACACGCTGGATCGGTCGGGCAATCATCCGGGCGAAGATCGCGGCCAGCGCAATGGCCAGGATCGCCGCGATCGCCAGGGCGACGCCAAAGACGACGGTGACGCTGGAGTCGAACATCGCGCGGGCATGACCGGCCGTGTCACCGGCCGCGACCATGAGCGCCGCGAACGACTCTGCCCCGACCCGGAGCACTCCGACGGCCACGACCGCGACCCCGATCGCGGCCACGACGAGCGCCGCTACGGCGATCCGGGCCGCGATCCCGCGTCGCATGCTCATGCCACGCCGTCCAGGCGCTCCACCGGACCGGCCGCGCGATAGCCGGCACCTCGGACGGTGGCCACGAAGCGCGGCGCAGCCGGATCGTCGGCGAGCAGCCTGTCCACAAGGCCATGTGGCCATCGCTGCACCGGATTGGGAGCAGGATTTACGGGTTCACGGTTCGCGTTCAGCGGGCCCCCGGCGCCGAACATGACCCACGCGGATCGGGAGACGAGGCAGAGCGCGGTCGGAGGTGGCTCGGGCCCTCGGGAGCCCCCGCCACGATTCTCCTCGTTCTTCGTCGCGTCGGACGGTTCGAAACCGCCCGACGCCCTCTAGCCGCGGTGGACGGAACTGAACGTGTTGTCGTAGCTGCCAAGCGAGGTCAATTGCTGGTTACAGCAAAACCCGAAGATCGCGCCCCCAAAGAACCAGTCGACGTAGAAATGCCCGCTCTGGCTGTTCCGGCCCTTGAGCGAGCTGACCCGATCGTTCCAACCGATCAGGGCGAGGACCGTGTAGTCCTCGGACATGTGCATATAGGAGCCGGCGAAGGTGGTCTGGTCATAGACCGTGACGTAATCGATCGCCGTGGTCGCCAATATCAGCGTGGCCCGTGCCTCGAGCTCCTTGGGATCGCGGAAGCAGTGGATAGCCGGATATGAGAAGTCGTCGCAATACCAGTTGCCGACGTCCACGAGTTGGATCGGCTTCCCGTCCAGATCGGCGCTGAGTTGGTCCGCTTCGCTGGGAGCGGCGAGCGTGCTGGCCGGCACACCGCTCAGGGCCACCGCCAGCGCGACCAGTAGACCAACTCGGAATCGCCGCCGTCTCACCAAAGACCTCCTCTTACCCCCTCCTGTTGAGTACTCTTGATCACGCTATGACCGAACCAGCAGTCTGGAAATCCGGCAGGACCCTTGGTCGGTTGAGCGAGGGTTCTGCCGACTTGAGGCGAGTCGTGCCCGGCTACACGCTTCGGCGAACGGCTCTGACAGGTGTTGCCATCGGCGCCTTGATCGCCGGCTTGGCAGCCAGCTCGGCCGCCTTGCAGGGAGAAGCGGATGCAAGTGTTGTTGCCGCATTCCCGGGCGGACGCATCAGTTCCGTCTCGCCCACCGGCTTCGCATGGCGCGACGGGATTCGGCCGGGCCAACTTGTCGTGGCACTCACGGCGGCCGACGATCCCGGCGGCTGGCGTCTCGAAACGATCGAAGGGGACCAGCACTACGTTTCCGAAGCGGCCCGCGCTGACACCGGGTTACGGGCGAGCCTGCCCCTCGGTCTGGCGGCCCTCATGGCGGGAGGGCTGGCGGTGCTCTTGCTGGGAACCCGACGTCAATGGGTGCTCCCGGTGGCGGCAGTTGCATTCGCAACGGCCTCGACGCCGTTGGGCTTGCACGGCAACGCCGTTCTCTCGACGATCGAGCTGGGAACAGCAGGGCTCGTTCCCGCCGCTTGGGCAATCCGCCGGTTGCCCGGCGGGCGGCTCAAGGATCTCGCGCTTGGCCTCACGGTGGCGGCAGGTCTCAGCTTATGGGCTGAGGCTCGACTCGGCGGATGGTCCACCTACGACGAGGTCGAGTCATTCAGGGCGGGGTTTGCGATTTGGGGAGCGGCCGCGCTCCTCGTCGATCGAGCCGTCCTCCCGAGATTGGCGGGGGAACCGATCTCCGTGATCCGCCCCCGTTCTTTCGACGTCGCCGCCGTCGCACTCCTGACGGGAGCCGCGTTGGCCCTGGTGAATCTCTTCGACGTTTCGCCGATCGTCGTCGCGGCGCTGATCGTCGCGGCGATCCTGGCACTTCCGGCCCTGCGACGCCGATTCCGCCCAATCGAGGATGCACTGCTCGCCGACATCCGGGCGCAGGCCCGGGCCGACGGCATGGAGGCGGAGCGGGCGCGGCTCGCGCGAGAACTCCACGACGTGTCGCTTCAAGAGCTCACAGGTGTCATCCGACGCCTCGAAATCCTGCCCGGGGCTGAAGCTGAGAGTGACGACCTGCGCGCATTGGCGAACCACCTCCGGAACGTGGCCATCGACTTGCGGCCACCGGTGCTCGACGACCTGGGTCTGCCGGCAGCGCTCGAGTACCTTGCGGAGCAGACGACATGCGCGGAGCGACCCATCGTGGCCGTGATCAAGGCCGGGACGGGTCTGGATCGCGGGCGGCGACCTCCAGCCGATGTTGAACTGGCCATGTTCCGCATCGCGACGGAGGCCGTTGCGAATGCCGTTCGGCACTCCGGCGCGTCCGCGATCCAGGTCCTGGCCGAGGTCGAGGCCATGCGGGTGGAACTCGTCGTCACCGATAACGGCTCGGGCTTCGATGCGGGCGGGGCATCGCTCGATCGGGGCAAGCACATGGGCCTCTCCTCGATGCGCCGCCGCGCGCAGGCAATTGACGCCGATCTCTCGATCACCGCTGCGCGCCCGGGGACCCGGGTCCGGGCGTTGTGGCAGACATGACGATCCGGATCGCGCTCGTCGACGACCACGCCATGGTGGTCCAGGGACTTGAAGCGGCCCTCTCGACCTTCGAGGTCCTGGACATCGTGAGCCGCGGCGGCACCGTCAGCGAGGCTCGAGAGCTGCTCGGGCGCGATGACATCGACGTCATCCTGCTCGACGTCAGGCTTGAGGACGGCAACGGGCTCCAGGTCCTGGCGGAGCGTGAGGCACGAGAACGCCCGAGAGTCTTGGTGATCTCGTCGTTCAAGGCCACGCAATACTCGGCCGCCGCAGCACGGTTCGGCGCGTCGGGCTTCCTCCTGAAGAGCGTGCCGCTGCCAGCGCTCTTCGAGGCCATCCAGGTGATCGCCGAAGGAGGCACCGTCTTCAGTGCCGAGCACCTCGAGGGCCGCTTCGTGACCCTGACTCCACGGCAGCGCGAGATCCTGCGGCTCACCATGGACGGTCTCTCGAACAAGGAGATCGGCGCTCGCATCGGCTTGCACCGCAAGACCGTCGAGGCGCATCTCTCCGAGGTCTTCGAGAAGTACGGCATCCATGGCGGCCGCATCGAGCTTTCCATCCGCGCAGCTGAGGAAGGCTGGCTCGACATCCAGCCGCCAGACAAGGGTGGCAGGCGTGGATCAACGAAGGGCTTGCCGAAGGGCCCGCCAGGTGCCAGCTAACGGGGTCGGATGCTCGCTCTCATGTAACCCTTACCGTCGGTTCGTCCTCTCCCGTTCTTGAGCTTCTTCTCCGGCTGGGCCGGACCCGGGCGCGTCCTGCCAAATCCCATTCCTAGTACGGCCGCCTGCGAGCCACGAGCACGGCGGCCGCGCCGAGCGAGGCCAGACTCACGGCGGCGAGCATCAAGGTCGATGCGACTTCCGTGTCCCAATAGCGTTCACCGCGTACGCCTACGGCGACCTGCCGAAAGTTCTCCTCGATCCATGTCGTCGGGTCCCCAGCATCTGGCGGCACCTTGGCCGTGACAGCATCGATGGTGAACAACGTTCCCGCCGGGTCCTGGTAACGCTCGTCGCGGACCAACCCGTAGCGGACTCTCGGATCGCCCAATTGAGCGATGAACTCGGTTGGCTGCGTGGCCAAGGCGAGGAATGGCACCGCCGCGACGATGATCAATGCGGCAACCAGAGATAACAACAAGGCCGGAAGAGCACGACCGATTGTCAAGCCGATCAGGGTGGCGGCGGCGAAGACCGCGATGGCTCGTGCGACGACCGACACACCGCGAAATCCGAAGTCCACGAGGGTATCGGTCGCGGCGACGCCTGGGTTGATGGAACCTTCGAGAATCGTGGTCGTAACCGCCGGTACCACGACGACCAACACGACGAGAACCAGCAGGATCAGGACCCGTTCCGCCAACCATCTGGTCCTCGATGAAGCCAGGGACCAGGGCAGCTGCACCGTCGCGCGCTCGATCTCGCGGGCGAAGAGCTCGCTGCCGAGCACGCCTCCGACGGCGATCGGCAAGGCTCCCATGGCGATGATCAGCTGGCTTCCAAGACTACCCATTTGGTAGAAGAATGCGGTGTCGCAGTTGGGTGTGGTGCTGTTCGCCACGCACGACGGACCAGGCGCATTGGCGTTGAGCAAGATCGCGAGCGCGAACGAAGCAGCCGCGAGCAGCAGGGACCCGGCGAACAGGAACTTCAACTCGAAACCGCCGGTCGCCCAGGTCAGGCGGACGACCGCCTTCACTCCGCCACCGACGTTAAAGCCCGTTCGCTCGCGTGGCTGACCCGGTCCATGGCGAGATAGCCCATGACGACATCCTCCAGCGAGGCCCCTTGTCCCGTGCCCGTGCGTGACTCGGTTCGCACCAGGCAGCCGCGCTGACCTGGGAGCGACGCGATTGCCTTCTCACCGTCGACCATCTGTTCGCCGTGCCGTGCCACTCGATGTTGCGAGGTGGCCTCCTCGATCGACATATCGAGGAGCTTGTGGCCAACGCCGAGCACCACCAACCAGTCGGCTGCTTGCTCGATATCACTGACAACGTGCGACGAAAGCACTGCGGATGCCCCAGCCTCCCGCACCCCGTCCCTCAACGCATCAATGAACTCACGGCGTGCCAGCGGGTCGAGGCTGGCCATGGGCTCGTCGAGCAGCAGGATCGGCGCATGGGTTGCCAAGGCGATTGCCAGCCCGAGCTGTGCCATTTGCCCACCAGACAGCGCTTTCGCGGGTCGATCCAGAGGCACGTCCAGATTCGCCAGACGCGACCGGGCCTCGGCCCGGTCGAGGCCCGGTCGGTAATGCTGCGCCAGGTCAACATGTTCGGCGGCGCTTAGTTCGGGATAGAGCGCGGGCACTTGGGGGAGATACGCCGTGAGGGCGACCGCCTCTCCGCGATTGCGCCATGGGTCGATGCCGCCGACTTGCACCCGTCCTTGCGTCGGTCGCTCGAAACCGACCCACGTCTTGATGAGCGTCGACTTCCCCGCCGCGTTCGGCCCAACGAGGGCTGTGATACGACCCCAACCGATTTCCATCGTCACGTCGGACAGGGCCCACGTCGCGCGACCGTATCGCTTGGTTAGTCCATCGGCGACCAAAGCTGGGCCGCGATGCGCCCCAGCGAGGCTGGATCCATGCATCATGTACTCATCATTCTAGGGTTCAGTGCTCCGATCTTCGGCGAAGCCGACATGGTAGGCGGCGATCGTCTGGTTACGGCCTTTCCCGAAGCTATCGTCCGGGGCGTGGGAGCTGAGTTCGTTTGGGGGCCCTGGTGGGGGTCCGCGAGAGCGTCAGGGAGGCTCCCTACCTGTCGTTTGTCGAGTTCACCACCTCGGACACGAGGTAGGTGGCCTTCTTGATCACGACGGGGGGAGCGGCGTCGATCGTGGATGTGGCCGTCAGAAGCTCCTGCTGCTCGCCAAGCAACGCGCCGGTTTCAGGATCAAGCCACATGACACTTCGAAACTGACCGTCGGGACTCGTGATGCTGAACCGTGTGGCTGTCCGCCCGCCAAGGTCGACGTCTCCTCCCTCGACCTCGATGTCGGGGTTCTCGCTCAGCATGGCCATGACCGCCATGCTGAGTTCGGGCGGGGGCACCGTTTCCCAGAGGATTCCGTGTGCGGCGATGAACACCTCCCAGGGGGCCGGTCCCACGCCGAAATCGGATGGGTCCAGGCCGCTGAGGATGTGCTCGAGGAGAGCATCAGGATCAGTCGGCAAGTCGGACACATCGATGTACGAAAAGTCACGCAGCGAGGTTTCGTCCCGGGTTCGCTCCTGCAACCACTCGGGTGGGTCCTGCCACTCTGCCCGATCATGCTCACCGAAGAAGATCGGCGATCCGAACGTCGTTCGCAGGCGGCCCGAACCGTCGTGGCCGATCCAGATATCCCGAGTCTGAGGGACCAGGACCTCGTATTGACCCGTGCCGCCGAGCAAGAAGGCGCCCTCTGTCTTCGTGTAGTTGAACGTCCCCGACAATGGTCCCTGCACCGATTGGTCCGCCGGCTGCGCGCAGCCGGCGGACACGAGAAGCAGGACGCTCGGAACCAGGCAAGCAGCGAAATGCTGCATCCAGCGGCGCCATCGGCGGCAAGACGGGATGGGAGGCGAGGCGCCTCCCATCCTTCGAGAATTCATGCAAGCCTTCGAGAATTCATGCAAGGTCTAGCCCGGGGACTCGTCCAATTCACTGCTCCAGGATTTCATCAATACATGATCCAACCCGACGAAAAAACGTCGTTTCGGTTCCAGTCCTGTAGGTTCGAGATGTACTCATTGCCAGTTGTGGTGAGGGTCGCCCCTCCCTTGTATCCGTTGTTGTAGAAGCGGACGGCGTGGCCGGTGAAGTTGAAGGTTTCGTAGCTGCTGATCCTGTCGTCCCAGCTGGCACCAAAGAACAGGTTGTCGTACCAATTCCAGAACTCTGATCGGTACCACCCGACGCCGCATCCGTAGGCGCTCCCGCCTCCCTTGTTGGGATTCTCCCAGACCTGGAAGCCGGGATTGCCGCTACACCTGCTATCAGCGCTGACGGGACCTGCCCCGACGAGCAGCGTCGAGGCAAGGAGCACACTCACGAGGAGAAACTTGAGCTTCAATTGAGACCTCCTGCTGGCCGGCGACCAATTCGGCGCGTTGGCATGCTCCACGGGTCTACGCCAGAAGTGGGAAGTGAGCAATTAGGCAAGACCCTCATCAGGCTCGACGAGCGTGCCGGCGGAGCGGGAGTGAGTGAGCCTTCCGACAGCGGGTCGCTTGATTCTTGCGCTCTCCTCGAAGCGCTTGGCGATTGCGGGCGTGTGAATCGGGCTGGCGGGCCGCATCGAGGAAACGAGATCGACGGCGATTTCGAGTGTGTTCCTCACCTCGAGAGCCGTTTCGGGTCACTGCATGAAGTGACCATCGGGCAAATCAATCCCATGCCATGGAGCACTTCTGCCCTGGGGCGGTCATTCGAGGATCGTGTGTTCACGTAGACGCGGGAATCTACCCGGGGGAACCCAGCTTGGTCCATCAAGCCAAGGGTTCTGCCCAATTGCGGAGCGTGCTCCGGCGCGACCAAGATCCGGTCGGGCTGTGGCATGGGTGCACCATCCAGGACGGAGGGAACATGCTTCGACGCTCACTTGCGACGTTCGCGATGGTAATTGTGCTCGCCGCGTCGGCCGGGCCGGCGGCGGCACTAAACAACATGGGGATCACTCCAGCGACCCAGAGTCACGCTCACGGACTCGCGTCGAATTGGACTGCAACCTGGGGTGGTCAGGCCACCTTCGACGAACACTTCTCCTATGGCGTTCAGGTACCGCCACTCGCACTGACCGACCTCGCCGGAGCCCAAACGCTGCGCGGCGACCGACCAGAACGGGGGCCTGGTCGAGTCCTTGACGGCCATAGAGAATGTTGCCCTGGCTGCGGTGCCTCGGGGCGTCGGGCGCACGGCCCGTGATCGAGCACTGCTGTCCCTTGGGATGGTCGGGATCTCGGACCGAAGCGATGCGTTCCCGGCGCAGTTGTCGGGCGGCGAACAGCAGCGAGTCGGAATCGCCCGCGCGCTCTTCGCCGAGCCGTCACTCCTGATCATCGACGAGCCGACTGCAAACCTCGACCGGACCACGAGTGACGGGGTGATCGACTTACTCGTGGGTCTTCAGACCGACGACGCCGGGCTCGTTGTCGCGTCCCACGATCAGCACCTTATCGATCGAGCGAACTCGGTGTTGAAGCTCGATTAGCATTAGCGCGGCAGCCGACGACGTGGCACAGAACGCCTGTCTCCCGTGCCCGGCAGTAAGGTTCGAGTGCGCGGCGGGGATGGCTCGCCTCGGACCGGCACGGACATTCTCTGGACGGCCGGGGACTCCTCCCTGGAATATTCGGCGCGTCACGCTCGGAGCGTCAGGCGGATCGGCGAGCCTCGTGAAGCAGGGCCAGAAACCGCTCCCGCGATGCCTCGAGCACGACGTGGACGTTCGCCGGGACGTGCTCAACGCCATGGTGATCCGCGACGGTATGGCCGGCCGCGCACTCGCCGCTGACCTTGGCCCGAACGGCGGGGGGCTGGGCCCTGATCGCGATCGGCCGGTCGCGACGCGCCGACTGTCAGTCCTCGAGTGCCGCCAGGGCGAACTGCACGGCGAACTGCTTGCACCAGATCACGACGCTCGCCGCATCAGTCGATACGGCGCCCACCGGCAGATCCATGTTGAAGCTGCCGTCCGTCGCCTTGAGCCGGCGAACTCGATCTCGGCGTCCGAGTATCCGGCGGGATCCGGCGACGAAGAGATCGGGACCTTTTCGAACGGAGAGGCTCTCGAAGCGGACCTCCACGCCCCGGGCACGGTCTCGATCAAGGTGGCCGTGCCGCTCCCGAAGTGGAAGCCATCGGCGCCGTGGAATTCTCCGGTTGGGGGGAGTGACGCGCCGCGGCGAACCAGCCGCGCCCTTGCGCGCCCCGGCGCGCCGGGGCGGCGGTCAGCCCGACGCCGGCAATCGGAACCAGAACGTGGTCATCGCCTCGTCCGACGCGGCACCGACCCGGCCGCCGGCATCCTCGACGAGGCGCTTGACGATGGCGAGTCCGACGCCGGCCCCGCCGAGTTCCCGCGCTCGCGACTTCTCCACTCGATAGAACCGCTCCCACACGCGCGGCAGGTCGTCCGGCGGAATGGGTGAGCCGGTGTTCGCAACGCGTACCAGGATGCCGTCGGTGGCTCGCGATGCCTCGACCCGGACGGCACCGCCGGAAGGCGTGTAGCGAACGGCATTCTGGAGAAGATTGGCCATCACCTGGGCGAGCTCATCCTGTCTGGCCTGCACGATGAGCCCATCGGGCGAGACGACGGTCAGCTCCACCGACCGCCGCCCAAGCGTGGGCGCAGCGAGTTCGGCGGCCGTCCTGACCAGCGCTCCCACGTCGACCGACATCGGCTGTGGCCGCTCGCCCTCGGCGCCGGCCAGGATGTCCAGGGACGCGGCCAGCCGTCCGAGGCGATCGACCTCCTCACGCAGTGAGTCGAAGATCGCCGGGTCCGGGGGCAGGACGCCGTCCCGCAGCGCTTCGAGATAGCCTTGGAGGTTCGTGAGCGGCGTCCGGAGTTCATGCGACGCGTTCACCACGAATTCGCGCCGCAGCATCTCCTGTTCCTCCAGTCGATCCGCCATGGTGTTGAAGGCGGCGGCGAGGGCCTGCACCTCGGCCGGCCCGGCCTCCGGGACACGGACCGTCAGATCGCCCGCAGCAACCAGCCCGGCCCCCCGGGCGACACGCTGGATCGGTCGGGCAATCATCCGGGCGAAGATCGCGGCCAGCGCAATGGCCAGGATCGCCGCGATCGCCAGGGCGACGCCAAAGACGACGGTGACGCTGGAGTCGAACATCGCGCGGGCATGACCGGCCGTGTCACCGGCCGCGACCATGAGCGCCGCGAACGACTCTGCCCCGACCCGGAGCACTCCGACGGCCACGACCGCGACCCCGATCGCGGCCACGACGAGCGCCGCTACGGCGATCCGGGCCGCGATCCCGCGTCGCATGCTCATGCCACGCCGTCCAGGCGCTCCACCGGACCGGCCGCGCGATAGCCGGCACCTCGGACGGTCGCGACGTAGCGCGGCGCCGCCGGGTCATCACCCAGCTTCTCGCGAAGCCGCTTCACGTATACGTCGATGGCCCGGTCCGTTGCCTCGGCCTCACCGACGCCGTGGATCGCATCCAGCAGCTGATCGCGACTGAGGATTCGCCCATCCGCGGCGAGAAGCGCGGTGAGCAGCCGCAACTCGAGAAGACTCAGGCTCGCCTCCCGGCCCGCAACCCGGACGGCATGCCGCGCGACATCCACCTCGAGGTCGCCCGAGACGTATCGCACATCCGGAAGGGTGGCGTCGGCGGTGTCCCGTTCGGTGCGTCGAAGAATGGTCCGCACGCGTGCCACCAGTTCGGCCGGCGAGAACGGCTTGGGCAGATAGTCGTCGGCGCCCTCGGTCAGGCCCTGGATTCGATCGCCCGTGGAGGTCCGCGCGGACAGGACGAGGATGGGCACGTCGCCGAGCGCCCGCGTCCGCCGGATGACGGTCATCCCGTCCACCTCGGGCAGCATCAGGTCGAGGACGACGAGGCGGGGCATCTCCTCCTCGATCATCCGGAGAGCGGTGCGTCCGTCGCCGGCCGTTACCACGCGGAACCGCTCACGCTCGAGGTAGGCGCGTACCAGCGCGACGATCTTGGGATCGTCGTCGACGACGAGGATCGGGGCGGGTTGAGGTCGCGGCATCAGGGCGATCATCGCCCGGCGAAGCCTGCGCGACAACCATGACGCTCGGGTGACGGTCCCCCGAAGGGGGCGAATTCAGGCCGACCCGTCCTGGTCAGGGGCGCGCGACGTCGAGCCGGGCGAGGATGTTCGTCTCGAGCTGCAGGATCCGCTGCTCGAGACTCACGACCCGCTCCAGGATCTCGCGGTTGCCGAGGAGCAGTTCCTCGTTCTGCTTTTCCTCGAGGTCGGCCTCGTGGGCGGCATGCTCGAGGGTCATCCGATCGCGAATCGAGCTTCGATTGCTGGCCAGCAGGATCAGGGGGGCCGCGTAGGCGGCCTGCGTCGAGAACGCCAGGTTCAGGAAGATGAATGGGTACGGGTCGAAATGGAAGAGCAGGAAGATGTTGCCGCCGACCCAGATGGCCACGATCGCGGTCTGGATCGCGATGAAGGTCCAGCTGCCCATGAATGCCGTCACGGCATCGGCGATGCGTGCCGATCGCGGGGCCTCATCGACCAGCTTGCGATTCACCTCGTGGAGGTGGCCCTTCTTCGAACCGGTACGCATCACGATGACTCCTGACAGACGCTGGACGCGCCGACGATACGCCTGACCCGGAGAAATCGGCGCCGGCCCTCGACATCGATGTCGATCGGGGCCCAGGCCGTTCGTGGTAATTGCAGGCGGCGGCAGACGACCGCGGCGTCAGCGAATCGAAAGAAGGCCTCGCAATGGCGAATTACGTGCTCGTGTACCACGGTGGAGGCATGCCGGAGACGCAGGAAGAAGGCGCCCGGGTCATGCAGGCCTGGACCGACTGGTTCACCGTGCTCGGCGACGCCGTCGTCGACGGCGGCAATCCCGCCTCGAAGACCCGCCGGATCGGGCCCGATGGCTCGGTGAGCGACGACGCATCCGGTCCGTCCGGCTACAGCATCCTCAAGGCCGACTCGCTCGATGCAGCCGTCGAGCTGGCGAAGGGCTGCCCCGTGCTGGCCGGCGGCGCCTCCATCCAGGTCGTGGAGACGTTCGAAGCGATGTAGTCCGATGGCCGCCGGATGGCGCTCTCGGGGCCGATCTCGGGCCCCGGAAGCGCCGTCCGGTGCCATGACCGGCCTTTGGCGTCACACTGAGGCCGATGTCCGAAGAACCGCCCGTCGATCAGGAAGCCGTGGCCGACCTCGAGGGCTTTGCGGTGCTCGGAATTGGCGAGCCCCTCCTGACGACCCTCGCCGATCTCGGCTACGAAGAGCCGACGCCCATCCAGCGAGAGGCCATTCCGTTGCTCCTGGCGGGTCGCGACCTGCTGGCACAGGCACCCACCGGTACCGGGAAGACGGCCGCGTTCGCACTCCCGATCCTGGCCGGGCTGGTCCCGGATCGACTCCCCACCGCGCCGGCCTCGGCGCTCGTCGTGGTCCCGACACGAGAACTCGCGATGCAGGTGGCCGAGGCGTTCCAGAGCTACGGCAAGGCCGTCGGGCTGCGCGTCGTTCCCGTGTACGGCGGCCAGCCGATCCACCAGCAGCTGCGCGGCCTCAACCGCGGCGTGGATGTCGTGGTGGCGACGCCCGGGCGAGCGGTCGACCACCTCGCGCGCAAGAGTCTCAACCTCGCGGGCGTCCGGGTCGTGGTGCTCGATGAGGCGGACGAGATGCTGGACATGGGCTTCGCCGAAGACCTCGACGCGATCCTTGCGGCGACCCCTGCGACGCGCCAGACGGTCCTCTTCTCGGCCACCATCTCGGCCACGATCGCGAAGGTGGCCAAACGGCACCTTTGTGAGCCGGCGCGGGTCAGCGTTCACGCGGAACGGGGAGCACGCGACGGCGTCGCACGCGTCCGCCAGACCGCCTACGTGGTGCGGCGACCGGACAAGCTTGCGGCCCTGTGCCGGATCCTCGATGTCGAGGACCCGACATCGGCCCTGGTGTTTGCCCGGACGCGCGGCGAGGTGGACGACCTGGCGCTGGCCCTCAGCGGGCGCGGCCATGATGCCGGCGCCCTGCATGGCGGACTTGCCCAGGAGTCACGGGATCGGATGATGGGCAGGTTCCGGGATGGGTCGCTGGATGTCCTCGTTGCCACGGATGTCGCGGCACGGGGCCTGGACATCGACCACGTGAGCCATGTCGTGAACTACGACGTCCCCTCGGATCCGGATCAGTACGTCCACCGGATCGGCCGCACCGGCCGGGCCGGGCGAGACGGGGTCGCGATCACGCTCGTGGAGCCCCGCGAGCATCGGCTCCTCCGGAACATCGAGACGGCAACGCGCACCAGGCTGCTCATCGAACGGCTGCCGACGGTCGCCGACCTGCGCGAACGGCGGGCCGAAGTGCTGCGAGGAAACCTGCGTGAGGCCCTCCTGGCAGGCGGCCACGACCGGTTCCGGGGCGTCGTCGAGCCGCTGTCCGAGGAATTCGATCTGGTGGACATTGCCCTCGCTGCGGTCTCGCTGGTCGAGGGTGCAACCGGTAGTCCGGCGGACGAGGTCGAGTTGGCGCAGGCCTTCCTGCATGAACCTGCTGCGTCACGACCGGGTCCGGGGCCGCGGAGTGCGCCCGCTCGACGGGCACGACCGGGAGAGCCGCCGGGTCCCGCCTTCGTCCCCCGCCGCGGGCCGGGTGTGGCACCGGCGCCAGCCTTCGTCCCGCGCCGCGGGCCGGATAGTCGCGCGGTCGGGGTCGGTGGCGCGGCAGCCGTCGGTCGCGCGGCAGCCGTCGGTCGCGCGGCAGCCGTCGGTCGCGCGGCAGCCGTCGGGGGCCCCAAGCCTCGCGGTCCGCGCCCACAGGGTGCCCTGCACCCGTCCGTGCCGGACGGAGCGTGGGTCCAGCTCTGGGTGGGTGGCGGCCGCCGCGCCGGGCTTCGTCCCGGCGATCTGGTGGGCGCCATCGCCAACGAGGCCGGCGTGCCGGGATCCGTCGTCGGCGCGATCCAGATCTTCGATGACTTTGCGCTGGTCGACGTCCAGGCGGCCGTTGTCGATGGCGTCGCCGACGCCCTTCGGCGAGCCCGGATCCGCGGTCAGCAGGTCGCCGTCAGGCGAGAACGCCCAAGCTGACGGTCTCGAGGCGGTCGGCCGGTGTCGAGCCGACGATTCAAGGGCCCCGTCAGCGCCCGACGGCCGGTGTCGAGCCGACGATTCAAGGGCCCAGTCAGCGCCCGACGGCCGGTGTCGAGCCGACGGTCACTACGGCAACCAGGAGGATGCCGAGGATCCCGACGAGCAGGCCGAGGGCCTCGAATTCGCCCCTTCGGCCCGCCAGACGCCGACCGACGGAGATCGTCCGATGTCGGGTCACGGGAGTGTCCGTTGACCCCGGCCGACCGGCATCGGGCATCAGTTCCTCACCTGGCCGTGCTGCCGGTTTCAGCGACCGCCGGTCATCCAGTGGCAACGGGCGCCTATCCACGGAGCCTGCCACGCCCAAAGTAGCCCAGGACAAAGAGGACCACCAGGACGACCGCGACGATGACGATGATGTTCTCCATGGCAATACGCCTCCCTGTGTGGATTGGGCAGCAGGCGAGTTGCACCTGCGGACCTTGTTGGCTGGTGCCCAGTGTCCGGTCCATGGTCAGTCGGGTCATGACGGTCCGTCATGACGCGGCCATCGACGGTGGCCATCGACGGCAGCGCCGAGAAGGCGGCGCCGAGAAGGCGGCGCCGAGAAGGCGGCCGTCACGACACAGCCGCGGGAGCGCCCGCGTGGTGGGTGCTGTCGCACGGCCTGGGCCAGCACGGCCTGCCATGGGTCGGCTTGGGATGGCACGGCTTGGACGGGTCCGCAGCCGCGATCTCGCGGCCGCTTGCGCCTGACCATGACGGCTGCATGGTCACGCGGTGCACTTGGCGGTTCCTCATCGGCAGTGGAGCCGCTCCGACCGCGGCAACGCTGCTGGCGCGAGGCTCGGTCGGAGCGTGACGACGCCTGGCACCGGCGCGAATCGCCCCGGTCTCGTGACCTGGCGAGCTCGCCTGTGCTCCGGGCGCCCATGCAGTCGACGCGGCAGCGGACAACGACGGCCTTCGTGGACCCGGGCCGCGGCCCCGAGCGGCGCGGTGGGGGCTGTGCGCGGTGAGGCTGTCGCACGGTGGGTGCCGGCTCACAAGCCGGACGTGCCCTGCGCGGCGGGCTTTCGCACGGTGGGTGCCGGCTCACAAGCCGGACGTGCCCTGCGCGGAGGGCTGTCGCACGGTGGGTGCCGGCTCACAAGCCGGACGTGCCGCGCGCGGCGGGCTTTCGCACGGTGGGTGCCGGCTCGCACGTGGTGCGCGCGGCGGGCTTTCGCACGGTGGGTGCCGGCTCGCACGTGGTGCGGGCGGCGGGCTTTCGCACGGTGGGTGCCGGCTCGCACGTGGTGCGGGCGCCTCCGTGGTGGGAGCGCCTGCGCACAGCGTCCACGCCCCGCAACGTCAAGCTACTCGGAGGATGAACGATGCCAGGCGCCAAATCGGGCCGTGGCCGGCTCGCACGCCGGAGGTATCCTCTCCACGAGGTGAGCGGACGTGGCGCAAAGCCCGGTTGCTCGCCGAGGCGGAATTGATCAAGGTTCACGGCTCGATCGGCACCCGCGTGGGGTCGCGTCGCAAGCGCGAGGGAGGCTACGGTCATGTCGCTGCTCCAGCGAGTTGAGAAGGCTCAACGCGCAGCCGACGCCACCAGCGAATCAGTGGCGACCGAGCAGCCGCCGGTTGTCGATGCGGCCCCTTCCCAGGCGGCGGCCCCACGGCCGAAGCGCGCCCCGGGTCGCGAGGCACTGCTCTCCGAGATCCGGGCTCACGTCCAGGTCGAGGTGATCCGCGCGTTCGAATCGCTCCTGGACGCCGCGGACCCGGCCGATGTCCGGAGCGCGATCTCGGAGATCATCGACCGGATCATCACCAAGGACGGCTTCTCGGTGACGCGTATCGAGCGCGTGAGCCTGGTCGAGGAGATCATCCATGAAGTCACGGGCTTCGGCCCGATCGAACCGCTCCTGCTTGACCCCACGATCACCGAGGTCATGGTCAACGGCCCGCACAACGTGTTCATCGAGCGCGGCGGAAAGATCGAGCGTGTCGACGTCACATTCGTGAACGACGAGCACGTCCGGCGGATCATCGACCGGATCATCGCCCCGTTGGGGCGTCGGATCGACGAGTCGAGTCCGCGGGTTGACGCGCGTCTGCCCGATGGATCGCGCGTCAACGCGATCATCGCGCCGCTCTCCCTGGTGGGTCCCGTGATCACCATTCGAAAGTTCGCGGCCAAGCCGTACACGGTTCGGAACCTCATCGACTTCGGCACGGCTACCGAGGAGATGTTCGACTTTCTCCAGCACTGCGTCTGGGCCCGGCTCAATGTCTTCGTCTCGGGCGGCACCGGATCGGGCAAGACGACGTTCCTGAACGTCCTGTCGTCGTTCATTCCGGAGGACGAGCGGATCGTCACCGTGGAGGATGCCGCCGAACTGCAACTTCGCCAGGAGCACGTCGTGACGCTCGAGGCGCGCCCACCGAACGCGGAGGGCTCGGGCGAGGTCAGCATCCGCGATCTGCTGCGCAATGCCCTGCATATGCGTCCCGATCGGATCATCGTCGGCGAATGTCGATCGGCCGAGGCCCTCGACATGATCCAGGCCATGATGACCGGCCAGGACGGGTCCCTGTCCACCGGGCATGCGAACACCACGCGCGACATGCTTCGCCGGCTGGAGACGATGATCCTCATGTCCGGCTACGAGCTGCCGCTGCGGGCGATTCGCGAGCAGATCGCATCTGCCATCGACGTCATCGTCCATACGGCTCGGTTGAAGGACGGGTCTCGCAAGATCGTCAACATCACCGAGGTCTACGGCATCGAGGATGACGAGATCCTCACCCAGGACATCTTTGTCTTCGAGCAGACCGGGGTCGATGAGCACGGCAAGGTCGAGGGCGAGTTGAAGCCGACGGGCATCAGACCAACATTCATGGGCGTGTTCACGGCAGCCGGGCTCGAACTGCCACCCGGGGAGTTCGGGATCCCACCCGAGGACCCGGACCGACCGGTCAAGAGAGGCAAGGCGCGCTGGACGATTGGCGCACTGCTCGACGCCCCCGACGAATCTCGGCCCGGCGTTGGTCTGGGCCGGGCGGTCACGGCCGGCGGCATGGTCTACGTCTCGTCCGTCGGTCCGATCGATCCCGAGACCGGCAGGGTTGTGACCGGCGACATCAAGCAGCAGACGCGCCAATGTCTGCGCAACCTGACGGCGAAACTCGAGAGCGCGGGAAGCTCGCTGGACAAGGTCGTGTGGGCGAACTGGTCCTTGCGCGAGCCGAGCGAATTCGACATCTTCAACGAGGAGTGGGTGCGCTGGTTCCCCGGTGACTCGCCGGTCGGTCAGGGAACCCTGATGCCGCCGTCACATCGACGCGCCGGCTTTCGGGTCTCGCTCGGGGTGATCGCCGAGGCGTAGGCGCCTGCCCACTTCGGCCGCGCTGGCAATGGCGATGCGAGCTGCTGCCAGACAGGGCATCAGGGGCGACGCGCGTCGCGCCGCCCCTGGATCGCGAGCGGTCAGCCGCCGAGGGCAGCCGACCAATCGGCCGCTACGACCGGATCCCAGGTCTGGGTGAACCCGCAGGCCCAGGCGAAGGTGGCCTCGCCGGCAACGAGATATCGCCCCCCAACCGACAGGTTGGGTCCTCCGGCCGAGGTGATGGCCGTCCCGGTCATGCCGGCGGCCTCCAGCGTGACGGCATCGCCGGTCACGCCGCGGAATGCCTGGTTGATCTGGAACGTCACGCGATCCCCATCGATCACGCTGACGGTGCCGTCGAACGCGATCGAGCGGTTGGTGAGGGTCTGGAGCGAATAGGTCTCGACACAGGCGGCGGAACCGCCCCCAGTCGTGGTGCCGGGCACGACGCCGGGCTTCCCGCCGCCGTTGAAGATCAGGGTAAACGCGAGGGCGGCTGCGGCGGTAACACCGAGCCCCCCGGCGACGAGCCGGGCGGTTCGTCCCGTTCGATGGGTGGTCGTGGTCATGACATCCTCGTGGACCCTCGCGCGGATGCGGGCGAGGCTCGCAGCGGGCAGTCGATCGTCGCGAACCGGGTCGACGGCACGAAGCGCGTCGAGCAGATCTGGCTCGAATGGTTCGTTCATGTCGTGCGTTCCTCGGCTGCTGGACCGGCCTTGCTGCCCGTCACTTGAAGCGGTGTCCGGGATGTGACGATACCTTTCCGCGGCCTGCCCTCGGCCGCCGCGAGTTCCGTGGCGAATCGCCTGCGGGCCCGGTGCAGACGGATCGCGACCGCATTGGAGCTGATCCCAATGACCTCCCCCACCTCGGCGTGCGAAAGGCCGTCCCACGCGATGAGCCGGAGGAGTTCCTGGTCGTCAGGGCGCAGTCGGGACAGCGCCTCGGTGGCCGGCGACTCGGGGATCGGTCCGCTGGGCATCTGCGGCTGGTTGCGCAATCGATCGATGACGGCGGACCAGCGTCGTGAGCCACGACGACGATTGGCGGCCACGCGTCGCGCGACGGCCAGCAGCCAGGGCAGCGCGCGCTCGGCGGACGGCAGGTCGGCGAGCCGCCTCCACGCGATCATGAACGTCTCGGCAACGACATCCTCGGCGTCGGCCTCGGGCTCGACACGGCGAAGCACATAGGCCAGGACCCGCCGCTGATGCACCTCGAATGCGGCCTCGAACCTGGCCCGATCATCGTCCGTTGGCTGCATGTCCGGGCAGACGGCCTGGCGGACAGCATGGTTCCCCCAGGGGAGCCGGGCCATGGGAGCCGGCCATGGGAGCCGTATGACCATGTCGCGTCTGGGTAGTGGCCGCGTCGGGGAACATGCCGGACATGGAAGGACGCGACGGATCGGGATCCTGATGATCCCGATCCCGCCGTCAGACCCAGTCTCCTTCCGCCGTACCTACCTGCCGCCGGGATCCGGCCGCAGGCGCAGACGACCCGACGGAACCTCCTTCGTTGACTCGCGGAGTGTCCGCGTATATCGTATGACGATATACGCGGAGGCCAGACAGGAGCAAGGGAGGCGACGATGACATGACGAACCGATTGGGCTTGATGCAGGGTCTCTTTCTCGTTCTCGTCGGCGTCGCCTGGGCAACACGCGCGCTCATCGGTTTGACAGATGCGGATTTCTGGAACGCCACCACGCTGCTCGACTACGCCTCCGTCTGGACGTACAGCCTGGCCCTGCTGCTGATCGCACCGGCGCTGCTCATCCTCATCCGCGAGGCGAAATCCGGACGTGCAGCCACCCTCGTGGCCTGGGTCGTGGCTGCCGGGGCGATCCTGGCAGCGGTGGCCAACGGGATCGAGGATGGCCTCGGCTACAAGGAGTTCGGGACGCAATACGTTCTTGGGGCGAGCATCGTCGGGCTCGGCCTGATCGCACTCGCGGCGCTCATGGCATTCGGCCGTCGGAAGAGCTTTGCCCTCGTCCCGACGCTGACGGTCGCGGGCCTGCTCGCGTTCAGCGTGGGCGGCGGCTTCTTGATCGCTGCGACGTGGGCAGTCCTCGGTGTCCTGGTCGCGACCGGCCGAACGGAGACCGTGGCCGCGACCTGACGAGCGACGAGCGACTTGGGGTAGTTGGGGAGATCCGGAGCGAAGTTCGACTTCACGGTCGAGGCGAGTCTCGAAGACCGGCGCAAACTCTCGGAACCTCGCACGACAATGCGGTAGGTCTGGTCGGGGCGAGAGGCATAGCCCCGCGACCACCGACCTTCCGATCACGATGCGGCTGGCGGAGCCGCCGGAGCCCTTCGACTGGCTCCGAAGCGCGTGACGCGCCAGCGCGCCCGCCATCCTGCCGAACACGCGCCGGATGGGTGCACGGGCGGACGATTCGCCGCCTGGTTCCGGTCGGGAGACTGGCGACTCGCTAGGTCTCAGCCTCGATGAGCGCCTTCATGTTGCCCAGGCTTCGCTCCATGAAGGACGGATCGAAGGCCTTCACGGCGTCGGGCAGCTCGGTCCGGATCGTCACCCGCGTCCGATCACCATCCACCGGTTCGAACGACACGGTCGAACGCAGCGCGAACGGCCCGTCGTGGACCAGCCAACCGACCGAGCGGTCCTGCGTGTACTCGACGACCTCCATGGTCCCCTCGGTCGGCACCTCGCCGCGCGACTGGCGCCGGCCGATGACGCTGCCGAGACGGATGGGACCGTCGGTGATCGGCCACAGCTCCATCTGTGGGTCCCAGCGCGGATGGTTCGCGATGTGGTCGACCACGAGGAAGCGGAAAACGACACTCGGTGGGCGATCGAACTCCTGGGACAGCTCGACCTGCATGGATCGGTCCTCCGTTCACCAGGCCCCTGGGCGCGGGTTCGCGCCCTCGCGTGCGGGCGGCGAATCTACCCGACACCGCGCATGACGCGATGCTCGTCTCGCCGCCCAGCGGGACGCGCCACGGATCGTGAGGTCGGCGTGGTCGCCGCGGTCCTCGTCGCCGGGTCGGAGAAGGAGGCCGCCCACCGCCTTGGCCTGTCGCACTCGACCGTGAAGCACCACCTGGCGAACGCCCGGTCCAAGGTTGGCGCGGCGACCACGGCGCAGCTGGTCTGGATCCTCGCCGAGCGGCTGCCGGAGCCCGAGGGCGTGGCCCGAACGGACGAGTCCGCGCTGGAGATGATGCTGACGGGGGTGGAGAGTGGTTTGCGCGACTCGACCGCCTGACCCGCGGGCGGCTGCGACCCGGTCAACTCCACATGGTCACCCGTCTCGGCGGTGTCACCGGCCTCGGCGTTGACAGCGGGCGCCCCGACCACTAGGGTCGCTCGCTATATCGTCGAACGAAATAGCCGGAGTGTCATGGATGTCGGTTGGCCCGAGGTCCAGTCGTCGGTACCTCCCAGCGGTGGCGTCGCGTGCCCGACTCACCCTGGTGGCGGCGCTGGTCGCCGCCTCGTGCGCGACTCCCAACCCTCCGCCCACCCCGACGGCGACGCCGCCCCCTCCGGCCGCGGTCGGCACGGACTGTGCTCGCTTCGCCCCCGATCCGTCCGGCGAGTTCTTCGGTCCGGTCGACGCCTCGTTCCACGATCCAACGCCGCTTGACTGGGACATCGCCGCGCCGGAGGACGTGGGACTGGACGCAGCGGCGCTGGACCAGGCGGCGGACAACGTCGCGTTGTCCGCCGAGGTGCGAAGCCTGCTCGTCGCGCGCCACGGCAGGCTCGTGTTCGAGCGCTACTTCAACGGTGCTGACGCTGCTGAGGCGCGATCGATCGCCTCTGCGGGGAAGTCGTTCCTGTCCGTGGCGACCGGCATCGCCATCGATGAGGGCCTGCTCGCGCTGGACACCCGGATCGATGAGTTCCTGAGGCCCGACCTCGTCGGAACGCACGGCGACCTGACGATCGAGCATCTGCTGACGATGTCCGGTGGGTTGGCGATGAGCGAAGACCCGCTCTACCTGTCCGACGCCGTTCCGGGCACCGGACCTGGAGCCGCCAGCTTCGTCCGGGAGGTCCTGAAGTGGGACAGTGTCGCGCCGGCGGGCACGGAGTTCGCCTACAGCACGGGCCTGACACAGGTCCTCGCTGCCGTGCTCGAGGAGGCGACCGGCCAGTCGTTGTGCGGGTACATGGTGGATCGCCTGCTCGACCCCCTCGGCATCGACGTCGAACAGTGGTGGGTGGAGCCCGATGGCGACTTCTCCGGTGGGCCCACGTACATGACGCCGCGCGAACTCGCTCGCTTCGGTCAGTTCGTGCTGCAGGATGGCGTTTGGGACGGCGACCAGCTCGTGCCCGCGGCGTGGCTCGACCGGTCGCTTACCGAACGATGGGACCTGGGCTGCAGGCCCGGCCTGTCGGCGCACCAGGGGTACGGCTTCCTGTGGTGGCTCTATGACGTCGAGGGATACGAAGTCTGGAATGCCTCGGGCTATGGCGGCCAGGAGTTGGCGATCGTGCCGGATCTCGATCTGGTGATGGTGACGACCCACGACGCGAGCAACGTGGGCGATCCCGACCGGCACGTGATCGGACCCAGCGCGGTGGCCCGCGCCGCCATCTTCCCGACGACCGAAGCTCCGCGCGAGCCCCGCTGCCCGCGCTTCGAGTTCAAGGGCTTCACGATGCGTCCCGACGGGAGCGGTCGGGCCGCGATCACCGATTGGCCGGTCAGCGGCATCCCGCAGGCGTGGTCGCGGGATGGGTCGCGCCTCGCGATCCAGCTCGACCGTCCCGACCTCAACGCCGAGATCTACACCGTGGCCCCGGACGGGACCGGGCTGACCCGCCTGACGCGCGACCTCGCCCCCGACATCCTGCCGGCACTGTCGCCTGACGGGTCGCGTGTCGCGTTCGCCCGCGGGAACCCGTCGACGGGCGACCTCTACCTCGTCGGCAGCGACGGGGACGGGCTCACGCAGCTGACCGGCTTCGAGGGGTCGGAGCACTCTCCCACCTGGTCGCCCGACGGGGCACGGATCGCCTTCATCTGGGGCCACGACCAGGTTAAGGGGTTCGGCGAGACCGGCGCGCTGTGGGCGATCGAACCCGACGGGACGGACCGCGAGCTGTTGCTCGATGCGCGCGTCGGCTACCCGACCTGGTCGCCGGACGGCCGCCGCATCGCCCTGGAGCTGCGCGGCGACGAGACGCATGTCGGCGTGCTCAATGTCGCCACCGGAGTGCTCGCGGACCTGGGGCCGGGCTTCGTCCCCGACTGGTCGCCCGACGGCTCGCGCCTGGCCTTCCTCCGCGACGTCGATGGCGCGGTCGACATCTACGTCATGCGGGCCGACGGGACCGATGTCGTCCAGTTGACCGACGACGCCGCCTTCGACACCTTCCCGATCTGGTCGCCCGACGGAACAACCATCCTGTTCGTGTCGGCGAGCGCTTAGCCTCGTCCTCGAAGCAGACAGACCACGCGCACGTTCTCGGCACTCCGTCTCGCCGACGACCCTCCTCCGAAGAGGTTCGGCCGCTGCGTACGCCTCAGCGGCCGCGTCGTGGTCGCCGTTGAAGAGACGATGGAGATCCCACATCACGTCCCGATGAGTCGCCCGCGCAGGCATCGCGAAGGCATGGCCCAATCGGCCAACTAGTAACCGCGGCCCGCCGCCCCCACCCTTGAGGGCATGACGGCGCGCTGGTCCGATCCAGGTCGACTCCGGGTTCCCCCCACCGGGTACGTCCGCGCCGTCAACGCCGCTGGGGTCCGATGAGCGGTGACGAGCCCGGCGTGATCGCGATCACGCAGCGCGAGCTCCTGCTCGAGATGCGCGAGGACATCCGGGGGCTCAAGGCCACCGTCGACGAGATCGCGCGGGACCAGGCCCTGGGCGCCGAGCCTGCCATGAGGGTTCCGACATGACCGACGACCTCGCCACCTACGGCCTCGGCGCGCTCCCCGATCCGCCCGACGACCGGGACTACCCGCTCGACGCCCTCTACGCCGCGGAGGGCACGGAGCCGACGCCGGTTGACGCGCTTCCCCGCTCCTACCGCGCGCCTCTGATGCCGCCCGTGCTCGACCAGGGCTCGAGCCCGATGTGCGTCGCCTTCGGGAGCAGCGCGCTGAAGGGCCAGCAGGACCGGATCGACCAGCTCCGGTACTTCGACTTCAACGAGCCGCTGTTCTTCGAGAGGATCGGCGGGACGGCCGATGGCGCGATCCCGCGTGTGGCGATGGAGCGGCTCCGCGGCCACGGCTACCCGGTGGTCTCGCTCGACCGGGAAGGGCAGCACCGGATCGCCGCGTACTACGCGGTGCCGCCGACGTTCGACGCGATCCGATCTGCGATCGTCGACTTCGGCCCCGTCGGGATCAGCTCGACCTGGTATCGCTCGTGGTTCCACCCCGTGGCCGGCGTCCTCCCGCCACCCGCAACGAGGGTCGGCCGGCACTTCTTCGTCGGCTACGGCTTCGAGGGCGGGTACATCCGGGCCCGGAACAGCTGGGGGACCGACTGGGGGCTCGCGGGCGACTTCCTCCTGCCGCGCGAGTACCTCAACGCCGACGGGACGACAGGTGCGTGGAAGACCGTCGACGTCATCGAGCACCCGGTCACGTATGTCCATGTCGTCGACGTCACAGCCCGGCCCAGCCTCAACGTCCGCAGGGCCCCGACCACCGCGGCCGCCAAGGTCGCGTCGCTGCCACATGGCCGCGACGTCGTGACCACGCGCCTCGAGAAGTACGGCGGGAAGTACAGCGTCAACGGCGCCGTCCGCACCGACTGGCTCGAGGTGAAGGTAGGCACCCGCACCGGCTGGGTCGCCCGTGGCTACACCCGCGTGGTCAAGTAGGAGGACGCCATGGAGGACCTCACCTTCGCCGTCGTGCTCACCGCCGCCGGCGCCACCGCCTCGGCCGCCCTCATCACGGGCATGATCGCGATCCTCAAGCAGCTGGTGGTCGTCGGGCCGTGGATTCAAGCCGACCGCGAGCCCACCATCGCGTTCATCCTGTCGGCGGTGCTCGTCACCCTCGCGGTGGTCTCGGTCGGCGTGTTCACCCCGGCCGCCCTGTTCGCCGCGTTCTTGGCCTGGTTCGGGATCGCGCAGATCGCCATGGGTGTCCACGACACGGTCAAGAGCGCGACGAAGGGCGCCGCGTGAGGGACGGGTACCTGCGCGGCTCGCTCCCCCGGACGCCGACCGCCCGCCAGGTCGACGTGCTCGCGGCCTTCGTCGCCTCGGGCGGATCCGTCCCAGAGGCGGCGGCGCTCGTCGGCGTCCGGCCAAGCACGGCGAAGCGGCACCTGGCCGACCTCCGGGCGCGGTCAGGCTTGACGACCGAGCAGCTGATCTACCGCGGACGGGCGGAGGGGTGGCTGGTCGTGGCGAGCCTCGAACCCAACGCGGGTGTGCAGCCCCTCTGAGAGCGCGGGTGAAAGGCCCCTAGTGATCCCGGTCTGACCGGCGTGCCTCCACCTCGGACATCGCGGCGGCGAGCGTCCGGTCATCGTCGGTCCCGACCTCTAGGCCGGCGATCACGCCGGCGACATCAGTGGCGCTGCGGTTCTGGCTCAGCTTCCATTTCGCCTCGACGCGGTCGATGACGACCTCGATCCCGACGATCGCGCGGAGCTGACCCGCGACGTAGGGCTCTGGCGCATCCGACACGGCCCACGGCTCCGCCCGACCGTCCTCGTGCGCCCGTGTCAACCGCTCGACGACGTCCCGCGTCCAATCGGCGTCGTCGTGGACCCTGAGCGTCCCGTGGACGGCGACGAGCACGTAGTTCCACGTCGGCACGACCCGTCCGTGCTCGCGCTTCGCGGCGTACCAGGCCGGGCTGACGTACCCGTCCGGGCCGTGAACGAGGACGAGCGCCTCGCGTCCGTCGGCGTCCCGCCACTGGGCATTCGGGCGCGCGAGGTGGCCCAGCAACGCGCCGTGTGGTCCGCAGGACGAGTCGTACAGGAACGGGATCATCGAGACCGTCAGGCCGTCATCGCCGACGGTCACGAGGTCGCCGGCCCGCGTCTCGAGCAACAGGCGGGTGACGTCGTCCGCGCTTGGTGGCCCGTTGTGGGGAGGGATGTACATGATCCTGGAAGCCTAGTCGCTCGGCCCCGGCCCTTGGCGGAGCATCCAGCGCTCGGGCCGGTCGATGGGCGCGAAGCCGAACGACGCGTAGAAGTCGGGGGAGTCCGTTACCAGGACCGTCCGCTTGAGGCCTGCAAGGCGAGGGTCGCCGGTCACCGCCGCCAGGAGCATCCGCCCGATCCCCTGCCCTCGACGGTCCTCGTCGACGAACACGTCGCACACCCAGGCGAACGTGGCCTGGTCGGTGACGACCCGGGCGAAGCCGACCTGCCGCGTGCCGTCGAGGGCGGAGAAGCACAGCGAGTTCGCGACCGACCGCTCGACCATCTCGCGGCTGCGGCCCAGCGCCCAGTAGGAGCGCTCCGACAGCGCAGCGTGGAGCCAGTCGATGTCGACATCGGCAGGGTCGGTCGAGATGCGGGTCACGCGCTCATCCTCCAGTCGGGCCGCTCAGCCCTGACCCGCGCCGGCCGGCCGCCGGATCTTCGCGATCGGCGTGGTGACATGCTCGAGCCGCCCGTCGCCGTACACGCTCCGGATCTCGGCCACGACGACCTGGTAGCCGTCGTACCAGCGGTCGTAGCTGGCCTTGGCCTCCTTGTGGGTCACGGCCTGGGCGAAGTCGGACAGGTGCTTGAGGTCCGCCCAGTAGTAGACGGCGTTGCACACCGTTCGGTCGTCCGACCACCAGGTCTCGGCGCCGAGGAAGCCCTCGGTGCTGTCCGCGACGGCCTGGGTCGCGCCGTCGAGCCGGTGGAACTCGTCGTCGTAGGTGCCGGGCTTGAAGATGAACGAGATCGAGAACACGGGTTCGCTCCTGTGGAGGGTTCAGGGGAGGGCGGCGCGGAGGGCAGCGTCGAGGTCGGTCCAGAGGTCGTCGACGTCCTCGAGGCCTACCGACGCTCGACAGAGGGTCGGGCCAACCACCGCGGCGTCGCCCTCGTAGCGGGCCCGGCGCTCGATCAGCGATTCGACGCCGCCGAGGCTCGTCGCGTGGGCGAACAGCCGCAGCCGCGCGAGGAAGGCTTCGGTCTGCTCGACCGAGCCCGCGACCTCGAACGAGAGCATCGAGCCGCACCCATGCGGGAGGACGCGGGCGGCGCGCCCCTGCTCCGAGTCGCCCGGAAGGCCCGGGTAGTGCACAGCCGACACGAGTGGGTGCGAGACCAGTCGCCGAGCAAGCTCTGCCGCCGAGGCCTCCGCGCGGTCGAGCCGGACCGCGAGGGTCCGCAGGCCGCGGAGCGCGAGGAACGACTCGAGGGCGCCCGGGATCGACCCGTGGTCGTGCCGGAACGCCGCCATGGCCTCCGCGTGAGTCTCGTCCTTGCACACGACGGCGCCGAGCAGCAGGTCCGAGTGTCCGCCGATGAACTTGGTCGCCGAGTGCATCACGATGTCGGCGCCCAGCTCGATGGGACGCTGGCGGAGCGGCGTGGCGAAGGTGGCGTCCACGACGGTGAGGGCCCCGCGCTCGCGGGCGCCGGCGGCGATGGCGGGCACGTCGGCGACGACGAGCAGCGGGTTTGCGATCGACTCGACCCAGACCATGTCCGCGCCGTCAGCCGCGGCCAGCAGCGCGGCGGCGTCGTCCGCAGGGGCGCTGCGCACGTGGAGGCGGCCCGACGCCTCGAGGCGCTCGAAGATGCGCCGCACGCCGTGGTACGTGACGGTGGACAGGACCACGGTGCCGCCCGGCGGCACGAGGTCGGCGATCGCGGTTGCCGCAGCGAGGCCGGTTGCGAACGTGACGGCCGTGCCGCCGTCGAGCGCGCCCAGCGCCGCCTCGAGCGCCCCGTACGTGGCGCTGCCGTCGCGCCCGTACTCGAGCGCCGCGTCGTGGACGTACGTCGAGCTCAAGCTGATCGGCGCGTTCATCGGGGCGCCCGGGTCGCGGGGCGGGCGGCCTGCCTGGACGGCGACCGTGGCCGCGGACCAGCCGGGGTCGAGGGCGAGCGGTGCCGGGTACAGGGGCTCGGGCACGGTGGGGTCCTCCGTCAGGCGTGTCGGTGGATGACGACGCGCCTCGCGGTCCGGACGGCCGGGTCGAGCGATCGGAGCCGGCGCTCGAGGACGTCGCCGGCGGCGGTCGCGGTCGCGAGGCCGTCGGGCCCGAGGGCGTCGACGATGAACAGCGCCCGCGTCGTCGCCGGGGTGAGCTGGGTCCTGGTGCACTGGCGCCAGTTCCAGCGCCGGCACGTCACCCCGGCGTCGTCGGCCCAGACGACCTCGCCGGGCTCGGGGTGCTCGACGACGGCCTGGCCGTCCGCGGTCGTCTCGAACGGCTCCGTGCCGGTCGCGCGGACGAGGCGGGCGGGGCCGAGGTACTTGTCGAGGTCCTCACCGCCGACCGGCACCTCGTGCAGGATCGAGACGGCGTTGTAGAGGTCGGCGAGGCGGTTGATCCGCGGCAGGCCGTCCGGGACACGGCGGAGGAGGGCCTCGAGGCTGTTGCGTGTCCGCTGCGGCTTCGCGCCGAACGCCCGGTAGGCGTCGCGCCAGAGCGCGACATGTGGGCGGTCCTCGGGCGCGCCGCCGGCGAGCCGCGCACGCGCAGCCGTCTCGGCCTCGCGCAACCAGCCGTCGGACACATCGTCGCTGGGGCCGCCCGGCAGGCCGTCGGCGGCGACCAGGAGCGCGACGTAGTCCGGCCGGAGCGAGTGAATCGCAGGGTCGACGTGCACGGTCGAGAGGAACTCTGCGAGCCCCTCGCTGCTCATCGCCGCGGCCCCTTCCCGGGCGTCGGCTCGAAGACCGTGAGCGCGAACCGGGCCCGGCCCGGGCCGTCGCTGCGATAGCCGTGCACGACATCGCCGCGGAAGGACGCCGCGTCGCCCGGGTGCAGCACAACCTCCTCGCCGGCGACCGAGAGGACGACCTCGCCCTCGATCACGTGGAGCAGCTCGCGTGCCCCCGCGACGTGCGGCTCGCTCGCGTGGGCGTCTCCGGGCGCGAGCATCCAGTCCCACAGCTCTACCGTCTCAGGTGCCGTGCTTCCGACCGTCAGGACCGCCTCGCCGCCGTGCGCTCCGGTCCACAACGCCGGGCGCGACCCGGCGCGATTGACCTCGAGCGGCCGCCGATCATCATCGGGCGCCACGAGATCGGGCAGGCCGGTGCCGAGCGCCTCGCTTAGGCGGAGGAGCGTGGCGATGCTCGCGTTGGTCGCTCCCTGCTCGACGTTCACGAGCATCCGCCGGCTGACGCCCGAGCGCTCAGCGAGCTCGTCGAGCGTGAAGCCGCGGGCGTGACGGCGCGCACGAACCCGCTCGCCGATCAGCGACACCAGGGCAGGATTGGCCGTGCTCATGCACGAGATCTTACCGTCGAATGCACCGACTGTGCAAGATACTGCGCACTCCGCCAGAGGGAAGGCTCGACACGGGCGACCACCAGGATGGTCGCGGAGGCGTAGCACCCCAGGCGAATAGACCGCGCCACCCACCCCGGCAACGATTCGCGGGTGAAGCTGTGCACGGTCTGCGGTGTCATCACCAGCCGCGCGGGCAGTCGCTGTACCGAGCACGCCCAGCAGTCCAACCGCAGCCGGCACAACGCCCTGTACAGCACGCGGGCCTGGCAACGACTCAGCGTCCGCGTGCTCCGCGCCTGGCGCGGCGAGCACGGGGACTGGTGCCCTGGCTACCAGCGTCCAGCGCACCCTGCTGCCGACCTGACCGTCGATCACGTCGTGCCGCTCGCCGCGGGCGGTGCGCCGTTCGACATTGGGAACACCGCCGTGCTGTGCCGCTCGTGCAACTCGACGAAGGGCGCGTCGACGCAGGGGGCCGGGGTAGCCCATGTGGAGAAGCACCTGCGTGCTGACCGCCGCCCGGCGACTGTGTGCGCACGGCCGGGTTTCGCGATTCTTGTCGCATTTTCGCCAGCGGCCGATAAGTGAGCACTGACACTCTGGAGGCGATGGTGGCGTCGGCGGCGATGGCCCTCCTTGCGAGCTTCGCCCCGTCGCGCCATTGCCAGGCCTGCGGCGCCGAGCTCCCGTATCTCGGCGGACGGGGCCGGCCGCGCCGGTGGTGCGACGCCCACCATCCGCGTCCCTCCCGTCTTCGCCGACGGGCGACACGCGGCGCCGACGTGCCCGTCGCGGCGGGCCTGCTGCGCCTGCGCGCCGGCGGCGGCGACTGAGTCAGTTGCCCGAGCGGCCAGCCCGTGAAGCCCACTGGTTGCCGGGGCGACGGTCGGCCTCGTCCTGGAAGATGAGGTACTCGACCGTCTCGGCGGTGACGCGCAGTGCCTTTGCCCAGGCCTCCATCTGGTCCAGGTAGGCCTCGTACTTCCGTGGCGACCAAGTCGAGGCCCGGAGGTCCGCGCGTCCGTTCGACTCGAGCCACGCGGTGACCAGCTCGTCGTGGATTAGGGCCGCCGGGAGCACCGACTCGGGCTGGCAGAAGGCGATGAACTTGGTGCCGAACGCAGGGCCGAGACCCTTGATCCGATTCTCGCGTCCGAGGCTGCGGTAGGCCGCGAGCGCGCCCTCGCTGGCAGCGATCCTCGCGACGGCGCGAAGCCGTTTGGCGGCGTCTGGGGCGAGGAGCATGGCGTCGGCCCGATGCGGGCCGTAGCCGACCCAGCCGTAGCCCCAGGCGAGGGTTGCGAGCAGCGCCTGCCGTGCGGCCTTCTCGCTTGCGCCCGCCTTGGCGCAGACGCTGCGGACGGAGGACCGATCGAGCTCGTCGGGCAGCGCACGGAGGACCTTCTTGTGGGTCGGGAAGGCTGCCTCCCACCGCTCTCGTGGCCACGGCATGGCCATCTGCGCTGGCCGGCCGTGGTGCCTCCAGACGTCGACAAGCTTGCGAAGAGTCTGGGGCACTGGCACCAGGCCGCCGGTCCCGGTTCGTCGCATGGGTGCACCTTGGCGAGGCTCTCGGGATCCTCGATTCACCGATCGCGACGTGAGGTCCCGACTGCCAGCCAACCACTCCACGAACCGGCGCGCATCGCCGACGTAGGTGGCCACTGTGCCAGCGGTGCGCCCAGCCTCAGCGAGAGCGAGCTCATATGCCAGCAGCGCCTCATCGAGCTGCCGCCTTGACCAGGTCATCGCTCCCTCCTGCTGGTTTCGTGGGGGGTGGAGTCCCGGGTGGGGTCTTTGCCCGGATCGCGATCACGACCCTGCCCCCGGTCCCGCAGATCCCACAGGCAAGACGTTGATGGCCTGGTGCTCTGCCCGTTCGAACTCCTGGACCCGGAGTTGGATCACGCGTCGCGGATCGTCCTCCACCAGCTCTCGGCTGAGTAGTGACCCGAATGGGTCCCGGACCGCGCGGAGGTACGGCGTGCGATTACCAAGGTCCGAGCGCAGGTTCGAGACGAGATAGAGATAGAAGTGCGTTCGCAGCGTGCTGTCGCGTGACGTCTTCCACTCGTTCCAGGTCATCGCCTGCACCTGCGCGTCAACACCAGAGGACTTCAGCTCGATGAACCGATCGTTGCTCGCATCAACCGGATCAAGGGTGAGGATGTCGAAGCCCGGGTAGTCGGCAGATAGCCCGAGCGAGACGAGCTGCGCATGCGCCTGTCGGAAGCGCCCTGACTCGCGAAGGGCCGCCTTGATGGCCGTGGGCGTCGACACATCGAAGACGAACGCATTGTCGGCTGGCGCTCCGGACATGAAGATCGCCGCGCCTGCTGTACCCGCGAGCTGGAGGCGATGGCGCTCGAAGGTGAGGGCCACGGACATCCCAACGGCATTGAGCTCATCCAGGTTGGTGCCGGTCTGACCCCAGGACGCGCCCCGGCCACCGGCACTCCCGTCACCCTTGTCCTTGGTAGTGCGCGTGTCGATAGGGGTGACCCCGGCCACGATCGTCGGCCCTCCAGCGAACTGCAGCTGCTCAGGGCGGTACAGTGGGATCCTTCCCGTCCTGGAACCGCCGTCATCGCCGGGGGGTGCTGTCGGCCCGCCGAGCCACTCGACGTCTTCGGCGACGGTGGTGCGTCCGCCGTCCCAAGGGACCACTGTGGCCGTCGGAGTCTCGACATGCATCGGGCCGTACAGCAGGTCCCGGAACTCGCGAAGATTCGTAGTCGCGCCCGCATACGTCAATAGGCGCTGGCGGGCGCCCGGGTCATCGGCGGTGATAAGCGCCAGATAGGCCTCGAACGCTCCGGCACCCATCGCATCCACGAAGACGCTCGCCATGGCGTTCGCGTCGGCGCGGGATGGCGGCCAGCCGGACAGGCCCCACCGAACGTACGCTTCGAGGGAGCCGTCTGCGCGCTCAGCGACATGCGAGTCCCGGCTCCCGCTGTCGACCAGTGTCTGACCATCGAGCTCGCACCGCAGTGAAAGCGACTCGACCGGCGTGATCGCCCCCAGGAGCTCCCGCAGCCTCGTGGCGTCGCGCGATGCAGTCCGATCGTCACTTCGGTCGACCCGGAGACGCGCAAGGACGTACGGCGCCAGCTCCGACAGGCCAGTGTGGAACGCGTTGAGCTCATCCTCATCGAGCGCGATCGCGCCGGGTTCCGGCGACCACGTGAGGACATCCTCAAGCGTGCGGATCCCCAACTGACGCAATGCACGTCGAGCCGTCACCGACGTCTCAAGGATGAAGGTGTTGATCGGCGGCTGGCCGATCCGGATCAGGGTGCCGCTCCGAGCCACGTAGTAGCTCGCGCGCCCTGACACGAAGCGGAGACCGTCGCGGCCGTCGCGCACGAGGACAGGCTCATCACCGAGGGATGCGTCCTGCCCACTGACATCCATGTCGTCGTCCTCGCCCGAGGGAGCGGCCAGCAGCTCGAGCAGGTTGCGATAGGCAGGCCGCACGATTTCGCGGAGCTGTCGCTCATCAAGGCTGCCGTCGGTAGCGTGTCCCTCGAATCGGAACTTGAGCCGGCGTAGCAGGTCCCGGGCATCGGCCTCAAGGAATGTCGCCGGGCTGAGGTCACCCCGGACGCCCAGTCGTTGTGAGAGGGTCTCCACGCGTCCTGAGGGCACACCATGGTCCATCTCCAGGAGCGGGATGAGCTCGCCTGCAATGGCGCCGCGACGACCGAACCGGCGATCGATCTCGGCCGAAGGCATCCACACCCGACCTGGGGCGCGTGGTCCCTGAGTTGATGGGACCCACGGTGCACTCCGTAACCGGTAGAGCCAGAAGTTGTCCGCCCTGAGCCGCAGCTCCTCGTCGTTGGGCTTCGGCGGCGTCCGCTTGCTGATGCCCTTGTCACTGCTGACCGCGACCACGAGCCTTGCGAAGGCGCTCAGCTGCGGCCATCCCCGCGCAAGGTGGGCGTACAGGGCCCTGGCGATGGCCCCCGTCTCGTCACGGCTCGCCGCCGACAGCAACGGGGACACGTGCTCGAGGTCGTGGAGTCCGTAGAAGTAGCGCGTTGCGGCCAAGCTGTCGTCGTCAGGGGCATCCCCGACGTATCGGGCGTACTCGTCCCAGATACCACCGAGGTTGGCGAATGCCCAGCCCTTGGGTTTCGAGAGGCCGCCAGTGCTGAGCCATCCGGAGCCCGCGTCCATGACGTCGTGGAATGAGACAGGACGCAACACACGGTTCACGCCCAGCCAGGTGAAGAAGTTCAGCGCTCGCTCGCGGTCGTTCGACTCGAGAGCGGCGTCCTCGTCCTCCTGCTCACCTACTTCAATGTCGTCGGCAACCTGATCGTCGGCCGCGACCGGCCGGATGTGGCGTGCCTCGGCCAGCCGCTGAACGAACTCATTGGGTGGCGCGAGGAATGCGATGTCGGGGGTCGGGAGACCGAGTTGACGCATCGCGTCGAGGACGTGCTCGACAGAATCCTCCCCCACCCAGTCCGAGCCGAAGTACACGCGGTACGCCGGCTCCCAGCGCTCAATGTCGTTGGCACGGTTGCGACACTGAATGCGCAGCCGCGAGAGATTGAATAGGGCTCGGTTCGTGCCGAGGCGCTCGTATGGCAGCGGACTGCCGGCGTTGGCCGTCCGGCCAGCGAGCTGGCAGATCGCGGCGATGACATTCGCATCCTGCAACCGGACGCGGAGCGCCTTGCCTTCGTCGCCCGGCTCGAGTTCCAGGGCCGGGAAGACGCTGGCACGCATCACGTCCGGGAACTTGAACTCACGGATCCCGAACAGCGCCTGCCAGGCGGCCATTTCGTCATGGAGGCGATCGGTGCGCTCGCGGGCTGTCAGGTCGCCCCAGCACACCTGCTGGAGCATGAACTGCAGTCCAGTGAGGGGGACCTCACCGACCAGTGTCCGTGGCGGGTAGAAGCATTGGACCGAGTCGGACCGAGCGCGACGCGTGATGCCGGCCTCAAGCCCAACCGGAAACAGCGGCGTCTCACGGGCCGCTCGCTCCAACTCTGTGCGTTCGCGACCACGCAACTCCGCCCAGAAGCGCCCGAGGACGTCCAGCACGGGATCCACTTGCAGGCGCTCACCGAGTGTCGGATGAGCCTGGAGTCTCGAGCGGATCGGGTTAGCCCCCGCCAGGACCACGGCCGTCTCGCGGATGCTGAGTGGCTGCGCACCGAAGTCGACAAGGATCGACGCCAACCGTGCGTCGCACATGTCGCCAGTCGGGAACCATCGATCGCCGAACGTCGCATCCGACGGCAGGGTGGCCCGGAACGCGGCCCCGAGCCCCGGGGATGACGTGGGCGGCGGGACAACGAGTTCTGAGATGCGGAGCCTGAGCCCGTCCTCGCCCGGGATGAACTCAACGTCGCCAAGCTCCCGGCGCATTGCCTCGTGCAGAACAGCGGCGGCACTCCCCGTCGCGCGTGAGCCGGCCGCGGCCGACCGGTCGACGAGGGCGAGGACGTCGGGGACCGCCACACCCTCGTGCGTGAGCGCCGGGATCAGACGTTGAGCGAATGTGCGGGCCGTCTCCCGGAGCAGGTGCCGGTTGTAGTCGAGGTCATCCTCGCCAATGCGCACCTCCTGGCGAGAGAGGTCCGTCCTGAATGCGCCGTTGATGAGGAGCGGATAAGGCGCCGCCTCGGCGGTCGGCAGGAACACATGGAACTTCGCCCAATTCGCCGGGAGGCCCGCGCTGGATGGACGAGTCTCAGCCAGCGACCACGGCACCGCGATCGAGACCTCGGTCAGATCGATATCGTCCCATGACGCGACATCCAGCCCGTTGCGGTTCGAGCCGATTTCCACGTCAGCGTCGTGCGCGACCAGGAATGCCAGATCCGCGCCATCTGCACCGGACACGCGAATGCGGTAGACGCCGGAGTCGCCGAAGCCAGGCGTGTGGATCCACTGTCCTTGCTCCAAGCGTTCTCGCTTGAGGCGCCACCGGAAGCGACCCCTTACGTCACTCGTGCTGACATCCACCTCGACGTCGTCGAGGTGCTTCAGGAACAAGGCGGCCGTGACCGGCAGGTCGAGAAGCCGTCTGGCCAGGAGGGTTCGCTGGCTCTTGGACAAGCTCTGGCGAAGAGGGAACCGGAACAACACCTGCAGGCCGTCCCCCTGTGCCGCTTCCCAACCGGCGGGCTCGCGAGCCAGAGGCCACGGCAGGCGCATCGTCGGCACCCGCCTCCGCGGCGGCATCCCGTGTCGACCCAGTGCCGCGTTGATCGCAGGGAGGCTCTCGGTCGCGTCGAGCTTGAAGCCGATCGTGGTGGAGATGACCTCCGGCTCGTCGGTGATCTCCAGCACGGACTTGAAGCCCATCCCCTTGTGCCCAATCGATGCCCTGCGGCGGCCCGCGATCGCCGTCTTGCTGCTCGCCCCCGTCCCGCAAAGCCCCCGCACGTCGTCGTCCGAGAGCGGACGACCGGAGTTGCCGACCTCGAGCGCATCGTCCGTGAGCCGGAAGACGATCCGCTCCGCGAAACCGCCGTCGCCCATCGCGTCGTCCGCGTTCTGGAGGAGCTCGAAGGTCAACCGTCCGCGGTAGTCCTGGGAGATCTGCGATTCCTGGTTCGCGTCCTCGTCGACACGCGAGGGCATCGACTCATAAGCCCCCAGGTTCTGACGGCGGATGCTCTCAAGCAGGTCAGTCAACGCTTGCCCCCGCCAGCGCGCGAGGACCTCGCCGGCTCGCCGTCCTCGCTAGGTCCAGACCATTCGCCACAGTGGGCACCTCGGAAGGCGGCGGCGGCGACCCGCCAACGCGACGACCGCGGAACCCGATACCGGCAAGACAAGCGGCGGCCTCCCTGGTCAGCGGAGAGTCACGTAGTCCGACAACCGCATGCCCTTGTGGATCTCCGTGGCCCAGTTCTCGGAGATCCCCGCTGCGGCGCATAGCTCCTTTCGGTTCACGCCGGCGAGGCGTTCCGCGTGCACGATTCCGAAGAGGTGGATCCGGACCGCGACGTCACCATGAGGCGCCTGCTGATACGCATCGCGCAACGTCCGCACCAGATCACTGGGAGTACCCATCGTCCCCTCCGTTCAAACGCGCGCCACTGCGACCACCTTCCCCGCGGCGCTCCATTCGAAGCATGCCGCAGGGACAGCGATCCCGTAGGCCTCACGCGCCTCCATCGTGACGCCGATCGACGCTGACCGCGTCGCACTAGACTGTCTTCGAGCCATCGCCGCGTCGCCCTGGGCGCAACCGCATCTGGCCCCATCATGGCTGTATCGCCAAGCCGTTATTGCGTCGCCGGGGAGGCCGGCCCACTCGGTTGAGGCAACGCGGTGACGGTCGAGCCAGGCAAGGATGAGGTCCAAGCGACCAGGATCGAGCGGCTTGTATGGATCCCGCTTGATCGGTTCGCATGGTCGCGGTGGGGCAAGCGGCTTGTGCCGGAACCCGTCCGCAAGGCGGCCATGGGGCGAGCCGGGCTGGTGGGCTGGCGCAGCCTCGATCCTGAGCGGAACCAAGCTGGGCGGATGCCTGACGACGAGTCGATTCGCCTGCGCGCCATCTGGGTCAGCGAGGCTTATCCGCCGTCCAGGCTGACGGATTTGATCACGGGTCTCGAGGCGCTGGGGGTGGGGCAGGGAACGGGTCACAGGCGAGCCGCCGATCACGTGCGGCGCTACAGAAGCAGCCCGGCCGGTGGAGCGAGCTTCAACCTTGGAGGCTTCGTCCGGAGGGGCCAGGGCGGCGGGCCGGATGCGGCCGACGTCGAGCTGCCAGCGTGCATCAAGCGGGCGCGGGGTTGGCTCGAGAATGTAACGCCATCCCTCACGGTGGTGACGATCCAGTTCGAGATCGCCGACGAGTACCTCGATGCGCTTGAGGCTCCGCTACGCGCCGATTACCGCACCACGGCATCGCCCACCAAGCGTGGATGGACGTTCCATGACCCGGATCAGCAACGCCGCGCGGCGATGACTGCAACGCTGGGACGACTGACCGGCGAGTGTGCCGACTGGATGCGACGCTACTTTCCAGGCGCGTTTGCGAGGGGCCTCCTTGATGGCGAGTTCCCATCGTGCGTGTTCCTGACCACCAAGCAGATGACGCCCTTCATGCGCGTGGCGGACGCCCGCAAATGGCCATTCGGCACCGGTTTCGGCGACGACCACTCGGCCTGGGACTCGACGGACTGGCCCGGGCTGCGCCTGCGTGTCGATGACGACGAGCGACTCCGAGCGCAGTGGTGGTTGGCCGGCCGTGAGGGCGAGTTCCTGACGAACTCCGACGAATACCAGGGTGCGTATGGGGGTGCCACCCCGTACGGCTGGCTCAATCGGATCAGCGACGAGATGTGCCTGGCGCTGATGCCGCTCGCCACAGAGCTACTCCTGGAGGGAATGCAGGCCGAGGTCGCACGATCCCGCGACAGCATGGGCTCACGCGCGGCCGATCGATGGGACTTCAAGCGGTTGGACGTGCTGCGCGAGGACGTGACCATGTTCGTCCGCGATGTTGAGCCGGTAGCCCGCGAACTCGCGGCCAAGAAGTGGCGAGCCCGGGCGACGTTCAGGCCCGGCCCAGATCACATCCTCACCATCCTCGCTGATCACGAGGCCAAGCGCGCCCGACAAGCCGAGATACCGCAACGCTCGATCCTCAGCCGCCTCCGACTCGCCCTCCAGGCCAAGCCCAGCGAGCCCACGCAACCGAAGATCGAGCCGCCGCCCACGTTGGCCAAGTACCAGGCCGACAGCATCCGCTTCCGAGCCCAGGTGCTACTAGAAGCAGCACGTCAACACCGTGACGCGCTGTCCACTGTCTCGAGCCTCGTCGCCGCCGGTGAGTCCTACCGCCTCGACCGGCGAATCCTCTGGCTGACCTTCGTCTTTGGGATCGCTGCCATCGTCTCCATGGCGGCCGCGATTCTCGCCCTGACGCGGTGAGCCCCATGGCGCCCGACGATCCGACCGCGATTGGCGAGTCACTACCGGGAACTCCCGACGACGAGCGGCTGAGCGCCCTCCGCGGAGTGTTCCGCTCATACAAGCGCGCTGCGTCCCGCCTGAGGGACGTCTTCGATGCCCCCGACGGCGAACTGGCGACGTCCTTCAATCTCAGCTCCGATGCCGGCGTCCTGACCACCTCGTTCTCGGCCGGTGCCCGCATCCCGCGCCATGCCGCTCTGCTCCGGCCTTTCATGCAGGAAGGCTCGCGGATCGAGCTCAGGTCGGTGTGGCGGGTGCTCCAGGACTCCAGCTATCTGGACGGCGACGTCGGCCCCCGTGTCGAGGCCGCCTTCGAGGAGGCTGACCGCCTATGGCCGGCCGTGAACGTCAATGGGCGGGATCTCAGCGCCCGCGACATCTACACGGCCTACGGCGACGGAACCTACTTCCGGGAGGATCCGAAGGCTGGCGGGCTGCTGAAAGAGCTCCAGGGTTCGCCGATGGCGGGCATGCTGCCCATGCTCTTCCACGACGTCTGCGGCAACTTCGCCCAACTGGTCTTCGTCGTCCTCGAGGCACTGCTTGACTGCGAGCGCCGGATGCCGGTAGCACCGCCCGAGGCGGCCGACACCTTCCGGTGTATCTACTGCGGCAGCGCGGAAGGTGATTTCGGACCCGAAGAGCACGTCATCCCGGAGTCTCTCGGTGGCGATGAGCTAGTGATCACCGGCTGTGTCTGCGCGCAATGCAACAACGACCTGTCTTGGCTGGACAAGGCCTTGATCGACTTCGAGCCCATTGCACTGCTGCGGGTCCTGGCTCTCCCCCTCACCAAGAAGGGCAAGTTCCCGAAGGCTGAGCTCCCGGGGCTCGTCATCGAGAAGGTCGCCCCGCGCGAGATCCGGCTACGGGACAAGACCGGGAGAGCAGTGACCGCGCCGGTCGTGCAGCCTGACGGGACCGTGGGGTTTCAGGCGCACTTCACTGGTCGGAAGACGCACTCGCCCACCATCCTCGCAAGGGCCCTCTTCAAGATCGGACTCGGTCTGGTGGCACGCGATGCCGGCCGTGAGGCTGCCCTCGACCCACGCTTTGACCCTGCCTGGGCGTTCATCCGCGAGGGTCAGCCCGTCGGGACGCACCTCCTCATGCCATCGAAGATCAAGCCGAATGGAAGGCTGCGCACGTACTGGCAGCCGTTCGACACGAGCACCCCCGTGGTGCTCGAGATCTTTGGGGTGGTCTTCGCCTTCAACCTCGAGCCGGTCCCGGCCGTCCTGCCGCCAGAACCTCTTCCCGTGCCGATCCTCAAGTTCTGGCTCGGCAGAGACAACGAGGGCTTCCCGGCTGATGAGGCTCGTTCCGGCGCGTGAGCACGCTTCTGTCGGACCTGCCGCTGGTCGGCTCGGCACTCCTCCGGCACGAAGTCCCGTCTGATTGACGCTGCCAGCGGCCCTCGCCCTGGCGAAAGCGTCGGGTGGGGGCAGTGGTGGGCGTTCCTGCCGAGCGAAGGACGGTCCACCTCGACCGTCGGCGCGCGCGTCATGCCTTGCCCGAGCCGCCGTCGAGCAGGACCTGGGCCCGCTGCGCGATCGCGAGCAGCGTCCCGCGCTCGTGGGCGGCGGCGATCTCGCCGTCGCTGAACCGTTCGCCACGGAGGATCGTGGTCAGCAGGTAGATCAGGTCGTCGTGCGAGGCGCTCGCGATGGCCGCGGGGTCCGAGATCAGCCGCTGCGCCTCGGGCGTTCCGGCCCAGCGCATCCAGTCGACCGGCCGCACGAGCTTGGCGGCGTACATGTCAGCCTCGAAGCGCTCGACCTCGGGCGGGTACTCGTACCAGGGCATCTGGATCACCCCAGCGGCATTCTTCTCGCCGCCCTGCCACTGACCGATCGGACCGTGGGGCGTGAAGGTCTCCGCGTAGCCCGCGAGGACCTGGAGGCTCGCCCGCGAGATCCTCACCAGAGCGCCTCGAACAGGCCCGAGGCGTAGTCCGCGACGCGCTCGACTTGCGCTGCCCAGTCGGGGACCCGGCGGTCAGCGAAGTCGTCCTGCCGGGTATCGCCAGTCTTGAAGAGGTCATCGAACGTCATGGCGGCGTGCTCGGACCCCGTCACCGTGCGCCTCCAAAGCGGGATCGCACGGCTCGCTCCATCTCTGGCGTCAACGGACCCCAGCGGCTCCAGAGTTCCGAGGCGGGTCGCGGGTATCGGTCGCGCAGGAAGCCCCGGACGCGCTTCGCGTTCGGCAGCCCGAGCTCGCGGGCCAGCTCCTCGGGCGTCAGACCCAGCGCGACGCTCGGCGATGACCGCGCGGTGGGCGGATGCCGGCGCTCAGCCGTGACCCCTGATTCTGCCCGCCTGCCGAACACACGACGCAGGATTGTGAGTTGCGACCGAACCGGTGTCGTGGGCCGCTTGGCGATGTTGAGGGGCGGGTCGAGGCGATCGAGCACGGTCGACTCGAAGCCGTCGAGTCCAGCACGGTCCGGATAGGCGATGACCGAGACTTCGAGGTGCGCGTGCATCCACTCGGAGAGACGCCCCTCGCCGTCCTTGCTCATGTGACCGCCGCCGGTTGGCTGCAGCGCGAGCCGTCCACGGAGACACGACGCGAGGGTCAGGCGGAACGTGGAGCCGTAGATGTCGCCGCCGAGGTGATTGCCGCGGATCCGGCTGCCGAGGCTCGCTCGGCTGGTCCCGGCCCCCGCCTGGCCGGCGTAGATGAGGCCCGTGCCCATCTCGAACCCGAGGCCTTCAGTGAGATGTCTGGCGCCCTCGGCGTCAACGAACCACGCGTACAGCCCCGGATGCTCGAGCCCGCGGAGCACATCCACGAGGGCTGGTACAACCCGGCTCTCGACGTCAACCAGTCGTCGGCTCGCTTGTGCCGAAGCCGGCAGCGCATCCATCGATCGACCCCCTTCGGTACCTCGCTATCGTGCCATCGCCCTATGCCATCTTGGCTGTCATCTCGCGCCTCAGGTCCAACGGCGCGTGTGACACCAGAGCTGACGCAGCGACTCCCCACGCTGCTCCGGCAGTCCCCAGCGGCCCCGCCGCCGTTGTAGATTCGTGACGTAGGGGGATCATCAAGTGCACTGCGTCGAGCCGAGCGCCCGCCCGCACCGCTTCAAGTCGCGGTCGTCACGCTGATGTGCCGACAGGGCGACGAGTGGCAATCCCGCCTCGACGCGCAGTTCAAGGCGCTCAGGGAGCGGCGCGGCGCGGGCCGCGCCGTATTCGGCCTCGAGCACGGCCTCGACGCAGACGAGACCGGGGAACTCGGCGGCCTGGTGTCGACTTGGATCGCGTCCTCCGCCGAGCGGACCCGCCACTGGCTCCCGGTCGTGGCCCACGCTAGCGAGGTCGCCTACGCCTACGCGGGCGACGAGTACTGGCAGTCATTCGCCACCAGGACGCCGGGCTGGGACCACGCCTGGCGCCACGAAGTCCGCGTGGCGTTCCAGCGGTTTGCGAGGGAGTACGGCGGCCCCACGCCTCACGGCAGATGGGCGAACTGGTTCACGATCATCTGCTGGCCAATCGCCAACGCCATTCTGCCCAAGGACCTGCAGCGACACCTGGCGACCGCACTTCAAGAGGTCAGCTATGGCCTGGCCCAGAGACTGGACGACTCCGACGCCTTGGGCCTGTTCATAGCGTCTCACTGCAATGAGGGTTCGGAGCGCTTCCAGCAGCTCCGTGAGCAGCCAATCCTGCTGGGGCAGATCGCGCTCGCACTGCTTCGGCAACAGTCGGCGCCGGACGCGCTTGTGCTCGAGTCGACCTTGCGCCGCATCGTCGAGGACCTGGAGTCGGAGCGATCTGCGCGCAACGCGCTCCGCGCCGCCCGCGCTGCGGCTGCGCGTCCCATCATCCGTGGCGCCGGGCCGGCAATCGGCGTCGACAGACAGCGGGACGATGTGGCCGAAGAGGTGGAGCAGGCAGCCCGGCTCACCTCGCCCGAGTTGCTGCTCCGCCGACGGCCTGGGGATCAAATGTGGGGCGCCCGCCTGCTCCTGCCGAACCTCGCGCCGATTGCCGACATCTCGCCCGTTGTCCGCGAGGCGCTGCTTTCGGCGCGGTCGTGGGCTCCAGCGGCCGACGCGCCGATTGTCCCCGGCCGACTGCTTTACGACGAGCAGGAGCTGCCCGTGACGACTTGGCCCGCCGCACGGACGCCGCTCGTCCGGTTCCAGGGGATGGCCGCGGGGCTGGAGAGTGCGCTCCTGCGCTCGTGGGCCGCGCCTGAGCTGCCCTTGCTGTTCAAGGTCCGCAGCGACGGCACGGCGCGAATGGTTGCCTCGCGCGCCGTCCGTCCAGGCGGGGCATACCTGTATGCGGTGGCGAACCCAACCCCTCAACTCGACGCCCTGAAGGTGGAGGTCGGCTGCACGGGGATCCACCTCTACGCGATCAACGTCCCATCGCGACTGGAGGCTCCGGCCGCAAGGTCCCTCAGGCAGATGGGCCTGCTGCCCATCCAGACGTCGGCGATCTGGCCAGCTGGGACGGTGCCCCTCAAGTGGGACGGCGAGAGCGAGGTGGAGTGGGCGGCGACCGACACACCGATGCTCGGGTTCCACACCGACCACCCGCTCCGGGAGATCACACTTGCTGTGGGCCCTGAGATGGCCACAGCGACCTCGGTGGGGGCGGATACCACCCTCTTCGTCGCCCTCCCGCGACTCGGTGTCGGCGTGCACGAGGCCACGGTGCGCGAGGTCGACGATACCGGCGCGCGGTCCACCCGCCAGCTGTCCCTGCGCGTCCGCCCGCCGCTGCTGCGACCGGAGAGCCGCGGCCCGCTGCGGACGTGGGTAGACCCATTCACCCGGAGGCTCGACGACCTCTGGGAGGGCACGTCTGCGGTCTGCGTCGGCGGGCCCGTCATGCCCATCACCATCCAGGTGGCCGTGGCGACACGACCAGGGGCGCAACCAACGGCGACGGTGACATTCGCCACGGCCTCCCCACTCAGCGCATCCGAGTGGCACGCGCTCTTCGCGAGCGAGGTGACGGCCGACTCGTCGGTCGAGCAGGCATACGACGACGCCCGCTGGGCCCGCGTCACCATTGACGCGGGGCGGAGCGGCACCTACCAGCTCGAGTTCGAGCGGTCACTGCCGCCGCTCCGCTGGAGACTCGCAGACGGAGCACGCGGTTGGCAGCTCACCCTTCACGACGACGGCGAGTCGCCCGCGACCCCAGCTGTCGAGTTCCTCGACTTTCAAGTCCCCAACGCCCCCACCGAGGTCCACGACGTCCTACCCCTGCGGCCGTTCACGCCCGCCGAGGACGGCGGCATGTACGTAGCGAGGCGGGGCAGCGAGGTCGCCGCCGTCATCGTGCCACCGCGGTCGCGGGTGTTGCACGACCTCCGCCAGCTCGCCTATAGCGGTCAGATCAGGGCCGTGCCCCCGAACCCGACCTCGCTTCGGACACAGCTCGACCTGCTCGCGAACTGGTCTCGCGCCACGCTCCCCGGCCAGCCGCTCGCGCGGGCTTGGCGGGCACGCGTCGTCCAGGGCATACACGCGAGTTGATGTTTGCAATGGCCGGTAGGCGGTGGGCAGAGCGGGAGCGGCAGGCCATGCGGGATAGCCGCCCCGATGTCCTCGACACGCTGGTCCGCGAGATCGACAGCCCGTCCCCGACAGCTACGCGGCAGGCCCGCGAGATCGCGTCCAACTCCCCAAGACTGGCCCAGCTCCCCTTGGAGCACCGCGTCGAGGCCCTCGCCGGCCTGATGGCGTCCGCCAACATGCTCGCGGGGCAGGCGTGGCAGCCGATCCAGCAGAGGCGCGGGCCCGCAGCGCGCTCCTGGGCGGCCGAGTTCTACATGCGCCTGGCGACTGACCCGGCGGTCAGCTTCTGGGCGAACTCGTCGATCACCGACGGCCTGGCGCTGGCGGCAGCATGGCCCCTGCCGCTGCGGGTCGCTAGGTGCATGGGGCTCGCAGGGTCTCTCGGCACGGCAGAGCTTGCGGGCTACCCACCGTTGCTCAAGGGATGGGAATGGTGACGACAGCCCGGTTCATCGCAGGCCCAGATGCGCGAGCGCAGGCGTGGACGAACTTCATGCCCGGGACCGGCTGTCCGACCTCCAACGATCTCGACCTCCTGTACGCCATGATCCGGGTCGCGGCCGCCCGCACAGGCCCGTGCACCCGCAGGCTCCTCGCCGGGGCAGTGGGTTCGGCCATGCGAGGACTTGTCCCCGGCGAGGTGTGCGCGCCAACACGCGTGGACGCTGCGGTCGACGACCTAATCCTGTCGGGAGACCTCATGACGGCCGGCGGCGGCGATGGGCCGGGGCGCCCTGTGGTCTTCCTCGGCCCGCCTATGTACGTGAGACGCAGGTCGGGCGCCGTCTTCATCATGGGCGGCACCGGCGTGGACGACCCGAACATCGGCAGCGCAACCCGGTGCCGGGGGCCCGTACGCGAAATCGAGCCGCCGCCGCCGGACGAAGCTCTCACGGACGCGGGCTTCACGCCGTATCCGGCTGACGCCTGGATCGAGAGCCCGCCTGGCCGGGGGGCGGAGGACGTCATGGGCGAGCTCGATCGCCTGCTGGACGCCGCGCCGCCCTCTGGGGAGGTGGCCGAGGTCGAGATCATCGACGCGGATGCGCGCACCGACTACTACCGTGGGCGGTGGTCGGCTCCAAGGCGTCAGACCGGCCGCCACATCGTGCGCCGCAAGCTTAGGTGGGGAGGGCGCGGCTGGGGCTACGCCGAACTCATCGGCGGCTTGGTGACGCGCTACGTCTCCCTGCCAGCCGTCGACCGGCGGTTCCGCCCCTGCGACGAGGCGTGGTGGGCGCTTTGCGCGAGCGACAGCATGCGCGGGAGCCCTCAGGCGCTCCTCGTCGGGGAGGGTGACGGCCTCGTGCGTCTCGGGTTCCAGATGCCGCTACCCATGTGGGCCGAGCGCCGCCTGATGATGTTCGGCTCGCGGTCCCCGGACCGGCCGCGGGGTGCGATGATGGCCTACGACGTGCCGGCGGCGGAGGCGGCCGAGGAGATCGCGTTCCTGACCGAGCGCCTGTGGCTGCGCGAGAGGAGCGAGCCGGCTTGAGCAGCAACCTGACGCTCGGGCAGTCGGCCGAGTCGCTGCACCGGGCCCTCGGGGACTTCATCGAGGCCTCGTACCACATCGGCGACGAGCGACTCGTCGAGGACCGGCGCGATCTGCTCCGCCGGCAGGGAGTGATCAGCCAGGCGCCTTACGTCGAGAGCACGCCGCGGTACCGTGCCGGGCCGCGCTACGAAGAACTCGGCTTGCCGCAGGCGGCTGCCGACATTCTCGTCGCCGCCTCACAGGTGACGCGCGGCGATTCGCCCCTGGTCCACGATCCCCCGTACGAGCATCAGGCGGAGGCGCTGCGGAGAACGCTCGTCGAGCATCGCAGCATCGTCGTCACGACCGGCACCGGCTCCGGGAAGACCGAGTGCTTCCTGTTCCCGATCCTCGGCCGGCTCGCGATGGAGGCGGAGCGAGGCCCCTCGCGGGCGCAGCCGGCGGTCCGGGCCCTGCTCCTCTACCCGATGAACGCCCTCGTCAACGACCAGCTGGGCCGCCTGCGCCTCCTCCTCGGGGACCCTGCCGTCTCCGACTGGTTCTCCGCACGGTGGGGCAGGCCAGCCCGGTTCGCGCGGTACACCAGCCGGACCCTCTACCCCGGCGTGAGGACAGCCCAGCGGGACCAGACGCGCCTGCGCCCCTTCCGCCGCTACTACGTCGAGAAGGAGCGCAACGCCCGCAGCGGATCGGACACGGCCAGTGCAGACGCCACCCTCATCGCGGAACTCAAGCGGCGCGGCAAGTGGCCGGCGAAGTCGGACCTCGTCGCCTGGTACGGCGACGACGGGAGCCGCTGGCAGGACGCGTCGGGCGAGTTCAGGCGGTGCGTCACGATGCCCGGCGACCCGGAACTCCTAACGCGCCACGAGGTCCTGGCCGCCCCACCGGACCTCCTCGTGACGAACTACTCAATGCTCGAGTACATGCTCATGCGGCCGCTCGAGCGGCCGCTGTTCGACGCGACGCACGACTGGCTGGCGCAGAACCCGGACGAGCCGTTCCTCGTCGTCGTCGACGAGGCCCACCTCTATCGAGGCGCGTCTGGCGCCGAGGTCGGGCTCCTCCTCCGGCGGCTCCGCGACCGCCTCGGCATCCCCGCAGAGCGGCTCCAGGTGATCTGCACGACCGCGAGCTTCGGCGACCCGGCGAAGGCCCCCGGGTTTGCCGCCTCCCTCAGCGGCAAGGACGCCCGCGATTTTGCGCCCATCTCGGGCACGCTCGCGCTGCGCCCGGGGGCGGGCGCCGGCGGGCAGGCCGAGGCGGAGGTCCTCGCAGCAATCGACCTCGAGACGTTCTACGAGTCTGACGAGGATGGCAGACTCCGCGAGGTCGAGCCGCTCCTGCGGGCACGCGGCGTTGCCGCGACCGACTCCCGCTTCGGCCTATTCGACGCGCTCGCCGCGTTCCCGCCGATGAACCTGCTGGTGAACGAAACGATGCAGCGCGCGCAGCCGGTCGGCGAGCTCGCCTCCCTCTTGTTCCCGGGGTGCGACGCGCACACGGCACAGCGGGCCTCGACGGCGCTCGTCGCGCTCGGCAGCTTCGCCCGCGAGCGCGGGGCGCCCGAGGGGCCGGGGCTCCTGCCGAGCCGCCTCCACGCCTTCTTCCGAGGGCTCGCCGGGCTGTGGATCTGCCTGGACAGCGACTGCACCGAACTCGAGCCCGCACGGCGAGGGGGCGTCGCGGGGCGCCTCTACGACCAGCCCGTCGAGCGGTGCGGCTGCGGGGGCCGGGTGTTGGAGTACTACACGTGCCGCCACTGCGGAGCGTCGTACTGCCGTGCGTACACGGACGACCCGGAGGACCCCTCGTTCCTGTGGTCATCGCCCGGGACCGGCCTGACGTCGGTGTCGGGCTCCTCGCCGGAGATGGCCCCGATCGACTTGCTGCTCGGCGCGCCGCTGGCAACGACGGGGCTCCGACCAGTCGAGGTCGACCTCGTCACCGGGCGGATCGACCCCCGCGCGCCCGGGCCTCGCGTCCGCCCCGCCTACCTCTCCGACAAGACGGACGAGCACGGCGCGCGGATCCGCGAGTTCCGCCCCTGCGCCGTCTGCGGGAAGACGGCCGCCTACGGCCGCTCGTCGGTGCAGGACCACCAGACGAAGGGCGACGAGCCGTTTCAGGCGCTGATCGCGCGCCAGGTCGAGATCCAACCGCCGTCGTCGCCGGCCTCGGAATTCGCGCCGCTCCGGGGGCGCAAGGCGCTGGTCTTCTCGGACTCGCGGCAGTCAGCAGCCAAGCTCGCCCCCAACCTCCAGCGGTATACCACCATCGATGCAGTCAGGCCGCTGCTAGCTTTCGGGATGCGGGAACTCCTCTCGGACCCCGATGTCGGCGATCTGGTCACGCTCGAGGAGGGGTACCTCGCCGTGCTCCTCGCGTCGCGAGAGCTCGGGGTCAGGCTGCGCCCGACGACGCGCGTCGGCGAGACCTTCGAGAGCGACCTGAACCGGCTCCGGTCGTTCCCCGGGCTAGGGAACTCAAGCGCCAACGACAAGATGCGTCTCCTGTTGGACTTCCGGAGCCGATCAGCCCCGGAGACGCTCGTGGGCGCGCTGCACGCGGTCGTCAACAACCCGTACATCGGCTTCGGCCCGCTGGCCATCGCGTCGCTCGAGCCGCGCGACGAGTCCGTGCTCGACAACCTACCGGGGATCCCTCCCGACGCGACCACGACCGAGGAGAAGCGCGGAGTCCTGCGGGCCTGGCTCGACGCCTGGCCCGGCCAGTGGCTCAGGACCATGCCCTCCGTGTGGGCCGATGACGAGATCAGGTCTGCGAGCGGGCGGTTCCCGGCGCGCATGAAGGCGGTCCTGGCGGCGAGGGGCGCGCAGGCCGCCTTCGAGCGCCTCTGGCTGCCCGTCTTGAGCGCGCGGCTTTGCGAACCGGTCGGCCGCGAGTTCCGCCTACGCGGTGCGGACCTGACCCTGCGCTTCGGAGGCGACTGGGGCTACTGCGACGCCTGCCGGTCGACGCAGCGCCCCCTGGCAGGCAGGGCTAGCCTCTGTACCTTCTGCGGCCGGGACCAGGTCCGGGCCGTCGACCCCGGCGCCGACCAGGTGTTCCTTGCCCGGAAGGGGTACTACCGGCGAAGCACCCTCATGGCGCTCGAGCGGCACCAAGCGCCGATCGCCCTCGTCGCCGCAGAGCACACCGCGCAGCTCAACGAGGCCCAGGCGGACGCCGTGTTCTCAGAGGCTGAGGAGAACGAGCTGCTGTTCCAGGACATCAACCTCGGCGAGGGAAAGCCGGCGATCGACGTGCTGTCGTGCACCACGACGATGGAGGTCGGCATCGACATCGGCGCCCTGTCGGGCGTGGCGCTCCGCAACATGCCGCCGTCGAGGGCGAACTACCAGCAGCGGTCAGGCCGCGCCGGGCGGCGCGGCAAGGCCGTCGCCACGGTGACAGCCTTCGCGAACACGGCCAGCCACGACGAGCACGTGTTCGGGGAGCCGGGCGAGTTCATCCGCGGCACTGTGACCGACCCCGAGATGAACCTCGACAACTGGCAGATCGCCAGACGCCACCTGACCGCCTTCGTTATCCAGGAGTACCTCCGGGCGCGCATGCCGGCGTCCGCGGGCGCCAACGCCGCCTACGGCTCGCAGCTGTTCGAAGTCCTCGGCACGGTCGCCGGCTTCCGCGATCCCGCCTCCCCGCTCAACCTCGACGACTTCCGGTCGTGGGTGGGCTCGGACAGCGGCCGCCTCGCCGCGAGGGCGCGTGCGTGGCTTCCGGGCGAACTCGGCCCGCTTCTGGAGCCGCAGGCCCTCGAGGCGGAGATCCGGGGAACGCCCGACGTCATCGCGGACGCCATCAGCGCGGTCGCCGACGCTTCACCGACGGCGCCAGGCGCCGAGGGGGCCGCGGACGCCGAGGAGGTCCAGCCAGAGGTCGGCGACGCGACGCCGGGATCCGCCCCCGAGCAGGAGACCCTCCTCGGGCGGCTCCTGTACATGGCCGTCCTACCGCGCTACGCGTTCCCGACCGACGTGGCGACATTCCACGTGTTCGACGCTCAGGCCAGCACGCTCTACCGGCCGGTCTTCCGCTACACCCCTTCGCAGGGCATGGCGGTCGCCCTGACGCAGTACGCGCCCGGCAAGAAGATCTGGATCGGCGGGCGCGAGTGGGTCTCCGGGGCGATCTACGCGCGGATGCCGGGCGACCGCGCGGCGGCGTGGGCCGGCCGGAAGCTCTACCTGGAGTGCGGCGTCTGCCACTACGCGACCACGGCCGACTACCAGGCGGAGCGGAGGCGCGCGGTCGAGGACTGCCCCGCCTGCGGCGCCGCGTCTCGCCTCGGGCCGGCGCAGACGTGGATGCGGCCGCCCGGCTTCGCCCACCCCCACTACGTGCAGGAGAACACGTCCCCCGACGACGACGTCGCGCCGAGCTACGCGACCCGGGCGAAGCTGACCGCGGCGACGCCTGCCGCAATCGACGCGTGGGCCTCGGTGGCCGACCGGATCGCGACGCACTTCGACCGCCTCGAGCTGCTGGTGACGAACCGCGGGCCGTCGGACGATGGGTACTCGTACTGCACCCTCTGCGGCCTGGTCGAGCCCGCCGGCACCCCGCGGCCAACGATCGTGCCGGGTCACAGGAAGCCCTTCCCCGACCCAGCCGAGCCGGTTTGCCGCGGCGACCGGACCTCAGGTGGGATTGTCCTGGGGACGTCGTTCATCTCCGACGTCTTGCTCGTCAAGGTGCGGGTCGACGACCCTCTGACGCTGCGTCCGGAGTACGACAGCACCCGCGTCGCGCTCCGGACGCTCGCGGAGGCGCTGACCATCCAGGCCGCGAGGTCGCTGTCGATCGGCGCCACCGAACTCCAAGCGGAGTTCCGCCCCGCCCTGACCGCCGCTGGCCGGGCCGGCACGGAGGCTGAGGTCTACCTCTACGACACGCTCCCGGGAGGGGCCGGGTACACCCGACGGGCGGGAGGCATCGGCCGGGCGCTCTTCGAGGGCGCGCTCCGCCTTCTCGAGGGCTGCCCCGCCGGCTGCGACTCGTCGTGCTACCGGTGCCTCCGGAGCTTCAAGAACCAGTACGAGCATGACCAGCTCGACCGGCACCTAGGGGCCAGCCTGCTCCGGTACCTCCTGTCGGGTGAGACGCCGACCGTGGATCCGCGGCGGGTCGCGATGTCCACCGACGTCCTCTACACGGACCTGACGACGCTGCGCGCCGACGGGCTGACTCTGTCTCGCGCGCGGACGGTGGACGTCGCGGGTTTCGGGCAGTTGGATGCGCCGATCCTGGCCGAGCGCGACGGGCGCCCGCCCGTCGTCATCGGCCTCCACCACCCGTTCGCCCCGACGGTGATGCTCGACGGCCAGTGGACGGAGCCGGCGGAGTTCGGCGTCGATCCGGTCGTGGCCCGCGTGGACGAGCTGCTTGTCCGCAGGAACCTCCCACGGGCGACCGAGCAGGTGCTCCACGACCTTGGGTACTGACCCGTTCCCAAATGGCGGCCCCTGGGAGGCCCGTCCCCCCGTGCGATGGCCCGACCCGCCGCGGCTCCTGAGCGTATCCTCCCTCGCCCAGCTCGAATCATGTCCGCGGCGCTGGTCGCTCGAGCACGCGGACTATGAGGACCGGGGGCTCGGCCGCGGTTTCCCGCGGCGTCCCTCGGCCGCCGTCCTCGGGGGGCGCGCGGCCCACTGCGCCCTGGAGCGCATCGCCCGCGCCGCGGGCGATGCGGGCGCCGCGCGGGCCACCGCGCTCGTCGATGTGCTGCGATCGCTGGGCGGGATCACGGCCGTGATCGCGGGCTGCGTCCGCGACGAGCTGGCGCGCGAGTCGGCGAACCCCCGCGCAGCTCCGAGGCTCGAGGCACTGGACGCGGGACTCCGCCAGCGGACAGACGACCTCCGCCTGCTCGTACAGCAGGCCTTGCGCCTTCAGGCGCAAGCGCCGGAGCCCGAAACGCAGGGTTCCGAGCTGGGTGCGGCCCCGCACGACCGCGGCGCGCTCGGCTACGGGTACCACCCCGAGGTCGAGTTGCGCCCGCCGTCGATGGACTGGGTCGGGTACGCCGACGCGATCCGGCTCGGCCCTGACGTGTGCGAGATCGTCGACTACAAGACGGGGGCGCCGAGCGACGAGCACGAGGCGCAGCTCCGGGCATATGCGCTCCTATGGGCGCGTGACCCGGTCGTGAACCCGAGCGGCCGGCTTGCCGACTCGCTCGTGCTCGCCTACCCCAATGGGGCGCACTCGGTGCGAGCGCCCGGCCCAGCCGAGCTTGGCGAGATCGCCGCCGACCTCGAGATCCGGGGTTTGCGGGCGCTTGGTGGCCTCGACCGCGATCCGCCGGAGGCTCGCGTGGAGGCAGTCGGGTGTCGGTTCTGCGACGTGAAGGCGCTCTGCTCGGACTACTGGCTTCCGGCGGGGCAGCGCCAGCTCGCGATCGAAGTCCCGCCCGAGCACCGGTCCCTGCAAGGCGTCATCGAGCGGGACCTGAGCCCGTCGGCGGCCAGCCTCGCGGTGCAGGCAGATCCGTACCTTGCCCCCGGCACGCGGGCGGTCCTGTCGCACGGAGGACGCCTCTCGGGGCGCGCGGGTGAACAGTTACGCCTCCTCGACGTCCGCGTGGCGGCCGAGCCTGATCTCGACATGCCAGTCGTGACTTTCGGGCCGCAGTCTGAGGCGTTTCTCGTGCCCTGAGGCTGCTAGGTCTCCCGGACGGAGAGTGTCGGCCCGCCGGCCCTGAGCAAGTCCTCGAGCAGATCCTCTCGCCGGAACGAGCGGTATCCGGGCGCGCGGGCAGCGCGGGGCCGAATCCAGCGGGCGAGTGCCGCTTCGGAGATCACCGCCGCCGTGGGTCGAGACAGCTTCGCGCTGGCGTCGCGGCCCACGAGGAACTCGCGCGCGTTCGAGGCGAGGGGGAGGGCGAAGACCTCACGCTCGATCCCGTGGCGCTGGAGATCGGCGCTCAGGCCTAGTTGCTGGAGCGCGACGCGCTCCACCCGCATCCTCCAGTTCGGGCCGTCACCGAAACGGTGCCCGGAGGCGTATGGGTGCTCGGCCGCGGCCAGCATGGTGCGCATCCGGGCAAAGAGGCCGTCGCTGACCTGGAAGTGACCGTAGCCGCGCGTCCAGCCGATCGGCACGAGGTCGACAAGCCGGGCCGACGGGTCGGCGGGGTCGGTGAGTCGGAGCCGGTTGTAGAGGGAGGACCGACCAAGCGCGGAAGTGACGGTGACGAGCGCCAGACGCGGCGCCTTCCGCTGCCCGCTTATGACGCCGGCGGAGTCCGCATACCTGGCTGCGAAGGCCGCCCCGACCTCGGCAGAGGCGATTAGCGAGAAGACCAGCTTCCCGCCCAGGAGGGACGAGTAGGGCGGCACGGCGCCGACGACGAAGGCGTCCATCACGTTGACAAGGCGCTGGCGCCGGTCCGCGGCAGACCAGCCGATCCACTGATCGCGCGCCCGGAGGTTGAAGACCGGGTCACCGAGCGCGAAGAGGCCCACAAGCTTGCCGTTGCTGCGGTCGCGTACCAGGAAGCGCATCCGCCGGCCGTAGCCCTGCGACACTGGCACCGACCACAGCAGGGTGGCCAAGCGGAACAGGTCGGCGTCAGGAGTCCCTGCCTCGACCGCCACGAGGTCAGGCTCGATCGCATAGGGGTCGACCTCAGCTCCGTCTGCGAAGTTCGCCAGGAGACCTGGCACGTTGTCGCGGAGCCGTCCGATGTCCCGGTGCCACCTCGACGCCCGCTGTCCTCGGTGGCGTTCCCGGATGGCCGCCTTGCCGTCGGCCGGCTGGCCCGACTCCGGGTCACCGAACTCAGCCAGGAGGTCGTCGCGAAGCGCCCGGATTGCGGCCTCGTCGAACACAGGGGCCGAGTCTTCAATCGGGAGGCTCAGCTGCGTGGCGCCCATCGGCCCAGTATGCGGCGGCACTCCGCCATGAGACGGCTCGTAAGGCCCAGCCCCGCGTCGCGGACCCGTGGCGGGAGCGGCCTTCTCGGCCGCCATCCGCGCGCGTCCTGAGACGAGCTTGGCGGCGTCTGGAAGGTTCGGACTTGACATTCTGACCGTTAGCCGGGACGAACCGGGAACCCCCGATCGTCTCGTCCTTCTTAGCCTTGCTTGGGAGTGGAAGTCTGAGCACCGATCCGCTTCCGCCGCTCGCGCTGTGAGAAACGGAACCGCTCGCGGTCTGTACAGAAGCTCGAGCGGCGCGCGTCGAGCGTCAGAAACGGCTGGCCGCACTCGCGGCAGAGACCCGCACCCCGCTGGCCCTCGGTGACCCGGCGGAGGCCCTCGAGCAGCTGCAGGTAGACGGGCGCGAGAAGCGAGCTCCACCAGCGGCGCTCGTGGACGACGAGGGGAGCTGGGAATCGATCGGTCATGCTCCCGCCCTCGCGCGAAAGGTCGCGCCCGAAGCCCGCCCGCCGGACCTCCACCTGGAACTCGGCCGCGCGCAGCACGTACGGCTCGAGCAGCCGGCGCTCAAGCTCGACGAGGCCCCACCAATCGGCGCTGAGCCGGCCGGTGGTCCACCGCCCCGATGGCAAGCTGCCGTCGTCGTAGTCCTCCCACACGTCGCGCCAGCCGCTCGTCGGGACCCACAGGACCGGGACGCCATCCGGAGCAGACCGCATCCCCCTGCCCGACGTCCCGCCCAGCCAGAGCACGCCGCCCGCCGGGTCCCGCAGGGCCGGCTGAGCCCATGCCGGGTCCCAACCCTCGTGCGGCGCCCATCCCGGGCGCGGGGGATCGGCGCGCTCGCGCTCGTCGCTCAGCCGGGCCAACGCGGTGAGGTGCCAGCGCACGTTCGCCTGCTGGCGGAGCACGTCCGAGAGGGCGTCGTGGAAGCCTCGCGCCTCCCGTACGTGGTGGGACACGTCGAACGTGTCCTCGGTGAAGAAGTGCGCAAGGTCGAGCACCCCGTGTTCCCGGTACCACGGCGCTGCGGCCTTGTGGTCCGAGAGATCAACCCGGGCGAACTCCTCGGCGAGCAGGAGATCACTCGACACGCGCTGGAACGGGTCATACCCGGCGTCGGCGAAGTCGCCAAAGACGTCGCCCCGGCTCCCGTAGTCGGTGGCGCGGGTGAGGACCCGCAGGTCCGCCGGTAGCCGCAGGCGGCCGTCTCCGGCGAAGCGGGGGCGGAGGGTCACGTGTGCGGGGCCACGAGTGATGTCATCGATACATTCGCTGTTGTCGTGGACACATTGCGCCTCTAGACTGTCCTGAGCGTCACCAGCAATGTGGGTGGACGCGATGACACGGAGGATAGCGCACGTGTCGACGCCAGGGAAGCCCATGGACGCGGTGGGTGAGGGCCAGGAGCCGCTGCTCCGGATCAGGACGGTCGCCGAGCGGCTCACGGTCAGCCGGTCGATGGCTTGGAAACTCATCGACTCGGGCGTCCTGCGCTCAGTCCGGATCGGCCGCGCGGTGCGCGTCCGGCCGCAGGATCTCGAGGCGTATCTCGCCGACCCCGCCCGCGAGCGGTGACCTCGCCCGCCATGACGGCGACCGTCGACCAGCGTCCGTCGGCCGAGGCGCGCATCAAGGCCGCCACCTGGTTCGCGGACCAGGGGTTCGGGGTGTTCAGCGTCTGGAGCGCCAACGCCGACGGGAGCTGCCGGTGTCCCAAGGGCGCGGCCTGCGCCAGCGCTGGCAAGCACCCGATCGGCCGCCAGGGCTTCCTCGAGCACACCCGCGACCACGACCGCATCCGGACTCTGCTGTCGGCGGGCTCGGAGCCTAACTACGGGCTCGTGTGCCCTGACGGCGTGTTCGTCCTCGACGTCGACGGCGACGGGGTCGCGCGGCTCGCCGAGCTCGAGGCGCGCCTTGGGCCGCTACCGCCCACGCTGCGGACGGACACCGCGCACGGCCAGCACGTGTTCCTCCGCTGGTCGGTGCAGCTGCCGCGACCCATCGGCCAACTGTTCGGCTACGTCACCCGCTGGGGCTCAGGTGCGGGTGCGGGCTACGTCATCGGCCCGCGGTCCGTCCACGCCTCGGGTGCCGTTTATGCGCCGGCCGGGCCCTTCACCGAGATCGCCGAGCTGCCCGAGGCGTGGGCCCGCGCGGCAGTCGCGCCGGCTCCCGCCGATAGGGACGCAATCGAGGTCTCGGGCGGGTACGCGCTGCCGCCGGCGGGCTCCCCCGAGGCCCGGTACGACCAGGTCCGAGACTACGTGGCGTCGCGCTACATGCGGGGCCTTGCCAAGGAGGAGATCTGGGCGGGCGTCGTGGGCGTCCTGGCGCCGCGGTTCGTCGTGCCCCTGTCCGAGCCCGAGCTCCGGGAGCGCTTCGAGCGGGCCTGGAGGGGCACGCCAGAGCGGCTGGGCGACGCAACCGCGGATCCAGTGGCGGATGCCGAGATAATGGCCGCGGCCGCGGTGGAACCCGCCGAGCCCGCGGCCGCCACTGGCTGGCCCGAGCCGCCGGACGACGCGGCGTACCACGGCCCGCTCGGCGAGATCGTCCGCGCCGTCGCCCCGCACACTGAGGCCGACCCGGTCGGCGTCCTCGGGACCCTGCTCGCCATGGTGGGCGCCGCGATGGGCGGCCTCCGCTACATCTACCAGGGCAGCGCCCAGGCGCCCAACCTGTTCGTCGTCCTCGTCGGCGACAGCAGCACGGGGCGCAAGGGCACCGCGGGCTCGATCGCCCGCGAGGTGATGAACCGGGCGTACCCAGAGTGGAGCCAGCTCATCGTCGCCGGCCTCGGCTCGGGCGAGGGGCTCGTCGGGTACCTCAAGACGAACGAGAAGCAGGGTGAGCCGCGGGCGCTCGTCATGGAGAGCGAGTTCGGGCGGCTGCTCACGGTCATGGGCCGGGAGGGCTCGACGCTGTCGCCGATGGTCCGCGACGCCTGGGACGGGGTCCCGATCGGCCGGATCCTCGCGCGCGAGCAGTCGATCGTCCACAGCCATCACGTCGGCGTCATCGCCCACATCACCCCGGTCGAGCTCCGCCAGAAGCTCTCGGGCACCGACGCCGCGGACGGCTTCGGCAACCGCTTCATCTGGCTCGCGGTCCGGCGCACGCGCCTGGTGCCCTTCCCGGTGTCGCCCGTCGAGCACGTCGACCCCGCCCTCTTCGAGGCCGTCGGCGCGGCGATCGCCGAGGCCCAGGCGCCGGGCGAGGTGCCGTGGTCGCCCGAGGCGCGCGACGCCTGGGAGGACCTGTACCTCGAGCTCTCGATGCACCGACCCTGGGGCCTGCTGGCCGCGATGACCGCGCGGACCGAGGCGCAGATCGTCCGCCTCGCGCTTGTCTATGCGCTGCTCGACCGGTCTCCCGTGATCGACGTCCCGCACCTCAGGGCGGCGCGGGCCCTCTGGGACTACGCGGTGCGGTCGGTCGCCTATGTCTTCGGCACCTCGACCGGCGACCGCCACGCCGACGCGCTCCGGGCGCAGCTCGCCGACGGGCCGCTCAAATGGGAGGACGCGAAGCGGGCGCTGGGCGTCCGGAGCGCGGCCGAGCTCGAGGCCGCGGTCGCCCTGCTCGAGTCGCTCGGCATCGCCGAGCGGGCGAAGACCCGGGTCGCAGGCTCGAAGCGGCCGGCGACCGTGCTCCGGCTGACCGGAACAACCACGACAACCACGACAACCGCGCCGGCGCCCGCGCAGGCGAAGGGGGTCTAGCGCTGCATGGAAGCTGTGCGGTTTACGTGGTTGTTGGCTTGGCGCAGCCGCGTAGGGGACTGTGCGGGACCCCTGTGTGGTTCTCGCGGTTCTCGTGGTTGTTCGCGCATCTGATGGCCGAGCAGCCCGCCCCACGCCGGACCGACCCGATCGCCGCCGCCCTCGCGTTCGCGATCCGCGAGGCCGTGCGCCTGGAAGCGGAGCGGAACGCCTTGGCTGTCGCGCCCGACAGAGCGAATGTGGTGCCCATGAACATGAAGCCCGAGGCCCGGGTGGCATGACCGCCCGCGCCCTGCCCCGCTCGCTCGAGGACCTCCGCGGCCGTCGCGCCGCGCGCTGGGTCCGTGAGAGTACGGCCGGGCAGGCGGACAACTTCGGGCCCGACGCCCAGGCCGAGCAGCAGAGCCGCGCGATCGATCGCTGGGGCCTCGTCGACACCGGCGCCGCGTGGCAGGTGGCCCACTCCGGTCGCACGATCGCCGCGACCGGCCAGTGGGCCGAGATGCTCGAGGGCGCCGGGCGGGACTGGGACGTCCTCGTCGTCGGCTACGTCAGCCGGTTCGCCCGGGACCTGCGGACCGCGGTCAACGCCCGCCACGACCTCCACGCCCGAGGTGCAGTGATCCTGTTCGCCGACGAGCGGGTGCTGTCCTCCGACGAGGACGAGTGGGAGCGCTGGGCCCGCGAAGCCGTCGAGGCCGAGGCCTACAGCCGCAGGCTCGCCAAGCGGATCCGGGAGGGCTACGCCGCGAAGCGCCGGCGGCTGGGCGTCCCGGGCGGCAACAAGGCACCGTTCGGGACGGTCAGACAGGGGCGCACGATCGAGATCGACGAGACCTCCATTGCCGTCGTCCGTCGCGTCTACGAGCTCGCGTCGGCTGGCCGCACTGACCGCGAGGTCGGGGCCGCGACTGGCCTGGCGCTCAAGCACGTGGCCGAGATCCTGACCAACCCCTTCTACATCGGGCGCCTGTGGTCGGGGGAGGAGTCGGCCCTCGGGCCGCTCGTCGACCCCGGCACGTGGGAGCAGGTCCAAGCAATGCGGGCGCGGTACAGCCGCCGGCACCGGGGATCAGTGAACCGCCGCCAGTACGGCCTCGGCGGCCTCCTGGCCTGCGCGGCCTGCGGCCGTCACCTGACTGGCCATGTCGGGCGGTACCGCCACCAGGACGCATGCGCGCCGTTCCGGGCTGCCGCCCCGAGGCGGCTCCAGCGTGACGGGGCGACGCTCGACCCGCGGGTGCGGGGCGAGTCGTACAAGGTCGACGTCTACGAGGACGCGATCGGTCGAGCCTTCGAGCACGTGGCGGTGTCGTCCACGCTCAAGGCCAGCACCGTGTCCATCGCCCGGCGAACGGATCCCGACGGGGGCGACGGGCTGGCCCGGGCGCGGATCAAGCGGGAGCGCGAGCAGGCGGCCCTGCGGTTCGCGAAGGACCGCGACCTCGGGAAGCTCGAGGCGACGATGGCTAGGCTCGACGCCGAAGCCAAGGCTGCCGTGGTCCGACCGTCCCGGATCCCGACGGCCGCCGAGGCACGCGCCTATCTGGAGTCGCTGCCGGAGCTGTGGGCGAAGACCTCGGACGCCGGGCGGCACGCGATCGCCGAGGCCGTGTTCGAGCGGATCGATGTCCTGGGGGCGACCGACTTCACGTTCACGCTCACGGCCCACGCCAGAGCTCGGGGCTGGGACGCGGCGTTCGGCGCCGGCGTCGTCCGCGCGAAAGAAGGTCGATCTGGTCGGGGCGAGAGGGCTCGAGGCCGAGGTAACAAGCGAGTCAGCGGCGTATCGACGAGCGACTACCTGAATGTGGGATCGCAGGTGCTTTGGGAGCCGCAGGGGCAGGAGCGGCATTAGGGCCAGGGGTCCTGAGCGCGAACATCCGAGCGGCGAAGGCGCCGATTATTGTGTGATGAACTTGGACGGCCGAATGGCACAATCCGGTGCTATGATCGCCGCCGTGATGCTTGTTAAACCTCGCGCGACGGCTTGAGAGGACGATCGTACGGGATGCATTGCCCGCGCCCGCGCCGATGATCGTCGCGATGAACCCCTTCGTCGTCATGTGGAGATGACTATTCCTGCACCACGTCTTACCCGCGCCGAAGCCCTCGCCCAGGCACGGAGGGACTTCAGCCAGTATGCGGAGCGGGTCGCGGTCAGCGGACTCGCTACGGCGGATTACGTCCTCGACCTTGGCCGATACTGGGATCGTCGTCTTGCAAGCCTCGGTAGATTGGGTGCGGACCTCCCGGTTGCGGCCGAGGTCTTGAATTCCCTTGCGATGATGGCCCGTGAGTTGCGAATAGAGGACCTCGATCCTGACGCCGCTCTACGCTGGCTCGATGCCTTCCCAGACGGAGTGGCCGACCTCTTTCCTCCATCGGATGTGACATTCCGTCTGCTCGACGAGGAGGACGACGAGGCATCCGTGTCTGGTCGTCGGGCCGCAATCGCCTCAGCAGCCTAGAAGCGCGGCTTCTGGTCCAAGATGGCCGACTCCCCACGACGCCATCCAATCCAGTTGGTCGAGGTTCGCGTTGACGAGGCCCGTGCCACACGACGAGCCCGCAAGTCAAACGAGACCGACATCAAGCCCAGCGCCTATCTCCCTCGAGCTCGTCTACTCGAGCGGGCGGAGGATGGTCATTCGTTCTCGATCGACCTGCGGGCGCGAGTACGGGTCCCGTTCGCGGAGGACGAAGTCTGGAGTGCGAGTGTGAGGTTGACCGCCGTCTTCGCGTCGACCCCCGAGTTGAATGAAGAGACGGCGCAGGCTTTCGTTCGGATGTCGGGCGTGTTCCTGGTGTGGCCGTATGCCCGAGCAACGCTCACTAGCCTTTCGCAAATGGCCGGGGTGCCCGCCCCGTATCTCCCGCTCTTGTCGCGGCCCGGTCGGCTCGTCGTCGAACCGGGTGCCGGAAAGACCTAGGATCGCCGGCCTTACGAAGTGAATCATCGGCCGGGGACACCAGATCCACGTCAAGAGGCGGCGTTCATCCAAGACGATGTCGTTGAGCTGGTTAACGACCTCGTGACGAACCGCGACTTGCGGCTACTGAAGCTGGCAACCCGTGCATCGCTCATTCGGACGCAGCCCGACTCCGACGAGCTCTATAGCCTGATCGGACCAGCCCTCTTCTGGGACGACGATCTCGGCGGTGTGGCCAAGAGGATCGCTCAGCGCGCTCTGAACATCGGCACCGCGGCTCTTCGAGAGGACAGGGTCCGGCGTCGCGGGGCTTTCTTGGAGCGCCTCGTCTACGAGCTGGTGAGTGATCGAATCGCAGGTGCGACCTTCCGGGAACATGAAGTACAACTCACGCACAGTCCTCGATCGCGACGAAGCTGGACGAGACCGAAAGAGGCCGTCGCAAGCGGGCCCGCATTCGAAATCTATGAGTGCAAGTCCGACGGTTTGCCGGACGTCGGCGACATTGACGAGCTGAGCGACGTGAGAACGACGGCCATTGCGGAATCGGTCGACTGCAGACCAACGATAGTCGTCTTTGGCAGCGAAATGGACCTCCGGCTCAAGGCTAGAGCGTGGAGAATGACCGAGACAATCTTTGGTGTGACGACCGATCGGATCTTCGCTCTGCGGGGGTCAGCGCCCGACCGCCCGATCGTGCCTGCTTGACGACAGGCGGCTGATCCCGAAGAAATATCAACCCGTCGAACATCTGTTCCCTTCGCGTCAGAGCTGCGATACTGCGCTCCATGGCCCGAGCTAAGCGCCACCACTACGTGCCGCAGTTCCATCAGCGCTTCTTCGGCGTGGGAATAGAAGTCGAGCGGATCTGGGTCTACGACAAGACGACAGACGAGATCAACCTCCGAGCAATCAAGAACACGGCGGTGATCGGCAACTACTACACTTTGCCGCAGTCTGACGGGCCCGACGATACGCTCGAACGAGCCTTCGCCAAAATCGAGGGCGATGCGGCGCCCGTCATCGACGCGCTCTGCGCTGCCGACGGCCCCAACTTCGTCGTCGATGTTGCTTCGAGATACGTTCTGGCACGGTACCTCGGCCTACTGCACGGCCGCGTGCCAGCGACACGGCTGGCATCGCAGCAGATCGCCGAGCACCTTGCGTCGATCACGATGGACACCCGGTTGGCCAACCGCGAGGGCTTCCTGAAGGAGGCTCGGGAGATTGGGTGGACCGGCACCGATGAGGAGCTCGACGCACGGCGGATCCAAATGCTCGAGAGGATGCGCTCGGGGGAGCTCGTCATCAAGGCGCCCGAGCAAGTCAGCCTGAACATGGTGGCGCTCGGGCTAGAAGCCGTGGCGCCCCTGATCGCAGCGATGGGATGGTGGCTACTCAAGCGCTCCACGTTCCCGCACTACATCGTGGGCGATGACCCGGTCACAGTCTGGCCGAGTAACACCCACTCAAAGCACCTCGGCGTCGGGTTCGGTACCCCCGACGCAGAGATCTCGGTGCCGTTGGACCCCGAGACGTTGCTCGTGATGGGCCACAATGTGCCGGACGGATATCTGTTCCGCGAAGAGGAGCTGCCCAGCGTGCCCTGGTGGTACCCCCCATGGCCGTACCACTACCGAACGTGGGCACGAGCCCACCGATTCGTCTTCGGGGCAAGCCGCGCGGACCTGCAGGCGATCCAGTTCATGATGACTCCCAAGGAGCGCGGCCTATCGGCAGGTCTCCAGGTTGTCGGCGGGCCCGAGGAGTGGCGCGGGTATGCCCCAAAGTCGGGCGAGGCCGCCTGAGCCTCTGACAGCGCAAGCGCCATCTCAGTTCGGAAAGGTAGGTCTCATGGGCCCCCCTTTTCGCGCCGAAGTTAGAGCCGCGGTTCTGGGGTCCCAAAAAGAGGTCTTTTCGGGCGAGGTGGCAATCGCAAAGCCGGGTATTCTCGCGTTGCATGGAGATTGACGTCCTCTACTACGGCAACAACCTGGAGATCCTGCGGAAGTACATCCCCGACGCGTCGGTCGACCTCGTGTACCTCGATCCGCCGTTCAACTCAAACCGGGCGTACAACGTCATCTTCAAGGACGAGTCGGGCCGCAAGAGCGACGCCCAGATCCTCGCCTTCGAGGACACCTGGCACTGGGGACCCGATGCCGAAGCCCAGTACGCCTACCTGACCAACACAGCCCGAAATGGGGGCCGTGTCCCCTCGACCGTGAGCACGATCGTCGCCGCCCTCCGCTCGGGCATCGGCGAGAACCAGATGATGGCTTACCTCGTCGAGATGGCGGTCCGCCTCGTCGAGCTGCACCGGGTCCTCAAGCCGACCGGCTCGCTGTACCTCCACTGCGACCCGACGGCGAGCCACTACTTGAGGGTCGTTCTGGACGGCATCTTCGGGCCAGAGAATTTCCTCGCCGAGATCGTCTGGAAGCGAACCACAACACATAGTGACGCGAAGCGTTGGAGCCCGGACTTCGACACGATCCTGTGCTACTCGAAGTCCAGCGCGTTCATGTTCAATCCGACGTATCTGACGGACAGCGACGAATACCAAGCATCGGAATACCGCTTCCGGGACCCTGATGGGCGGGCCTTCGCACTCGGTGACATCGCGAGCCCCAATCCGCGGCCAAACTTGATGTACGAGTGGAGAGGGCACTTGCCGCCGCCGAAGGGCTGGCGCTTCTCTCTCGAAACGATGGAGCGTCTCGACGCGGAGGGCCGCATCTTCGACCGGGGACCGGGCAAGCGGCCGCGGGTCAAGCGATACCTCGATGAGATGAAGGGGACTCGCGCTGGGTCAGTCTGGACGGATCTTCCCAACGTGCACCCGTGGTCGAATGAACGTCTTGGCTACCCGACCCAGAAGCCGCTCGCCCTCCTCGAGCGGATCATCTCGGCCTCATCGAACCCGGGCGACATCGTCCTGGATCCGTTCTGCGGTTGCGGGACGGCGCTCGTCGCGGCGAAGAAGCTCGGGCGGCGCTGGATCGGGATCGACATCACGTACCTGTCGATCGCGGTCATGAAGGCCCGGCTCAAGGACAGCTTCGGGCTGCCGGACGTCGAGGTCATCGGGCAGCCCACCGAGGTCGACGGGGCGCGCCAGCTCCTGAAGGGCGCCGGTCTTGAGGGCCAGTACCAGTTCCAGTGGTGGGCGCTCGATCTCATCGGGGCGCAGCCCCAGGGCGGGACCCAGAAGAAGGGCGCCGACAAGGGCATCGACGGCGTGATCAGCTTCTCGACCGGACCGCGCGGTGAGGTCGGTCGGGCGCTCGTGAGTGTCAAGAGCGGTGGCGTGAACTCGAGCATGATCCGAGACCTCAAGGGTGTCCTTGAGCGCGAGCAAGCCCAGATCGGCCTGTTCGTGACCCTCGAAGAGCCATCCGCCCCGATGCGCCTGGAGGCCTCGACCGCCGGTGTCTACCACTCGGAGCTGTCGGGTCGCGACTACCCGCGGATCCAGATTCTGACCATCGCCGAACTGCTCGAAGAGCATCGCCGGCCGGACCTCCCGCTCCTGGTCTTGCCGACCTACCAGCGCGCCGAGCGTGTCGAGAAGAAGGCGGCCGAGCAGGCGGAACTGTTCGGGGATTGAGGGGATCAGCAGCCTGAGGGGTTTTAACTGTCGTTTCTGCGTGCCACCAGTAGGCAATTACTGCGGCCATGGGCAGGCTCAATCCCACATAGGCGATCGCGCTGATGTGACTCTCGAGGCCATACCAGGCGAGGAACATACCCAAGGCGATGGTTGACGCGCCGACCGCGAGTTCGCGGCGCTTGAGATTTCGCGCCGCCGAGATGACCAGGCTGACGAACCCCGCCGCAAGACCGCGGCCACGACAGCGTGCACAACGAAGAATCGTTCCACGCCCGGATCCTAACGCCAATGGGCTGAAGGCCGAGGTAACATTGCGACACGACCCCGAAGCGATATGCTCGCCGCGTAATCGGGGTCGGCACACAGCCTGGACCATCCGGATTCGGCGTTTCTGGGGCGCGACCGATGATTCCCGGATGGGCTGCCCGAGTCGGCCTAGACTTACTTTGTGCCCTACCTCGAAACGCCCCTGCAGCTGGCAGCGTGTCTTCATGGCGAGGCCGTCATGCTCACCAGACTCTTCACCAGTCGCGAGCGGCCGACCGTCGCGCGATTCTTCTCCGGTTTAGCCACGATGACTTGGATAGCCAGCCTCGGAAGGACTGAGCCCGGCGCCGTCCGAGCGAGCCATCTCCTCACTCTGGTTGATCCCACGGCGCCCGATGACCATCAACGCGACGACATCGGGACGATAATGGCCTGGGCAATTGCCCAGAACGATGACGGGGAGGCCCGACCTAAGACGCGCGCAGCCTGGAGAGCCCTCATCGCTGCTCTCACGCGAAGCCGGTACAAGCTGGAGTCTCGAAGGAATCACCGATCTTGACGGCCAAGATCGCTGCGCCGAATCCAGTTACTCGGTTTGGCGATCTGCTCTATGCACACATTGGCGAGCTCCTCCGGGATGAGCCGGAATGCCGCGCCGAGGACCTCGTTGAAATTCAGACCGTGGCAGAAGCCGCAACAGACCGCTCGTCGACGATCACGGACGCGATGGCGCAAGCGAGCGAGGCCGTGAGAGACGCGGAGGCAGCATTCATCGAACTCGAGCTGATTGGGCCGAACGCTGGGCCAACACCACCGAGAGGGTCAGGCGACTGGCTCCATTTTGTAGCCAACTCCATCGCCGCGGGGATCGTCGTCCGGGATCGGCTGCCGGCTGGTCTATTCGGCCGGGCTTGGAAGAGCTTCAGTCGTTTTCTGCCCGAGGACGAGCTCGACGGGCCAAGGTACGGTCCAATGACACCAGCCGTCAGCTCCTTCCTAAACCTGCTCGGCGACCTTGACCCGACGGCCATCGTCGCGGCGCTTGACCCTTCGACCATGCCTGCCGTGGATACGGCCCCAATGGCCACAGTCCTCGCACAGCCATTCGCGGGCGGGCTTGTCGATGTTGCGAGGTCGCTCGGTCGATCAGTCGCTTACAGCTCCGCTTGGCACATGGGAATCGCCCTCGGGGATATTTGGTTTCGAGAGGCGGCACGGGCGACCGTCGCGCTTCCCAGGGCCGGGTTGTTCGCTCGTCTAACTGGTGCGGCCAGCCGGGCAGAAATCGCAGCCGCATCGGAGGGTTACCGGAGAAGGATCTTGGTTCGCGCCGCGGTCGGCCGCGCAGCCGCGGCGCTCGTCGTCGCAGACACCGCGGACAACTGGCGAACCGATTTCGGTAGGTTCGAGCGGTTCTGCGATCCTGTGGCCCTCGGGGTGCCCACGACGGATGCCTCGCAGGCCGGTTTTGGGTAGGAGTTGCCACGGTCCTGCGTCCCGGGGCACGAGGCTATCGAACTCGCTGGTCTAGCTGTGGTCACCACGGACGTTCCTGACAACGACCGAGGTTGCGTCGTGGCGGGGGAATGGCTCCCGAAGGGTTGGCCTGGATTCGAGGGTTCCAGCCCTACGCGATTCGGTTCCTCAGTCCGAGAGCCTGATCGCATCGTCCCGAAAGGACCAGCTATCGAAGCCGAGAGGGGATGATCAGAGGGATGGCCAAACGGCGACGGCCGGCTACTCGGCGGGGTCCCATTCGATCCCGACGAGCTCCGATAACCGCGCGGCCTGCCACAGGTACTCGGCCCGGCTGGCTCGGAACCCGATGTTCATCAGCTTTCGAAATGTCATCGCTGACTCGTCGTTCTCCAACCCCTCTGCATGTTCGGCACGAGCCTCGGCAGCATTGGCTGCCGCTCGGCGGCACCTCGTCGCGGCGTACTTGGCGGCCCGCTCGGCAGCGGCAACTAGCCTCGGGGCTTCTTCCTCTCTCGCTGCCGCCGCGTCTGCAATGTCACGTGCGAGGACAGCCGGGTCCTCCTCGTCCTCCTCGTCCTCCGCGTCCGCCTCGTCCGCCTCGTCCTCCCCGTCCTCCTCGTCCGAAGCAAACGAGCGTGCAGCATCGGCCGCTAGGCCGGCGGTGAACCACGCCCTCGAGTATTCAGCAGCACCGTCGCCCACATCGTCCTCGACGGTGTCATATTCGGTCGGCCCGTCCAGGGCTTCCTCGAGGGCATTCAGCGCGGTCCGGGCCGTTATCCCGTTTGTGATCGGGGCGAGTCGACGTAGCCGGTCCGCATGATGGCTCACCCCGGCCGCTTCGAAGACCACGGGGGCGTGAAGCCTGACGGCTCGGTCGATGCACTCGTACGCCCATTGCCTTATGGCGTCGTCAGTCCAATCGTCAACGAGGTTGACAGGACGTGCCCGACGGACGACCCGCCTCGTGATGTCATCGCCTAGATGATCGACCAGGCCATCAGTGACAGGTTGGCAACCGTCCGTCTCGACACGCACGAGAACGGTCCCGAAGTGCGCCCACTTGGGCAGGTCTGCGGTCGTCAGGACGAGGACGCCGTTCCCGCGAATTGAAAGGGGGCCGTCCGAGCGGGCTGATACCCAAGGTCCAGGAAGCCAATTGCCGTCCGGTGCTCGCGTTGGAAGGGTCCAGCCGAGGAGAGGGCGCCGACGGGTACGGAGCGTCCGACCGTCAGGGTAAAGAGGCTCGAAGTACGCCACGGTCATCCGTCCTCTCGTGCCATGCCACTCGTACACACGTCACCTTAGCTGCTGCCAGAACGCCTACGCGTCCCTCGACATCGTTTGATAAGCGACAAGATGGCGGTCACGCATACCGTCTGGCGTGGCCCTCCCTCCGCGTCTCGCCGACGATCCCGACAACCGCTGGCCAGCTCGAGCGAGAGCGACGAGGGCCGATCCTCCAGGAGGCGCTCCGAAAAGACCTCGTTTCGGGGCGGACCTGCAGCCACGGAAGACGATGGCGAGGCTCGCTCATACCGGTGCGCTACCCTCTCAGGACGCATTGGGCCATCCTCGGCACGGGCCTCATGGGCTCTCGTAAGCGAGGTCGAGCCTTGTTACAGGCGCTGGAGAATCTCGTCCCGCTTGGTGGACCACTCGACATCGGTGATGAGCCCCTGATCGCGAAGGTCTTGTAGATTCCTGAGGGCGGCCGCTGCGTCAGATCCTCGGGGCCCCTGCGGTGGCAACCCGACTGGCGCGGTCGGTGTCTGCGCCGTCCGAGCCATCACCTCCGCGACGTGGTTCACGAACTCGACGGTCCTGCTGCGCTCGATGAAAGCCACCGGAAAGAGGATTGTCCCGCCCCCGCTGTTCGTGACTGCGATGCCCTGACGGAGGGAACGCGAGAGGACCGAGACGCTCACGGCCAGAAGCAGGAGCCCGAGGATCGGGGCGAAGGCAAACGCGTAAAGGGCTACCAAGGCGCCGACCAGACCAAGGATCAAGGCGATGATCGCGAAGCGCGTGCTGGCTTCGACGCCCGCGATATTGTCGACGGGGAAACTCTTGCGGTCGGTCCCCACCGAGATGAGGCCGAGCATCGTATTGGGGCGGGACGCATAGAGGCGCCTGTTGGTCAGCGCCAAGTCGGTATGGAGATAGAAGGCGAGCGTGCCAAGCATGAACTGCTCGCGGAGGAGGACGGTCTCCCCTGGGGCGAGTGGTGCACCGCCCGGCAGGCTGACCGGCTGCATTGTCTGGCCCATGACCCACACCCCCAGTAAGCTACCGCTCGATCGGGCCCAGGTTGATCACCTCATGACGCCTGCTTGGCGATTTCGAGGCGACACCACACTGAAGTCCGACCGACCCCCGGCCGCCTGAGTGATACCGTGGCCGGCAACACCTCACGGAAGGCTCAGGCCGTCTCGCAGTTTACCGCCGCGGGCTCGGAGCGCCGCCACTCTCGCTCGGCTGCGCTCGCCCTGGCAAGTCGTGCAGTACCGGCGGTTCCGAGTGGTTGGGACCATGGCCCCGCAACTTGGAGTCGCACAGCGTCGTGGCAGGGGTCGGTCCTCGAGCTCGCGCCAGAGGCCGGCAAGGGCTCGCCAGTAGAGGCCGAGAACGATCCCGCGGCGGACGGGCCGCGCGCCCCCGCGCTCGAGCTCGCCTTCCAAGCGAGCTTGCAAGAGCGGCTTGGCACGCTCGGCGAGTTCAGCGCTGCTCAGGGCAACCCCGAGTTTCGGCGCAGTCAACCCCTCGTAAACGTCGCACAGGCGAGCCTTCTCCCGAGGCGTTAGACCCTCGCTCTGGGCCAGCCTCACGAGGTCGGCGGCCACAACCCACCCATCAACCTGGTTGGCGATGACTCGCCAGTCCGTGACTGACTCGGTCGCGAGCGCATCGAACATCGCCGCGGCGGCAGCACTCTTCTCACCGGCAAGCTCCGGGTGACCGAGTGCTTCAGGCAGGTTGGCGAGAAGTGACCTGAACATCTCGGCCGGACCGCCAAGGTCGGCAACGGAGGGCCAGCTGACCTCTTCAAGGCCTCCAATGGCGCGCCCAAGCCACTCGAGCACGTCGAGGCCCCAGCGAAGACGCTCGACGTCGATCGGGCGCGACACCTCGGAGAGCGGGGGCATTCTTCGAAGTCCATCGCCGAAGAACGCCGCGGGATCCTGGCTCGCGCTCCCAGCGGCTGACTCGACCTCGGCCTCGGGCGCCCCACCGACCATGAGCGTCACTGCACGACGGGTCGGCTCAGACAGGTTTTGGAGTAGTTCCACGAGCGCCAGGACCACTCGGACCTCGTGAGGCGGCCTTCCGTGGCTTCCGGTCGCAAGCCAAACGCGCACGCGATCGAGATCGCCGAGCATCCCCTGGCCCAATGCGAACGTGACCTCCCGAAGGCGAGGTCCGGGTATGCCAAGGAGCGGCGCGGCGGCGAAACGGAGGGGCCCGTACGTGGAGGCGAAGGCCGCAATCCGGTCGTCCGACGCCCGGTTCAGCTTGGCCAGCCTCCGATGGATCCCCGCTTCGCCTATCGCCGGCTCGGACCACCAGAGCGTGTTCGGTCGCGGGCGGAGACGTCCGGTCGCATCGACCTCCATTTCGACCACGAACCGTGTGAACAACGTCCTTGTAACCATCGTTCGCTCCTGAAACACGATTAGTAGCGCGAGTGAGCACCGGCCGGAGGGGTCGGTCGGAGTCTTCTACACGCGCCATGAGCGCCAAGACAACTACCGACCCGACCACCGATACGCCCTCGATAGCACCAGCGCGTGACAGGTTGGCTGTCACAGCTGAGCAGGCACCTCTGCCCCGGTGGCGGGTGTGCCGGCGCTGCGGGCACCTGTGGCGCAGTCGTTCACGCGGCTTGCGATTCCGGTGCCGAGCCTGCGAGGAGCGTGCCCGGGCATCTGCTCGGGCGGCGAGCCTCGATGCCCGGACGGCCGGTGGCCAGCCGTGAACGAGCGCCGCTGTCTAACTTGTGGCGAGCCGCTCCGGCCATGGCTGCGCGCCGATGCGCGCACCTGTGGTGATCGCTGTCGCCAACGTCTGAGCAGGACGAACCGAGCCGGCCTCGTCTCAGGTCACGGCTTCGCGGGCCGGGAAGGGCCCCTGGAGGCGGGACAGCGTCGGATCGAGTGTCGTGGCACCACCTCACTCCCGAGTGACGCGCTGCGGGGCGAGAAGCCGTGACACACATCGAACCCACGGGGGGCGCGACGGATCGATCGACGGCAGCGGTCATGGTCGCGCGATCTACTTCTCTTGATACAGGTAAACAATTCGACAATGAATGGCCCCGCATGGGGGCATACCGGACGGCCAAGTCTGGGCCTGAGCGGGTCGCTCGGGACCTCGAGCGACTCCTGCGCAACGACGCCTCCAAGGGCTCTCTCGGTGAGACGATCGCCACGGCCGCCGCGGCGGTCAGTCGTGTTGACCCGGAGGGAGCCGCGCTCCTGTCCGCGATGGCCGAGGGCCTCCGCGAGTGTCGACGTGGCCGCGCCTTCCGGGACGCCCTCTGCGGCAACTACACCGTCTTCGCAAAGAGCTGTGGCGTGCGCCTCTGCCCCGACTGCGAACGCGCCCGGTCGGGCCGGCTGGTCGCCCGCTTGAGTGAGCTCGTCGACGACATGGACCGGGCGGTCTTCTGGACCCTCACGATCCCGAACGTGCCACGGGGCGCGCTCTCGGACTCGATCGACGTGCTCCAGGATGCGTTCCGCGCTATTCGCCGGCGGGCGCCCTTCGTCGGGGGCGCCTGCCCTAGTCACGGCTGCAACCACCCGCGGCGACATCGGCCCGAGCTGATGGCCGAGTGCCGCTGCGGTGCCTGCATCAGCTGCCAAACTTGTGTCCATCGCTCGGTCGCCGGTGGCGTCTACTCGATCGAAGTCACCTGGCGTCCGGAGCGTGGCGAATGGCATCCCCACCTGCACGCGCTCATGGACGCGCCGTATATCACCTGGGCCCATATGCGTGACCTCTGGCGGGCGGCGACGTGTGACGCGATCCGGCGCGCCGAGCGGCGGGCGGCCGGCCTCGGGGGGCGGGTCCCCCACTGTGCACATCCGGCCGACGACAAGGGCGTTGCGAGCGGTGGCTGCCGCGGCGCGTCCGTGGTCTGGGTTGAGGCGGTCACAGGCGAGGGCGAGGAGCGACGCCGGGCGATCCGCGAGACACTCAAGTACGTCAGCAAGGGCCTCCTGCGGCGCGACGGAACGATCGAGCCATCGGCTGGGCCGGACGAGCTCGCCGAGCTCCTCCTCGCGATCCACCGTCGCCGGCTGGTTGCCGGATGGGGATCGTTCCGCCATGTCAAGGACGACATCGATCCCCCACTCGATCCGGACTTGTACCTTGTCGGCCCCGACGTGCTGCCGTCGTTGGCGGGGCTCCCTCGTCGCTGCCCCCAGTGTGGAGCCGAGGCGATCTGGGAGCCGCCGGTGGAGGTACCGCGCCGGTTGTGCCGGCCACTCGGCAACGGGCTGCTGAGCTGGCGCCCGCCGCCCCATGTCCACTGAGCGTCGGGCCGGCTCAGTCCGGCCAGGGTCAACGACTGCGCGCCACCCGGCGCCGACTCGGGGCGCCCGGAACGTCCCCTCCGCCCCGGACCGGATCCGGATCTACCGGACCTCGGCCGAGGCACTCCTCCGGGCCCTGCCGGATGGCTCGATCGATGTGTTGGTCACGGACCCACCGTACACCACGGTCGAACGTCGGGCCGGCAGTGGTCATCTCCGGGACTGGTTCCGGGGCGGGATGAGCTGGACCGAAATCGGCAAGGTTCTGGCCCTCGGCCGCCGGAAGCTCCGGGCATCAGGAGTCGCCTTGGTCATGACCAATGGCGCCGGCCTTCGGGAGGCCATTACTGCGATGCAGCGGGCGGGCTTCTCGGACCTCCGGACGATCACCTGGGATCGTCGCTGGCCGGGGCTCGGAGGCGGACTCCGGCACCAGACGGAGTTCATCCTCCTGGCTCGTCTCGCTGGTCGGCGGCGACTGACCGGGACCGACCTTGTGTCTGTTTCGGCGGTCGGTCCGGGGACCGCGGATCACTACCCGACCGAGAAGCCCGAGGGCCTCGGGAGGATCCTCGCCCGGATGACCGGGGTTGGCCCGGGCCAGCTGGTGGTCGATCCGTTCTGTGGATCGGGGGCCCTGCTCGTCGGAGCCGCCGAACGGGGCGCGACGGTCGTCGGCGGCGACATCTCGGCGCGCGCGGTCCGGCGTGCCACGGCGCGGCTCCGGGAGCCCGTCCGGGGTGGCCCCCGGGCCGCGCCAACTGGCCGCCCTTCGGCAGCTCCCACAAAGAGGCGCCGGGCTCCCGGCCGCCGGGCGGGCCCGCGATGAGGCCTCGGCTCGGCCCGCGATCCGGCGACCGCCGGCCCTCGGTCCCCGGGCTTGCCGGGGACCCGCTCGTATGGGCCCTGGTCGCCTGTATCCGCGCAGCCCACGAACGGCGCCACACCGATGGCTTCCGGGACACCGGAGCGGACGTGAGCGCGGGTCGTGCCGGGCCCACGGGGGCGGCAGGGCCAGCCCGCCCGGGCCGCGCGGGAGGAACAGGACGCGCTGAAACCCCCGGCCACCTTCGGGAAGCCCGGCACGGCAAGCCCCGGTCGGCGGGGACTCGGCGGCCGCTACCGGTCCCGGTGGGTTGGACTGATCGGCGCGCGTGAGGTATGACACGCACCATGCTGCACCGGCTCCCGAGTTCGCCCGATGATCTGGCCGGCCTCCGGGCCGCCCGTTGGGTACGCGAGTCGACGACCGGCCAGTACGACAACTTCGGTCCTGACGCCCAGCGAGAACTCCAGGACCGAACGATCGAGCGCTGCGGGCTCGTCGACGGCGGGCTCGTCTGGCAGAGCGCCGAGTCCGGCAAGACCGTCTATCTCGGGCCCGAGTTCGCGGCGATGGTGGCGGCGGCCCGGGCAGGCTCATTCGACGTCCTCGTCGTGGGCTACATGAGTCGGTTCCAGCGCAACCTCCGCCAGACCCTCAACGCCGTCGCCGACCTCCATGCCGCGGGCGTCGTCGTTCTGTTCTGCGATGAGCGGATCCTGAGCTCGGATGGCAACCGCTGGGACGACTTCATCCGCGAGGCGCACGAAGCCGAGAGCTACAGCCGGAAGCTCGGCCGACGGATCAGCGAGGGCCTTGCGGCAAAGCGCCGGCGGCTCGGTGAACCCGGTGGCCAACCCCCATACGGATACACCCGGTCCGGCCGGCCGCCGGTGCTGGAACCGATCGCAGCCGACCTCGACCGCGTCCGGGCGTGCTTCATCGCCGCGGCCGAAGGCCTGACCGACGCGGAGGTCGCCAGACGGGTTGCGCTGCCCTTCTACACCACGCGGGGCATCCTCACCAACCCGATCTACGTCGGTCGCCTGCGGGATGGCACGCCGGCACGGGTGTCCGCGATCATCGAGCCGGGGCTGTGGGATCGGGTCCAGCTCGCCCGAAGCCGGTACAGCCGGCGGCACCCGGGCCGGTCGACGCGCTGGCGGACCTACGCCCTCTCGATGCTGTACTGCTCAGCCTGTGGTCGGCACCTCATCGGCCAGCAGAACCGCTATCGCCACAACTTCCCGTGCGAGGCCTGGCTCGCCGCGAAGGCATCGCCGCGGCGCGCCTTTCGCCACGAGACTGATCATCGCCGCAAGGGCATCAGCTATCCCGCGGATGCGTTCGAAGGGATCGTCCGCCAGGCGCTCGGGCATGTCAGCGCGAGCGCCGAGCTCACGGCGGCGGTCGTCGCTGGACTCGGTGCCGAGCCGCTCGGGCCGGACCCTGCGACGGTCGCCCGGATCGAACACGAACGCGAGGCCGCGCTGTCCCGCTACCGGCGTGACCGAGATCCCGTGGCGCTCGAGACGACGATGCGACGACTCGATCGTGAGGAGGCCGACGCGAAGGGCGCAGTCGTGAGCGGGCCTACCCCGGCTCAGGCCGCCGGTTACCTCCGCGACCTAGCGCAACTGTGGGACGACGCGGACGGATCGGCCCGGAAGCTCCTCGCCGAGGCGCTCTTCGACCGGATCGAGGTCCTCGGTGCCCAGCGAGTCAACCTGCATCCGAGCCCGTCCGCGACCGCCCAAGGGTGGGCCGAGGCCTGGAATGGGGCTCGATTGGTTGTTATGGTCGGGGCGAGAGGATTTGAACCTCCGACCTCATCGTCCCGAACGATGCGCGCTACCAAGCTGCGCCACGCCCCGACCGAAATGCCCGTTCCAACAGGGCTCGGGGATGATAGCAGCGATCCCCGGCTCGGTCGCCGCGATCCCCGGCGCGGTCGCCGCGTGCTCCGGCTACTCCCCGGCGATCGGCGAGGGCGCGGTCGCGGCGGCGTGGCGCGGGCTGTCGCGAACCGGGAACATGACGATCGCGGCCGCGATGAACGACAGCGTCATCAACCAGAACACGATCGGCAGACCGGTGGCTTCGCCGGTGATCGCGATGATCGCTCCATACAGCGCCGTCCAAAGGGATCCGACCCCGAACGCCAGCGTGAAGTAGATCGCGAACGCCGTGTCCCGGATCCCGGCGGGGGCCGCGTCGGCGAGGAGCGCCTGGAGCTGCGGGCTCTCCGCGAACGAGAACAGGCCCATCACGGCAAGGCCGACCCACAGCCCGATCATCGATGACCCGGCCGTGATGAAGGTCGCGAATCCGATGGCGCCACCGAGATAGGCACCGACGATGACCGGGCGTCGCCCGATGCGATCGGACAGCCAACCGGCCACGAGCGGCATCGGGACCGACAGGACGATGAGCCCGCCGTACATGAGATCCGTGGTGGACGATGGCAGCCCGAGGACCTTCGTGAGGTAGAGCAGCGCGAACAGGTTGGCAACGCCGAGGCCCCGGCCGCCGCCGCCGAGCACCGACGCCAGGTAGACCCGTCGGATCGTCGGGATGCGCCGGATCTGGCCGAGCGCCTGCCGAACCGATCCTTCGGCTCGTGCCGCCGCGCGATCCGTGCCGTGCTCGACGACCCACCGCACGATCGCCACGGCGATTACGGCGGCCGGCAACCCGAAGATGATCGAGACCCCGCGCCACCCCACGGCGGCCAGCAGGAAGGGCCCGGTCAGGGCGACCACGACGGTGCCCACGTTCCCTCCGGAAATGTGGGCGCTGATCGCAAAGCCACGCCTGGACGGTGGGAACTGTTCGGCCAGGAGCCCGTTGCCGACCGGATGCTGCGGCGCGCCACCAATTCGCGAGACGATGCTCGTGGCCGCGAAGGCGCCGAAGGTCGGTGCTGCCGCCTGGGCCGCGAACCCGAGGCCGAACAGCATGCCGCCGATGCCCATCAGCCAGCGCCGCGGCATGTGTCGGGTCAGATACGCGAAGCTGGCCTGGACGAGGCCCGAAGCCAGGGCCCCGGCCGCCGCCACGAAGGTGATCGATTCGACGCCGACGTGGAACTCGTTGATGACGGCGAGGAAGATGAGCGGCAGGATCACCGCCTGCGCGTGGTTCACCGCGTGGGCGATGGACAGAAGCCAGAGGGTCCGATCCGGATGAATCTGCGCGATCTTCACGGGGGTCGACGCATCGGGCACGGGCGCAGGATAGCCGTCCGGGGCCCCCCACGCTGCCGCGCCTCGCGCGCCTCGCGCCTCGCGCGCCTCGCGCCCCGCGCGCAACTGTCAGTTGCGCGATTTCGATGAGCGAGCACGGCCAATCTGCCAGATCGACGGAATCTGTACGACTGGCAATCGGGCCGTGCTCATTGGTCGAAAATGGGCAACCAGGAGTTGCGCACCATGGCAGCCCGGGGCAGCCGCCGCAGTCCGGTGCAGCCGCCGAAGCCCGGGGCAGCTGGGGCACCATGGCAGCCCGGGGCAGCCGCCGCAGCCCGGGGCAGCCGCCGCGGCGCGTGCACCAAACGGTGACCCGGGCCTGGGACGGGGTCCGCGTCGCGCCAGGTGCCGGTAAGGGAACTGCCCTAGAACTGATCCAGGTAGCGCTCGACCTCCCAGTCGGAGACCTGGGCCTGGGACGGGGTCCGCGTCGCGCCAGGTGCCGGTAAGGGAACTGCCCTAGAACTGATCCAGGTAGCGCTCGACCTCCCAGTCGGAGACCTGGGTTCGATATTCGTCCCACTCGGCGCGCTTGGCCTCGACGAAGTGCCCATACACGTGCTCGCCGAGCGCCTCGCGGATGACGTCATCCTTTTCGAGCTCGTCGAGCGCCTCCCCGAGCGTCCCGGGCAGCTCCTTGATCGCCTTCGATGCGATCGTGGCCGCGTCCATCTCGAAGAGGGATTCCTCCACGGGCTCCGAGAGCGTCAGGCCCTTCTCCACGCCGTCCAGGCCGGCCGCGACCATCGCCGCGAACGCCAGGTACGTGTTGGAGGAAGGATCCGGGCAGCGGACCTCGGCGCGGGTGCCCTCGATGGACTTGCCGGGCGAGATCATCGGCACGCGGATCAGCGCGGACCGGTTGGTCCGGCCCCAGGTGATGTAGGTGGGCGCTTCGTAGCCCGGCACGAGCCGCTTGTAGCTGTTCACGAGCGGAGCGAGCACGGCGCTCATGCCGCGGGCATGGGCAAGGATGCCGGCCATGTACGACTTCGCGAGCTCGGACAGGCCGTACGGCGCGTCCGGATCGGCGAACGAGTTCACCGAATCGGCGATCGAGAAGAGGCTCTGGTGGGTGTGCATGCCCGAACCGTTGATCCCGTGGATCGGCTTGGGCATGAAGGTGGCATACAGCCCGTGCTGCTGGGCGATCGCCTTCAGGGTGAACTTGAAGGTGATCGCGTTGTCGGCCGTCTGGAGGGCGTCGGCGTACTCGAAGTCGATCTCGTGCTGGCCGGCCGCAACCTCATGATGGGCGGCCTCGACCCGGATCCCGAAGGCCTCCAGGGCATCCACCATGTCCTGCCGGACTTCCTGGGCGAGATCGGTTGAGAAGTCGAAGTAGCCGGCCTGATCGTGCGGGAGCGGCTCGATGCCGCCGTCCTCGCCGCGCCGGAACAGGAAGAACTCGAGCTCCGGGCCCATGTTGACGAGGTAGCCGAGCTTCTTCGCCCGCTCGACCTGGCGGCGCAGGACCCAGCGCGGGTCGCCGACGAACGGCTCGCCCCGCGGCGTGAAGACGTCGCAGATCACGCGGGCGGTGCCGCGCGGCCCGTCGGCCCGCTGCCACGGGATCTCCGCGAAGGTCCGCATGTCCGGCATCAGGTACTGATCGCTCTCCGCGATCCGGGTGAATCCCTCGATCGACGATCCATCGAACCAGGTCCCGTGCTTCACCGAGCCCTCGAGCTGGTGGATGGGGATCGTCACCGCCTTGACGGAACCGATGATGTCCGTGAACTGGAGCTGGATGAAGCGAATGCCCTTCGACTTCGCGCCTTCGATGAGCTCGATGCCGTCAACGGCTTCGTATGGTGCGACCACCGGTCCTGCCTCCTGCTGTCATCCAGGGCGCCCGCTACCCAACGGGCGGTACCGGATGACCTTCCTGGTTGGACGGTCTACCGATCCTGGTTGCTGGGTACGGCACCTCTTGTGCCATTCGCATGAAATCAACGCGCCTGCGTCGGTCGACTCAGATCCTAGCAGCCGGACGTATGGGCGCAATGTGACTTCGAATGCTCGACGAGGCGCTAAAGATAGTCTGTTTGCACAAGTCTGAGGGCGATGGCGAGCGGCAGACGCACCTCCGGGTCGGCCAGGCGCCATCCCGTGAGCACCTCGATCCGTCGGAGCCGATACGAAACCGTATTCCGGTGCACGCCGAGAGCCGCGGCGGCTTCACTTGCGCCGCCATGGTCGAGCAGGGCGCGCAGGGTCGCGAGATGCTCCCGGCGGACATCCGGTCGACTGTTGAGCAGCGGCTCGAGGAGTTCCCGCGCAAGCCGGTCTCCCTCCGGCAGGTTGTGCAGCGCGCCCAGGAGGCGATAGGCCGCCAGCCGGCTCACCTGGGCAACCTGGGGAGGGTGAGCCAGGACCTCCGCCGCCTGCAGGGCGGCCCGTGCCTCGGCTTCCTGGGCCGGCCGTTCGGTGGGTGCCGTGAACGGTCGCGAGACGGCCACGGTGCGGCCGAGGAACGTCGCCATGCGACCCGCCATGAGAACGCCTTCGGTGGTGGCGGAGTCGCCGTCGAGTGCCATGACGGCCCGGATTTCCAGCGAATCCGCGTCGCCTCGCAGGGCCAGCCGCCGTGCCGGCGCGAGCATGCGGAGCTCTCTCCGAACGGACTCGCGCCGCTCGCGCGCCTCGGGCGCGTCATCCTCTCCTCCGGGCGTACGCTGCCGGGCGATCAGGACGACCCACGGCGGACCAGCCGACGGCAGCGCCTCGGCACGCCGCGCCTCATCCTGCGCCCGTCGGACCGCCTCATCACGCGAGAGCTCGAGGGCCAGGAGGCCGGCGACGCGCGCGATGCTCACCCGTTCCAGCTCCCCGACGGGCCGCTCGCCGAGTAGCACGAGGCCTCCGGCCGCGCCGCCGGCCGTCGGCAGCGGCACGCGCAGGGCCACGGCGTGACGGGGCCGTGCGTGATACCGCGCCACCGCGGCCGCTCCATCGGGGACATCCGGCGGCGCGTGGACGGCGAGCGGGTCGCCGCGACGACCCTCGAGGGCCACCGCCCGGCCCAGGAACGTGGCCATCGCGCCGACGAGTGCCGCAGTTCCACCGCCCTCGAGGGCGAGGCGCTCGAGTCGCGTTTCAAGCAGCGCGGCCTGACGATCCAGCTCGGCGCCCTGGGTGACGAGGTAGCCGATGAGGCTCCGCTCCAGCTCGGCCGTCTCGGCGCGAGGCACGCGCAACGCAGGTACGGACCGTTCGGTCAGGGCCGCCACGAGACCGTCGAGCAGGGTCGTCACGTCGAGGCTGTCCGGGCCGGCCGACGTGTCGCCGGTCTCTCCCTCCACCAGCAGGACGCCCGAGACACGCGCCGCCGAACAGGCCGCCGCGAGCGCCTGCAATTCCTCGATGCCCGGGGCCACGACGGTGAGCGCCGACGCCGGCACGATGGCAAGATCGCCCGGCTCCAGCGCATCGAAGGCCGGAACGCGGGCTCGCATGACCCGGACCCAGGCGATGGGGAGGGTCGGGGCATCGGGGGCGCCCGGTGGTCCGGCCCACCGGGCTGCCGGCAGGATGGCGGCGGCAAGCTCCGAGAGGGTCGTCAATCCACGGCCCCTCGGGCGAACCCGGCCGGGTCGCCGGGTGGGTCGCTGCGAGAGTCGCCGGGTGGGTCGCCGGGCGGGTCGCTGCGAGAGTTGCCGGGCGGGTCGGCGGTCGGATCGCCCGCTCCCTCCGCGGCACTCCGGCGCGCCGCCACCAGATCGTCGACGAGGTGGCCGAATTCCCGGTCGAAGTCCACGTACCGATCCGACCTGCCGACGAGGGCCAACGTGCCGTCCTTGCCGAGACGGGCCCAGACGCGGCGCCTGGGCAGGTAGAAGGTGATGGAGAGTCCGATGATCAAACTCCCGAAGGCAGCCCAGATGATCCCCTGCCCTGGATCCCGCTTGGCGATCAGCAGCGTGTAGTTGGTGAACCCGGTCAGCGTCACCCTGAAGTCGAGCGCGTCGAACGCCGCCGTCGCGCCACGCGTGACGGTCAGCGGAAACCCGGTCTGGACCTGGTTCGTGCCATCCGGGTTGACGCCGGTGACCACGTACGGAAGGAGGAGGAGCGTGCCAACCCGGTTCGCGGTTCGGTCGAGGAGCATCTGCAGTCCGATTCCCTTGCCCGGAACACCGAGCGTTCCGAACGGGAGGCCGCCCGCGTTGTCCGTCAGCGGGACCGGCCCGGTCCACAGCACGCTGCCGTCGAGCGCCTTGATCTCGATCTCCGGGGCCGGCCCGAATCCGTTCTGATGGAAGGTATAGCCGCCGGCCCGCAACGGGTCGTTGACCCGGATGGACTTCCGGGCGAGCAGGACGCCGTCCTGGTAGACGGACAGGTCGGTGACGAAATCCGATGCCTGCCCGCTCTCCAGGCCCGGCGCAAGGAAGCCGTTGTTCTTCACGAGCAGGAGGCCCGGCGTGCCGATCGGCTGAACGGTGAGGGTATTCCCCTCCGCCACCACCAGTCCCTGCTCGTCGCCGAATCGCGAGGTCACGGCCCCACCGATCAGGAACAGGATCAGCCCGAGATGGCTGATGAGCGTCGCCATCTTGACCCAGCGGTGTCGGTCTCCGTACAGGTAGTGCGTGCCTGCAACCTCGGCCAGTCGCACGCGGAAGCCACGGCGTCGCAGGGCCCGCTCGACGGACGCGGAATCCAGCCCCGGCGCGATCCTGACCCGATCCGGCAGCCGGGGGTCGAAGTAGGCGTCCGGCTGGATCACCCGGATCTCGGCGGACTGGCGCCACAGCCGCGGGGTGCGGTCGATGGTGCAGATGAGGATCGAGACGATCAGGACGATCATGCCGATGGAAAACCAGGTGGACGTGAAGACGTGGAAGAGCTGAAGTCGCTCCATGAGCCCGACCACCGACGCTCCGAGGACCGCGTCGTACCGGGCGTGGATGTCGGCCATCGCGGTGGCGTAGTCGCCGGCCGATCGAAACGCAAACCCGGGCAGCTGCCGGATGGTCATGCCGACCACCGCGAGCAGCGCGAGCACGATGATCTGCAGCACCGCGAAATTCACCGAGGTGAACAGGCGCCACAACACGGTACCCATCGATCCGAGTGGCCCGGCGTTGATCCTCGCCCGTCCCGCGGGCCCGGCGCCGAGATAGACGGCGATCCCGACGAGGAGGATCAGGCCGAACAGCAGGGTCGGAGAAATGATGGGCCTCGGGCCGTCAGGTGGCGAGCGCCGGCATGGTCGGCTCGGCGCCGACGCCCGCGGCCGCGAATGCACGCGCGAAGTCGGCCTTGAGATCGTCGACGTCCTCGAGTCCGACGCTCACGCGCAACAGGCCGGGACGGATGCCACTGTCGATGAGCTGCTCCTCGGTCAGCTGACGCTGGGAGGTCGACGGCGGGTGAACGACCATCGTGTGGACGCTGCCGAGCGATGCGGTTCGTTCGGTCAGGGTCAGGGCGTCGATGACGGCGCGGCCCGCGTCGCGACCACCGGCAACCTCGAATGCGAGCATGCCGCTTGCCACGTCGGGCCGGAACTGCCGACGGACGACCTCACGCTGTGGGTGGGACGCGAGGCCCGGATAGAGCACGCGCTCCACGCCCGCCCGGCCCTCGAGCCAGGTGGCGAGGGACAGCGCGTTGGCGGCATGGCGGTCCATCCGGACCGCCAGGGTGAGCATTCCTCGCAGGGCGAGGAATGCCTCGATGGGAGCGAGCGTGGCGCCCGTGTCCACCTGGACCCGCCGGACCTCGGCGATCAGCCGGGCCGAACCTGCCACGACACCGGCCATGAGGTCGCTGTGGCCGCCGATGTACTTGGTGGCCGATTCCACGACGAGGTCGGCGCCGAGGGCCAGCGGGCGACAGACGTAGGTCGAGGCGAAGGTGTTGTCGACCACGTACAGCGCCCCGGCCTCGTGGGCGAGGTCCGCCACCGCTCGGTGATCGGTCACGAAGGTGGTGGGGTTGGCCGACGTCTCTGCGTACACCAGGCGGGTCGGTGCTTCGGCCAGGGCGGCTTCGACCGCGCCGCGATCGGTCATATCCACCAGCCGGATCTCGACCCCGAAACGACCGAAATAGTTGGCGAGCTGCGAGCGCGTGGATCCATACGCAGCCAGCGGAGCCACGACGCGATCGCCGACACGGAGCACCGAGGCACAGGTCGCGTGGATGGCGGCCATCCCGGACGCGAGCGCGACCCCCGCCTCTCCGCCCGCGATCTCCGCGTACGCGTCACCGAGCGCGGTCGTCGTGGGGTTGGAGAGTCGGCTGTAGGCGTAGCCCGCTCGCGAATCGGCTGCGACCATGGCCAGCTCGTCCGTGTCCAGCGACGAGAACGTGGCGGTCTGGAAGATCGGTACCGTCGTGGGCCGCTGATGGACCTCGGGTGCGCGAGAGGCGGCGCGGATGGCCCGGGTGGAGAAGCCCGGCGCATCCGGGTCGCCGGGGTTCATCTCGGATCGCTCGGGCTGGTCGGGACTGGACATGGAGCGATGCTACACCGGGCGGCCGGACGCCTCCGCTGACCCCGTCCGGTCGGTCGCCCGGTCGGCCGGCAGGTCCGACGGCAGGTCCGACGGCAGGTCCGACGGCAGGTCGGTCGGCAGGTCCGACGGCAGGTCCGACGTTGGCCCGGCCACGCGATTCCTGCCGCCCCGCTTGGACGCGTACATGGCCTGATCCGCCTTGATCATGAGGGCGTTGGCCGACTCGCCATCGCGCGGGTAGGCCACGACGCCCACGGACACGGTGGGCGAACGGCCCATGCCCGGAATGTCCAGCCCCGCCACGCTCAGCCGGATTTTCTCCGCCAGGACCCAGCCGCCGGAGGGGTCCGTCTCGGGGAGCAGCGCGATGAATTCGTCGCCCCCGTAGCGCGCGGCGACGTCGATCTTTCGGACGCTTCCCTGGATCCGGTCGGCGATCGCACGGAGCGCGGCGTCCCCGGCATGGTGCCCCTGTTGGTCGTTGATCGCCTTCAGGTCGTCGAGGTCGAGCATAAGGAGGCAGAAACCGCGACCGGAGCGGGCACTCCGGGCCAGTTCCCGATCCAGCGCAGCAAAGAACAGCGTCCGATTGAACAGGCCGGTCAGGGGATCCACGGCCGACAGCCGGATGGCCGCATCCCGCGATCGGCGTTGTTCGCGCCCGATCACCGAGCCGATATAGGCGAGCAGGAGAAGCGCCACCAGATTGACCGCCGATGTGGCCAGCTGGGTCGGCGTCGGTGCGCCGCTGCCGAGATACGCGGCCACGAGGTAGCCGACGATGGCTGCGACCGCGATGGTCAGGGTCGATCTCGGCTGGACGACGAGCGACGCCGTGCCGACGATCAGCGGGAACGTGAAGAAGAACGGGCTCGAATGGCCGCCCGTCAGGGCGACCAGCAGGGTCGCCATCACCAACGCGACGGTACCCTCCGCGGCCTGGCGGAATGTTCCGAGCACGGCCGCCGGCGGCAGATCGTGAACGACCAGGACGAACAGACCGGTCAGCCCGAGGAGCACGTAGATCGCCGCGCTCGTGCCCGGCCACAGGCCACTCGAACCCACGATCACCGCGGTCGAGAGAAGAAAGACCCAGGACACGATGCGCACGATCCGGTCGTAGGTCGACGGGATACCGTCCGGCTGCTGCCCCAGGCCACCGATGAGGGCGCCGGGATCCAGATCGCCGGGCGCCTCGACCTCCAGGACGTTCGGGTCACCCGCGGGAAAGGGCCCTCGACCGGCCAGCATGGCCGGGACGGCGAGTGCCAGCGCGGCGCCTGCCACCAGCAGAATGGCAACGGCGAGCACGAGTTCCACCGGCCCGCTGACCACCGTCAGCGCGTCCCGAACTGGTAGGTCTGCTTCACCAGGCGCAGGTAGGTGAAGGTCTCCGTGTCCCGCACGCCGTCGATCGCCGGGAGCCGATCCGTCAGGAAGCGCAACAGGCCTTCATTGTCCTCCGAGACCATCTCGATCAGGATGTCGTACCGGCCGGTCGTCACCACGACGTAGTCGACCTCCGGCAGCGCGGCGAGCGCGTCCGCCACTGCGACGAGTCGACCCGGCTCGCATCGAATGCCGATGAGCGCCTGCTGGAACCCGAGCTTTTCCGGATCTGCCACGCCGACGATCTGGAGGATGCCTCGCTCGATGAGTCGGTTGGTGCGGGCACGCACGGCAGCCTCGGACACCCCGATCTCGGTCGCAATCTGGGTAAATGGGCGGCGGCCGTCCGACTGGAGGTGCTCGATGATCCGCTTGTCGAGCGGTGACAGTTCATCGGGGCGACGGGTACCGTTCCGACCGTTGGGCATCGTGTCCTCCCCCGGCCGCGAGGTCGACCGTGTCGGCGCTATTGGATCACGCCGCGCGCCGGCGCGCCAGTTGCCGGTTCGGACATCATCCGGCGTCGAGGATCGCGAGCACCGCGGCGAATTCGTCCAGGGCAGCCAGCGTGATCGGATCGAGGACCACCTGGACCTCGCCGATCCCTTCGCGGGCGTAGGCCCTGAGTTCCTCGGCCATCTGTTCGGGCGACCCCTTGAGGGGCGCACATCGTGGCGGGGCGTCGTCGCCCTGGACCCGGCCCCGGCCGCCGCTCAGTTGCACCTGGACGGCCACGGTCCGCTCGATCGCGGCCGGATCGCGGCCGACGGCTCGACAGATGCCGTCGACCAGATCACGGAGCGGCGCCACGCCGTCCGGTGTGTTGTTCGTATCGGCAAACCAGACATTCCAGGCATCCACGTGCGGCAGGGCGATCCGGAGCATCCGCTCGCCGCGGCTGCCGATGAGCAGGGGCGGTCCGCCCGGGCGAGCCGGCCGCGGCTGGAGTTCGCAGTCGCGGGCCTGGAAATAGCGGCCGTCGAAATCGATGGCCCCGTCACGGAGCAGCGTCCGGACGATGGTGAAGGCCTCCTCGAACCGGTCCACGCGATGATCGAAGGGAAAGCCGAAGGCCCGAAACTCGGTCTCGTTCCAGCCGGCGCCGAGTCCCAGGATGAGCCGCCCGCCGGAGATCTCGTCGACCGTGGCCGCCAGCTTCGCGAGCATCGCCGGAGCATGGAAGGCCGTGGACGCGACCAGCGGACCGAGGCGGATCCGGGACGTGGATGCGGCGATGGCGGACAGCAGCGTCCAGACCTCCCACGGGCCCCTGGTCGATCCGTCCGAGAATCGATACAGGAGATGGTCGCCGACCCAGATGGTGTCGAAGCCGAGCTCCTCGGCCCGGCGAGCCATGGCCACGTACTCGGGCCAGCGCACTTCTCGTTCGACCTCGGGCAACTGGACGCCGATGCGGAGCGGCCGGCCGGCAACCAGTGGCGGTACGTGCATCACGGGGATGGCGTTCATGCCGACCACGCTAGCAGGGCCGGCTAACCTGCGGTGTCCCGGGCGACGGGGCATCATCTCCGGATGACAACAGCGGCTCCGCCGATCGATCGACTGCTTGCGCCGTTTCGCGAGTTCGCCAACAGCAGCGCCGCGAGCGGGATCCTGCTGCTGGCTGCCGCGGTCATCGCGCTCGTCTGGGCGAACTCGCCACTCGCCTCCTCGTACGTCTCCCTCTGGGAGACGCGTCTCACCATCGGCGCCGGCGACGCGACGCTGTCGAAAACCCTCCTCAACTGGATCAACGATGGCCTGATGGCGATCTTCTTCTTCGTCGTCGGCCTGGAGATCAAACGGGAGGTCCTGGTCGGCGAACTCGCCTCGGTGCGGCGGGCGGCACTCCCGATCGCGGCGGCATTCGGCGGTGCGATCGTGCCCGCGGTGGTCTTCCTCCTCATCGTCGGCTCAGGTGAGGCTGCGCGCGGCTGGGCCGTCCCGATGGCGACAGACATCGCTTTCGCCCTGGGCGTGCTGGCGCTGGTGGGCGATCGCATCCCGATCGGCCTTCGTGTCTTCATGGCCGCCCTGGCGATCGTGGACGACCTCCTGACCGTGCTGATCATCGGGCTTTTCTACACGTCGGATGTGTCGGTCGCAGCGCTGGCCGCGGCTGGAGGCTGTCTGGCGATCCTCGTTGCCGCGAACGTGCTCGGAGTTCGCCGACCCATCGTGTACGGCGTGCTCGGCCTGGCGCTCTGGGTGGCGATCCTCCAGTCGGGCGTGCACGCAACGGTGGCCGGCGTCCTCCTGGCCCTGACCATTCCGGCGCGTACCCGACTCGACAGCGCCGACTTCGCGGCTCGGGCGCGGAGGATCGTCGACCATCTCGTCCGGCGTGAGCAAAGCGACGAGCCGACGACCATGGAAGAACACCACGACGCGCTCTGGGAGCTCGAGACGATCACGGAGCGAGCCCAGGCGCCGATGCTGCGCTTTGAGCATGCCCTTCAGCCGATGGTGGCCTTCGTCATCGTCCCGATCTTCGCGCTGGCGAATGCCGGAGTCGCGCTGGGCGGCGACATCGGCAATTTGCTGACCGACCGCGTGGTGCTGGGCGTCGCGATCGGATTGATCGTCGGCAAACAGGTCGGTATCACGATGGCCGTGCTCCTCGTCGTTCGAACGGGGGTCGCCTCACTGCCATCAGGTGTGACCATGCGGCACATCTACGGCGCAGCCTGGCTGGGCGGCATCGGTTTCACGATGAGCCTGTTCATCAGCGATCTCGCCTTCGGCGGAGGTCCGGTGCTGGTCCTCGCCAAGATCGGGATCCTGGTCGCCTCGTGTGTCGCCGGAGTGGGCGGCTACGCGATCCTGCGGTCCACGTCGAAGGCTCACTGACAGCGTCAAACCACCGGAAGTGGTCGGGGCGGCGGGATTTGAACCCACGATCTCGTGCTCCCAAAGCACGCGCGTTGCCAGGCTACGCTACGCCCCGATCCGCTCGATGATACGACCGCTCTCGTGGCGGAACCGGATTCGGGTCCCGTGGCGTCTGGTCGGCACGCCGGGCGGACGGCAGGCAGAGCGGTTCGCCCGGCGCATGCCGTCGGGGCCCGGGCAGTCGGGCATCCACACCAGACCGCTCCAGACCGCTCCAGACTGCCCTTGACACGCGCCGCGACTGATAGACTGCCCGCGGACGGTAGTGCCCGACCGGCCGTACGAACGAACCCGCAGGGGAGCTCGAACGCACGTGCACGCACGTCGGGTCCGGCGGCCGGCTGAGAACGCCCGCGCCGAGCGTCGCCCGCCTCCAACCTGGAACAGCGCCGTCCGCAATCGGACATCCGCGCGCGCCGGTGCCCGTCCGGCCGCGCTGGCACCGGACGACATCCGACGGACGATCGCCGCGGCCGCCTCCGCCGTCATCCCGGGTCTCGGCCAGCTCATCAACGACCGGATGAGGCTCGCCCGATGGTTCGCCATCCCGGCGCTCGTCCTGCTCGCGGTCGCGGCGCTGCTCGTGGCGGCGAACTCGCCGGCAAGGCTGTTCGCGACCTTGATCTCACCCACGGCGATGAGCCTCCTCCTCACCCTCAACGTGGTCGTGCTCGTCTGGCGGTTGGCCTCGGTGGCGCATGCCTTCTTCGACGGGCGATACGCAGGGCGGTCCGGCCGCGTGGGTGCCGCGGGACTCGCGTTCGTGCTGATCGCCGTCGCGGTACCCCACGGGATCGCGAACGCCTGGGGGAACGAGGCCCAGGCTGCATTCCGGAACGTCTTCGCCGGCAGCGGGAACCCGGGTCCGGGCCGCGAGGTCGCGTCGACGAATGACGGGCCCGGGCCCAACGAGCGGGTGAATATCCTCCTGGTCGGCGTTGACAGCTTCCCGGGACGCACGGAAAAGCTCACCGACACGCTGATGGTGGTCTCGATCGACCCCATCGGCAGGACGGTCTCGATGATCTCCATGCCGCGTGACATCGTCATGGTGCCGCTCGGGAATGGGGATGACTTCGGGCCGAAGATCAATTCGCTCATGTCCTATGCGGACCGGCACCCCAAAGACTTTCCCGAGGGTGGCATGCGGACGCTGGAACAGGCGATCGGCACCATGCTCGGGATCCGGATCGACTATTACGCCCGCATCGACTTCATCGGCTTCGTCCAGCTCATCGACAGCGTCGGCGGTGTGGACGTCAACGTGACCCGGGCCTTCTACGACCCGAAGTACGACGGCCTCGGGGTCAATGAGGCCAACGTTCAGGGCTGGGGCGTCGAGGTGGGGCCGCAGCATTTCAACGGCTACGAGGCGCTCGCCTACGCGCGGTCCCGGTATGCGCTCGGCGAGAGCGACTTCACGCGTGCCGCCCGGCAGCAGGAGATCCTCCTCGCCCTGCGCACCAGGCTGATGTCCGCCGGCAGCCTGCTCAGCAACGTCCCGTCCATGCTCGCGGCGCTGGGCGATCTCCTGACCTCCGACCTCCCGACCAGCCGATTGCCCGACCTCGCCGCGATTGCGGACGAGCTCGGACCGGATTCGATCTACCGGATGGTGCTCGGGCACCCCCTGGTCCTGCCGGCCAATGACCCGAGACTCGGATCCGTGCAGACGCCCGATCTGCCGGCGATCCGGGCCGCGGTCGCCGGCATCGTCCCGCCGCCGGGACAGATCCCCGTGGCGTGGCCGACCGCAGCCCCGGCCGAGGGTCCGAACGGCGGCGCCTCGCCCGCCCCGTAGGCCCCCGACCGCGTCGGGAGCCGCACCCGAACCCGCACCCGAACCCGCGCCGGGACCCGCGCTAGAACCCGTGCTCGCGCAGGACGGGCAGCATCAGCCGGGCTGCGCGCGCTCGATGGGAAATCGCGTGTTTTTCCTCAGCCGAGTATTCGCCCAGCGTGCGGCCACCCGGCGGCTCGCCGGCCGGCTCGAAGATCGGGTCGTAGCCGAACCCGCCGGCCCCGCGAGGCTCGATGGCGATTCGACCGCGGCACGTCCCGCGCCGAAGGATCATCGGCAGCCCGCCTCGTGGACCGCGGCCGTCCGGCAGGGCCAGGGCGAGCACGCAGACATAGCGGGCACCACGCTCCGCGACGGGAAGGCCGCGCAGCGCCCCGAGCAACTTCGCGTTGTTGTCTTCGTCGGTCGCCTGGGGACCCGCATAGCGGCGGGTCCAGACACCCGGTCCACCGTCGAGGGCGTCCACCTCGATCCCCGAGTCATCGGCCACGGAGGGCAGGTTCGTGGCGTCGGCCGCGAACCGGGCCTTGATCCGGGCATTGGCCTGGAACGTCGCGCCGTCCTCGACGGGTTCGCCGGGCACACCCAGGTCGTCCAGCGACAGGAGCTCGGCGCGCTCGAGCCGAAGCAGTTCGCCGAGTTCGCGCAGCTTGTGCACGGACCGCGTCGCGATGACGAGTCGGGGTCGCACCCTAGCGGCGAACCGTGGAAAGGATCGCGTCCTGCGCCTCGAAGAGGCGACCCAGGCCGACGTTGGCGAGATCGAGCAGGGCATCCACCCGCTCACGATCGAACGGTTTCCCCTCGGCCGTGCCCTGGAGTTCCACGTAGGTCCCGGCATCGGTGCCCACAACGTTGAAGTCCACCTCGGCGTGCGAGTCCTCGCCGTAGTCGAGGTCCAGCAGCGCCACACCCCCGACCACACCCACCGAGACCGCCGCCACCTTGCCCACGATCAGCCGCTCCATCCCGTAGGTCCTGAGGGCCGCGGCCAGGGCAACGTAGCCCCCGGTGATGGAGGCGCAGCGCGTCCCGCCATCCGCCTGGAGGACGTCGCAGTCGACCGTGATCGTGCGTTCGCCGAGCTTCGTGAGATCCACCACGCCCCGGAGCGATCGCCCGATCAGGCGCTGGATCTCGTGGGTCCGGCCGCCGATGCGACCCTTGACACTTTCGCGATCCGATCGTTCGGTGGTCGCCCGCGGCAGCATCGAGTATTCCGCGGTCACCCAACCCGTGCCCTTGCCGCGGAGATGCGGCGGCACCCGATCGGTGATCGTCGCGGCACACAGCACCTGCGTGTCACCCACGCTCACCCGACAGGAGCCCTCGGCCCATTTCTGGACGTTGAGCGTGAACCCGACCGGCCGAAGGTCGCCCGGGCCGCGTCCGTCGGACCGTACGGCCGGCGGTGGATTTCCGATGTTCATCGTGCTCGCTCCTCCGCCTTGGCGGCGTCCCACAGGGTGTCGAGGGTAGCGAAGTCCAGATCCCGAATGGCGACTCCGCGTTCCGCGACCATACGCTCAACGCGCCGAAACCGGCTCCGGAACTTGTCGTTCGCCGCACGCAGCGCGGCTTCACTCTCGATGCCGAGTTTCCGCCCGACGTTGGTCACCACGAAGAGCAGGTCGCCGAATTCCTCGTGCCGATGGGCGGCGTCGGGGGCTTCCGCCAGCTCGGTCAGCTCCTCGGCCACCTTGGCCAGGACGCCGCCGACATCCGGCCAGTCGTAGCCGATGGCCGCCGCGCGTTCCTGCATCTCCTGGCTGGCCGCCAGGGCCGGCAGGGAGCGGCTGATCCCGTCGAGGGCACCCGTCGCGGGTGCCGGGGCGACCGCGCCGGGCTGCTCGCCGGATCCATCGTGTCCCGCAGCGGCGGCGGCCCGTTCGGTCGCCTTGATCCGCTCCCACTGCCGGGTCACGTCCGCCGCCGTGGCGGCGTGTGCATCGCCGAACACGTGCGGGTGCCGCCGCACGATCTTCCGGGCGATCGACGCCTGCACGTCGGCGAGGTCGAAAATCCCGGCCTCGGCCGCGAGCTGCGCGTGGAGGATCACCTGGAGCAGCAGATCGCCGAGTTCTTCCGCGAGCGCCGGGTTTGCGCCGGCCTCCAGGGCGTCATAGACCTCGTAGGTCTCCTCCAGCAGGTGCCGGCGCAGCGATTCATGGGTCTGCTCGCGATCCCAGGGGCAGCCGTCCGGCCGTCGCAGTCGCTCGCTGATGTATGGCATGGCCCATGGTCCGGCGGCGGCGAGCTCGGGCGCCAGCGGTGGCAGGTAGAGACTGTGCTCCAGGTCCGTGCCCGCAAGCTCCCCGATCGTCGTCGGTTCGGCGCCCGACCGGCCCACGACATGGTCCGGCGGGTACAGGCGGCCGAGCACGGCGAGCGGGTCCCGGCTGTCCGAGCGGTGCCGGCCGGGCAGGCCTTCCACCGCTCCGGGAGCGGGTACGCCGAGCCTGGCTGCCGGTACGATCAGGGCCGGTCGGGACGCCTCCAGCGGCGTCCCGATGAGCGCCTCGGTCGCGATGACCTGGAGGCCTGCCGAGAGATCCAGCCCCCAGCGGCCGCGCGCCTCGGCGATCAGCTCATCGAGCACGCCGACCTACTGATTCGCGGCGCTGGAGTCGGTGCTGCGGGTGATGTTCGCCGCCGCCTTTTTGGCCGAGTACCAGTTGGTGAAGGCCGAGTTCTTGAAGGTCGCGATCTGCTCGGCGGTCGGCGTGCGCATCTCCTCTGCGACCACCTTCCAGAGGTACACGCCCTCGTTCGGGATCGTCACGACATCCGTCAGCCCGCCCACCTTGGCGGCAAAGATCGGCGTCTCCTTCAGGTCGCCCAGCTCACCGACGGCGATCCAGCCGACGTCGCCCCCTGCCGCGGCCTCCGGTCCCTCCCCCTGGTCGCGGGCGACCTGGGCGAAGTCGCCACCCGCCAGGAGCTGGGTCCGAAGCTTGTTCATCCATGCGGTTTCACCATCGCCGTAGGGCCGCATGACCTGGACGATGTGCCAGCCGAACCCGCTCCTGAACGGCGCCAGCAGCTGGCCCGGCTGGAGGCCCGGGGCAAGGATCGCCTTCGCGAACGCGGGATCGATGGGGCTCGTCGGATCGTAGTAGGGCAACTTGCCGCCGGTCGACCTGGCCTGGCCCTCGTCCGACTTCTCGCGAGCGAGCACGTCGAACTTCCGGGGGTCGGCCAGGATCTCGGCGTAGAGGGCCTTCGCTTCGTCTTCGGCCGTCTTCCACGAAGGGTCGTCCGCGGGCAGCTTCGAGGCGCCGCCCGGGTCGTCCTTCGGCGAAACGAGGATGTGCCGCACCTTGACGCCATCCGGCTGGGGCGTGTTGACTGTCAGGAAGATCTGCTCCACCTGGCGCTGGAGGGACGGCCCCGACAGGTCGGCGACGACCTTTTCGTCGAGGCGACGGCGGACCAGGTCGCCCCGAATGGCCGCCCGATAGTCGGCCGACTTGATGCCGGCTTCGTCGAGACGGGACTGGTAGGTCTCATCCACGGACTTCTCGGCAGCCTCGGTGGCCTGGCCGATCCGGAAGACGCCGTCGGCGCCCTCCACGACGTCCGTCGGCGTGTTGAGCTTCGCCGCGAAGACCGCGGTCATGAAGGCCTCGTCATAGCCGCTGTCCTTGGGGAGCCAGCTGAGATCGCCGTCCTGGGCGGCCGTCGCGGAATCGGACACGGTCTTCGCCACGACGTCCCAGGCCTTGCCGCCCTTCAGCTGCGCCAGGGCGTCCAGGGCCTTGGCCCTGGCCGCGGCCTTTTCGGCGTCGCCCGGCTTGCCGGTCGCAACGTTGTTCTCCGGCGTGATCTCGATGACCCAGACGTGGCGCTGCTCGTCCGTGGTGGCCTCGACGAGGAGCTGGGCGTCGATGTCCGCCTCGCTGATCGTGATGCCTTCCTGGTCGGCGAGCCTGGCCTGGAGCGTCAAGTCGATCAGGCGCTCCAGGGCGATGGAGGCGAGGCTCTGGCGACGCTGGTCCAGGAACTGGAGCTGGCTCGTCATCGAGGCATCGGACAGGCGGCCGGCCGCATTGAGGGTCCGGATGCGGGACTCCGTGTACTTGATCCGGAAGTCCTCGATGGCGTAGCGCGTCCGGAACTGGTCCTTGGTGATCGCGGTGCCGTCGACGGTCGCGGCCGCCCCGAAGTGATCGTCATACCAGGAGAACCCGGCGTAGCCGATGAGGATCATGATGGAAACCGCGATCGCCACGACGAAACCGATGTTGGTCAGAAAGGTCCGACGGTCTTCCGAATTCCAGCCGGATCGGCCGGGTCGCTTGACGACGGGCTTGGCACGGAGGGTCATGCGGGGATCGTTCCTTGCAGGCGGGTGATGGCGTGGGCGGCTGCCGACGCGCGGACGGGGCGCGTATCGTACCGCAACGTCTCAACGGCCCCGCGCGAAGCGCTCGAGCAGCGCCAGGTAGGCAGTCGCGTCCCGCTCCCAGGCCATGTCGGCGACGATCGCAGCGGCGGCTTCGATGGCCGCGGTGCGGGCCGCCTCCTCGTCCACCAGCCGAAGGACCTGGGCCGCGAGATCGTCTCCATCGCCGGGCTCGTACGTGGCGATGGCGCGGGCGAATGTTCGCTCCACGAGCGGCAGCCTCGACGCGATGGCGGCGCGGCGCATCGCGGCGTACTCGAGGATCTTGGTCGACAGGCTGGCATCGGTGAAGGCATCCCGCCGGGTCGGCGCAAGGCCGATGTCGGCGACGGCGATCGCGCCCGGGACAGCCTCGAGCGGGATGCGACCGTGGAACGTGACGCGGTCGGCGATTCCGAGGTCGCGGGCGAGCGCTTCGAGGACCCGGCTGGTATCACCCCGCCCATAGACATCGAGGTGCACGGGCAGCGTGGGCCGCTCCACGGCAAGGCGCGCCACGGCCCGGATCGCGACATCGAGCTCGTAGGTCGGGGTCAACGCCCCGGCATAGACCAGACGGAGCGTCCCGTCCGCCATGAAGCCGCGTTGCTCGTGAGCGGACGGATCGAACCGGGCCAGCGAGGGCGTGTTGCGAACGACGCTGATACGGCCCGGGTCCACGCCGAGCTGGACCAGCCGGTCGCGCAGGGCATCGTTGACGGTGATCGCGTGGGTCGCCACGGCGATCGAGACACGCTCGGCGACGAGCAGGGCCCGATGGACGATGGGATTGCCCGCCCGGGGAAAGCGGCTCCGGAAGAAATCGGGCATCGATTCGTGGAGGTCGAGCACAACGGGCACCCCGGCGAGCCGCAGCGGCAGCGCCGCCAGGACGAGCCAGTCCGGGAGCGTTGCCACCTGGACGAGGGCGTAGCGGCGGCGCGGCTGGGCACGAATCAGGGTCCATGCCACGCGAATGAAGAACCCGAGGTACTCGGCGAGGTAGGTGCCGATGCCGGCTCCCTGATGGCGCTGGACGTCGAGTCGCCGCACCCGGACGCCGGCCACCTCGCCTTCGGGAGCGTCGTCGGGGCGACGGAGCGCGATGACGTCCACGGGCCGCCCGGCCGCGACGATGGCCTCGGCCTGGCGGCGGACGCGTGGATCCTCCTCGTAGTAGGAGTGCGTCACCAGGACGAACGGGCGCGCCGAGCTGGAGCGCCCGCTCACCATGGCCTGCCCGTGATGCTGCCGTACGCGGACCGAGCCCGGTCGAATTGCGCGGCCCAGCCATAGCGGTCGCGCCCGGCTCGACGACAGCGTTCCCGAAGCTCGAGCCACGTGTCGGACGGCAACGCCAGCAACGCCACCAGGGCCGCTGCAATCGCACCTGGATCCGTTGGGTCGCAGACGCGACCGAGGGGGCCGCCGGGGCCATCGATCAGGATCCGCCGTCGTTCCGGAAAGTCCGACGACACGATCGGAGTCCCTGCAGTCAGGCACTCGAACAGCTTGTTCGGCGTCGAGAATCGCTCGTTCAACGTGCTGGGCTGATTGACCATGATCCCCACATCGGCGGACGAGACCCAGTCGAGAAGCGCCTCAGGGGGCACCGACGGAAGGATGTGGATGCGCTGCCGAGCCGGTGAGGCATCCGCTCGATCCCGCAGGCGATCCGCCTCCGGACCTGCTCCCATGAACACCACGTCGGCCAGTTCGAGGCCCGGCCGCTCGATGGCCTCGATGACCCGCAGCAACCCTCGATCGCGCATGAAACCGCCGTGGTACAGCACGATCCTCCGGTCCGGGCTGAGGCCGAGACGCTCGTGCAAGGCCTGCCGGCCTGGATCCAGCGGCGTCCAGGGGAGCTGGCCGTTCATGACCACGACGGGCCGGGCCACGCGATATCGTCGCTCGAGGTAGTCGGCGCACGACTCGTTGACCGTGAACACGCGATCCGCTGCTCGGGCGAGCCGGCCTTCATACCAGGCGAACCACGCCCGGAGCGGGCGGGGAAGCCGGGCGATGTTGTTCGATTCGACATACAGGTCGCGCGCATCGTAGACGAGCCTCGCGCCGATCCGTCGGGCCAGATCGGCCGCGACCGGCAGGGCCAGGAATCCCATCGCGTGGACCACGTCGGCGCGGACCCCGAGGTCGGCGGTCGCCGTTCGATGGCGGCGCACCTGGCCGATGACCGCCGCGATCCGACGGGCCTCAGCGAGTACCCGCAGAGGCCCGAGCAGGCGGGTCGACGTTCCGATGGACGGACCGACATCCACGCGATGGAGCCGCACGCCGGCCAGCGGTGCGTCGACCAGCGGCAGGCCGGGTCCAGCACGCGCGACGATCGTCACGACATGGCCGCGACCGGCCAATCCACCTGCCATGCGAAGCGTTCTCGCATCGAATTCGCCCGTCGAGGCAAGCACGAAGCACACGGCCTGCCTGACCACGACGGGCGCGGCCACGACTTCAGCATCCGGGTCGTCGGCCGAGTCCGGAATGTCCAGGTCCCGGGCCAGCTGGACGAGTCCGGCAGCCTCCGTTTCCCAGTTCCATCGCTCACGGGCGGCCTTGCGGCAGCGCGAGCGCAGGTCCGCCCGCACGGCCGGCTCGAGATCGAGGATGGAGCGGATCGCACGGGCGGTCGCACGCACGTCATCGGGATCGGCGACCACGCCGAGCGGGGCATCGGGGTCCGCAAGAAGCACCTCCCGGATGCCGGGCAGATCGCTGCCCACGACCGGAACACCGGCGGCAATCCCTTCGAACACCTTGTTCGGGGAGGAGAGCCGGTGATTCAGGGTTGTCGGCTGGATCGGCGCGACGACCACGTCTGCGCCGGACACCCAGGTCAGCAAGGAATCCGGGGGTACCGGCGGGAGGAGGTGGACCCGTCCGCCCGAGGCTGCCGAGATCTCCGCGACGAGGGGCCTGGACGGGCCCGCGCCCATGAACACCAGGTGCGCCGTCTCGAGGCCCGGCTGGCTCAGGGCAGCGGCGAGGACCTCGATGCCGCGACCGGGGGCAAGACCGCCGTGATACAGGAGGATCGGCGCTCCGACCGGAACGCCCGCAGCAGCGCGAAGCGGCGATTCGGGGGCATCTGGATCCGGGCTCGATGGCGTCCATCGCGGGGGACAGTTGCGTGCGACCACCACCCGTCCCAACCCCAGCGCCGGACCGAGCCGTGCGGCGAGAGCCGCATTGACCGTCACCAGGGCCGCGGCCTGCCTCGCGAGCTCCCGTTCGAGCTCCTCGATCCGGCGCCGCGCCCACCCCGGACGTGACGCGTTGGCGCCGGCCTCGGCAAAGATCTCATGGGCGTCGTAGACGATCCGTCCGCCGCCCGCCAACGCTCGTGCCGCAATGGCCGCCGGCAGGGCCCGCAGGTCGTGCGCCCAGAACAGTCGCGCTGCAGGCGCCGCATCGCGCGCGATCGTCGCGGCCGCGTTCGCCCAGGGGAGCACGGCGAACCGCCAGCTGAGCTCCCACGCCAACCCGTGCCAGGCCCGAGCGGCCGGAGGCAGGCTGCGTACGATGACCGCGCCGAACCCGAGCGGGAGCGCGAGAACCAGGACCGGGACGGCCAGGATCAGCGAGGCCGCGACCGCCGCAGCGAACCGCGCGGGCTGCCGTCTCGCCAGATCCGCGCCGGCTCTCGCGAACCGCGCCGGACGTCGCGCGAGGAGCAGCCAGCGCAGTCCACCGGACGCCACCGGGACTCGCAGGATGGCGACGCCGCTGGCCAGCACGTCGCGCTCCGGTGCTGCCGCGTATGGATCCGTCGTTCGCCCGACCAGCGTGACGTGATGACCCGCCGCTGCGAGGGTCGCCGCCTCGCGCTGCACGCGGGAATCAAACCGCGCGTCATTGAGGACGAAGGCCACGATGCCGCTCATCCCGGGACCCGATCGCCCGAGGCTGCCAACCCCAGGCGGACCATGACCTCGGCAGCCAGCCGGCGCCCGATGATGGCCCAGTCGAAGTCGTGCTCCGCGGCCCGACGGCCCCCGGCTCCGAGGCGCGCGGCCAGGCCCGCGTCGCGCAGGATCGGCTCGATCGCGGCCGCGATCTGGTCGGGCTCGTCTCCGGCGGCGACCACGCCTGCGCCGGCCGCTTCGACAATGCGCCTGGTCTCCGTTCGAGGCGTCACGACGACGGGGCGACCGGCGGCCATCGAGTCGAGCAGCTTCACCGGAACCGCTCCATCCATGTACGCGTTCGCCGGATGCGGTACGACCAGAACGGTCGCGCGGCCGAGCGCGTCCGGCAGATCGGCGTGGTCGACGGCCGCGATCTCGATCCATCGATCGAGGACGACACCCGCGCGAAGTGACGCCAGGTAGGCCTCGCCAGCGGGATCCCCGGCCACGAGGAACAGCAGGAGCTTGAGTGCGGGCTCTCCCGCCCGGACCAGTCGTGCCGCGGCAATCAGAGCTTCGATGCCCCGGCCCTCCGCGGCCCCGGACACCATGCCGACCGTGGGCGCGGCCGGGAACGCGCGGGGTTCCACATGGCGGCTATCGGTCCCGTTGGGCGCCACGATCGTCCGCGCCGGGTCGAGGCCGGCGAGCGCGGCGAACGAGGCCGACGGCGCGGCGAACAAGGGGAACGTCGCCAGGTTCCGATCAAACCGGTCGGTCAGCGCGGCGCGAACAGCAGGCTCGAGTCGACGTCCGAGTGCTTCAGCCTGGGCGATCGGGTGATCGTGCACGTCCAGGATTGCCGGTCGCGTCGACCGCCGGGCCTGGACGATCGCGCCGGCGGACAGGAATTCCGAGCTGGCCAGGAATGGGCGTCGACGCCACGGAAATGGCCAACCGGCAACGGTCCGGACCCCATCGCGCACCGCGGCATGGCCCCAACCCTGTGTCTCCAGGGCACCGGTGGCGAGTGCCAGCTCGTGGAGGATCTGGGCCCGGCGGAGGTCGCCGCCCCATCGTTTCTGCCCGGTCTCGCACAGCACGATCCACGGGGTTCGATCAGGCGAGGCCACGGATCGAGTATAGCCGCGGGTTCCGGTCAGACCGATCCGGCTCCCGGTCCGGATCGTTCAGTCGGCCGCACGATGGTAAGGTTCGCCCGGCATGTCGCAGACCAGCGAGGCGATCCGGGAGGCCTACCGACCTCGACGACCCGGAATCCTTCAGACGCTCATCGAGACCGCCCGGGAGGTCGCCTCCCGGCGGCGTCTCATCGTCTACCTGGTTCGGGCCGACCTGAAGAAGCGCGGTGCGGACACCCTCCTCGGGAACCTCTGGTGGATCCTGGATCCGCTCCTGACGATGCTCGTCTATGTCGTCCTGATCGCGATCATCTTCCAGACCAAGCGCGAGGCGTATCCGCTCTTCGTGTTCTGCGCGATCCTGCCCTGGAAGTGGTTCTCGAGCAGCATCGCCGACGCCGTCACCTGCATCACCACGCGTGAACGGATCATCAAGCAGGTCAACTTCCCGAAGGTCGTGCTGCCGATGGCCGCGGCCGCGGGCGGGGTCGCGAGTTTTGCGTTCGGCCTGATCCCTCTGTTCGCGATGCTCATCTTCCTGTACGGGAGCCACCTGACGGCGTGGGTCCTGGTGCTGCCGCTGATTGCCCTGGTTCAGTTCGTGTTCACGCTCGGTGTCACCCTGCTGGCGTCGGCGGTGACGGTCTTCTATCGCGACGTCGGCAACGTTGCGACCCACTTCCTTCGGATCTGGTTCTACCTGTCCCCCGCGCTCTACGGCGCCGACCAGATCGCCGCCCTCACGGCAAAGCGTCCGGAGATCGCGACGATCTACAACCTGAACCCGTTCGCGGCGCTGTTTGAATCGTATCGGGACATCATCTACTACGGTCAGGCGCCGGAATGGGGTGCCCTCGGGCTCGTGCTCGGCGAGTCGGTCGTACTCCTCGTGATCGCGGTGCTCGTGTTCCGTCGGCTCGAGCCTGCGTTTGCGAAGGTGATCTGATGCAGCCGGCGATTGACGTGCGGTTGCTCGGCGTCCGCTACAACCTCCGGCTGACCCGTCGGAATACGGTCCGCGACTCGTTCAAGAACATGGCCCGGAGGCGGACCGGACCCAGCCACTTCTGGGCCCTGCGCGACGTGTCCTTTCGCGTGCCGCCCGGGGAATCGCTGGCCGTCATCGGCCCGAACGGGGCCGGCAAGAGCACCCTCCTGCAGGTCCTCGCGGGCATCCTGCAGCCCGACGAGGGTGCGATCGAAGTGAACGGCCGGATCTCGAGCCTGCTGACCCTGGGGGCCGGCTTCGATCCTGAGCTCAGCGGGCGGGACAACATCCTCCTGGCCGGAGCGTTCATGGGAATCGATCACGGTGACATGGTGGCGCGCATGCCTGGTGTCATCGAGTTCGCCAACCTCGGCCAATTCATCGACGCGCCGATCAAGACGTACAGCTCGGGCATGAATGCCCGCCTCGGGTTCAGCATCGCGACTGCGGTCGAGCCGGACGTCCTGCTGCTGGACGAGGTGCTCGGCACGGGCGACGCCACGTTCCGGGCCAAGAGCCAGGCGCGGGTCGTTGAACTCATGAAGGCGGCCCGGGCAATCGTCCTGGTCACCCACGACATGTCCTGGGCGCGGGAGTTCTGCAATCATGCCGTCCTGCTGGAGCGCGGCAATGTCGTGGCCGCCGGCGAGCCAGACGATGTGGTCCGGATCCATGAGGAGCGTTCCGAGCTTCGCCAGCGGAGCATCACGCCGGAGGAGCTGCAGCCCATCGTCGATGCGGGCCTTGAGCCGGTTGCCGGCGGCCCAGGCCGCGGGTCCCGGGGCCGCTGACTCGGACGTGAAGGGGGCCGGGGGTACCGGGGCCGGGGGTACCGGGGCCGCGGGTACCGGGGCCGCTCCGTCCGACGCAGGCAGGGCCGACCTCTCGGTCGATGGCCCGCTCGATGTCCTGGTCGTGGGCTGGTTTCCCGGCGCCGACGACCAGATCGCCGGCCGCTTCGTGGCGGATCAGGCCGCCGCACTCCTGACGACCGGTCGGGTCCGCCCGTCCGTCGTGAGTTTTGAACCATTCCCCCTCCATGGTGACCTTCGTCTACGCGAGGCTGCCGCCGGCGCCTGGCCGGACGTGATCAGATCGGCGGCGGCCGACGGCCGAGCGTTTGCGGCGCAGGGTGCCCACGGGCCCGCCGGCGTGCCGGTCGCGCGTATCGGGACACCGGTCGGCGGGACGGGCGGTGACGGGCGGACCAATCAGGCGCTGCACCGTGCGACGGCGCTCGCGGCCCTGTTGGACGGCTCTCCTGTCGGCGGGCGGGGCTGGTCGCTCCTGCATGCCCATGTCGGCTATCCGGAAGGTGCCGCGGTGGCTGCCGTGGCCCGGCGCCTGGGCTTGGCCATGATCCTCACGGAGCACGCGACGTATCTCGATCGCCTGTTCGCGGATCCGCAGATCCGGGTCGCATATCTCCATGGCGCGGAGTCCGCCGACCGTATCGTGGCGGTCAGCCGCGTTCTGGAGGCCCGGATCAGGGCCGAATTTCCGAGCCTGGCCGCACGGACGGTCGTCATCCCCAATACGGTCGACATCGACGCCTTCCGTCCGGTGGGCGTTGCAAGTCGCGATCCAAACGAGCTGCTCTGGGTCGGCTACCGGCGGGAGGTCAAGGGGACCGGCGTTCTGCTGCGGGCCTTCCAGCTGGTGCACGCGGTCCGCCCCGAAGCGCGGCTCCGGCTGATCGGACGGTCTGTTACGCCGGAGGAGGAGGCGGCCTGGCACACGCTCGCGGCCGATCTTGGCGTCGCCGACGCCGTTTCCTTCGAGGCGCCGGCGGATCGGGCCACCGTTGCTCTGGCGATGGAGCGAGCTGCATTGTTCGTGCATCCGAGCCGGACCGAGACGATGGGGATCGTGGCCGTCGAGGCACTCGCGGCAGGACTGCCGGTGGTCGCGGTGGATTCGGGCGGCGTCACCGAAGTCCTCGGCGTCGACCCTGATCGGGTCGGCGCGCTGGTCCCGAAGCAGGAACCAGAGGCGATCGCTGCAGCCATCCTCACGACCCTTGATCGACGAGCATCGTTCGATCCACACCGCTTACGGGCCCACGTCGCGGAGCGATATGGGGCCGCTCCCGTCGCGGCCCGAATCGCGGATCTCTACGACGAGGTGCTGCGCGAGCGCGCGGCCGGAACGCCGCTCCAGACGACGCCGGAGGTCAATCGGCGGATCGGCGCTCCCCGGTCGATCCTCCTGGGCGAGATGGTCGCCGACGACCGTGTCGTGGTCGTGGGTTTCGAGTCCGGCGCCGTCGAGATGATGCTCGCGGCATTCCCCGCCGCCGCCATGGGTTCCTTTCAGCTCGTCACAGGCAGCACCCCGATGGGGATCGTTCTCGATGCGATCACGCTTCAGCCTGGAGACCGGGAGGCACTCGCGGAGCTGCTCCGGATCTCGGGCCGCGCGCGACGCGGCGGGCTCGCCGGTACGCTGCTGGCACCTCCGCGGTGGTTGGTCCGATCGTGGCGTCGCGCCCGTCTCGCCCGTCGAGTCCTGCCGGTCCTGACTCGGGCCATCGAGCAGGCGGCCGAGCGTGTGACCGGGGCGGGCGCCTCGCGTCCGCCGGTCGTCGTCTGCCTCGGCGGGATCGACATCGTCGCAGTGGAACCCTTGCGAGTTGCGGGCAGGGTCGTGGTCGCGCCGGGCGGCCCGCGCTGGCTGGGCGATCGGCGTGGGGTTCAGGCGGAGGCGGCGAACTCGCGGTAGAGATCGACCAGCCGCACCGACTCCGTCTCCCAGTTCCAGCGCCGGTGGGCCGCCTCGAGGATCCGGGCGCGCCACGCTGCCCGCTTCTCGGGATCGAGATCCAGGATCGACCGGATCGCGCCGGCGATCGAGCCAGGATCCGTCGGGTCACAGAGCACGCCGAGCGGTCCATCAGGATCGCCGAGAATGATTTCGCGCCGAGGCGGCAGGTCACTTGATACGACCGGGACTCCAGCCGCGAGGCTTTCGAAGAGCTTGTTCGGCGTCGACAGACGGCTGTTGAGATCCGTCGGCTGAATGGCGATCACGTCGACGTCGGCTCCGGCCACCCACGAGGTGACCTCGTTCGGGTTTACGGCGGGCAGGTGATGCACTCGACCTGCCAGGCGTGGATCCGAGAGAACTGGTTCGATGAATCCGGCACGGTAGCCGAGAAAGACCAGGTGGCACGACTCGAGACCCGGAACGAGCATGGCCTGGGCGGTCTGCTCGAGTCCACGATTGGCCATGAATCCGCCGTGGCACAACACGACCGGGACGCCCGCAGCGATACCTGCCGCGATCCGGATCCGATCCTCCGGCAGGGCCGGGGGGTGCCATCGAGGCGGACAGTTGTGGAGCACGACGATGCGCCGGACACGCAGTCGAGCCCGGAGTTCAGCCGCGAGCGCGACGCTGATGGTCACAACCGCGGCCGCACGCCGTGCCATGCGTCGTTCCCAGGCGGCGACGATCCAGCGAACCAGCCGGGGCTGTTGGAGCACGGGGCCCCACGCCATGTGGACCTCGTGGCTGTCGTAGACATACCGACCGCCGTCGCGGGCAGCGGCACTCCGAGCCGCCGGGAGCGTTTCCATATCGTGAGCGTGGTGCACCTCGGCCGGTGGAGCGGCAGCCACGGCAGCGCGGCACCAGCCAAGCCACTCCACGCGCCACCGCGCCACGAAGTCGATGCCACCGGCCCGCACCGGTTGGCCCAGCAATCGGTTGACCACGCCGACCCAGACCCCGCGCAACGCGACCCAGGGCAGGAGGACGACGACGGCAATCGGCCGCAGCCGCCAGGGAGCTCGTACCGCGGTGACCCACCAGGGCCGGCCAGTCGGGACGGGCACTCGTCGGATTCGGACCCCGGGCGGCGGCTCGGGCTCGGGACCAGCGCGCGAGTCGCCGGCGAGCGGAGTCGCCATGATGGTGACCTCATGGCCGGCGGTCGCGAGGGTCGCGGCTTCACGAAGGACCCGCGAATCGCGGGTCACGTCGTTCATGACGTACATGACGACGCGCACCCTCAGGGAACCTGGTTGATGGCAGCCACAATGGCGGCCGCCGCACCCGCGGGCCGCAGGTTCAGGGCGGCCGCCCGTCCCACGGCCAATGCGGCCGAGGATTCGACCGGTGCGAGCTCGTCGAGGGCCGCCGCGACCAGCGCGGCGTCTGTGCCGACGAGACGCGTGGCCCCGGCGGAGGCATCGATGGTCTCAGTCCACTCGGTCGTCGAGCGGAGGACGAGACAGGGAACGCCCAGCCAGGCGGATTCGCGCTGAACACCACCGGAATCGGTCAACACTGCGGCAGCGTGGAGCTGCAGAGCCAGCGAAGTCCGATAGCTTTGCGGCTCAACGACGACCACATTCGGCCCCACGGCGATCCCAGCCCGTTCCAACGCGACCCGGGTCCCGGGGTGGAGCGCGAGGACGACCGGCCTTGTCGGCCTGGCGGCTCGATCCAGCAGCGTCATGGCGGCCTTCAGCGCCGCCGGATCCCGGTTTTCCGCGCGATGGATCGTCGCGAACAGATAGGCGCCCGGGAGGAGATCGACGTCGCGGCCGGCGTGGTGGCCCAGGTCGTGGGCGATCCGGCGGAGAACGACGGCATCGCGCACCTCCAGGGAGATACGGGCAGCGAGGTCGAGCATCAGGTCACCCACGAGGGTCACTCCGCGCGTGATCCCCTCGGCGCCCAGATGCTCCACGGCCGCCGGCGTCGGAGCGAGCAGCCATGTCGACAGGTGATCCGTAACGATCCGGTTGAGTTCCTCCGGCATGCGCCGATCGAAGCTCCGCAGCCCCGCCTCCACGTGGGCCACGGGCAGGCCGAGCTTGGCGGCCGTGAGTGTCCCCGCCAGCGTGGAGTTGGTGTCGCCGTACACCATGACCAGATCGGGCTCCTGCTCCAGGAGCACGGGCTCGAGGCGCAACAGCATGGCGGCTGTCTGGCTGGCCTGGGATCCTCCGCCCGCACCGAGCGAGTAGTCCGGCCTCGCAAGCCCCAGCTCCGCGAAGAAGGCGCCGGCCATCGCCGCGTCCCAATGCTGGCCGGTGTCAATGAAGATCTCGTCGTGCCGCGCTCTGAGCGCGGGCTGCAGTGCGGCAGCCTTGATGAGCTGCGGCCGGGTCCCGACGACGCTCGCGATCCGCATGGATGGGCGTCAGCCCGGGTGCGCCCGTCGGTCGGGAACGCCGATCCCGCGGTAGCCGACCTGCGCCGGGAGGTCGATGTCAGGGAGCGTATTGCGGCCGTCGACGAGCACAGCGAGCCTCGGGAACCACGCGGTGTCCAGCTCGCGCCACCGGGGATCGGCCGTCTGGGTCACGATCGCGCGGACATCGGCGGTGGCGCCCCAGGACCACGGCTCGGCTCCGAGCTGCCGGATCTCGTCCTCGCTGAGGAGTGGGTCGTAGGCCAGGACGAGCGCTCCTGCCGCGCCGAGACGCCCGACCAGGGCCACGCCGCGGGAGTAGGCGAGCTCCTTGACCCCGTCACGGTAGGTCAGACCCAGGACCAGGACCGATGTCCCATCGAGCCCGCCGGCTGCGTCCTCGATCGCATGGACGGCGATCTCGGGCTGGTCGTCGTTGACCGCGCGCGAGCGCGCGACGAGCGACAGTTCCGGTGCACGGCTGAGCAGGAAATGCGGATAGACCGGGATGCAGTGACCGCCCACGCCGAGTCCTGGCTGGTGGATGTGGCTGTAGGGCTGGCTGTTCGCAGCCGCGATGACCTCCCGGATGTCCACGCCCAGGCGGTCGGCATAGGCCGCGAACTCATTCGCGAGGGCAATGTTCACGTCGCGGTAGGTTGTGTCGGCGAGCTTCGAGAACTCGGCCGCTTCGGCCGAGGACATCGCGACGATCTCGGCATCGAGGACGCTGTCATAGAAGGACGCGGCGCGGGTGGTGGAGACTGGGCCCAGGCCGCCGACAAGTTTTGGGTACGTCGCGAGATTGCGGAGTGCGGCCCCGGAATAGAGTCGCTCGGGCGAAAAGGCCACGAACAGGTCCCGGTCGAGGTGCAGGCCGGTCGCGGAAAGCCGGGGGGCGAATCGTGTGCGTGTATCGCCCACCGGGAGCGTGGTCTCGAAGATGACGAGGGAGCCAGCGTGGAGGCCCGGCGTGATCGCGGCGACTGCCGCGTCCATGTACCGATAGTCGGGCTGGTGCGCCGCGTCGAGCATCACCGGCACGATCAGGACGACGACATCGGCATCGCGCGCCGCCGCCGCACCATCCATCGTCGCCCGGAGCCGCCCGGCAGCGCGAGCGTCGGCCACGAGGACGGCCACGCCCGGCTCCTCGCCGATGTGCGACTCCCCGGCGTTGATCGAGTCGACAACCGCTTGCTGAACGTCGACGGCGATGACGTGCCAGCCGTGGGACGCGAACTGGGCCGCGAGCGGCAGGCCCATCTTTCCGGCCCCAACGACAGCGACGGTCCCGGCCGTGCCCGACTCCCCGCGCCAGGGCTGCACGTCCCGAGACGGCAAGTGCGCGCACCCATTGGGTTCAAGGACGATCGAACCGCCGAGCAGGCTCGCGCCCGTGCTCGGGCGCTCGACGATGGACATGGGTGGTAGTCGGACCTCGCACGATTTGGGTGGCGCCGCGGAGCATACCCGTTCAAACACGATGCTACCGTTGCCGACGATGCGTTCCGGACCACCACCCGTGCTTGTCGTATCGAGCTGGTTTCCATCGGCCCTGGATCCGGTGGCGGGCCGGTTCGTGGCCGACCAGATCGTGGCCCTCGCTGCGCGGGGAAACGTGGACCCAGCGGTCGTCTCCTTCGACCCGGCCGAGCTGATCGGCTCTGGACCCGTCCGGGCGCGCATTGCGAACGTGATTGCATCGCACGTCCGCAGCGCCGCCCACGCGCGCGAGCCGCTGTTCGTGGGGGTCCGCGTCGCCGGCGGGGTGGTTCCCGTCGCCAGGCTCGGCATTCCGTCGGGGCGTTACCGCGAGGTCGGTGCCACCCACGCTCGCGCCGCTCGTATCCCGGCGCTCGAGGCCCTCGCGGAGCGCTGGGTCCGCGGCATCGAGGCCGACGTTCCGCGACCTGCCCTGATCCACGCCCACACGGTCTACCCCGACGGCGCGGCGGCAGCGCACCTTGCCCGGCGGCTCGCGTGTCCCCTCGTGCTGACCGAGCACGCATCGGCGGTCGGGCGGCTCATAGCCTCGCCCGAGGTTCGTGCCGCCTATCTGGAAACGGTTCGCATGGCCGAGCGCCTCATCGTCGTCAGCCGCGTCCTGGCCGATGAACTCATTCAAGCCATGCCGGAAATCGAGCCGAAGGTGGTGGTGATCCCGAACGGCGTTGACCTCGGGGCATTCCGGCCCGTATCGATCGATCAGCGCCAACGGAACGAACTGCTGTTCGTGGGGTATCGCAAACCGTCGAAGGGGATATCGACATTGCTCCGGGCACTCCCGCTTGTTCTGCAGCGGCATCCGGACGTCCGGTTGCGACTGATCGGCGGCTCTCCGACGGACGAGATCGAGGCGGGCTGGCATCGCGAGGCGACGTCGCTTCGGATCGACCATGCCGTCACCTTCCAGGGGCCTGCGGATCGCAGCGTCGTGGCCGATGCCATGGCTCGAGCATCCCTGTTCGTTCACCCGAGTCCGCGCGAAACGTTCGGCGTCGTCGCGGTTGAGGCGCTGGCTTCGGGACTACCCGTGGTTGCAACCGATTCCGGCGGAGTCACCGAGATCCTCGGCGAGCATCCGGACGAACTCGGGGCGATCGTCGCCCCGGACCGACCCGACCTCCTCGCGGCCGCCATCATCACCGCGCTCGAGCGGCGCGACGAATTCGATCCGGCCACGCTCCGTCTGGCTGCTGCCGGGCGGTTCGATGTCGCGATCGTCGCTGAGCGGCTCGAGGCCGTCTACCAGGCCGCCTCGGTGGGCGGTTCGCCGATTGCGCCGAACCGCGAACGCAGTCCCGCCCCGGAACCACGCGTGCATCATGTCGTCGTCGCGCTGGATTCGGTGCGCGCCGCGGAGGCCGGACGTCTGGCCCTCGGAGCGGCTCGGCCGGACGCCCGCATGGCGCTGGTCACAACGACCGCGTCCCAGGTTCCGGATGGGGCATTCGAGCACGTCGTGCGTTTGCCGGAAGGCATCCGGCTGTCCGGCCTCGCGGACGCGGCCGTCCTGCGGTCGGGTCGCGGTGGCCTCTCCCGCTGGCTCCAGCTTGTCCGCCATCCGGTCGCCCTCGCACGCCGTCGTGGCTGGCTGGGAGGCCTCGAGGACGCGACGACAGGCGCCGGGGACGGTGCCATCCGCGAGGCGATCCGGCTCATCGGAACGGTCGAGCCGCCCGATGCGATCGAACTCATCTGCCTTGACGGGGTCGATCACCTGGCCGCTGACGCCGTCATCAGGGAAGGCCTCGCTCGACCGTGGGCCGGTGGAGTTCGGCGACTCGGCGATGTCCTCTCCGCGACGCGCCGCTCCTAAGCCGAACTTTCCCGCCTCAGCACCTCGTCCGCGATCCGGTCCCCCACGATACGCCAATCGAACTCGGACTCCGCCACGGCTCTTGCCCGCTCGCCGATTGCCCGGGTCCGGTCCACATCGGACAGCAGCCCGACGATCGATGCGGCCAGATCCGAAGCCGCGTCGCCCGAAGCAACGACGCCCACCGCGAAGCGATTGACGATCGTCGCAGTCTCGATGCGCGGCGTCACCACCAATGGCCGCCCGGCAGCGAGCGAATCGAAGAGCTTCACAGGAAGCGCGACGTCCATGTACTCGCCAGGTGGATGTGCGATGGCGAGCGCACTCGCCTGCCCGAGCGTTTCACCGAGGTCGTCATACGCGGCAGTGGCAATCCGGATCCAGGAATCGGCGGCAAGGGATGCGCGAAGGCCGTCCAGATACCCCTGGGTCGCATCGCTCGTCGCCACGAGCCACAGACGGAGCTCGAGCTCGGGGAGATCCCAACGTGCGAGCCTGGCCGACTCGACGAGCAACTCGAGCCCGCGACCGGGAGCGGCCGCGGACACGACGCCGATGGTGGGACGGTCGGGCCATGGTCCGACACGCACCGCGCGCGTATCGGTGCCATTCCCACCGACGATCACCCGATTCGGATCGAGGCCGGCGAGAACCGCGAAGGAAGCGGTCGGGACCGCGTGCCATCGAAACGCGTCGCAGTTGGCGCGCTGGCGCTGCGCCAGCATGTCCGTCCAGCCCGGCTCCATCCACACCCCGAGCGTACGAGCCTGGGCGACGGGGTCGTCGTAGATCGCCACCACGGCTGGATCCGTGATCTCGATTGCGGTTCTGAGGACAGGCTCCCGGAGTTTTTCGGACGCCGCGAACCGGGGCCGTCCGCTGCGTCGTACTCGACGGGCAAGCGCCGACGGAACGATGGACGCGATGGGTCCCAGGGTGACCCTCCGGATCTCTCGATCCGACCAGCCGCCTTCGAGGATTCGGGCGCCGGTCCGCTCGGCCAGCCGCGTGAAAATGTGATGCCGCCGGATCTCGCCGCCCCAGCGCGGGGCCCGGCCCTCCCGGAGCACCAACCAGTCCGGCGGGTCGACCCTCGGGCTGAGGGTCACGGCACCGGGAGCGGGCGGGTGCCGGTCGCGGCGCTCCGACCACCAAGCCTCGCGGCAAGCCCGTCCAGCTCCACCACCGCGCGGCCGGCGGCCGAATCGAGGAGGGCGGTGGCAATCGCGACCGCCCAGAGGCCGTCCTCCGCGTCCACCTCGGGGCGACCGCCCTCGCGGACCACGCGCAGGAACGCGTCGTGCTCGAGCGCCAGCGGCTCGCCCGTGGGCAAGGGTAGCTCGGCGACCTCGCCCTCGAACGTCGGCGCATACCCGCCGATGAGGCGCGGGTTGGTGGTGTCCGTGGCGCGCGTGAAGGTGAGTCGCTGGGTCAGGTAGTCGAGCTCGAACATGCCCTCCTCGCCGACCACGACCAGCTGGCGACGCTTGGCCGGCGTGAGCCAGTCGACGTCGAGCTGGGCGACCACGCCTGAGGGAAAGTGCAGCAGCCCGAAGAGCAAGTCCTCGTGCGACGCGTGGATCCGCTGCGCAGTTTCCGCGTGGACCCGGATCGGTCGCTCCCCGGCGATCCATGAACAGATGTCGACGTCGTGAGTCGCAAGGTCGATGGTCACGCCGACGTCGCGGATGCGGGCCGGAAACGGACCGGCGCGGCGGGAGGTGATCGCGTACACGGTCGACAGCCAGCCTTCCCCGAGCAGGCGCCCCAGTTCACGGACGGCGGGATTGAAGCGCTCGACGTGCCCGACCTGGACCGGGACGCCAGTGGCCCGGGAAGCAGCCACGATCCGGAGCGCCTCGTCCACGGTCGCGGCCAGCGGCTTCTCGACGAGGACGGCGATCCCGCGCTCGATGGCGGCGAGTGCCAGCGGCACGTGGGCCGTGGTCGGGGCGGCGATCACGACGGCATCGAGCTCCGCCTCCGCGATCATCGCGAGCGGTTCCGCGAAGCCGGCCGTGCCCGTCTGCGCCACGGCCGCGTCGAGTGCCGCGGCGACCGGATCGGCCACGGCCGCCAGCCGGACGCCCGCCCGCGTTCCAATGACCCGGAGGTGGTTCCGGCCCATCGAGCCGAGGCCCGCCAGTCCGACGCGCACCTCGCGGTCCCCGGTCGGGCGCCAGAACGCCGTCATGCGGGGGCGCCCACCCCGGCCCGATCGAGGACGGCGCGGCGAACGACCTCGATGACCGTCGCTCGATCCGGGTCGGACATCCCCGGGTACATCGGCAGGGCGATCGTCCGCTCCGCCGCCCGATCCGTTACCGGCAGATCCGCATGAAGGCCGCGCTCCTGGATGTATGCCTGCCGATGGACCGGAATCGGGTAGTAGATGTCGGCGCCCACACCCCCGGCACGGATCGCCTCGATGATGGCGTCCCGCTCCGGACCGACCTCGAGCGTGTACTGGTGATAAACGTGGGTCCGTCCATCGGGCACCGCCGGGGTGGTGACGGGAAGATCGGCGAACCCTTCGTCATAGGCCGCGGCGATCGCCTGCCGTCGTGCGGTGTTGCGGTCCAGCTTGGCGAGCTGGACCAGGCCGATGGCCGCGTTGAGGTCGGTCATCCGGTAGTTGTAGCCGAGCATCTCGAACTGGTAGCGGGTGCGCATGCCCTGGTTGCGATAGAGGCGCAGCCGATCCGCGAGGGCATCGTCGCTGGTGGTGATGAAGCCGCCCTCGGCCGTCGTCATGTTCTTGGTCGCGTACAGGCTGAATGCCCCATGCCCGAAACTCCCGGCCTTCCGCCCGCGGTAGGTGGCGCCGTGCGCCTGGCACGCATCCTCCACGACGGCGAGGCCGTGCCGATCGGCGATGGCCCCGATCATGTCCATGTCGGCGACGAGTCCGAACAGGTGCACCGGGACGATGGCCCGGGTTCGCGGCGTGATCGCCGCCTCGATCTTCTTGGCGTCGATGAGGTACGTGTCCGGCTCGATGTCCACGAAGACCGGCGTGGCGCCCGTGGACAGGATCGCGTTGGCCGTTGCGGCGAACGTATGGGCAACGGTGATGACCTCGTCGCCCGGCACGATCCCGAGCTGGTCGAAGATCGCCATGAGCGCGAGCGTGCCGTTTGCGACGGCGATCGCGTGACGGACCCCGCAGTACTCGGCCCACGCGGCCTCGAGCTCCCTGACCCGCGGGCCCTGGGCGATGATCCCGGACCGGATCACCTCAGCGACGGCATCGATCTCCTCCTGGCCGAGGTCGGGGCGTGCGATCGGGATCATGAGGGCATTCCTTCTCTGGGTCGAGGCAGTTCGACGAGGGATTCGGTATCCGGGACGTAGGTGCGGGCACAGCTCGGGCAGTGGAGCTGGGGGTTGGTGGCGTATTGCGCCCGCCTGGCCGCTGCCGAGGCGCCGCCGGCATCCTGCAGGCGGGCCCCGCAGGCGCACACCCAACCGATCCGGCGGGCCGGACTGCCGACCACCAGGGCATGGGTGGGGACGTCGCGGGTGACGACGGCTCCGGCACCGACGGTCGCGAAGCGGCCGACGTCGATGCCGGCCACGACCACGGCACCGGCACCGATGGACGAACCATGGCCAAGCCGGATGGGGCTGACCGTCCAGTCCTCGGCGCGCGCGAGATCGCCGGTTGCGGTGATCGCCCTGGGGTATCGATCGTTGGTGAGGATGGCGCCGGGTCCGATGAACACGCCGTCCTCGACGGTCACGCCGTGATACACGAGGGCGCCGTTCTGGATCTTGACCATGCTCCCGATCTCGACGCCCTCATCGATGAAGACATCCCTGCCGATGACGCAGTTCGCCCCGATACGGGTGCCGGCCCTGATCTGGGCGCGATGCCAGATGCTGGTACCCGGACCGACGGTCACGTCGGCCTCGATGTCGGCACTCGGATGCACGCGCGCGGAGGGGTCGATCACCGTGGTCCTGCCATCCTCCTGCTGCGGCTTCGAGCCGCGCGCATGGGCGGCGCGACCTCGTCGGAATGGTCCGGAGCGGAGACCGGAACCTGGCCGCGAAGTATACCGGAGGGCACCCTCAGCCCTTCCTGCGACCGCGCCCGAACAGGCCAGCGAGAATCCCGAGGACCGCCCCGAGGGCAACGGCTCCGCGCCAATCCATGAGCACCCTGACCTCGCCCGAAACTCGCTGGGCGAGGAGAAAGACGACCACGGACGGGCGATGCACGGCAACGTCCTGGGCGATGAGGGTACGAACGAACGCCTGCTCGACACGCGCATGCTGCGCCAGGACGGTGCCGGCCACGCCCTGCGAAATGCTGACCTCGCCGCCCAGGGCGGCCCCGAGGGCGCCCATCTCCACGGACACGCGATCGGCCCGCGCGGCGCCAATGGCTCCCTGGGTGACCGCGACGTCGGTCGCGTCGACACGCCCGATCGCGCCCTGATGGACTTCGACGGCCTCGGCCTCGATCCACGCCCCGTCCTCGTCGATGCCGGGTGGCGGCACGCCGGGTGCCGTGGCGGCCTCGGCCGGCACGGCACGTTCCACGGGCAGCGTGTCCAGCGCCGCGGCCTTCGCAGGTCCGCGCCGCTGCCGTGGCTTCTTCGGTGCGGAAGGAGCGCCTTCCGGATCGCTGGTCGTCATCGCGGAACCTCGCTGCTGGTCGGTGTCGGCACGCTCCGCTATTCTGCGCCCGGCGCGGCCGATGAGCCCGCATGGCGAGGTGAGCTTGAAGGTTCCACGATTGAACACGGGCGCTGGTGGTCTGAGGCTTGCCGCGCTCGGAGGTCTGGTGGTCGCCGTCGTCGTGGTAGGCCTGAATGCCGGCCCGCTCTCCTCCGGTGTCGTGGGCGTGATCTCAGCGCCGTCGGTCGAGGCGTCGGGCTCGTCCAGCATCGCCGTGGTCCCGAGCGCCACCCCCACGGACACACCCCTCGCGACACCGGTTCCGACCCCGAGCCCATCGCCCACCCCGGTACCGACGCCCGTGCTGATCCCGGCGCCACTCACCGGCCTGCTCGTCACGGAGTCGGCCGCCCTCCAGTATCCGATCGCGGTGATGGTCGACGATCACAAGGCTGCCCGCCCGCAGTCCGGATTCAACGCTGCTGCACAGGTCTGGCAGGCGCCCGCCGAGGGCGGCATTCCGCGCTACATGATGCTCTTCCAGGACAGCCTCCCATCGAGCGTCGGGCCCATTCGGAGTGCGCGGCAGTACTACATCGAATGGGCGTCCGAGTGGAGGGCGCTGTATGTCCACGTGGGCGGCTCGCCCCAGGCCATGACGACGCTCAGGAAGAGCGGGCGCGGCCAGCTGGTCTACAACGCCGACGGCCTGCGCTTCGACGGCACGCGGATGTGGCGGGTGAAGGACCGGGCCGCGCCCCACAACGTCTACACCGATGCGGACAACCTCCTCCAGATGGGTGCGGCCGTCGGCGCCACGAACCAACGGCCTGAGCCCGCCTGGACCTTCGGCTCGGCGACCGCACTCGACGAGCGGCCGTCGGGAACCACGATCGTGGTCAAGTACCCGTACGAGACGATCACCTACCGGTACGACACGCTGTCCAACACCTACCGGCGGTTCATCGACGGCTCGAAGACACAGCAGGTGGACCGGGCCGATGACCGGCCGGTCGCTCCGACCAACGTGGTCATCCTGCGGATCCGGTTCGGGCCCCTCAACGACGGGCACCCGGAGAAGAATCGCCTCGAGGCACAGAACGTCGGGGCCGGCGAGGCCATCATCTCGTCCAACGGCAGGGTCATCCAGGGGACCTGGAAGAAGGCGGCGGCGGACGCGCCCACCCTGCTCTTCGGGCCGGATGGCCGACCCGTCACCCTGGCCGCCGGCCAGACGTTCGTCCAGGTGATCGCGTTGTCCTACGAGTATTCGATCGTCGAGGGCGTGGCGCCGACCACCGGCATCGACGCACGCTGATCCGCCCTGACGCACGCTGATCCGCCCTGACGCCATGCCATCCGCCCGGACCAGGGTCCGGCTAGCCCTCGTTGGCGCCGCGCGGCCACCGGAGCTTCGCCAGCAGTTCCTCGGCCCGGAGCCGGACGACGACGAGCAGGGCCTCGACGATGATGCGCCGGGACATCTTGGAGTGACCGACGCGACGATCCTGGAACGTGATGGGAACCTCGAGGACGCGGGCCCCCGATCGTGACGCCCGATGCGTCATCTCGATCTGGAACACATACCCGCCGGCGTGGATGCCCGCGAATGGCACGGCCGCGAGCGTCGAGGGTCGCCAGGCCTTGAAACCGCCGGTCAGGTCGTACGGGCGCAGGACCAGGACGAGGCGCGCGAACAGGCTCCCGCCTCGGGAAACGACGCGGCGCCCGACACCCCAATCGAGCACCCGCCCACCCCGCACATAGCGGCTCCCGATGACCAGATCCGCCTGATCCCGCTCGACGGGCGCAATCAGGAGCGGCAGGACGGCCGGGTCGTGTGACCAGTCGGCGTCCATCTGCACGACGACACGGGCACCCTCCTCGAGCGCCACGCGAAAGCCGGCCAGGTACGCCCGCCCGAGTCCCTGCTTGCCGGGTCGGTGAAGCACCCTGACCCGCGAGTCGTGCGCCGCCAACTCGTCGGCGATCCGGCCCGTGCCGTCCGGCGAGTTGTCGTCCACGACCAGGAGGACGGCGCTCGGCAGCGACGCCAGGATCGCCTGGGCGATGCCCGGCAGGTTTTCCGCTTCGTTGTAGGTGGGAAGCACGACCCATGGACATTCGCTCCGGGGTCCCGGCGGCGTTTCGCTCGAGGGCGGGACCGGGGATCGTTCACCCTGTGTCACGTCTGCACCGCCAGGATTGCTTCGGCGAGTCTCGTGCCGATGACGCGCCAGTCGTAATCGCTTTCGGCTGCTGCCCTCGCATTGGCACCCAGGCGCTGGGCGAGCTCGGGGTCTCGAAGGAGCCGATCCAGGGGTGCCGCCAGATCATCGGGTGAATCTCCGGCCGTGACGAGGCCCGCCCGATGGGTGTCCACGACCCGGGCGGTCTCGCGACGCGGGGTCGTCACCGTCGGGCGGCCGGACGCGAGTGCGTCGTAGAGCTTCAACGGGGCAACGGAATCCCAATAGTCGTGGCTCGGCGTGGGAATGACCAGCGCGGTCGCCCTTCCGAGCTGGACGCTCATTGCTTCATATGGCGCGGACCCGATCTCGATCCACGATTCGGAGACCAACGTTTCGCGGAGTTCGTGGAGGTACATCGCGCTGGCGTCTCCGGTCGCTGCCAGCCACAACAGGAGCCGGACCTCCGGATGCTCCGGTCGAAGACGGCGGACTGCCTCGATCAACTCCTCGATTCCACGGTTCGGCGCAGCGCCGGAAACGAATCCGATGGCGGGCTGGGTGGGCCACGGCTCCGGACGAATCACCGCGGTGTCGGTGCCGTTGCCGGCGACAATCACGCGAGACAGATCCAGGCCGGCGAGTTCTGCAAACGGGCGCGACGGCGCGATCAACCAGCGAAACGTCTCCGTATTCGCCCGCATCATCTTCTGCAGTTCCGCAACGCGCGCCGGTTCGAATGGAACACCGAGGGCCTCGGCCTGAAGGACCGGCTCGTCGTGAATGTCCACGGCGACCGCTCTACCCAGCGTCCGGACATTCTCGAGCTGGTTGTCGAGCAGCAGTTCGGCTGAAGCGACACGGGCCCGTCGCCAGACGGCCCAGCGCGGACCACGCAGGTCCAGGAGCGCGCGCCGCAACGGGCCTCGGAATTCAATCGCCTGACCCTGCGTCCGATGAAGAAGGGCGTCGAAGATGTACCGCCTGCGCAGATCGCCACCGTAGCGCGCCCGCACACCCTCTCGCATGATCAACCAGTGAGTCATGCCTGCTCTCGCCGTTGGCCTGCGAGGCACGGTTGGGGATCGGCGAGCGTGTCGGTCACGGGCACTCCTCGGGTAAATCTGGCGGCGCTCCGCCCTCGTGGCGCAATCGGGAAGGCAGCCTCGGAATACCAGGCCGCCAGCCTGTCGGATGGATCACCCGACCGGGACATGGCGGAGGCCGAGGACAAGGGCTGCCTCGGCGGCAAATGGAAATTGGAGATCGCCCACGGCCTCGGGTCCGCGCAAGGACTCACCTCGCTCTCCAAGCTGTGGATCGGCCTCGATCCGGGCGCACAGACGGCCCAGTGCGGCGGCGATCCCGTCGGGCGTTGGGGGCTCGACCGATTCGATGTTCTGATGCCATGTCGAGAGGTCCTTGCCGGCGAATGCATTGGTCAGCACCCGCAGCCCCAGGTGTGCCATCTCAAGGGGCGGGAAGCTCGGGTGCGGCGAGATCATGAAGGACAACCCTATGGAGGAGGTCAGGAGCAGATCCGCGTAGTCGTCGAGCGTCAGCTTGCCGCGTGCCTCGAGCACGACGCCCGGAGCGAGTGTGACATCGGGGTGTGCCTGGCCGGCCGAGACCACGGACCATTCCTGCGCGCCCGGGTACGTTGTCGCCCACGCTCTCAGACCGTCGATCAGGAGCGGGAAGGCATTCCTCGGCGTTGACGGCCGTCCGTAGACCACGATCCGTCGGTGCCGAGGAACCCGCGCGACGTCGCTGCGCCCCCGCGCAGCGGCCGCGATCAGGGCGGGCCAAAGCCGCGGCTCAAAGACAAACTCACGCTCGAACCTCAGGCCCTCGGCATGGAAGTACTGCTGCAGCAGCGACGTGTTGAAGAACGCCACCGTCCGCGCAGGATCATCGTAGGTGGCCCGGGCCATCAGCCATTGTGCCGACCACGCATAGAAGCCCGGCTCAAAGTCCTGGATCACGTAGCCGAATCGACGCTCGGCCGGTCCGTAGGTCACGTCCTGCCAGGTGATGATCCGGTGAGCGAGTTCGGCGGTTGTCCAGAGCGTCGCGATGAACACATCATCCGGACCCACCGCCAGCGTCGCCTCGGCCGTCCCGTCAAGCGCCACGAGCTGGTCAACCGCGCCCTCATCCGGGCCGTCGGCCGACACCACGTGGTATCCGTCAAGACTCCGGAGCGCCGGCCCGACCATCGGGCCCGTGCTCACGACGCGACGACGATCCGCATGAGCCCCAACGGCCTGGAAGAGGTCCACGGCCGATCGCACGCCGGCGAACGCCCGCCCCTCCTCGACCGTCGGGATCAACAGGTTCACCCGGGGCCCGATGCGATGATCGGCGACGAGCCTGACCTTGACCAGCCCGCGCACCTGGTCTTCGAAGACGGGGGTCGTCCGGGACGGCACGGTAGCCGGCACCCCGAAAACGAAGCCCTTGAACCCGCGCACCAGCGACACGAGTCGACCGGAGGAGCGCAGCCTCTGCGCCAACCCGCGCCGGGTGGGGATCATGCGCGCGGACCCGCCGAGTCGAGGTCATCGGCTCGTCGGAGATAGAAGGCCGCTCGTCCCCCGCGCTCGCTGCGGTTCAGCTCGCTGGTCGTGGCCAGAAATCGGGCAAGGTCCTCGTCACTGAACCCTGCCGGCGGAGTCACGAACCAGGACTGCGGCTCACGCCACGCGACATTCCGCCGGATCTGCTCACTCGCAATGATCTCCACCGAGGTCGAATCGAAGATCACCTCCGCGATCCGGAGGTTGACCCGGGCAATGAGCATCTCGAGACTCCGACGGGAGTGAACGAACAGGTGACGGGGCGGGTCGAGTTCCCACCAATCGCGCCCGTAGGTCTCCCAGAACCAGGTGCCCATCACCGGGGTCCGGATCAGGACGACCCCGCCCGGGCGAAGCAGTCGCCGGGCCGCACGCAGCGTCGCCTCCGGGTCCGCAACATGTTCGAACACGTGGTGAAACATGACCACCTGGAACTGCCCCTCGAGATCGTCGATCTCGCGACGGAGCAGCTGGATGCCGTCGATGGATGCATCGCCATCGAGCCACGGATCGATCCCGGTGAGGTTCGTGAAGCCGACCCTTCGGAGGCGCGCCAAGCGCGTCGGCATACGGCCGCAGCCGACATCGAGAATCGGATCGCTGAACTGCCGCAGTCCCGCTCGACGCACGAAGTCCGCCTCGAGCCGGACCTCCTGGAGCATGGCCGGTCGCCACGGACGAAGGAGGCGCGCGACCAATCGGCCGCGGTGAAAGAGCCGCCACGCATGCGCCGCACGCTCCGCCTGCCGCGCCATCCGTCCGAGGCGCCTGCGCTCCGGGATGTCTCCGGCACCAGCGTGATACGCCCGCGGATAGTGTCGATCGAGATCGGCCGGAACGACGCGGATCGTGAGCGCTCCGCAGTCATGGCAGAGCAGGTAGTCGAACGGCTCACGCGTGCCAAACAGCATTTCGCGAAGGCCGACGTCTTCGGTCCTCCGGGAGGCGCAGACTCGACATCGCCCGTCAGCCGGATCGAATGGCGCCTGGGGCAGGAGATCTTCGACCGAAACGGACCGCGCGGCCATCGAGGCCGCTACGCCGCTCGGCACCTGTCCCGGCAGGCCGACGTCGATTCCCTCAGGACACAGGTGCTCGTCGCTGGATGGATCACCCGGTCAGTCTAGCCCCGCGGCGGCGTCTCGGGAGCCGCCGCCGGCCCCGGGAGATCGGGGATCAGCGAACGTAGCCGGTGACGTCGAAGATGATCTGGACCGACCCGCTGCTCGCCTTGAACACGGCCGCGAGGGAGCCATCCGGTCCCAGGGGCACGGTGATTCCGTTGGCCCGGGTATCCCCGGCCGGGAAGTTGATGGTCGAGGTCGGCGGGTTCGCATCCCGCGTCGGGGTGAGGGTGACATAGCCGGCCCGGGTGGCACTGGTGATCGTGAGGTTGCCCGTCACGGCGACCGCGTTGGCGGGCACGCCACCTCGTCCGGCCACCACGAACGAGCGCGGGACATTCGGGCTGAACGCGCCGGACAGGCCGTTGCCGAACCGGGTGTCGAGGAGACGGGTCGGCGACAGGGCCACGTACGTCGTGCCGGCGGACGAGGCGACGAAGTAGCCGGTGACGTCGAAGATGATCTGGACCGACCCGCTGCTCGCCTTGAACACG
>JAZJZX010000010.1:222457-272688 GCA_040389445.1 Chloroflexota bacterium
ACCGGGTGTCGAGGAGACGGGTCGGCGACAGGGCCACGTACGTCGTGCCGGCGGATGGATCGACCGTCACACCGAAGGCCGCCACGAGTTCCGGGGTGACCGCAACTGCGGCAGGGGCATAGACGGCCGCCCCATTGCTGCGCCCCGTCAACTGGATCAGGTAGGTGCCGGCGGGCAGGGCGATCCCGCCTACGCGGCCGTCAAAGTCGATCGACTGCGGTCCGACCGCAAGGCGATCGATCGATCGCGTCTCGAGGAGCGTCCCGTCGGCCTTGAAGACGCGCGCCTGCAACTCGCTCAGCGGCGCCGAATTGGTCCAGGTCGCTGAAACCGCTCGCCGGATCGGATCGTTCGGCGCAACGAACCTTGCCCCGGATGCATTCGAAACTCGGAAGTCGCGCATGACCGCCGCGATCGCCGTCGCGTTGACCGGGGCCCGGGGTGCGACATAGGTGGACGTCGAGTTCCCGATCGCGATCCACGCGCCCGTTTCAACGGAGTCCACGGGAGACCACTGCCCGATCGGAGCGGTCACCTCGTACCAGGTATATCCGTCGGCTGAAACAGGTCCGCCGGTCAGCGCCACGATGTCCCCGCTGCTGACCGTTCCGACGGCCGCGGCAGACGTCCCGGCACTCGCGCGCAGGTTGAGGTTGTTGACGAGCACGGTTCCGAAACCGCCGACCGCCAGCGAAGGCTGTGTCGACGTCGAGGTCACGGTCCAGTCGGCAAGGTTTCCGTGGCTGTCCCGAGCACGGACCCGGAACGCGTACGCGTGCCCGTCGTCGGCCAGGAAGACGGCGCTGGTAGCCGTCGTGGCGACCTTCCAGTCCGCCCATGCCCCGCCATCCGATGCGACCTGGACGTCGAAGCTGGCGATCGAGCTCTCGTCGCGCCCGGCCCAGCGGACCTCGAATCCGGCACTCCGTTGCGTCGCCGGGAGGGTGATGATCCCCGCGGTCGGAGCGGTGGTGTCGCGGAGGAACTTGTCGGCCAGCGCCCGATACAACTCCGGACGCGTTCCGTCGTACCCGAGGGCCCAGATCCCGGCGCCCCGGAGGCCCGTCCGGTTGATCAGGTCGTAGCGGAGCTTGAGCGACTCGGCATCATCGAAATAGAGTTGGCGCCAGGATGTGACGCAGCCGTACGTCGTCGTGCAGGTCTGCTTCTGGTAGACGGTCCACGGGGCTTGCTCGATCGTGTCGTAGCGCCGCCCGTATTGGGTGGCGAGATCGGCGGCGGCCCCGTAGACGGCCGTGACCGACGACCCGTATTGGGTCCCGGAGATGTTGTTGGCGTGCAGGGCGTCCGAGTCCGTGGACCATGCCCTGCCGTAGTACGGAACGCCGAGGATCAGCTTCGAGGGCGAGACGCGCGCTGTGTAGGCAGACACGGTGTCGGTCAGATCGTAGACCGGCCCGCTCAACGGGCTGATGGAACCGACCTGGGCCGCCGAGGAGCCTCGATAGTCGTAGCCCATGATGAAGATCGCGTCCGCGCCACCCGGTGCGGTCGCTGCCTCAAGCGGATAGTTTCCGATCCAGCCGGTCGTGTCGAAGGTCAGCTGGTAGCCCGGAGCGATCGCATCGAGTTCGGCGCGAACGCTCCGGACGAGCGCGGTGAATTCGTCCGCATATCCAGAGACGATCGGCTCGAAATCGAGGTTGACGCCATCAGCACCGCGCTCCGCGACGGCCGCGGCTACCTGCCTGGCCAGGTTGGCCCGGGCGGTCGCACTCCCCAGCAGCGTGCCCTGCGTTGCCTGTTGGCCGGTCGTCCAGGCAAAGACACTGACGGTGAGCACGACCCGGGCACCGTTCTGATGCGCAGCGGTGATGACCGAGCTGAGCTTGGAACTCGTCCAGCCAGACCAGCCCGTCGTGACGCTGCCGTCCGAGTTCTGTTTCAGGAGGTTGCCGTCCTTGTCGGCACCGACGCTGAAATAGGCGATCGTGGACAGGACGGACCAGTCGTAGGTGGTCGAACTATCCGTGAGCTCCCAGTACGGCAGGAACCCGAAGACTTCGCGCCGCAGCCCGTTGGTCGAAACGGCGGCGCCGGGGTTGGCCCCAAGCGGGGTCACGCCCGCGCCACCCACGAATCCGGTGTTCGACCCGGATATCGTGGGACCGATCGGGCCGTCTGCGGGCGCCTTGCCCGAGGGCGATCCGGGGCCGGCTTCAGTCGCTCGGCGCTGCGCGGGGGTACCGGTCCAGACCGACCCTTGCTCCGCCTCGTGGAGAGCCTTGCCGCTGACTCGGCCGGCGGGCAAGGCCTTTGGCGCTGCGCCAGCCACGGGCCACGCATCGCCGGACCGGGGCGTGAATCCCACGGTGACGACTTCACCCGGTTCGAAGTCGATGACATCGGACGCATGGGCGAGGGCATCCTGATAGTGGATCGACAACGCCGGGAGACCCGGCGATTCCGCGGGCGCAGGGGTGCCGGAGCCTGGGCCGGACGCGTCGACGGCCGGCCAACGACCCGCTTCCCAATCCGTGCCTGGGCCCGCGGGGGGCAGTCCATCCGGCACCGCTGAACGGGCGATCGTCGTTCCAGGCAGGGTCGCGGACGCCACGATGAGGGCGATGGACGCGGCCCGCGAGGCACACCCGGCGAGGCGGCGACGACGCTTGGTCAAGATTGATCCTCGACAGGTTCCGCGCGACACCCAGTGGCACGAACTCGATCCGTATCGAGCGCGGACTGGAACCCTACGCGTCGGGGGGCCGGGGTCCAAGCCTGACGATGGTCATGTCGGGGATGGTACCGAGGGGTCTTGTGCGGTCCGGAGCGGGGAGGTGAGCCCGGTGGCGCTACCTGGACGGGACGAAATACCCCGTGACGTCGAAGATGAGGTGGACGGTTGCGCCGGCATTTGGTCGAAAGACGGCGCTCAGCCCGCCGCTCTCGAGTCGCATGTCCACGCCATTCGCACGGGTGTCGCCGGCCGGGAAATTGATGGTCGAAGTCGATGGGTTGTCGTTCGGGAGGGGGGCAACCGTGACCCATCCTGAGCTCGATGGACCGACGATCGTGACGTTGCCGGTCACCCCGACGGCCGTCGACGGCAGGCCGCTCATCGCGCTGACGGCGAACGACCGGGAGCCATTCGCCACGAAGGCTCCGGAGAGGCCCGTGCTGAAGCGCGTATCGAGAGCGCGAACGGGGTCGATGGGGACGTATTCGGCGCCGGCGCTGCCCTCCAGGAAGTAGCCGGTGACGTCGATGATCAGATCCGCCGTCGCACCGGCACTCCCGCGAAATACCGCGGAGATGTTTCCGTCGGGACCCAGCGGGAGCGTGAAGTTGTTGGCGCGCGTGTCGCCCCCGGGGAAATTCAAGGTCGACGTCGGGGGGTTGTCATCAGCCGTGGGCGTGATTGTGATCCAGCCACCACTCGTCTGATTGGTCACCGTGACGTTGCCCGTGATCGCGAGGGCGTTGCCCGGGACTCCGGCGTTGCCCGCCACCACGAGCGTCCGTGCCGTCGCGTTGACGAAGGCGCCACTCAAGCCGTTGCCGAACCTGGTATCGAGCAATCGGGAGGGATCGACCGGAACATAGGTTGTGCCGCTGGTCGAGGGAGCGAAGTAGCCGGTGACGTCGAAGATGAGGTGTGCGACCGATCCCGACGATCCGCGGAACACGGCGGAGAGACTTCCTGTGGCACCCAACGGTACGGTCACGCCGTTGGCCCGCACGTCGCCGCGCGGAGCGTTGATCGCACTGGTTGTCGCGTTCGCGGTCGGGGTCGGGGTGAGGCTCACGTAGCCACCGCTCGTCTGCCCGACGATCGTCAGGTTGCCGGTGACCGCGACTGCGTCATCAGGGATCCCTGCGAGCCCGGTGACCTGGAACGTTCGCGGGGTTCCATTCGGGAAGGCACCCATGAGGCCGGTGCCGAACCGGCTGTCCAGGACTCGTGTCGGAGTCACCGGCGTGTAGCGCGTCCCCGCGCCGTCCCAGACCCGGAACGATCCGGTGACGGGCGTGAGGGAATTCCCGAGTGCGTCCGACGCCTCGAGGGTCCACGCGTACGAACCGCTGGCCACGGGCACCCCGCCGGTCCGCCCATCCCAAGTGATCGACGCGTTGGTGCTGGTGGCCGTGGCCTGCGCCACGGTGCCGGATACCCCGGCGACCGTGACTCGCCAGGTGCTGGTCTCCGACAGGAGCGCGGTCAGGGCAAAGGCCGTCTGGCCGGGCACGACGCGTGACGGACCCGATGTCAAGCCCCAGACGCCGGGCGCCGTGCTGTCGCGCGGGACAAGCGACTCGACGCTCGTCCAGCCGGTCGTCGACCCATCGATGGTCCGGACCTTGGCCGAGGCATTGGTCGTCGACGTCTGGTCGACCCGGACGATCGTGCCGCCAGGCAGCGTGGCCGTTGAACCGGAGAGGCTGGAGGTGGGAGCAAGCGTTGCTCCACCGACGCCGACCTCGGCAGCGCCGGGGGCGACGAGCGCATCAGGGTTGGTGTCCGTGGGGAGATAGGGGACGCCGGTGACGTCCTCGGTGCGGAGGCCGGGATTGCCGATCAGGGATCGGTAGTAGCCGCCGGACGGGCTGTCCGGGTCCATGAAAGCCGTGTAGGCGGGGCTGCGCATCGACGGGAACGAGAAATCGTTGCCGTTGGCATCCCACTGGTTCCGCCAAAGATCGAGGACGGTCTGGTGCGTGCTGAACAGGTCCCGGATCATGCCGGTGATGCTGCCGTGCCCTTCGGCGATGACCGCTCGCGCACCGGCCTTGATGAAACCCTGACCGTAGTTGTCCACGCGCTGCATGGCGACGCTGAGGGTCGGATCGGGGTAGCCGGGCTCGGAGTTTCCCGACGCATAGCAGAGGCGCTGGAGCAGGACCACGGCGTTGGGCGCCAGGGTGACCTCGTTGGCCAGGTACGGCTCGCCGTAATACTTGTGGTTGTTGTCGCCGTTGTTGGCGGTCGCGTTCAGGCCCAGACCGTCCTTGGTCGTGTAGCTCGGGTCGTACGTGTACGGGCTCGGCCAGCCGTTCCCGTGGCCGAGGTAGACCACGATGCTCGCTCCCTGGAGGGCCGGTTTGACCGCGGCCCAGGTCGCGTTCGGGCTGTAGAGCTGGACCACGTTGGAGGACCACTTGATCGCCTCGGCGTAGGCGGCGTCGGCGGTCGAGCGAAAGCTCGACGTCTGCGAACCAGTCGGCCCGACGATGATCACCACCTTGGCGGTGGACAGCGGCGCGACCGCATTGCCGGTCGGCGACGTCACGGCCGGAGCGCTGGCCGTCGACGCCGCAACCGGCGCCACCACGGGCAGGCCGGCGATGAGCGCGATGACCACGGCGCGGGCGAAATGGCGCAAGTTCGGGCTCCAAGTGGGCCCGAAGACGGGCCTGGGGTGCTGTGTCTCCACAGACTCAGGCCGCCGGGCCGCAAGCTCCATCCCAAATGCGTACCAGCAGGCATGGCCCCATCGGGTCCGCCATAGGTGGGGTCTGCGGGCGTGCCGATCAGAGCGGAGTCGAACGGGGTGGTGTCACCGGGCGGTCGCCCGTCGGGCAATCTGCGACGCGGCGGCGTCACGGCCGGGCAATCTGCGGCGGCACGGCTGCGGCTGCGGCGGCACGGCGCCCGTCCCGGGCTGACCGACGCTCAGCGCCGGATGGTTGCCACCAGGTGCGCCAGGGACGGATTGGCCTGATCGCGCGGCGAGAGGATCGGTCCCGTGCCCGTTGACCCGGCGACGACCGGCCACGGCACGGCGGCGTCGGGGTCATCCCACGCGAATCCCAGTTCATCGGTCGCGTCGTATCGCTCGGTGACGAAATAGATGAGCTCCAATGGCTCGAGGGCCAGGAAGCCGTGGGCAACGCCAATCGGGATCGTCACGGTCTCGTCGGCCTTCAGGATCCGGGTCTCGACGAGGGGATGCGGACCGGACCCCTCGAGGAGCGGACGGATGTCGACGAGCGCGACGAAGGCGCGACCGGCCGCGACCACCCAATGATCGAGCTGCCGTTGGTGCAGATGAAGGCCCCGGAGCACCCCGAGCCCGGATGCGGACAGGTTCGCCTGTACGGCCCGAACGGTGGTGCCCGGAGCCGCCCCGCCGGCGGCCGGATCCAGCCCGTCGAAGACGTCCGCGCGCCAGAGCTCTCGAAACGAACCGCGCGCATCCTCGTGCCGGTCGATGGAACCGAATCGAACGCCGCGGAGCAGGGATGCCGGCTCGTCGGCGCTCAATGGATGCCCCCCTCGCGCTCGGCTCTGGCACGCAGCAGGACCGGGAGGTACGCGGCGGTCGCCTCGCGCCAGCTCGGGAGGGTCATCCCGTCCGGCAGCGCCGTCGGCTCGAGGACCGCCCGCGGCGGTGGCACCGACGGACGCGACCAGGTGCGGGATGGCACGTCCTCGGTCGGGACGTCGCTGACGTCGGCCAGGCGCAGGATCTCCCTCGCCCAGTCGGCTCGCGTCGTCGACCCGGCGTTGGTCACGTGGTGGATCGCCGTCGGGAGTCCGCCGCCCAGGAGCGCCAGGATCGCCGCCGCCAGATCGTCGACCGAGGTTGGGTTCCCGAACTCGTCGTCCACGAGGCGCAACGGGGTCCCGGTGGCCGCGGCCCGCGCGGCTGCATCGAGAATCTTGTCCGGAAAGTCGCGTCCCGGCGGTCCGAACAGCCAGGCGGTCCGGACGATGGCGAGCGCTGCCGGAGCCTCGGCGAAGGCGTCGAGTGCGGCGCGCTCGCCGGCCAGTTTGCTCAGGCCGTAGGCGTTGCCCGGCGAGGGGGTGTCGTCGGCGGCATAGGCCCGCCCATCGGACCGGAGCCCGTCGAAGACCTCGTTCGTCGAGATCACGACCAGGTGGACGCCCCGCGACGCGCAGGCCCGCGCCAGGCGGCCGGTCGCCGCGCCGTTCCTCTGGTGGGCGAGGTCCGGGTTGCCGGCACAGCCGTCGACATCGGTCCAGGCGGCCGCGTGGACGACGGCCTCGGGGCGATCGCGGAGAAACGGGGCCTCGATCTCGCCGGGGTCGTCGAGATCGACCTCCGTGCGGCCCCAGGCGATGCCGTCGTCCCCGAGCGCGCGGATGAGCGCGCCCCCGAGCCTGCCGCGAGCGCCGGTGACCGCGACACGCACGTCACGCCTTCACGGATGTCGCGAGCCGCTGCCCATACTGCCGCGCGTACCAGGCATCCCACTCGCCCGATCGGACCGCCCGCCACCAGGCCTCGTTGGACCGGTACCAGTCGACGGTCGCGTCCAGGCCTGCCGCGAACGACACGCGCCGTTGCCAGCCGAGCGCGGTGAGCTTTGCGCCATCCATCGCGTACCGCCGATCGTGACCGAGCCGATCGTCGACGCGCCTGACCAGCGTCCACGGCTTGTCCAGCCGGCCGAGCAGCCGCTCGACGACGTCGCGATTCTGGAGTTCCGCATCCCCGGGGACGTTGTAGGTCTCCCCGGATGTTCCGTGCCGAAGCACGAACTCGACGGCATCGGCGTGATCGTCGACGTGAAGCCAGTCGCGCACCTGGAGACCGTCGCCGTAGAGCGGCAGATCGAGGTCGTCGATCGCGTTGGTCACGAACAAGGGAATCAACTTCTCCGGATGCTGAAACGGCCCGTACGTGTTGGCGCCCCGGGTCACCACGACATCGCACCCATGGGTGACGGCATAGGCCTGCACCAGGAGCTCGCCGGCCGCCTTGGCCGCGGCATACGGCGAGCGCGGTTCGAGGCGATCCCCCTCAACGGACCGGCCCGTGGCAACCGACCCGTAGACCTCGTCCGTGGACACCTGCAGGTACCGCGGCGCCAGCGGACGCTCGCCCGCCGATGCCCGGGCGGCTTCACGCCTGACGGCCTCGAGCAGCACGTGCACGCCGATCACACCCGTTCGCAGGAACGCCTCGGGGTCGAGGATGCTTCGGTCCACGTGCGATTCGGCGGCGAAGTTGACGACGGCGTCGACATCGCGGACGAGTGGATCGACAACGGCCGCGTCGGCGATGTCGCCGCGGACGAACGTGAACCGGCCGGCCAGATCGGTGTCCGCGACCACCGACGCGAGGTTGGCCTCGTTCCCGGCGTAGGTCAGCTTGTCGAGGACGGTGAGCCGGGTGCCGTCCCGACGGCCGAGGACGTTGCGCACGAAGGCCGACCCGATGAACCCGGCACCGCCGGTGACCAGGATGTGCGAACCCGTCCACCGGTTCGGCAGGGCAGGATCGGTGGGGCCGTCGGCTCGCGGCAGGGCGGGGCCGTCGGCTCGCGGCAGGGCGGGGCCGTCGGCGAGCCCCGACCCCCGCGTCTCACCCGGTCCGCTCACGTCGGGCCTCGCTCGGCGGGCGGTGCCAGGCGTCCGGCCTCGTGGTCCGTGCGGGCAACCTCCGCGGCGTGCAGGAGGGACGGAACCGTGCCGGCGTCCGTCCACAGGCCCGGGTACTCCCAGGTGAAGAGGCCGCCGTCGCGGACGTAGTGGTTGAGCACGTCGGTGATCTCGAATTCGCCTCGACCCGAGGGCGCCAGACCCTCGATGACGGCGAACGCATCCGGGCGAAGGAAATAGACCCCGATCGGGATGAGATTACTCTTCGGGTGGGCCGGCTTCTCCTCGAACCCGACCACCTCGCCCGACCCGTCGAGCTCGGCAACCCCGAACCGCTCCGGGTCCGGAACGCGGTGGAGGAGCGTGCCCGCCGCCCACGATCCGGCCTCGAAGGCCGTCGCAACAGCGTCGAGCGGTTCGCCTCGCAGGATGTTGTCACCGAGGATCGTGCAGAACGCGTCCTGGCCGACGAAATCGCGCGCCAGACCGATGGCATGCGCGATCCCCAGCGCGCCCGATTGATATCGATAGGTCAGATCCAGCCCGAACTGGGAACCGTCCGCGAGCAGCTCCACGATGTCGCCGACGCTCTTGCCGCCGACGATCACGAGCACCTCGCGGATGCCCATCCCGGCGAGGACCTCGAGGGGGTAGTAGATCATCGGACGGTCGTAGATCGGCAGCAGATGCTTGTTCGTGACGATCGTCAACGGGAAGAGCCTGGTCGCCGTTCCGCCTGCGAGCACGACACCTTTCATGGCCGAGAGACTAGCAGGGGGTGCTGGACGCGTCAGGGGGTCGTGACCGCATCGGGGTTTCAGGATCGCGGCCGCGTCAGGGAGCCGGGTTCGGCGTCGCCTCGATACACGGCTGCTCTCCGCCGGGGATGGTCCCGTCGGCGTTCGGACGACACGTCGTCGGCTGGTCCTCGGGTGCCGGGAGGCCGCCCTGGTAGTCGAGGATCACGAGGACGAACTCAAGTCGGTCGAGCGTCGCGGCCGGCTCGACGAACGCCGTCTGCACGACCTCGTTGGCGTCGCGACGGACGTCGATGACCCGCCCGATGATGAGGCCCTTGGGATAGGGAGATCGAATGCCCCCGCCGAGTTCGATGCCCGCCGTGACCACCTCCTCGCCGAGGCCGACCGTGGTCGCCGCGTCGATGTTCCGCATGATCAGGCTGTTCGGCAGCTGGCCGGTGACCTCCCCCGTCGCGGTGCTGGTGAGCAGCTGCCCGATGACGGTCGAGCCCGAATCGCTGATGAGCTGGACGACGGACGAGTTCGAGCGCACGTCGACGACGCGGCCCACGAGGGCGCCGCCAGCGGCGATGACGACATTGCCGATGCCGACCCCATCGGCGGCTCCCCGATCGAGGATGATCCGCTGCTGGACCTCCAGGGACTCACGCGCGATGACGGCCGCCGCGACCGTCTTGTACTCGAAGCCGTTGCGAAGCTGGAGCAGCCCGGTGAGCAGGTCGTTCTGGCGCCGGATTTCCTCGGCTCGCAGGCCGTCCTGTTTGATGCGGTCGATCTCTGCGCGGAGCGCCTCGTTCTCCGTCCGAAGCGTGTCGATTTCCCCGATCGCGGCGGCAATCGAGCTGAGGTCGTGCCCGAACCCGTCGAGCGCGCTCTGGACCGGCTTGAAGGCGAAGCCGAGGCCGCGCTGGAACTCAACGATCACCGGATTCGCCGAGACGGCCATCATGAGCAGGCTCGCCGCGAGCACGGACAGGTAGGCCACGGCGCGTCGGCGCGCCGGGCGGTTGGCGAAGATGGTGCTCATCGATGAGCCTCGATCGCGATGACGGCGCCGCTCGGCGACATCGAGGTCAGCGCGGCGGCCGGATGTAGGTCTCGGTCACGAGGACGCGCTCCATCGAGGCCATCTCCTGGAGCACGATGCCGGTCCCGCGAGCGACGCAGGTGAGCGGATCGTCGGCGATGTGCACGGGCATCTGGGTGGCCTCGGCCACGCGGCGATCCAGGCCGGCCAGCAGCGCGCCGCCGCCGGCGATCACGATGCCCTGGTCCATGATGTCGGCAACGAGTTCCGGGGGCGTCTCCTCGATCGTGTCCCTGATCGTGTCCACGATCTGCACGACGGACGGCTCGATGGCCTCGCGGATCTGGTCCGCCCCGACCTCGACGCTGCGGGGCAGGCCGGTCAGCAGATCGCGACCACGCAGGTTGACCCGCTGCTGATCCCATTCGCCCGGGTAGGCCGAGCCGATGGCGACCTTGATGTCCTCGGCCGTTCGCTCGCCGAGAAGCAGGTTGTATTCGCGGCGGGCGAAATTCACGATGTCCTGGTCCATCTCGTCACCGCCGATGCGGATGCTCCGGCTCACGACGATGCCACCGAGGCTGATGACGGCGACCTCGGTCGTGCCGCCGCCGATGTCCACGATCAGGCTGCCGGACGGCTCGCTGACCGGCAGGCCGGCACCGATCGCGGCGGCCATCGGCTCCTCGATGAGGCGCGCCCAGCGGGCACCGGCGTTGAGGGCCGCGTCCTTGACGGCGCGCTTCTCCACCTCGGTGACCCCCGACGGAATGCCGATGAGCATGCGCGGTCGCGCGATCAGGCCGATCCGGTCGTGGACCTTGTCCACGAAGTACTTGATCATCTGCTCGGTGACGTCGAAGTCGCTGATGACCCCATCGCGAAGCGGGCGGACCGCGATGATGTTGGCCGGGGTCCGGCCGACCATCCGCTTGGCCTCGGCGCCGATCGCCAGAACACGCTTGGTCCGGGCCTCGATGGCGACGACCGACGGCTCGCTGATGACGATCCCGCGGTCGCGCACGTGGACGAGCGTGTTCGCGGTACCCAGATCGATGCCGATGTCGCGGGAAAAGAGGCCGAGGATGCGGTCGAGCATGCGGGGTGGGGATCCTCTGCGGATATCGGCTCATGGGCGTTCGTGTCCGGGCCCGGCGGAGCCCGAGCAGTATACCCACGACCTCGCGCAGGAGCGCCGATGGCGGGCCGGCGCTCCTGTCGCCCGAGCGTGCGCCAGCCTGTGCCCGTGCGCCGAGCCGCCGCCGGAGCGCGGTGCCGGAGCGCGGTGCCAGCGCCGGGCCGGGCCGCCGCCGGAGCGCGGTGCCGGAGCGCGGTGCCAGCGCCGGGCCGGGCCGCCCTCGGAGCGCCGAGCCGGGCGAGTGTCAGGCAGCGCGACCGGGAGGCGTGCCGGGACGATCGAACGCGATGCCGCGGTCGCGCAGGGAGACCCAGGCGTCGTGCCCGATGACCAGGTGATCGAGGACGTTGATGTCGAGAAGGCGCCCGGCGGCCAGCGCCTCGGCCGTGAGATGGAGGTCGTCCGGGGACGGTGTCGGATCACCCCCAACGAAATCGGTGGGAAGACCAAAGTGCTCGGATGCACCGGCGAACGTGGTGGGTCCTGGGGCGAATTGACCCGAAGGTACTGCCGGGATCGCTGGACAGGGCATGGCGCGCCGGCCGTAACAGCGTGACGCTGGTCATGAACAGACATGGCAAGACCCCGACTCGACCTTCCAGACCGCCCGCATCCTGTCCGGCGCACCCGGGCTCGCGGATCTACGTCGACCGTCCGACGCGCCGCTGGAGCCCTTGGCACGAGTCTCGGTCGTACCGCTGCGTGCCCGACAACAAGGCCGACCGGCACCTGATGACGCCGACCGTGGTGAGCCGCCAACTGAGCGCCATGCATCCCAAGGTGAAACTGCCGTGTCTGCACTGCGGGACTGACCACACCGGCGCCCATGGCCCGGCCTGCGTGAGCGGCTACACCTTTGCCGCCGCCGAGATCGCGGGTGCACTCGTTGACCTCGGCCAGGGCGGCTCCTACTGCCAGGTCAGCGCCCTCCTCCGTCGAAACGCGATGCGCAAGCGCCGGGACGGCCGCCGGAAGCCGATGACCGCACCCAGGACACTGGAGCCGCGGAAGCCTCTGCCCCCGCGGACGCCGCGGAACCTGCTCGACAAGAAGGCCGCGGCCAAGCCTCGCCCGGACGGGCCCCTACTCCGCAAGAACTACGGCTACACCGCGCCCAAGGCCACCGAGACGGCCTACATCGTGCCGAGCCGGTCGGGCAACCTCGCCCAGGGCTACGTTGATGTCTTCGCGCCGGTGATCTTCGATGCCTTCCCGGTCAAGGAGTGGCCGTCGATCGTGATCATCGACTCGCTCCCGATCAAGCGACGGCGGATCGCCGTCAGCAAGCGCTCGGGCAAGATCACGAAGATCGCCTCAGGCGAGAGCCAGGGCGAGATCTTCGCCGCCGCCGACGGCAGCACGACACCCGGCACGCCGATCCTGGCCGGCCTTGAGGGCAGCAAGGACGCGACGAGCGTCAAGCGCTTCCTCGATCGCCTGCCGACCAACACCGAACCCGTTTGGGTGGTCGCCGACATCGACGAAGGCATCCGCGTCGCCGTCAAGGACAAGTGGCCGAATGCCAACTTCTATCGGTGCGAAGAGCATCTCAAGATGCGTTGTCGCCTGGCGCTCGAGGCGGACGGCATCGGCCCGTGGGTCCCGTTCGACCACGCGGACGCGATGCCCCGCGACACGAAGGGCGTCAAGGTCACCGGCTACGGCATCGAGCACCGGCTCTACTTCGCCCTTCATTCGGCGATGTGGACCGAGAAGCGATGGGCAGACTTCGCGGCGCTGGTCGACCGCATCGTCAAGCCCGACAAGGTCAAGACGCGTAACTGGGTCGCCGACAACACCGACCTCGTCCACAGCCAGATCAGCCTGCGCGCGACGCACAAGGGCTTCCCGCGCTCGACCGGGGCCATCGAGGGCACGATCCGCCGGATCAAGCACGTCGTGAGCGAGAGAGCCGAGTACTACCGCAACGGCGTGCGCCTCGACAAACTCGTGAACCTCGTTCGCCTCGACGCGACCGGTCAGGCCGATGCCGACGTCTACGCGAGCCTGATCACCAAGCACCTCCTCGCCCGCGGCGGTGCCGGCCTCGACTGGCAGAGCGGCCGTGACCTGTTCGGCTCCGGGTCGATCGATGCACGGATCAAGCAGGCAAAGGACGAGCACGCGGTCGTGGTGTTTGAGCGAGACAAGCGCGCCAAACAAGCGCGTCTCGAGGCGCAGACGATCGCGACCAACGCCTGGCTTGCGGAACGCGGGCTTCCGCCGATCTCCAAGGCGCGCCAGGCGGATGCCAAGGACCCGATCTACCAGATCCCTCGCTGGGGCCGCACGATCGCCGACTACCCGGCCCTGGTCATGCAGTACGACCCCTCACGGAACGAGGGCCTGCTTCCCGAGCAGGTCACGGCCGCCAGCCCTGTCCTGCGGACGTGGGTGTGCAGCGCGCACCGAACCGCGACCGGCGGCCATGACCACGTGTGGGACGCGCCGCCCGAGCGGCGGACGAACGGCAGCGGGTGCCCGGTGTGTGCCGGTCGCGAAGTCTGCGAGATGAACTCGCTGCGCTACTGCCGGCCCGATCTCACGCTGGAGTGGTACCAGCCGAAGAACGGCGCCCTGACTCCCGACAACGTGACGCCGAATAGGGCGGACGAGGTCTTCTGGAAGTGCCTCAAGAACAAGAAGCACAAGCCATTCCGGCAGCGCATCTACAACCGCCATGCGCTTCACGAAGGTTGCCCAGCCTGTTTCGAGGACGAGCAGAAGGAACGTGCGAAGGCCAACCGCAACGAGTATGCCCAGGCGCGACGTGGGCGCGCCAGCGATCAACGCCCACCCACTAGCCTGCCGGTGCTCGACGCCGCCGCCCGCAAGGCGAAGTTGGTCGTCGATCCCACGGACCTGACCCCGCGCGCGGCGGCGGCGGCCGTCGGATGCTCGGAGCAGACGATCCGCAACTGGATCCACGAGGGCCGCATTCGCGCTCATACGCCAGCCATCAAGGGAAAGCCGTTCCTGGTCCCGGAGTCGGAGGTCTTGCGCGTCCGGGCAATCCTCGAAGCGCCCGTCGGCCCGGACCAAGAAGCCGCGTAGGGCGAGTCGGCCGACACGGCGATCCTCGGCCTATTGTTGACGTCATGGCCGACCTCCATCGAACGATGACCGCTCTGCGGCGGGCCCTGGGTCGCGGCCAGGCGCCAATCCTCGAACGCCCGATTGCGCCGATCCCTCCCGAGATCGTCGCGCGCCTGATCCTGGACAACGACGAGGAGCCGCTGTTCCCGAAGTTCCAGGAGTACGGCAAGGGCAGGCCCGGCGTCACCGAGGAGCGCGAAGAGTGGTGGGTGCTCAGGGATGACCGCGGCCGGGTCGTCGGCGGGGCGATCGTCGGGTCAATGGGCCCGGACCACCCTGTCTCGATCGACGTGGCGATCGACCCCGCTCGACAAGGCCAGGGCCTTGGCACGGCCCTGTACGCCGCCCTCGAGGCCGCTGGAGTCGACATGGAGGCAGGGTCGGCCGCCTCCCTCGCTCATCGGACGATGACGCCTCTCGGCTACGTGTTCATGAGGAGCCGCCGCCTGCGGCACGACCCGGAGGCAGAAGCGAAGATCGCCGCCAGCGCCCATGTGTGCCCCGCGTGCGGACCGCAGCCGTGAGCAACCCCGCCGCAGCAGTCCAGCGCGACTGGCGCGAAGTCGACGAATCGCGGGCGGCCTTTCGCGAGCAGATCGCCGCGATCAAGCGGGAGTGGGCGGCCATGCCGGCCGACCAGCGGGTCAGCGAAGCCAGCCTCCAGGCCCAGATCGCGGAAGCCGAGCGCGCCTTCGAGGAGCGCATGGACGAGGTCGAATGGGACATCGTCGACGCCGACGTGAAAGGCGCCAGGCCACCCTTTGGCGACGGCTCGAATCTCGGTGAGGGGGATCTTCTTGGCAACAACTGAACCCGGTCGTTACGCCGTTGTCGTCGCGTACACAGCCGCGGCTGCCGAGACGCTGCCGGACACCTACGCGGCGATCGTCCGCGGCACGAAGGCCGAGGTCGATGCGGTGCTGGCGCAGATCCGCGAGAACAACCCGCTGGGCGACGCGAAGTCGATCCCGCTCGTCGAGGTCGATGCGGCCGACGCCTTCGAGAAGATCATGATGCCGTTCTGATGTCGCCTGCAGGAACGCTCGCCAGGCTCGGCCGTGATGGACCCTGAGCGGCGCCGCGCAGCGATCGGCGACCTACCGTCGGACTGGGCCGACGCGCTCGGCAAGGCGGCATCGCCGGAGCGACTGGATCCGATCGCCGAATGGGTCGCGGCCCGTCGGCTGACTCATCCCGTTCTGCCGGCGCCTGAGCAGGTCTTTGCCGCGCTCCGCGCCACGCCGTTCGAGTCCGTGCGGGTGGTCATCTTGGGCCAGGATCCCTACCCCAACCGCGACCACGCGATGGGCCTCGCGTTCTCGGTCCCGAGCGATGTCACCGACCTGCCGCGATCGCTCCGGCGGATCCGGGAAGAGGTCGCGTCCGATTGCCATGTGCCCCTGCCGGGCCACGGCTCCCTAGAATCCTGGACCCGTCAGGGCGTCCTGCTGCTGAACACGATCCTGACAGTGGACGAGGGCGACTCCAACAGCCATCGAGACGCAGGCTGGGTCGCGCTCACCGACGCGATCATCAGCGCCGTGGCCAGCAGCGAGCCGCCCGCGGTCTTCCTCCTGTGGGGCAGGCTGGCACAGGCGAAGACCGATCTCATCGAGAACCTCGGGCGGGTTGCCGTTCCATGCCCGCATCCCATGGCACGCCAAAGGAACGGGTTCCGCGGGAGTCACCCGTTCACGAGGGCGAACGCGGCCCTCTCGAGGCCGATGGACTGGCGCCTGGACGACGGATCGCCGGAGAACTAGCCGCGGAAGAACCGGGCCTGGCTGCGCACCGCCAGGTAGTGCTTCCGCCATCGGCCGAGGGACTCGCTGAGCCGCTCGGCGGACCCTCCGAACAAGCCCGCGACCAAGGGCGCCCAGGACGTACCCGCCTCAGCAATCTCAGCCTCGATCGCATGGTCAACGGTGGCCCCGTACTGTGGACCGGTTGCCCTGCCTCGGCGGCGGCAGGATAGAACCGATGTTCTGTATCATCGCGGTGAGAGAAGGCTCTTGGAGGCTGCGGTGCAGCACAACGCTCAGTTCAGGGTCCTGGGCGAACAGACGCCCCGCCTTGAACATCGCCACGGCGAGCGTTGGGTTCGAATGGATCGGACGATCCCGATCCTTGCCGACGGGCAGCCGAAGTCGTACCGGAGCACTTGGGTCTGCCGCGATTGCGGCGAGACCGTCCTCCACCAGTGGCGAGCCCCATGACGTCAGTGGCCGCGTCGGTCCCGGTCCAGCCGCCCGGCCGCGGCTCTGAGTCCCGCCGGGCTGACGCTCCCCGGGAACCGGAGCGCGGCCGTGAACCAAGGTAGTAACCGCCACTCACCACCCACTTACCTCGATCAGGCCGGTCGGGGCACCGGCACGCCCACGTTCGGGCGGGTCCGGGCCTCTATCATCGACGGCCACGATGGCAGAAGGGGGTCTCGAGTTGGCGGACGGTCGCCTCGAACTGAGCCTACATCTGACACACCCGCGCATTCCCGAGGACATTTCGCCGTGGTGGACCCGCTCCGCCGCGGTCTGCCTGAGCCGTCACCACACGTCGCCCCAGGACTTCGACGTGTCACTCCGTGATGGCGCGAGTTCAACGTACGAGACCGGCTGGGAACAGCCGACCGACGACCATCTGCGGGCACTCGGCAGCGAACTCAACACCACGGAATACGGCGCGTACTGCGTGGCCCTTGCCGCCGCCCACGCCCATCTTGGCCGCATGGCTCTAGCGCGGACAGGCGCCGGCACGGGAGCCGACTGGTGGCTCGTGCCGATCGAGGCTGACACGACCGCACCCGTCGAGTACGACCTGGATCGTGAGGATCTCTTCAAACTCGAGGTGTCCGGCGTCGACCGACGGTCGGAGCCCGAAATGAAGAAGCGACTGGCCAAGAAGATCGCGCAGGTCCAGAAGGGTCGGACCCCAGTCGCAGAGCGCTACGCGGCCGTCGTGGGGTTCGAGGCGCTCGAAGTGCGAATGGTCAAGGTCTAGCCGTGGCCTTCGAGCGACACCAGGAGGCCGAGCGCTACATGGTCCTGGCGGACCATTCGTGGGCCGGTGGCCGACTCTCAGAAGCCGCTGCCCTCTACCGATCGGCCGCCGAGGCCGAGGCCGAGGTCTATGCGCTGGTGCCGCCCGAGCGGCCCAAGACCCGGGGGATCACCGCGATCAGCGTGGTCAACCTCTTCCGCAAGGCGGGCGACGTCTCCGAGGCGCTGATCCGCGCCCATGGCTTCCTTGCCCGTCGCGACCTGGCGGATTGGGCTCGGGCAGACCTCGAGGACCTGGTCGTCGACCTTCGCGGCGAACTCGCGGCCCAGGAGCAGGGCCGGACCCTCGGCCGGGAGTGGTTCGAGTGGCGGCTCCAGGGAGGCACGATCGGCAATGGCACGGCCCCGATGCCCGTCGTCTCGAGGACGATAGGCCAGATCCAGGGCGCCGCCGTTCGCGTGTTCGAACTCCTTGCGGGGATCGGCCTGCGACGCAGCGGGCCGCCAGGCGAGGAGGTCCGCGATCGGCTCGAGTTGCTGATGAGCCAGCCGACCGCCGGTAGTTTCAAGATCCGCCTCCGGTTCTCCATGCCCGAGGGGCAGACCGAACTCTTCTCGAACGAAGGCCATCGCGAGGTCGCGCCGGACGAGGTGAGCCGTACGTTGTTCGAGGTCCTCGAGGCCGTGGTCGACGACGAGCCGGAACGCCTCGCCCGGATTGTGCCGGCGGACGACTACCGAGAGGCCTTCCTGCGCCTCGTGAAGGCGCTGCTCCCAGACGGGAAGACCATCGGCAGCATCGAGGTGACCCGCGGCACGACTGACACGACGAGCGCCGCGGTCCTTCGGCCGACGATGCGCGAGCCACTCGACGAGCGGATCCGGGCCATCCAGCCGCCCCGCTCGCCGAGCGCCGGAAAGGTCACGGTCGTCGATACGCTGCGGGGCCTCCACCTGAACAAGCGCTGGATCCTGCTCGGGATGAAGGGCGCCGAGCGGAAGGCCTACGTCGGCAAGGCGATGATCCTTGAGGAGGTCATCGAGGGGCTCGTCGACCACGTGGTCAAGGTGACCGGCCACATGAGACGCGGCCCTGGGGGTTACATCCAACTCGTCATGGACGACATCGTCGAGGCGGGCCCCGACGATGTGATTGGGGTCGTAGCGACCGGGGGTGAGCACGAGGCCATGCTCCTATGGGAGTCGGACGCCATCGCCGATGAAGTCGGCTCGCGGTCCGATGCGCCGCCCAGCCCGCCGCTTCTCGACTCAGGCGACGCCCAGTAACTGGGCGACGCTGCCGCGACCTCGATCCCTCATCTCTTCAGGGCAGCAGGAAAGCGCGGACCTACGTCCGCCAGTCCTCGTGGCCGAGCGGGAGCGCCCCGAGTTCCGCCTTGACGAGCCGCCAGTGCGGCAACTGGGCGTCCAGGAGCCCAAGGAACCGGTCACTGTGGCGACGGACGGCGACATGGGTCAGTTCGTGCACGACGACGTACTCGAGGGCCCGCGGCGGCTTCTTCGCGAGTTCCGTGTTGAACCAGACACGGCCGGTCCCTTCGCTGTATGAGCCCCACTTCGTCTTCATTCGGCGGAGGCCCCAGGCGGGCCGCTCGACACCGACCCGGGCGCACCACGCGTCGAGCAGCGCGGGGATGGCAACGCTAAGTTGGCGCCGGTACCAGAGGTCAAGGATGTGCTGCCGGCCGGCCGTGCTCGTTCCGGGAGGGCAGCGCATCTCCATCGTCGTTCGGTTCGTCAGCGTGATCCGTGGCCGTCCAGGGCCGTAGACGACGCGGAGCCGGTAGCGTCGACCGGCGTACCAGTGGGTCTCGCCGCTGACCATCTCGCGTGCGGTCTCGCGGGCCTGGCGGCGATAGAGCGCCTGCTGTCTGCGGATCCACGCCAGCCGGCTCGAGACCGCGGCGCGGACGGCCTCATCGGTGACGGAGAGCGGGACTGCGATCCGGACGTGGCCATCGGGCGGGTAGACGCCGAGATGGAGGTTCTTGATGTCCTTGCGGACGACCGTGACCTCGGTCCCGCCGATCGTGGCTTGCCCTCGATCAGTACTCATCGCGGCTCGTGACGAGGCTGAGGATCCGCATGACCTCATCCTCGTCGACCTGCCCGCCGGGCGCCATCCCCGCTCGCAACGCCGCGCGGATCGCGTTCTCGACCCGGCGAGTCTTGATCGCGTTGGCTCGCCACCCGTCCTGGGATGCCTGCTCGACACCGGCGTCGACGGCCACCGCGAGCGCCTCGTTCTTCCCGAGGTTGTCGTACAGCGCCCGCTTCGCCGGCGAGTCGAGCGCCGCGGGGTAGGCCTCAGGGCTCGGGCCTTCGATCACCTGGCGTGCCAGGACGCTGATCTTCTCCAGGAACTCACGGTAGGAGATCGCGGCGCGGCGGCGCTGGTCGAGCAGCCCGTCGAGCAGCGCCGACATCCGCTCGTAGTACCTGGGGTTGATCGGGTTCTGGTCGATGATCACCTTGCGGACGTTCATGGTGATCGTGTCGGAGGTCGGGTCGGGGCTCGCGGCGATCCCCTCGGGCAATGCCTTGACCGCCTCTGGGCCGCGCGCCGCGATCAGGCCCACCAGGGACATGTCGTCGAACGCCGAGACCTTGCGGCTGTCCTCGGACCGGATGTACGTGTCGATCAGGTGCCGCATCGCCGGCTCGTACATCTTGAGGTCGATGTAGTCGCCGCTGGCGAGCCGCACCTCGGTGCGGACCTTCTCGTAGAGGTCGACCTCGGCCTCGATCGCAGCCGCCTCCGTCGTGCTGTAGCCGGCCCCCTCGAGTTCGGACGCGATGTTGGCGTAGGCACGGATGAGGCCGCCGACCAACTTGTAGAGCGCGATCCGGCTCGGCTCGTTCGCCTTGACCAGCGCCGCGTCGGTCATGTCGGCCGAGCAGAAGTAGCGGAGGTACGCGGCGGAGTCGCGCGGCACCTCGACCGGCTCGCACAGGGCCTTGACGGCCTCGCGGGCCTCCTCGAGGCGCTTCCGGCCGTCGGTGAAGCGGTCCTTCAGCAGGCCCGTGACGTCGGCGGCGTCGTAGCCGTCGAGCGCGCCGCTCGTGTAGTCGCGGACCGCGCCCTCGAGGTCGGGGAAGAGGCCCTTGTAGTCGATGATGTAGCCGTAGTCCTTGTCCTCGTCGTCGAGCCGGTTGACGCGGCACACCGCCTGGAACAGGCCGTGGTTCTGCATCTGCTTGTCGATGTAGAGGTACGTCGCCGGGGGCGCGTCGAAGCCGGTCAGGAGTTTGTCGACGACGACGAGCAACTTCATCTGCCCGGGTTCCTTGAGGAACTTTGCCTTCACCTCGTCCTCGTAGACGTCGGACTTGGTGACGGCCACGTCCTCGGGCTCGTTGAACCAGTCGGCCAGCATCCGGCGGTAGATCGCGTACTCGTGCAGCCGCTCGGTCTCGCCCTCGCCGCTGTCCTCGCCCTTGACGCTCGCCGGCGTGGGCTCGTACGAGGTGACGATCCCGACCTTGCCCCGGAGGCCCTTCTGGGTGAACAACTCGAAGACCTTGCAGGCCTCGTAGATGCTGTCGCACACGAGGAGCGCATTGCCCCGCCCGCTCACGAACCGGTCGCGCTCCTCCATGTCCATGAGCACGTCGGCCACGATGCGCTCGAGCCTCGACTGGCTCGAGAAGAGTTCGGACAGCGTGCCCCAGCGGCGCTTGAGCCTGGCCTTGGCGAACTCGGTCAGGCCGCGGGTCTTGAGTTCGAACCACTGGTCGATCTTGTCCTGCGAGGTCATCGCCTGCTCGATGTCCCGCGCCTCGTAGCGCAGGTCGAGGATGACCTTGTCGGCCACGGCCTCGTCGAACTTATACGTGTGGATGTAGGGCCCGAAGACCTCGATGCTCCGCTTCTTGTCGGTCTTCAGCAGCGGCGTGCCAGTGAAGCCGATGAAGGTGGCGTCCGGCATCAGGGCCTTCATGGCGTCGTGGAGGTCGCCGGACTGCGTCCGGTGGCACTCGTCGACGAACACGAAGAGGTTGCCCTTGGGCGCGAAGCCCGCGCTGGCCGCCTTCTTGATCTCGGCCAGGTACTCGGCGAGCGCTCCCTCGTCCTCGCCCTCGACCCCGGACGCGAACTTGTGGATGAGCGAGCACATCAGCCATGGCGTGGTCTCGCCAAGCCTGGCGATGAGGTCGGGCCCGCTCTTGGTCCGGACGATCTTCTCGCCGACGCCCAGGAAGACGCCCTCGATCTGGCCGTCGAGTTCGATCCGGTCGGTGATGATCAGGACCCGGGCGGCCGGGTCGTGCTCCCGGATCCACTTCGCGAGCCAGACCATCGTGAGGCTCTTGCCGGAGCCCTGGGCGTGCCAGATGATCCCGCCCTCGCGGCGCTCGACGAACGGCTGCGCCTTGCGCACGGCGAAGTACTGGTTGTGCCGGGCGACCTTCTTCACGCCCTGGTCGAAGAGCATGAAGTCGTGGATGAGTTCGAGGAAGCGCTTCTTCTCGCACAGGAGGAGCAGATCGCGATCGAGGGGGTTCTCCTCGGCGCTCGCCTCCTTCCAGGTCAGGTAGTACTTCTCCCGGGTCTCGACGACGCCGTACCGCAGGCCCTCGGTGTCGTTCCCGGCCATCACGAATTGGACCGTCGAGAAGAAGTGCCCGATGAACTCGCGCTTCTGGCTGTCGATGTTCTGGCGGATGCCCTCGGAGACCGAGACCGTCGATCGCTTCAGTTCCAGGACCGCGAGCGCGATCCCGTTGACGTAGAGGACGACGTCCGGCCGCTTCGTGGAGGCGCCGCGGCCCTGGCCGAGGACGGTCACCTCCTCGGCGACGGCGAACTGGTTCCGCTCCGGGTTGTCCCAGTCGATCAGCAGGAGCGTCTCCGCGACCTCGCCCGCCTCCGGCTTGATCGAGACCCCGTAGCGCAGCATCTGGTAGACGTCGCGGTTCCGGTCGTAGAGGCTTCGGCCGGTGTCGCCGGCGGCTCGTTTGACCTCACGCAGCGCCCGCTTTGACAGGGCCTTGTCGTAACCCTGGGCCTCCACCAGCCAGCGGAGGACGATATCGTCCTCGACGTTCTGGTTGCCGGAGCGGTCGGTCCAGTTCCCGAGATAGTCGTAGCCGAGGTCCTTCTGGAACCGCCGGACGACCCGGTTCTGTGTCCGGCGCTCGATCTCCCCCGGGTTCCTCATGCCAGTCTCGTCCTGCCTGAGAGCAACTCTTGAGCCAGGGCGGTCTTCAGATCGTGCAGTTTCGCCAGTAGTGCGGAGTTGACGGCGACCTCGTGATCCAGGTCCTCAAGGACCGCGGCGACGGCGCGTTGCTCCTCCAGGAGGGACGGCACCAGGAAGGACATCGGCGCGAGCGCGGCCGGGCCTAGGTTGTTGATGCTCGAACCGGCAAGTGCCACGTCGACCTGCTCCCGGTACCGACGCGTCTGGAGGAGTTGGACCGCAAACCGAGGGTCGACGACGAGAGGGTCGGACCTGTAGCAGACCATGAAGGCGCCGAACGTGTACGTGTGTCCGTCGTTGAGATGGAAGCCCGCTGCCTTGCCCACCAACTGACGGCTTCCATTCGCCGCGCAGACAACGATGTCGCGTGGCCTCAGAACCTGGGCGGCCGATACGCGACGCTCTCGAACGTGCTGGATGTCCGTCGCGTTGAGCACGCCCGACTGGATGTTGTTCGCGCGGAGTAGCCGCACCGTCCCCGGATCGTCGTCCCTGGTGAGGTCACGCTCGGGGTCGTAACTGACGCCGCGCACGAAGGTCCCCGCCTGACCAAGGGTCACCTCGTCCCACGGGGTCGAATAGCCGGAGAGGCGAATCGCGCCCTGCATGAGTGCTTGACGCACCGCCTCGCGGAGGTCCTTCTTCTTGGAGATCAAGGCCTCCCTGGTGATGGCCGCGTCATCGAGGTGGCTGAGCGCTGTCGCGATCCTCTCCTGCTCGTGCAGGGGCGGCCGCACGACTTCGATGGCGAGCAGGCTCGGCTTGCTGATGTTCTTCATGCTTCCGCTGGTGCCCGTGGCGGCCGCAGACATCGCACGTCGTACGGGTGTGCTGGACAGGAGGTAGGACAGCCATCGCATAGAGACGTCTGCACCAGGGAGGGGCGTCGCGAGCCACAGCCGGTCAGGAAGGAAGAGATCGGGGTAGTCCTGATCAACGTAGCCGCACTCGCCAACGAGGTCGATCGTGTTCATGCGGCTGATGATCAGGCTGTTGGCCATCAGGCTGATCCGGGCGCGTGCCAGGTCCTGCGGTGCGATCTTCTTGACTTCATCTGGAAGGAAGCGCCCGCCCATCGCCGCGGAGGTCTTGAGGACGCTCTGCTCGTGGGGCTGGGGGTGAAGGTCCTCGTCCACCGAGTTCACGCTAACCCCAGCCCGAAGTTGCACAAGGGCACCGAGAGGCACGCGCTCCCACCCCGGGCCAGGGATGGGAGCGGGGCTGGGCTCGTGGTTCATTCGACGACCGCTCCGATCGAACGGAGATCGGCGGCTACGAGTACCCAAGCGGCTTCCGTGTCCGCGGCAAGCGCGGGTAGCGCCGACGCGTAGCGGGCACTCAGCGCAGCGACCCGGAGAACGAGCGATTGCGAGACTCGAGCCATCTCCCCCTCAACATCGCCGGCGAGGCGCGCGCGCCACTTGTCGTGGAGCACGAGCGACTTGATGTCGGCCTCAGTCAAGCGGCCGTAGCACTCGCTGACCGAACGATCCAGCGCTTCCTTAGCGGTCTTCGCAGTTGCCTTCTTCGCGGCGATGCCATCGATCACTGCCAGCAGTCGCTCGAGGATGGCGCACTCGCTGGTGGCTTCCGGATCGTCCGTGAGGCCCCGAAGCCGAGCGATCAGGCCGCGGCGGTTGATCTTGCCCTTGTCATCGAGGAGGTCGGCGAGCACGCCGTCGTCGACCCCGTGCTCCTCCGTGATCTCAGCCAATTCGGCCTCGAGCACGTTGATGTCGGACTCGAGGGCTTCGAGGCTCGTCCGCATGTCGGGGAAGTATCGCGACACCAGGATGCCCGCTGGGATGAGGTCCGACTTGAAGCGCTGCTTGCCGATCGTGAAGTCGGGCTGTGCCCGCTCGACGCCCTTCACGTTGATCAGCAGTCTGGGCTTTGCTGCCTCACACCACCCACTCTGCGCGACCAGGTAGACATCATCCTGGAACGCCTCCGCCCAGTAGTCCATCAGTCGCTGATAGACGTCGTACCGATCGATCAGCGGGGCATGAGCGAACGCGGCAAGGACGGACTCCGAGATGGACTGGATCAGTTCCTTGGGCTTGTCGCCAATCTTCACCGAGGCGAGCGTCTCCTCGACACTGCGCCACCACTCGTCGAAGACTTCGGCGAGAGACTTGGCGAATGCCCCGAACTCGTCGTGGCCGAACACGGTGGCCCGGATCGCCTGGGGGTCAACGGTGAGGCGACAGTATCCGGGCCGATCGCCGGGCCCGAAGAGGCTGCCGACGACCTCCGGAAAGACGTCCCGGTAACCTTCCAGCGCTCGCACATCCGCCTCGGGGATCCCTCCTTCAAGGTGGGCCCCGATGTCTTGCGGATCCTCAGCGTCACCCGCATCGATGTACCGGGCTAGGTTGAGGTTGAAGGCGTTGCGTTCGATCTCCTCAATTGGGACGAGGCGCGAATACCGCGTCTCCTCGACCTGGCGGCCGAAGGTATCGACGATGCGATGAATGTCCTGTTCGCGAAGACGGTTCTTGGCCCCTTCCTTCCGGTAGCCGCGACTGGCATCGACCATGAAGATGCCGCGCCGTGTGTCGGCGCCGGCCTTGTCAATCACGATGACGCAGGCAGGGATGCCGGTCCCGTAGAACAGATTGGCGGGTAGGCCGATGACACCCTCAATGAGGCCCCGCCGGACCAGTTCGCGTCGGATCCCAGCCTCGCTATTTGGCCGGAACAGCACGCCATGCGGAAGGATCACGGCGGCGCGGCCAGTGCTCTTGAGGCTCGCGACCATGTGGAGCAGGAATGCGTAGTCGCCGTTCTTGGCAGGCGGCTGCCCGAACTTGAATCGCTCGTACACGTCGTGCAGGGGGTCGAAGCCCGTCGTCCACGACTTGGCGGAGAAGGGCGGATTGGCCACGACGTAGTCAAATCGCTTGATCTGGCTACCCGCTGGGTCGAGGAACTCTGGTGATGCCAGCGTGCTTGTCCCGCCAGCAATCTCAGCCGTGGTCGCGTCGTGAAGGACCATGTTCATTCGAGCCAGAGCCGCCGTCGCGTTGTCCATCTCCTGGCCGTAGATCGCGAGGTCAAGGCCGGTTGCGCTCTGGGCTGCATCGTGAGCCTTGAGGAGCAGAGAGCCTGAACCGCACGTCGGGTCGTAGATGGACTGGGTGCCTGACGTTGCCTTCGAGACTCCCACCACCGCCGACATGATCCGCGAGACCTCAGCCGGGGTGTAGAACTGCCCCTTGCTCTTGCCGCTCTCCGTGGCGAAGTTCCGCATGAGGTATTCGTATGCGTCGCCAAGGAGGTCGTCGCCCTGGGCGCTGTTGCCGCGGAAGTCGAGCGACGGGCTCTCGAAGATGGCCACGAGGTTCGTGAGCCGATCGACCTTCTCCTTGCCCTTGCCGAGTTTGTCGTCGTCGTTGAAGTCCGCGACATCGATGGCGCCGCGGAGGGTGTCGTTCGCCTCCGCCAACTTGGTGATGACCTTGTTGATGCCGTCGCCTATGTCTGCCTTGCCCTTGAGGCCAACCATGTCGGCAAAACTGCCGCCCGCGGGCACGATGAGGTCGTAGTCGGGCCGGCTCGCAGCCTTGTCCGACACGTACTTCATGAACAGCAGCACGAGGACGTAGTCCTTGTACTGGGACGCGTCCATGCCGCCGCGAAGTTCGTCGCAGGACTTCCAGAGCGACGCGTAGAGTTCGGACTTCTTGAGCGGCATCTGTCGGGTTTCCTCAGGCGGCTGTGTCGAGGTTAGCGGCACGCCGGTGCCTCGGTGAGGATCGTCGCGTGCGTGCCGGCGTCAACCCGGGCGAGGACTCGGCGGACACAGCCGCGCAGCCCTACCTGATCCGCACGAGGTGGCGGTCCGTCGCCCGCACGACGCGATCCTTGACCACGTAGCACTCGACCCAGTGCGTTCCCGTGTAGGAGGTGCTCTCTCGCTTGGTGTGAGCGGCGGTCCCGTCCTCGATCAGGCCGCGCAACTGGCCTACAGCCGCCGCCTCCTCTCCGAAGTTGCGGACCTTCCAGAACACCGCATACGGCGACGGGACGTCAGTCCGCACGCGGAAGTCGATGGATCGACCTTTCCCGACCGACCCCATGGCCCGCAGGTTGCCGTGACGGAACCCGATGCGCCTTGCCACCGTTGCCTCGATGGTCGCCACATGGGTCAGGTTGTAGGTGAAACCGCGCTCCTCGATGAACTGCTCCTGCGGAGCGCGAGCCTCTCGGACGGCGACGGCCTTCGTCATCGCCGGCGCGGCGGCAACGGCCGTGGCCGGCGCCTTGAAGTCCGGTCCGAACACCTTCTGCCACAGTTCGAGACTCTTGTCCCGGTCCGGCTCGTCGTAGGCCTGGGTCACCCACGCCGAGTAGTCGCGGATCTTCCTGCGGAAGGTGGTGTAGCGGTCCTGGTCCCAGCGGTGGTCGAAGTTCACGTCGGGGCAACTCGGGTCCGCGATCGACGGCATCGTCTCGTACAACTGGAGCCAGGAGTTGAGATCGGCGAGGACGCTCTTGAGGGTGGTCGGCACGTCGGGGTACCGGCCCTCGGCGTTCCACGCGAGCACGCGCTCACCGACGAGGGCCGTGAGGATGACCGACGGGATGCTGAACGTGCCCTTGTAGTCGCGGAGGTACTTGAGCAGGCGGATCACCTTGCGAAGATGGCCGCCCGCGAGTCCGTCCTTCTCCTTGATCCAGTCGGCAAAGCCTTCGGGGTTCGAACTCTCGAACTCGTTCGCGCGGCTGTCGATGATGACCTCGCGTCCGTCCTCGAGTTCCACGTGCGGGACGACGTCGACGTGACAGTCGTCGGCGTAGATGATCCGGACGCACCGGGTGTGCTTCTCCGTCTTGCCGGCGTACGCCGAGCGCTCAAACGCCGCCAGCGTCTCGGTCACGTACTTCTTCTTGTCGTCCGCCCACTCCGGGCGCTCGGTGATCTTGAGCAGGATGTCGGCGTCGAACTCCCGATTGCCGAGCGGCTTGATGATCGTGCGGTGCGCCCAGGATCCCTGGGGGATGTACTCCTCGACGAACGGCCCGAGCACGTCATCCATCGCCGCGGCCGCGTAGATGGACTCCACCCTCGACTGCAGCAGGTCGAGCCTGGTCTGGTTGAGGTTGACCGTGTTGACCAGGAAGGCGCGGTGGTAGTCGATGAGTTTCATGCGATGTCCAGTGCGTGGGAGTACGCGCCCGTGGCGTCGTCGCGGGAGTAGATGGCAAGGGCAGGACGGATGTGCGCGTCGTGGGCGCGGCCCAGCCCCACGGCCGCGGACAGCGGCAGCGCGCCGAACACGTGCAACCGCCGGAGGCCCTTGGCCGTCGCCTCCAGATCGGCGAACAGCGCGCGCACCGCGTCCTCGAACGCGAGGAGCGTCTGACGCGAGGACATGATGTCCGGGCCTGGGGTGACAGTAGCCGGGGCGAGCACGACCCTCGGGAGCGGCCGCAGATCCTCTTGGATCTCGTCCGGGCTGACCGTCCCGGACACGTTCAGGATGAGCACCGCGTCGGTGCTCGTACCGTCCGGCGGGCTCTCTGACGAGGCGGTGAACTTGACCGTCTGGTCGTCGATCCACGCCCATGCATCCGTGGCGCGGTGGCGCTGGTAGACCTCGACCGCAATGTTGTCGTCGAGGGCCGCCCCGAGGTAGACGAGGAGGGGAAGCCGGGCGAAGGCGAACACGCTCACGTGGCTGACGCGGTCCTTGCGGATCGCCTCGGCGAGTTGGTTCGCGATGACCTCGTCGATCTTAGCCGCCGCGGTCGCCCAGTAGCCGGCGTCGGGCGCGGCCTCGCCCGGGATCTCGCGGAGGTCGATCTCGATGCCCGAGCGATCGAGGCTGAAGGGGAAGTCGGGGAACCTGTCGTCGCTCTTCAGCACGGCCGCCGCCGCCGCCGGGCGAGGCACGTCCACGGACTTGCCGCGGAGGTTGCCAATGACGCGGAGGACAGCCGTCGACCGGTCACGATCGAGGCCGGTGACCTTCGCGACCCACTCTTCGTGCGCTCTCTTGATCTTGCGCAGCCGCTCGATCGTCATCGTGTCGAGGCTGCCCTGCCGGTCGATCTCGTCGTGGTGGTTCGCGCAGATCAGCAGCAGGTTCTCGGCCTTGGCGCGGTCCTCCTCGGACATGGCGTCCTGGCCACGCGGCGAGCCTTCGGTGCCCTGTGCCCCGACGATGTGGGCGAGTTCGCCCAAGGTCATGTCGACGTGGGTGATGCGTCCCTCGAGGAGGTCTGTGCCGCAGATCTCACAGCGGCCGGCGGCGGCCGCCCAGACTCGGATCTTCTCCGCCTGAAGCGGTTCGCGGCGGCGGGCCGTCATTCGGTGTCCTCCTTCGCATTGGCGGAGCCCCCCGCGGACATCCGGCTAGCCCTCTCGCCGGCTCAATTACGGTCGAGCACTCCTGATGATGGACCCGGCGCAGCCCGAGTCAACTGGCGTCATGGTCCCGTTCGGCACAGTGCGGCGCTTCGTCGCAACAGGCTTCCGGACCCCATTGAGCAAATTGGGGGACGTGCCCGGGAACGCTCAGATGGACTGGCCCAAGGTCTGACCGCAGTAGCGGCATGCCAGGGCGGCGGCCTTGATCGTCTCGGCGCATCGCGGACAGATCCGAGTTGGATCTTCGACTGGTGACGACGCAGGCGGACCCTTGCGCTCAAACGTCGCAGTCAGGACTCTTCCTCGGCCCTTGGACAACATGAAGAGCAAGACGGGGACCCCGATCAGGACGGGGCACAGGATCAACGCGATCAGGTATGCAGCGCCGCTGAAGCCACGCTGTTCCCAGGTCTGGCCCGCCAGGGAGTAGCCGCGATCGATGACGTCGGCTGCGTCCCGACGGAAGGCCGCGAGCGCGGCAACCTCAGTCCCGGCGCTGTATCGGCGGACGACGATCGGGCCGTTGGCGGCCACCTCGGCCGAGTCTGCCAGCCTCTGGCTCTCCGTCTTTGCTCGCGAATCACGCTTGATCAGGAAGTAGACGAAGAGAACGGCGGCAACGATGATCCCGAACACCAGCGGGCTCGTCACGTTGGGCAGCGTCATCACCGTGTTCGCGAACTCGTTCGACATCGGACCACATCGCTACGGCAGGTTGATGAACCTACCGTCGGCGATCTCGGCCAGAGGTCAACTTGGCGTGGCCCTCCAGGCCGAACCCGTTGCGTTTGGCGCCCTCCTGTCGGATGTTGGAGGCATGACGAACGAAGAGACGGGCACGACAGCCCTGATGGTCCCGGGCCTGGAGTCCAAGGCTGAACTGATCCCGATGGCGGTCCGCCCGGCCGCTCGCGACCACCTCCTGGCGTGGGATGCGAGCCAGCGGCTGGTCGCGATCCACGAGGCCGGCCACGCGGTCGCCGCTGCGGCCTCGCCGACCAAGGTGCCGGTTCGCGCGATCGACATCACCCTTCGCCACGGCGGCGCGACGATCCTCGGCGGGGCCTTCGAGGACACGTCCCTGCAGTGGGACACCAAGGCGCGGATGCTCGACAACATGCTGGTCGCGATGGCCGGGTCGTCCGCTGAGCGCCTCGTGCTCGGCGAGCACACCAACGGATCGGAGACCGACTACGACAACGCCGTCGCGACAGCGATGCGCTTCATCCGAGCGGGCTTTGGCGGCCCCGGCCTGTTCCTCGGCGAGGACGGCCTCCCGCACATGTACCTGACCGACGAGTGGAAGTCCAAGACCCTCGCCCGCATCCAGGAACTCGTCGCCGAGGCCCAGGCCCGCGCAGACACGGTCATCGCCGAGCACGAGGCTGCGTTGATCTCGGTGGCCACCGCGGTCTACGAGTACCGCCGGCTGGCCGACGAGCGGCTGAACGGCGTTCTCGAGGCGGCAGGCTTCAGCCTGCCGAGGCCGACCGCCTGATCGGCTCCGCGCCCGGTTTGTCAGCCGGCGGCGGGACCTGAGCACGAAGGAGGGCCGCCCCCGCAGAACGGGAACGGCCCTCGATTCACACAGTGTCGATGATGGCCTGACGAGTCTGCGGGCCGGATCCCGCCCGTGTCAAATCGTCGCTACATGAACAGCCGGAACGGGTACGTCCGCCGGTCCAGGGTCGGCAAGCGCTTGATGATCTGGGCGAGAGTGCTGGCGAAGCCGAGGGTTGCCGGCAGCATGTCGTAGAGCGCGTCGTTGTTCCAGTTCATCTTGGTGAGGCCCAGGATCTCCGCCGCCAGGAGCGACGGCGACCCCCGCCCGGCAAAGCGGCGGACGACCATCGGTCTGGGGATGCCCTTGCCTCCCTGCAGATAGCCCTGACCGCCGGTGACGGCCGTCGCGTTGCCGTGACTCCATACCAGCATGTCCCGCTCATCCAGCACCAGTGTGGTACCCCGATGGACGGGGAAGTTGTCCGGTTCGCTCGGGCGACCGCCCGCCCGAAATCGCGCCTGGTTCAGTAGGACGCCGCGCCAGTTCGGGTGCTCGAGGATCTGGGCCGCCTCAATGTCGGGCACTGACGGGAGCGCCTCGAAGATCCCGTCGAGTTCCTCTCGCCGGAACTCCGTCTGCTTGTGGAGGACGACCCGTCGTGGGGCGCGGCCCGCCTGACGATCGACGTACAGCGCGAGGCTGCTGGCGACCACGGCTCGCATCTGCTCTCGCGAGAGGAACGGGTTGTCGCCCTCCACCTTGTCCCACTCTCGATCGGTGTCGAAGGCCACGAACTCCAATCCCACGCCTTCGGCATCGAAGACCTGCGAGCAGCAGATCACGAACCTGGGACCGCCCGTGGCCACCCCGCGCAGAGCGAATGACAGGCCGATGAATGCGGTATCGGGCTCCTGCGGCACCATCTTCCACGGGACGCCACCCGCCTTCGTGTAGAGCGCGATCGAAAGGCGCCACGCGACGCTCGCGCGGTCGAAGTAGTGAAGGGCCTTGTCCTCGGTCACGATCTGCGACGGGATCGCGCGAACGGCGGCAACCGCCTTGACGTAGTCGTGGAGATCGAAGTCGTCCTCCTGGCCCACGAAGGCGATCGACCAGCGGGACGGCAGGTAGATCGCGACGACGTCCCAGTCGTTCCGGGAGGATTCGAGTTGCGCGATGGCGTGGCTCAGCGCCTCGGCGAGTACCAACCATGGCTTCGCGGACTCGGCCAGCCGTTCGTCCAGGTCCGCCGCAAGTTGGACGCGCGCAGGCGGCGACGCCAGGACGGCTTCGCGCTTGAAGATGCGCCTCATGCCCGGGTATTCGGGCAGGTAGGTGTGTCGCTCTCGGGGTCGATGTGTCCGGCGCAGTTCGTCGATGAGCCCGCTCAGCGGCGCGAGTTCTTCGTGCGGCGTGATTGCCGCGACCCGGATCTCCGGCGGGAGGAGGGTCATCACGCTCTCACTGAGGGGGCCGAACTGGAGGAGGCCGTGGAGCGGGTGCGGATGGCGCTTGGTCTCGTCGGCCATGTCGAAGAGGAGATCGGGCTCGGGCAGTCGCCGGTAGGCGCCGAGTTCCGAGGGTGACCGCGTCATCGAGGTGCCCTGCTGAAGGCGGTCGTCGGATCGATCTCGAAGATGGCGTCCATGCCGACCGACTCGCCAAATCCGAACCGCGCAAACGGTCCGTCCCCGGCAAGGGTCAACGACCACGCTTCGAAGAGCGAGTTCCACGCCTTGTTGTACCTGGGGGCTGTGCGCTCCTTGAGCCAGCCGAGACGCCGGTTTCGTTCGGCATCGTCGTTTGTCCGTTCCGCCCAGACCGTCGGGTCGAAGACCAGCCAAGGCTGGCCGTTGTGCCATTCCAAGGCCAGTTCTACCCCTTCTGCCCAGGCGATCGAGGTGCCGGGGATCGTTCCGGTCAACGACGCAGCGACTCCGCGCAATCGAGCGAAGCGGGCATCGTTGGCGAGGTCCGGCCGGATCGTGAGGATGTGCCTTCGTCTCATCCGTCGGTGATCCAGATCGCGGTTGCGAGCCAAGGCGCCAGCAAGGGCGTCGTAGAGAAGTCCCACGTCAGTCGAGGGACCGGCTCGTCCGATCAGCGGTTGCGTGTCGAAGGCCGTGACCCGGTACGGGTCGAACACCCGATGGAACTCTCGGTCCGAGCCGAAGCCGACTACGCCGTCACGACGACGTAGGGTGACGAGATCACCGGCGGCCTCGGCAACTGCTCGCCGGACTTCCCCGGTGCCCCCGATCCCGCATTCCACCCGACGGCAGGCTGTTGGGTGGTTGATGAGCCGCAGGGCGTTGAGTCGGACGACCGGCCAGCCCTCTCCGGCCGGCGCCAGCGGAAACGGCGCAATGCGCGTCGGCGGACGGATCGCTTCGAGCCGCGCCACCATCGCGGACGGCAGTTCGACCGGCACCAAGACCTCACCCATCAACTCGTCGAAGGTGCCCGCCTGGACCCAGGCGACCTCGATCCCGTTTGCGGCCGCCCGCTCGAGCAATGCCAGCGGTCGACCTTCGGGCGGGTCGGGCTCCCGGTGAACCCAGAAGAGCCCTGCAGGAAAGGCACCGGGCTGGTCGGCCGCCGCTGCCAGGACGTCCATGACCGAAGCGTCCCGACCACTGTAGCCCGCGACCACGAGGCCGAAACGGGCGCAGGCTGTCTCGAGAACGTGCCGGAGGTCAGCGTCCTGTTCCTGCAGTTCGGCCGCCGTGTTCTTGAGGTTCTCGGACTGGTAGTCGCCGTGGACCTTCACGAGCGCAGGAAAGGCGCTCTCGTCGAGTGCCCTGCGGGCCACGGCGGGTTCGGCGAGGTGTGCCGTCGTCAGCGCCGTCGTCGTGCCCGACAGGCCGCTGACTGCGTCCTCGACGACCCTGTCGAAGTTCGTCGTCCAGACGACCGGCACGATGTGCTCGAGCATCAGGGCTGCCAGGGCGATCTGGCCAAATGCAGCCCTGGCGGCGACGATGAAGTCGTCGAGCATGCGACGCCGGTCGGCGGCATGCGGATACGCTGCCTCGAAGAAGCCCGCGTACTCGTCCGTCGCCCCCGCGTGTGGGTAGCCACCGTCGTCGTCGAAGTAGCGCTGGAGGCGCCGACGTACGACGGGATCGGCGACGTCGATTCCGGCAATGGGCGTTGAGGTGAGCGTTGCGTAGAGGAAGCGCTTGTATTGCCAGATCAACTGGCCCGCCGTCGGAACGCCCGCTGACACCGACGCTCCCGCGCCGAGGAACCACATGAGTCGTCCGCCACGAGCGGCATGAAGTCGACTGAACGCGTCGAGCGTCAGCCGCGGGATGTGGGGAGGAGCGCCTGGGATGGTCATCGTTGCCCCCCGACTGTAGCGGTCTCGCGTCTACACCTGTCGGTCGCGGCCCCGGAGCACGAAGGCCCGTACGAACGGTCTCTGGAAACGGTCATGCGCCGAGTCCACGATGCGTGAATGATGACTCCAACCGCCGGTCTCACGCCCGAACACATCGCTCGCATCGTGGAGGCGGCTCGGATCATCGCGGGCCGCGAGCCGCTCGAAGTACCCGACGATGAAGACGCCATCAGGGGATGGTGCGTCTACTGCGCGGCCTACGACAACGCCGGCACCTACAACGAGGCCACCGAGGACATCGACTTCGCGATCAAGCACGCCGAGACGTGTCCGTGGGCGCTCCTCGTCGAGGCGATTGGCCCCGCTTGATCAGCCGTCCAGCCGCCAGGCGATCGGATCAGCGCCGCGCTCGCGGAGCCCCGCATCAGCCCGGCTGAACCGCCGGCTTCCCGCGAAGCCGACCCTCGAGCGCCCCTCCTAGTCGGAGATGCGGCACCTACCCCAGACGGCCGCGAAAGGCTCACTGGTACCAGCCGGTACTTTCGTCCGCGTTGGTTTTCCCACCGATTTCGTTGGGGGTGTCGGATCGCCGGACGGGTGGTTGTGGACGAGGATGATCCCCGCCGCGGTCAACCGCACGGCATCGCGAAACAGTTCGCCGACCCGGACGACGGAGGCACTCACGTTCCCCTGGTACGCCGTCACCACCCGCTGGACGACGTTCTTGGTGTTGAGGACCACGACGCGCAGCTCCTCGCGCTCCAGGCGACCCATCTGGAGGACAAGGCGGTCGGCGACGTCACCGGGAGATCGAACGGTCCATCGCGCGGTCGGCCAATCTGCGAGCAGGCGCCGGCCGAGCTCGAAGGCAGCCTGGAGCTGGGCCGCGCGGGCGGCCCCGACTCCCGCGATTCCCTCCAGTTCGATGCCGGATGAATGGGCCAGGCCGGTCAGCCCGTCGAACCGGGCGATGGCGTCCTCGGCGAGATCCACGGCCGAGCGGCCGCGCGATCCGGCGCCCCACAGGAGGGCGATGAGCTCGGCGGACGAGAGCCCCGCGGCTCCCCGAAGCTGCATCCGTTCGCGCGGACGCTCGGCCGCCGGCAGCTCGCGCAAGGTGCGACCGACCCGGACACCCGGCAGATTCATGGGCGCGTCGGGCATCGTCCGCCTCCGTGACACGATCGATCTGGCGGTCAGGGTGTCCCCGGGGCCCGGACGACGGAAGCCCGCCGATTCCCCCCGCCATCCGGACCCGAGGACACTGCGCAGCCTATCCGGACCCGCTCACCGGACGGTCACCCGGCGATGCATCCGGGCTGCGCCGGCCGCGGGCTGGACTGGTCCGCGGGCCGGACCGGCCGCGCGCCGAAGGAAGAAGCACAAGCCCCATCAGTCGCGGGCGGCAGGGCCCGGTTCAGGCGCGAAGCGCCTGCTCGGCGACGATCAGGAGGATCCCGTTGAAGGTGGCGTGCAGGCCGATCGACGCCCACAACGATCGGCGCCGATCGAAGACCAGGCCCAGGACCAGGGCCACGGGAAGCCGTGCGCCGGTCGCCACGACGGCCACGCCGAGTGCCCCGGCGAAGGTGTCGCCGCTCTGGTCGATGGCGTGGACGAGGGCGAAGAGCAGCGTCGATCGGATGATCGCGCGGGTCGGCCCGGCCATCCGACGCCAGGCCGTCTGGGTGAAGCCGCGAAAGAACAGCTCCTCGTAGACGGGCGCGATCAGCGCGCCCGCCAGCAGGTTCAGCAGGAGGCCCGAGGAGGAACCAGTCGCCGGGAGTGGCGCGCTCGGCTGCTGGCCGGTAGCCCCCACCAGCACGATGACGACCAGGGCGGTCGCGAGGACGACGGGCCAGGCGAGGAGGGCACCCAGGCCGAACTCGCGGATCGCTGCCCGATCAGGCCGCCGCAGCCCCATGTCGGACCAGGACAGGGCGTCCGTCCCGACCACCATGACCCGGAGGAGCAGGACGACGACGACCCCCTGGATCGCGACGCCGAGCAGGGCGAGGGCCGGTCCCTCGACCTCCATGCCGAGCATGCGCAAGGGTGTCCCCACCGCGATCGCGGTCAGGTACCAGCCCACGATCACCGCGGCGAAGGTCAGGATCGGTGACGGACCCGCATACGCGGCCGAGCTCGCACGCCGCTCGATGGCCTGCGATCCGCCCAGGAAGACCAGGGCGATGAGAATGATCGCCATGCCGCCGGCGAACAGGAGGGTTCCCGCCAGGTTGCGGCCGGCCAGCAGGCCCACGAACGACGCCGACGCGCCCACCACGAGCGCAATCCAGCCGGCCACGAACAGGCCGGGGGCCTGGCGCCCATCGATGGTGAAACGGAACAGCCCGAAGGTCGACGCCGGCCCTTCGAGCGGGACCTCGAGGTCCGGCCCCGCGTCGGTCAAGATTCGGCGAGCGGATCGCCCGATCGACTGCGCGGCGACGGCGTTGCGGACGGCCGGCTGGCGGACGGCCGGCTTGCGGATCGAATTGCGGCGGTTGCGTCGCCGGCGCCCAGCGATTGGCGGGTCGACGGGGAGATCACAGCGCCGGCGACGACCTCAGCTCGCTCGAAATCGCGCCCGCACCAGGCGCACAGGGACCAGTCCAGCCCCACCAGCTTCGAGCAGTTGGGGCAGACGCGGTTGAGCCGCGTCCGGCAGGTTGGACAGATGATCCATTCGTCGTGCACCGTTCGATCGCAGGCCGGACAGTGCCGGACGGATTCGATCTCGGCCAGCATCGCTTCCTCGGCGAGATTGCGCTCGTAGATCTCTCCGATCCGCTCCTGGGGGCGGACGATCCGGTAGGCGAACACGGCGAGCGGGAAGAGCACGGGCGTGAAGACGATCACGAAGGCGGCGGCGAGGTACGGAGCGATCGGGTTGTCCGTCCGGAGTTGCAGGTCCCGGAAGGCCCAGTACGCGGCGGCCAGCCACAGGATGGCCCAGTAGATCGCGACGATCTGGAAGCCGAACTTGATGACCGGGTTGTCGAAGACGGAGCCGATCGCGCCTCCGATCGTGCCGAGAATCTCTTCCATCCGCCGGCGGGAGCCTCCGTGGGGGTCGGCGATCACCGCGAGCGGCGTTGCAACGACCGGGGCAGTGTAGCAGCGTCGTTCCGGCAGGCCGGAGGTCGGTTGGCGCCGTGCCGACGGACGGGCCTCGGACGCCGGCGTGCGTGCTTCGGACGCGGTCGTGGACTCGAGCGTGACGGAACGCGGACACGCCGTCGGGGCATGTGCCCCACGGGAGACGAGATGGGGGTCAGGCGGCGGGCGGGCGCTCCCGCTCGGGTGCGACCGAGAGCGTTCCCCCGACCATCAGCACGATCGCTGCCGCTGCCCCCACGACGGCCCCGAACTCCGCGCCGAAGTCGCCCACGACGTAGGGCCAGAGCAACCCGAGGAACAACGCCCCGCCGATCAGGCCGAGGACGCCGGATCGCACCCAACGCGCCACCCGGTTCGGCAGGATCGCCAGCACGGCCGTGACGATCAAGAGGCCCAGGATCGGAAGGTTGGAGACACTGGACAGCCCCCAGCTGCTGGTGAAGACGGCGATTCCGGGGGTCCAGGGGAGCAGGAAGCTCAGCGCCCCGACACCGCTCCCGACGGCCACGAGCCACCCGGCGAGTGAGTTCGGGGCGTCGAATGGCAGATCCGCCAGCAAGGGGGCATCGCCCGGCCGGGGAGCCGGGAAGCCTCCGGCCCGGGCCGGGGCCGCGAGCATCGACGTTCCGGCCGGACTCGTCGATGCGTCGGGCGCCGGCGCGGCGGTACCGGCGAGTGGCATGACCGCGGTCGGGACCGCCACCTCGATCGGCGCCTGGTGCACCGCGGACGGATGCAGGTACGAGCCGGGTATCGCCGGACTGAGGACGATCCCGCCGGCCGCCATGCCGTCGGCGGCAGTCGTTGCATCGCTGGCCTCCGGAAGGGCGCCCGCCTCCGGAAGGACGACCGCCTCCGCCTGGGTTCCCTCTTCGGATTCGCCGACGGGCATCCCGCAGGACGGGCACGTGGCGCTGTCGCCGGGGATCGGCCTGCCGCAGAAGCGGCACGGAACGGCGCCAGAGGGCATCAGGATTCTCCCGCGAGACCCGCCAGACGTGGGTCGATGACGGTCAGGGTGCCAGACTTCCGAGTTTCCGGGAAGTCCCCGAAGGAGTTATGCCGCGCCTGGGCCGATGGTCACGAGTGCCCGGTGCCGACCGGCTTCGTACGTCCATGCCGTTGCTCGCCAGGCCGTGGCAATCGAAACCAGCACGGCCGTGCCGAACCAGCTCCCCGACAGGAGCACCAGGGCCAGCCCCTGGTCGAGGGGCGCACCGCCGTCGATGAGCAGGACCCGGGCGTGTTCGAAGGCGATCCCGATGGCCAGCCCACCGCCGGCGATAGCCGCCACGAGCCCGAGATTCGTCAGGACGAGGACCGCGAGGCCCGAGGGCTTCAGTACCCCGAGCACCGAGCCGGCCAGCGATCGCGGGATCCCCGCGCCCCACGCAAGGTGGCGGACGGCCAGGCCTCCGACCGCCTCGCCGACCGCCCAGGCAACGACGACCAGGCCCACGATCTGCGGGGCGCGCAGGAGCACCCGCAGCGCGACCGGGACGGAGGGGTCGCCCGGACGAATGAGTTCGACGTAGGCGGCGTCAACCAGCGCGGCCGCACCCCAGACGACGGCTGCCGCGGTCGGCAGATGTGCCAGCCAGCGGACGGTGATCGCCCGCCACGGACCCCCGTCTGCGGGCCGGGCGCGCCCATCGAGGTCGTCCTCTTCGGCCGCCTCCCGGATGAGCGCCAGATCCAGGATCGTGCCGGCAATCGCTGCCAGCACGAACCAGAGCACGGTCGCGGCGACGATCGAACCGACCAGGATCAGGAAGGAGGCAGACGGACCGCCAAACACGAATCCGACCAGCGTCGGGCCCAGCGCGTTGGCGAGTGCCGCGGTGCTCGGCAGCGGGATCAGGGGCAGGAGCAGCAGGAGCAGGCCGCCCCGGACCAAAAACGCGGCCAGCGACATGACCCACCAGCGCGGATGGGCAAGCACGGCCAGGAACGACGCGCCGAGCGCGGTGGCCGCGGACATGCGCGCCTGGTCGTTCGTTGTCGCGAGGCTCAGGGGGCGGGCGTCGGGCCGGCGAGGATGTCGAGCTGCGCGAGCGCCTGACGCACGAGTTCGATCTCGCGACCGTAGGCGGCAAAGTCACCGTTCCGGAGGGCCGCCTGGGCAGCCTCGAAATGGGCGTTTGCGTAGGCGATCAGGCCGCCGACATCGGTCGGCAGGTCCGGGCCCACGGTCGGACGCGGGGAGCTGCCCGGTGTCGGTGTCGGCCCGGCCGACGAGCCGGGTGTGGGTGTCGGGCTGGGTCCCGCGCCGACGAGCTGCTGGAGCGCCTGGGCGAGGGTTTCACCCCACACGACTGACGTCGGCGAGGCGACGACGATCCGCTGGAACTCGGGGAACGACGACGAGGTCGACTGCAGGTAGACCGGCTGGAGGTAGATCAGGGTGTCGCCGACGGGGACGACGATGAGGTTGCCGCGGACCACCTTGCTGCCCGACTGGTTCCAGAGCGTGATCTGGGCGGAGATCGTGGGGTCCTGGTCGATTCGGGCCTCGATCTGCGCCGGCCCGAAGACCGAGGTGTCCGTCCGGAACCGGTAGACGCGGACACCGCCGTAGTTCGCCGGGTCGTTGCGGGCCGCAACCCACGCGATCATGTTCGGTCGACCCACGGGGACCATCGGCTGGAGCAGGAGGAACTCGGGATCGGGCTCACCCGGCATCCGCATGATCACGTAGTACGCCTCGGATGGGAGACTCTGGTCGCTGGCCTTGCCGGCCGGGACCGTCCACCGATCCTGGTTGCCGAAGAACGTCTCGGTGTTCGTGACGTGGTACCGCCCGAACGTGGCGGCCTGGATGTTGAACAGGTCCTCGGGCACGCGGAGGTGGGGTCGGAGGTCGGTCGGCATGTCCGAGAGCGGGCGGAACAACGTCGGGAAGACGCCTGCCCATGCCTGGACGATGGGATCGGTCGGGTCGGCGATGTAGAACGTCATGGTGCCGTCGTAGGCATCCATGACCACCTTGACGCTGTTGCGGATGTAGTTGAGCGATGTCGGTGGCAGGCCGGAGGCATCAAGGTCGCCCGGGTTGAACGGCTGCGCGTTCGGGAAGCGATCTGAGGTCGTGAATGCATCCTGGATGAAGACCAGACGGCCCTCGCCGGTCACCACGACATACGGATCCTTGTCGTAGGCCAGGAACGGCGCGATCAGCTGGAGGCGGTCCTGCAGCGCCCGGTGCATGAGCAGCTGGCTGTCGGCGGTGATCTGGTCGCTGATGAACAGGTTGAGATCGCGGAACCGGAGGGCGTAGAGCAGCCGCGACAGGGTCGTGTCCATGCGGATCCCCGTCGTGCCGGTCCAGCGAGTCTGGACGTCGGTCCCGGCACCGGCGGCATTGTCACCCTGCGGGTAATCGAATTCGGACTGCTTGGCACCCACGATCACGTAGTCGGACAGCGACTCGCCGAAGTAGATCCGTGGTTCGGTCACGGCGGGCGCGCCGCCACTGGAGACGGGCGGCAGGTCCTTGATCAGGAGGAGCGGCTGGCCCTCCGTCGTGACCTCGTTGACCGGCACCATCGTGATGCCGATGCCGTGGGTGTAGATGATGCGCTGGTTGACCCAGCCGCTGGCCTGGTCGGTGGCCGTCAGGTTCAGCTCGCGCGCCGACAGCATCACCTGGCGTTCCTTGCCGTCGAGCGTGTAGCGGTCGGTATCAACGTCGATGAAGTCGTAGTAGCGCCGCACGGTCTGGAGCTGGTCCAGCGTGTCGCCGAGCGGGCGGTAGTCCCACAGCCGCGCGTTGGCAAAGGTCGCCGACTCGTCGTCGATCTGGGCCTGGGTGAGCGGGGCCGATCCGTCGTAGCTCCGTTCCTCCCACGCGTCGAGTCCATAGGATCGACGGGTCATGGCGATGTTGTTCGCAATGTAGGGCTGCTCGAGGTTGTACTGGTTCGGGACGACGACCAGGCGCTGAATGAGCTCCGGGTACAGGCGGCCCACGAACAGCGACGCGAGGAACCAGGTGGCGAGCGTCACGCCGAGGGGCCAGGTCCAGCGGGTGAAGGCCGCACCGACCACGAACGCCGCGGCGAAGGCGGACAGCCCGGTCAACAGGTCGTACGCGAAGAACTGGGCGTTCTGGTCCGTGTAGCTGACGCCGGCCGCGACGCCGCGCACCGAGTACACGAGCTCGTACTTGTCCAGCTGGTAGCCGAACGCCACGGACAGCAGGTACAGGCCGGCAAGGACCGCCAGGTGCACGCGGACTCCGGACGGCAGCGCGAATCCTGATCTGGTCAGGCCCGCCAGGTAGCGAGCCCCGGCGACGGCCAGCGCACCGAGCACCACGACGTTGAAGACCGTCTGGACCGTCCGGAGGAACGGAAGGTCGAACAGGAACCAGGAGACGTTGCGCCCGAAGATCGGATCCACGCTCGGGGCACCGCCGGCCGCCACGAACGGCACGCGGTTGATCCACAGGAGGATCGTGTCCCAGGCGGACGCCGTCGCGCCTCCCACGATGAGGGCGGCGAGCACGGACAGGCCGGCGAGCACCACCGTGGCGATGGGCGAGAGGTCGGGCATCTGGATCGGCTCGGCGTTCACGATCACCGGGCGCGGCATGCCGGTTCGATCGCGCGGGTCGCCGGCGGCACTGACCTCGCTGATTCGCTGGAGGAGATCGCGCAACGAGGCCGGCGTGCCCTCGGCGGGCGGCGCAAGGCGGTTCGCAAGCCACAGGTTGCCGAGCAGGATCAGCAGCGTCAGCCCGGCGCCGACGATGAACAGGACGATGGATGCCCATACCCGAGTCCAGAAGACCGCGTCGAACTGGACGCTCCGATACCAGATGGCATCGGTCCAGAACTCCAGGGCGCCGGCCCCGAACAGCAGGACAATGGCGGCAATCGCAACCGCGATGCCCACGCGGCCGCTCAACGGGTTCGTCGGGGCAGTCGGGCGGCGTCCGTCGTTCGGACCTCCCCGGCGCGGGCCGCGTCCTCCGGGGCCGGGCGGCGGTCGGAACGGGTCGTTTCGGTCGTCCATGTCCGGGCAGTCTACGACGGGCGGGCCGAAATGCCGTCCGGCGCGACTCTCTGGCTCGCCAACCTCGCCCGACGAATCCCGGGCTCAGCGCCGATTGAGTCCCTCAACGGAACGGCGGAACGCGGTCAGGACCTCCTGCGCGAGAACGTTGGGAAGCATCGTGGCCGCGCGGGTCGGCTCCCAGCGGAAACCGGCCCGGACGGCCAGCGGGCAGCGCCACGGCCGTTCCGGGTCATCCGGCGGGACCAGCAAGCCGAGGCGAATCGAGAGCCGACCGGCATCCTCGAGGATCAGGCCGGACAGCCCGCCGGCCAGGGTTGGGCCCATTCTCGCGAGCGGCGGATCAGGCGGTGGCCCGGCGGCCGGAGCAACGTCGCGGAAGCTGACCACGCCATCGTCATCCTGCACCCAGAGCACACCCAGCCACCACTCGTCCGGCCCGGTGGTGGGTCGGCTCATGCCGGCCCGGAAGACCCGGTCGCCGAGACGAAACTCCTGCTCGCGCAGGAAGGACGGGCCGGGTGACGGCAATCGTTCGGGCATCCGTCGGAGGATAGCGGCAAGGGCCGCGACTGCCGCGTCGAGCGTCCCGGGGCGTTCCAGCCGGGGTGTCAGGCCGGGGGCGCGGAGATCCCCGTCGAGCGGTCCCGCCGCGCGTCAGGCCGGCGGAGGAACCTGGTTCTCGTCCGTGGTGCCCTCGATGGGATCGTCCGGCTCGGCGGGTTCAACGGCCGGCGCCGTAACGCCGAGTTCCGATTCGAGCTCCGCCCGCTGGGCGTCCAACTTGGCCTCGATGGCGGCGAGTTCCATCCGGAGCATTTCCCGCCTGACGTCGGCGTCAGGTGGGCTGAACGTGGACGGCGACGGCTGGGGCTCCGGATCCTCCGGCTTGCTGCCCGCCAGCCAGCCGATGAGACCGGCCGACCGTGCCGGGGACGTTCTGGGCCGGAAGAGGGCCTCATGATCAACCCTGGTCACGCCGGGCACTTCCTCGTCCGTGGACTCACGCAGGGTCGCGTTGCAGGACGGGCAGCGCGCATCGTCAACGGACGCCAGCGGGACGGAACACCACGGACATTTCGGGCCGTCGGATTGAGGGATGGTGTCGCCCTGAGGCTGGTCGGACATCGCACGCACTGTAGCGCGCTGCCCGGCCACGGGAATAGCCCAGAGGTCACACCCGATGTGGCGAGACCGGCGGGAAGCGCCCTTGCGCTCCCCGCCCGATCCCGGCACGCTGCACAGCGATGACGTACTCGATTGTGGCCCTCGACCAGGACACCGGCGAACTCGGCGTCGCCGTGCAGTCCAGGTGGCTGGCCGCCGGGGCCATCGTGGCGTGGGCACGACCCGCCGTCGGCGCCGTCGCCACGCAGTCGTTCGTGGATGCACGGTACGGGTACGCGGGACTCGACCTGCTGGCCGCCGGGCGAACGCCCGAAGCGGCGCTGGCGGAACTCGTGGCCGCAGATTCGGACCCGGGTGTGCGCCAGGTCGCGATGGTGGACGCGTCCGGACGCACGGCAGCCCATACCGGTTCCGAGTGCGTTGCGGCTGCCGGCCATCTCGCCGTCCGCGGCGTCAGCGTCCAGGCCAACATGATGGAACGGGCAACGGTATGGCCGGCCATGCTCGAGGCGTACGGTCGCGCCGATGGAGATCTGGCCGATCGACTCCTCGCCGCGCTCCAGGCTGCCGAGGCGGAGGGTGGCGATGTTCGAGGCCGCCAGTCGGCCGGCCTCCTCGTGGTACCCGGCACGCCGGATGCCAGGCCCTGGGACGTGCGCTTCGATGTCCGCGTCGACGACCATCGCGACCCGTTGGGCGAGCTGGAGCGGCTGCTCTCGGTGTCGCGTGCCTACGAGGCTCTCGATGAAGCGCTCGAGGCGCTTGCCGTGGGCGAGGTGACCGCGGCGGCCGCGTTCGCCGAGCGGGCCGCCGCCCTGGCCCCCGACGATGACCAGATCCGGCTGTGGCATGCGCTCACGGTCTTCGATGCCGGCGATGAAGCGCGCGGTCGACACCTGTACCGATCAGCCCTGGCGGTGGAACCGCGTGCCGGCGAGCACTTGCGGCGGTTCGCCGCGGCCGGTCAGCTCCCCCGACGCGAGGGGCTCGTGACGCGCCTCATCGCCGAGGGCGACGCCCGGACCTAGATCAATTCCGGACCGGAATGGACCTTCCGGCCGCGATCCCGGCTATTCCCATTCGATCGTCGCCGGCGGTTTCGAGGAGATGTCGTACACGACCCGGTTGACGCCCGGGACCTCGTTCACGATCCGGGACGAGATCCTGCCCAGGACGTCGTAGGGGAGCTTCGCCCAGTCGGCGGTCATGCCGTCCTCGGAGGTCACCGCGCGAATGGCGACGACATTCGCGTAGGTGCGCCCGTCGCCCATGACCCCCACGCTGCGGACCGGGGTCAGGATCGCGAACGACTGCCAGACACTCCGGTACAGGCCCGCTGCCTTGATCTCGTCGATGACGATCCAGTCGGCGTCGCGGAGGGTGTCGAGCCGCTCGGCGGTGACCTCCCCGATGATCCGGATGGCGAGGCCCGGGCCCGGGAACGGTTGGCGCTGGACCATGGCGTCGGGCAGACCGAGCTCGGCCCCGACCAGCCGGACTTCGTCCTTGAACAGGTAGCGGAGCGGCTCGATCAGCTTGAACCGCAGGTCGGCCGGCAGACCGCCGACGTTGTGGTGGGTCTTGATCTTCTGGGCGGTCTTGGTCTCCGAGGTGGCGCTCTCGATGACATCGGGGTACAGCGTGCCCTGGGTCAGGAAGTCGATCTGGCCGAGCTTGGCGGCCTCCTCCTCGAAGACCCGGATGAACTCATCCCCGATGATCTTCCGCTTCTGCTCCGGGTCCTCGACGCCGGCCAGACGGGCGAGGAAGCGCCGCCGGGCATCGACCATCACGAGGCGCATGCCGAGGTGCTCCTCGAACGTTGCCCGGAGGAGCTCGGACTCCTTCTTGCGCATAAGGCCGTGGTCGACGTAGATGCAGGTGAGGCGGTCGCCAACGGCACGGTGCACCAGCGCGGCCGCGACGGCCGAGTCCACGCCTCCCGACAGCGCGCAGATCACGAGGCCGTCGGAGCCGACGACCGCGGCGTGGGCATCGACCCGGGTCCGGATCTCGGCGACGGTCGATTCGATGAAGTTGGCCGGCGTCCAGGTCGGCCTGGCCCCCGCGATTCCAAGCACGAAATTGCGGAGGACGTCGCGGCCTCGGGGCGTGTGGGCCACCTCCGGGTGGAACTGGATCCCGTACAGGTTGCGGTCCGGATCGACGAGCCCGGCGAAGGGCGTGGACCCGCTGTGTGCCGTGGATCGGAAACCCTCCGGCAGGCGGGTGATCGAGTCGCCATGGCTCATCCACACGGGCTGCTCGCGGTCGATGCCGGCGAAGAGCGGGTCCTCGGAGGTGATCGTCACGGTCGCCGGCCCGTATTCGCGCTTCGAGGCCGGGAGGACGTCCCCGCCCAGCTCGAGCGCCATCAGTTGCGCCCCGTAACAGATGCCCAGGACGGGGATCCGGCCGCTCCAGATCGCCGGATCGGGCTTCGGGGCGCCCTCGTCGTAGACGGACATCGGGCCGCCGGACAGGATGATCGCGGTGGCGCCGCGGGCTTCAATCTCGGCCATCGGCGTGTCGTGCGGCAGGAGCTCGGAGTAGACATTGAGCTCGCGGACGCGGCGTGCGATCAGCTGGGCGAACTGGCTCCCGAAGTCGAGGATGACCACCGTGCCGTGGTCGCTGGTGGCGGGGCGGTCGGCCACCGCCCGGTCGGGCCCAGGTGCATGAAGCGCGGTTTCAAGGTACGCCTCGACCTCGGCATCATCCGGGGCGAGGACGCGATGGCCGGCGTTCGCCGCTTCGCCGTGGACCGTCTTGCCCTTGTCCGCCACGCTCGATGCCGCCCTCCACTCCACGCCCTTCGGGCGGTCCCAGCTCGTCCCGGGCAGTGTACCGGGCCGGCGGACTACCCTTCGCTTCATGGCAGCCAGTCGTTTCCCGATTCGCATCGGGGCCCGCTCGCGCGGCATCGTTCGACTTCTGTTCGGAGCGACACCCGATTCGGCCTGGGCCGACGTCGGGCCCGCTAGCCTACGTGCGCAGTTCGGGCGATTCGCGTTCGATACGCCGCTCGAGAATGTCGCTTCGTGGCGCATCGAGGGCCCATTCCGATGGATCACGGCCATCGGCGTGCGCATGAGCGTGCGTCATCGCGATGTGTCCTTCGCCGGGAGCCCGCACGGCGGCGTGAGGCTGGATTTCCGCGTCCCCGTCCGCTGGGGCAAACTCCTGGTGCCCGCGTTCTACGCGGGAGTGGACGATCTCGACGGGTTCGCCGCGGCACTGTCCGCGCTCGGGGTCCCCGGCACGGACGCCCGGCGGGGCTGACCGCTCGCGGGTTTCGGGCGCTGCTCGCGGGTGTCGCCGCGTGGCTGCTCTCGGTTTTCGAGCGCTGGCCGCGGGTGTCGGACGCTTGCCGCGGGTTTCGCCGCGCAGCCGCTCGACGTCGAGCCTAGTCCCTGTTGCGCATCGCCTCCGCGGCCATGTCGAAATACTGGAGCAGGCGCACGGCAACAGGCGATGGCGGATCCATGTGGGCCACGGCCGCGCGCATGGCCGTCAGCCAGCGATCGCGCGCGGCCGGATCGATCGTGAAGGCCATGTGGCGCATGTACAACCGCGGGTGCCCGCGTTCGTCGTTGTAGGTCGTGGGGCCGCCCCAGTATTGGGCGAGGAAGAGCGCGAGGCGATGCCGGGCCCCGATGAGGTCCGCCTGGTCCGGATAGAGGGCGAGGAGCTCCGGATCCGCCTCGACGCCCTGGTAGAAACGATCCACCAGGCCCTCGAAGAACGGCATGCCGCCTGCCTCCTCGAAGACGCTGCGGCGCGCCGGCGTCCGGTCGAGGGTCGGCTGGTAGAGGTCGCCGGACGCGGTTTCGTCGGGCCGGGCGGGGCGGACGGGCAGGTGTTCTGGCATCGCCGGGGAGTGTACGACCGAGGCGGCTGGTCGGTCCGCCGGGGGCGGCCGCCGAGCCCGCCGGGGCCGCCGCCGAGCCCGACGGGGGCTGCCGCTCAGCCGGCTGGTAGATGCCGCTGAGCCCGCCGGTCGATACCTGGGCTCAGCCCGCCGGGGGCTGCCGCTCAGCCCACACGTCGAAGCCGGAAGCCCTGACCCCGGCCGAGGCGCTCTGCCGGCGTGCCGTACTTGAGGATCATGGCCGAGACGGCGCGGGCAGCCTCGGCATCATCCAGTGGCTCGGCGACGGCTTCCCAGGAGCGTTCCCCGATCGTCAGGCCGCAGTGCGGATCGACCTCGAGATTGCGTGCCCAATCGGCATCGGGTTCGCCGGACGCCACGAGCAGGGAGCCATCCGCTTCCTCGATGAAGCCGACCGCGACGGCGATCGCGCGCCGACTGACGCGCCCCCGGGTCGTGATCCGGACGACCTTCCCCCACTCGGTGAGCTGAGTCCCGATCTCGACCGTGCTCAGCGACCCCGCTGCCAGGACTTGCCCTCGGTTGCGACCGACGGCGCGTACACGATCTCGACCTGCTGCATCTCACGGATGGTGCGTGCGCCGAGCGCGGCCATCGACTGGCGGAGGGCGCCCATCAGGTTCTGCGACCCATCGGTGACGCCGGCCGGACCGAACAGGATCACCTCGAGCGACCCGACCGTCCCGACCTTGATCCGGGTGCCCCGCGGCAGGACGGCCGACGGCGCGGCCATCCCCCAGTTGACGCCGCGACCGGGCGCCTCCGCGGCGCGGGCGAGAGGGCTCCCCAGCATCACGACGTCCGCTCCTGCGGCAATGGCCTTGGCGAGTTCCCCGCCCCGGCGCATGCCGCCGTCGGCAACCACCGGAACGTATCGGCCGGTCCGCTCGAGATAGGCATCGCGTGCCCCGGCCACATCGGCAACGGCCGTGACCTGCGGAATGCCGATTCCGAGTACCTCGCGCGTCGTGCAGGCGGCACCGGGCCCCACCCCGACGAACACGGCGGCGGCACCCTGCTCCATGAGCTGGAACGCGGCCTCGGCATTGGTCGTGTTGCCGACCGCCACGGGGATCGGCATGAACCGGGTGAACTCCTCGAGCGACAGCGGGTCGTAGCCGGACGCGAGGTGGCGCGCAGACGAAACCTGCGACTGGACGAGGAACAGGTCGGCGCCGTGTTCGGCGCAGAACGGGCCCCACTTGCGAGCGGCACCGGGCGTGGCAGCCACGGCGGCCCTGGATCCAGCCGCGTGGATTTCCTCGAGGCGCTTCGCGACGAGTTCCTCGCGAATCGGGGGGCCGTACGCCTCGGTGAGGACGTGCTGGACCTCCTCATCCGAGGCGGAGGCGATCTGCCCGAGGATCTCGGACGGATCGTCATAGCGGGTCTGGACGCCCTCGAGGTTGAGGACCGCGAGGCCGCCGAGCCGCGCCAGCGCCCCGGCAAAGGCCGGATCGACGACCGCGTCCATGGCCGAGGCAAGCACCGGGATGGTCAGATCGATGCCGCAGAACGACTGGGCGAGATCGACGTCGGCCGGCTCGATCGTGCTGGTGCCCGGCGCCAGGGATACGTCCTCGAAGCCGTAGGTGGCTCGAATGCCGTCCAGCTTCGACCGCAGGACGGGAAGCGACAGCGAGGTCGATGCGCCGCGCTGGTCGATCATTCGGGGCACCTCGTGACGCGCCGGCTGGGTGTCCGGAAGTCTACCAGCGAGGCGGCATCGGACGATCAGGTCGGGATTCGGGAGGTGGGACCGGGTCGAAGGGCTTGGGGCCCGGGAAGGTGATCAGGCCGGGCGGTGATCAGGTCGGGTCCGGCAGTCGGAACGTCGCGGCGCGGTCCGGGTTGGCGACCAGCCAGACCACCATGTCGATCGCTCGCTGATAGGCGGGCCAGGTCACCAGCTCCTTCGCGGCCTCGGGGGCGAGCCACTGGAACGCGTCGTGCTCATCGGAGATCACCACTTCGGCTCCCGGCCGTACGCGCGCCGCAAAGACGGCCTCGCACAGCAGCGTGTCCAGATCGGCGGCATGGAACCAGTTGACGATGTCGGTCTCCATGAACGCCTCGAAATCGGACGGCCCGAGGGCCGTCTCCTCGGCGACCTCGCGCAGGGCCCCTGCAACGATCCGTTCGCCGACCTCGAGCCTGCCCGTAACGCATTGCCAGAGTCCCGGGTAGAGGCGGCCCGCGGCGCGGCGGATCAGCAGGATCTCCAACCCACCATCGCCACCGGCGCGGAACAGCCAGGTGGCAACGAGGTCCGGTCTGGCCCCCATCAGGCGGGCTCCCCGCCGCCATGCTCGCCGCGGAGTGCCTCCCTGGCGCCCATCTCGCTCCCGCCGGGCTCGCTGCCGCCGGGCTCAGCACCGTCGCGCCGACTCGCGCCGGGCTGCCCGCCGCCCGGCTCGCTGCGGAGTGCCTCGGCGATCCCGTGGAGCTGCTCCAGGTGCATCAGGTCGTGGACCGCGGCGAAGAGGAGCCACTCGCCGCACCGCAGGCGACCGACCTGGGGATGCTCCAGGGGGCATGGTTCCTCCTCATGCCCGGCGATCGAGCGGCCCGCTCGCTCCACGATCCGCTGGCTCGCGCCAAGCCGACGGACGAGTGCCTCGCGCCCGAGGCCGCGCGTACCTGGGATCCCCGGTACGACGCTCGGGGCTTCGGGCGGGAACTTGCCGGTCGCGGCGAGCGCGCCGGCCATGGCGAGTCCCGCGCGCGAGTCCGCATCGTGGCCGATCGCCTCGGCCACGTTCCAGTCACCCTCGCCGCCTGGTGCGGCAAACGCCGGTTCCGGCAGTGCTTCGACGATCGCCACCAGGGCCTGCGCGATCGCCCCGAGCTGGGCGACCACCCGCTCCGCGCTCCCGGGGCCGGCCCGGCGACGCACTTCGCGGCGCACGGAGATGAACTTGCCGGCCTCGATCCCGCGAAATGCGGCCACCGCATCGGGCGCCCCGGGTTCGATTTCGTCGAGCCAGTCGGTCATCGTCGGATCATAGGCCGGGCCGGTCGCACCGGACACGCCGGACGTGCCACGGCGCCCCACCGCCGCCCGGCACGAACTCGCCGGCCCGGCACGGCACCGCCCCGGTGATGCGGCGACGGCCCCGGTGATGCGGGCCCGCCCGGCACGGCACCGCCCCGGTGATGCGGCGACGGCCCCGGTGATGCGGGCCCGCCCGGCACGGCACCGCCCCGGTGATGCGGCGACGGCCCCGGTGATGCGGGCCCGCCCGGCACGGCACCGCCCCGGTGATGCGGCGACGGCCCCGGTGATGCGGGCCCG
>JAZJZX010000010.1:272788-296904 GCA_040389445.1 Chloroflexota bacterium
GCGACGGCCCCGGTGATGCGGGCCCGCCCGGCACGGCACCGCCCCGGTGATGCGGGCCCGCCCGGCACGGCACCGCCCCGGTGATGCGGCGACGGCCCCGGTGATGCGGCAAACGCATCATTCTCCTCGCGATTGAGCGTGTCACACAGACGGATCCGTCGGTTTCGCGTGCGCGACAAGCGTGCTCGATACCGGAATGCGCTCGGAAACGCATCAGCCCGGCGCGGGCGCGCGACCCGGCGCGGGGGCGCGATCGGCCGCGGGCGCGGGGGGAGGAGGCGCAACCCGGCGCAGCACGCCGCGATCTGCCGCCGGGCAACCGTCACAGCGAGCCGACCGCGGGCCTCCCGCCGCGATTTACCGTCGGCCGCCGGCCATTCGGACCGCATCCGGCCGCGAACGAAGCCGCCACATGGCGATGACACCGACGAGCGGCCCCAATGCCAGCGATCCGAACGCAAGCCGCCAGCCGGTGCCGTCGCCCGGATCGAGGGCGCCCACGGACAGGATGGTCGCCGCGGTCAGCACGAACCCGACGGCCGTCTGGAGCGACAGCGCCGACCCGGCAGTCCCGGGTGGAGACAGCTCCGAGACGGCCGCGGAAAACTGCGCCGAGTCGGCCACGACCGTGATGCCCCAGACAACAGCCAGCCCCAGGACGAGCGCGGGTGGACCACCGAACGTGAACCCGACCAGCACCGCGCAGGTCCCGCTCGCGACCATCGCCACGATCGTGACCGTCGTCCGCCCAAAGCGATCGGACAGCAGTCCGGCAACCACGCAGCCGATCCCGCCGGCGGCGACGACCGCAAACGCCGCCAGGGCCGCGGATGCCGCATCGCCGGCGCCGGATACCGAGAAGCTGGCAGCAAGGAACAGGGGCACCCACGTCCACATCGCGAAGAGCTCCCACATGTGGCCGAGATACCCGATGTTGGCGAGTCTGACTGACGGTTCGGCGAACGCGCGAGCGGCAATCCGCAGGCTGAACCGGGGCGACGGCGCATCGAACGGTCCGGGGCCCGCGCCCGTGAGCACCACTGCCCCGCCCAGGAACGCCGCCACGGACGTCCAGGTGACGATCATCCGCCAGTCGGCACCGGCCAGCGAGCCGAAGGCCCGAAAGAGATGCGGAAGGGCGGTGCCGACCACCAGGGCACCGATGAGCACGCCGATCGCCATGCCCCGACCCGCCCGGAACCAGCCGGACACCAGCTTCATGCCGACCGGGTAGACACCGGCGATGCCGGCTCCGGTCATGAACCGGAACGGCAGGGCAGAGATCGGGTCGGTCGCGATCCAGGCGAAACCCAGGTTCGCCACCGCGGTGATCACCGCGCCCCAGAAGAAGAGCCGGTCGCCGCGGATGACGTCGGCTGCCCCGGACACCGCGAGGACCAGCGCCCCGACCGCGAAGCCGATCTGCACCGCGACCGTGAGCATCGCGACCTCGAGGCCCTGGAACTGCCAGTCGAGACGGAGCAGCGGGGTCACGGCCGAGGAACTGAACCACGGCGCCTCGGCGAGCAGGATGCCGATCGAGAGCACGAACAGGACGCGCCAGCGCCCGGCCGGCTCAGCGCCCGGTTCGGCCAGTTCGGTGGCGGCGGAAGAAGCAAGGGACGCTGCCATCGGACTTGCTACCGGTTGCTGCGAATCTCGATCACCGACCTATCCTCGCCGAGCACGTCCGTGATGCAGGCCACGTTGGCGTGGTCGATACGATCACGCTGACTCGCGCGCGGGAGGATCAGGTGGGCGGGACACCGCCCGACACGCCCGTTGCCGTCGATGAATGGATGGATCGTCTCGAATCGGGCGTGGGCGATCGCCGCCTGGGCAACCGGCGGCACGATTTACAGCCGCTCGAACCGTTCCACGGGAAGCACGAAGACCGTGGCCCCGCCGACCTCGACCTCCAGCGGGTAGGGCATGAAGAACTCGCCCGGCTCCATGATCGGCGGCATCGGGTTGACGACCTGGGTCCGCGACGTGCAGGTCTCGCGAATGATCCCCAGGATCTCCTCTACCCGCTCCTCGTCCGCCCCGGCGATCACCGTCGCGTTCGACTGCTTGAGGAAGCCGCCCGACGACTGGAGCCGTGTGGCGCGGTGGTCCTTCTCCAGCAACGCGTCCACGAGCGCGCCCGCATCCTCGTTATGGACGATCGCGACGATGAGCTTCATGGCGCGGAGTATAGGCCCGGGAGCACGATGAAACGACCGCCCAACGTCGACCCGACCACGGTCGCGGTGTACGATGCGGCGCGTGCCCCGGGGCGCGGCAATGCGATCGACGCCGACCTTCGCGGGTCGCCCATACCGTCAGGAGTGACCGTGACCGACCGAGACCGGGCCAGCGCAGCACCTGACGTGATCCTGGCCGGCGCCATCGCCACGGTGGCGCGCACCATCGATCCGGATCGAGCCCTCGCGAGTCTCCTCGATGCGGCCATCTCGTCGGTCGCCGCCGATCGTGGCGCGGTCGTCCTGTGGGACGGCGAACGCGGCCGGCTCGTGGTCACGGCTTCGGTCGGTCTCGAGCCCGCCGACGCGGCCGCCTTCGAATCTGCCGTGGCCACCAACCCGGATCACCCGGTCGCACGGACGGCTCACGGCCAGACGGCGATCCTCGGCACCGAGACGGCGGGCGCGGACGGTATCGCGGTGGTCACGGCCACGTGGCCCCTGCGGGTGACGAGCGACGGTCTCGAGGTGCCGCTGGGCGCGCTGTCGGTCGGCCGACCGGCGCCCTGGCTCGTCGGCGAGTCCGACGCGTCGATGCTGGCTGCATGCGCCGATCTCATCGCCATCACCGTCGATCGGGCACGCCTTGCGGCAGCCGCCCAGGAGCACGGGGAGTGGCAGGAGCGCGTGGCCCACACCGATGCCCTGACGGGACTTGCCAATGCCCGGACGCTGGCTCGCGTCCTCGAGCTGGAGGTCGCCCGAGCGGGCCGGCAGGGCACGGACCTGTCCATCGCCCTGTTCGATGTGGACGACCTCGCCGGCGCCAACGCGGCCGCGGGTCCGGGTGCCGGCGACGACATCCTGAGAGAGGTGGCCGCGACCCTCGCCGAATCGGTGCGCCTCGTGGACACCGTCGCGCGCTGGGGCGGGGACGAGTTCCTGGTCGTCGCTCCGGGCTCGGCCGGCATGACCGTGGCCCAGCGTGTCCGGGACGCGCTGGCTGCCCGCCCGGCGTCGAAGGGCCGCCCGATCACACTCTCGGCCGGTATCGCACGGTTCCCGGCCGACGGCGCGTCGTCAGAGCAATTGCTGGCGGCCGCGGAAACGGCGCTGCGGGCGGCGAAGGCCTCCGGTCCCGGAGCGCTGGTGGCCGCCGACGCGGGTTGACGGTTCGAACGAGCTAGCCGTTCGCGCGGGTTGACGGTTCGAACGAGCTAGCCGTTCGCGCGGGTTGACGGTTCGAACGAGCTAGCCGTTCGCGCGGGTTGCCGGTTCGCGCAGCCGCGCCGTGCAGGACATCAGCCGCTCGCGCCGCTGATCGATCCCAGGGTCAGCACGGGCAGTGTCGGCGCGGTGGTGCCCGGCCCGGGTTCAAGCGTCAGGGCCAGGATGGCGCCCGACTGTGCCAGGTCCGTGGTTCCGCGGAACACGCCCGTCCCGGTCGCGCCGACCTGGAACCCGCCCAGCGGCACCGGATCAGCGGCACCCACGATGACCCAGGCCTCGTAGACCTGATCGCCCGTGGTCGGGGCCAGGTTCTGCACGGCCATGATCACGGAACCGTTGTCCGCAGCGACGACCCCGTTCGCGCCGGTCCCCGCCTCCACCGCGGCCAGGAAGCCGGCCTGCGCCCCGGGCCGCCCCGCGACCTCGAGCACGGCTGCGACGCCGGCGCGATACGCCTGCGCCGCGGCGAGATCCCCTTCGATGCCGGACAGCCTTCCCTGCAGTTGCAGGTTCCACGTCCCCAGGATGGCGATCGCCAGCACGGCAGCAATCCGGAGCAGCCAGGGCCGCGCGCCACCGGATCTTCCCGCCGAACGCGCCTCGCGGTCGGCGGCCGTCGGGAACGGTGCCGGAACCGCGACCGGGGCGACCGGCGCGACCGGGGCGACCGGGGCGGCCTGCGCGGCCAGACCGACCGGCGCGACCGGGGCGACCGCTGTCGACCGCTGGATCCCGGCCGGCGTGGCGTCGGTTGCGCTCGTGAACTGCTCCGCCCCGGCGGCGGCGAGGATCCGCGCACGCAGGGCGGCCGGCGGCTCGACCGGTTCCAGGGTGTCGGCGAGGTAGGGAACGACCCCGCCGAGCTCGGCGAACTCCGGATGCGGCTCGGCACAGGTCTCGAGGTGCTCACGCACCGCGGTCGCCTCGTCGGGCTCGAGCGCGCCGAGCACGAACCCGGCTGCGAGATCGCGGACGTCGTCGCAATGCATGGTCATGCCGAGGCTCCCGGTCGAGAGGCTGGATCCTGCGGTCGAGGGCGCGGATCGTGGTCACGCCCGAGCGCGCCGCGGAGGACCTGGAGGGCGAGCCGCATGCGCGACTTCACGGTGCCGAGCGGCACCCCGGTTCGCTCGGCGATCTCGGACTGGCTGAGGCCGCCCCAGTAGGCGAGCTCGATGGCCTCGCGCTGGACCTCCGACAGGGCGCTCATGGCAGTCCGCACCGCGACGGCATCGAGGCGACCGGCCACCTCGGGCCAGACATCCGACACGACCAGCTGGCGCGGAGCGGGCAGTTCAGGATCCGGGAGCTCGGTGACCGGCTTGCGCCGGCGAACAGCGTCGATGCCACGGTGATGGACGATCGCGAGGAGCCAGGTCTTCACGCTGCCGCGGCCTTCGACGTATCGGTCGGCATGGCGCCACACGCCGAGGAAGGCGTCCTGGACGACATCCTCGGCGAGGGTCGGGTCGGCGGTGATCCGGAGGGCAATTGCGTAGGCCATGGCTCGATATCTGTCGTACAGCCCTTCCAGGGCATCAAGGTTTCCCTCGCCCACGAGGACGAGGATCTGCCGATCGGCATCATCCTCCGCCGAGGCCACCCTGAGTCCAGGTGCAGTCTCGCCGGTCACTGCCGTATGCGTCCGCCGACGCGCAGCGGTTCACTCGCCGGCGCCCCCGTGGATGACGCAATTGGGGTTTCGATGATCGCCAGCGCGGCGTCGAGGACCGAAGCGAACACGAGTTCGGCCTCGCGATCGGCATCGATCACCACCCAGCGAGCCGGCTCGGCGGCGGCCATGGCGAGAAATCCGGCCCGGACCCGAAGGTGGAAGGCAAGATCGAACGAGGTCTCGAAGCGCGTATGGCTGTCGGGTGTCTTGCGGTCGAGGCCCCGTTCGGCCTCGAGATCAAGGAGCAGCGTCCGTTCGGGCACCAGGCCGCCCGTGGCGATGGCGATGATCTGGCGGAGGATCCCGAGGTCCACGCCGCCACCGTAGCCCTGGTAGGCCATCGTCGAATCGGCGTACCGCGCGCAGATGACCACGCGACCCTCGGCCAGGGCGGGACGAATCACCTTGGCCACGTGCTGGGCGCGCGAGGCATTGAAGAGCAGTGCATCGGCGACCGGGTCGATCGGCTCGCCGCCGTTGGCCATGAGCAGTTCGTACAGCCGGTCGCCGAGCGGGGTGCCGCCCGGCTCGCGCGTCAGGAGCACGTCGTGCCCGCGCTCGATCAACGCGGCCGCCAGCCGGCTCGCCTGCAGCGTCTTGCCGGAGCCGTCGGGGCCCTCGATCGAGATGAAATGGCCGGCCGGCCGGCCCAGTGATCTCACCCAGCGAGTGTAGCCGACGGCCTCCCGGCAACCGCCCGGAGATCCGGGCCGGCACGCCGATGCAGCGCCGTCGGCAGTTCGACAGGGAGTGATCCGCCGGCCCGGCCGGCGCGTACCCTCCCTGCCATGCGAACCCCCACCGTCCGGCGCCGGATCCTCGCCGTCCTTCTTGCCCTCGGCGCCCTCGGATTCCCCGCGGCGGCCCTGGCCCATCCACTCGGCAACTTCACGATCAACCACTACGCGGCGCTTCGGGTGGGGACGGGCGAGATCAGGCTGGACGTCGTGGTGGACCTGGCCGAGATCCCCGCCTTCCAGGAGCGCATCCGGATCGACGGCAACGGGGATGGCGAGGTCAGCGATGCCGAGGTGGACGCGGCCCGCGCCCCGGAGTGTGAGGCACGCACGTCGAGCCTCGACCTGACCGTGGACGGCGGCCGGATCCCGCTCCGCCTCGTCGCGGCCGGGCTGTCGTTTCCGGCGGGGGCCGGGGGTGTGCCCACGATGCGGACCGTGTGCGAGTACGTCGCGACGCCGGGCACCGCCTTTGCCGACGGCACCCTCGTCACCTTCGCCGACACCGCGAATGCCGAGCGGATCGGGTGGCGCGAGATCATCGTGACCGGCGACGGTACGTCGATCGGCCCGGCCGCGGGCGGCGTGCCGCCATCGGACACCGATCGATCGGCCCGCCTGACGGCCTACCCGGCCGACCTCCTGACGCAGCCGCTCGGCGTACACTCGGTGGCCTTCACCGTCACCGGCGGCGGAGGCACCCTGCCGGCCTTCAGTGCGCCGGACGCTCAGCCGCTCGCCGGTGCGACGACCACCGGCGGACCCGACGCCACCGGACCTGTCGCCACGCAGGGTCCCACCGCAACGACCGGCCCCGCGGCCGTCCCCGGCGGTGTCGGCAACGACATCCCGGACCTGTTCCGGGCGGATCTCACCCCGTTCGTGGCCATCGCATCGATCCTGCTGGCCATGGTGCTCGGCGCCGGCCATGCCCTCACGCCCGGCCACGGCAAGACGCTCATGGCCGCGTACCTGGTCGGGACCCGCGGGACGGTCCGCCATGCCGCCGGCCTGGGCCTGGCGGTCACGGTGTCGCACACCCTGGGAATCCTGGCCCTCGCCCTCCTCGTGACCGGAGCGGAGTCGCTCCTTCCCGCCGACCTGGTCGTTCGGACGATCCCGCTCGTCGCGGCCCTGGCCTTCGTGGCCATCGGCGCCACCATGCTGTTCGCGGAGCTTCGCCGGCGTCGGCGCGCGTCGCGACTCCTTGCCGCTGCCCATGCGCACGATGGCGAGCACGGGGACCACGACCACCCGCATGATCACGCGCACCCGGAACACGGCCACGAGGGTCGCGAACAGCCGCACGAGCCCGACGTGCCGCACGAGCACGGTGCGCGGCACGACCACCCGCGCGCGGATGCAGACGGCCTGCGTGCGCCGGAGCACGCGCCGGTGGCCGGCGAGCACCGTCATGGCGGCGTGCGCCACTCCCACCTGCCGGCCGACGATCGGACGCTGAGCTGGCGGAACCTGTTTGCCCTCGGCCTCGCGGGCGGGATCATTCCTTCGACCAACGCCCTGATCATCCTGCTCGGCACCATCGTCGCCGGACGAGCGGCCTTCGGGATCGTCCTGGTGGTCGCCTTCGGTCTGGGGATGGCCCTGGTGCTCGGAGGGGTGGGCGCGATCATGGTCCTCGCGCGCGAGCGCCTCGATCGACTCCCGATGACCTCGAGCCTTGGGCGCGCGGCGCGCCACGCACCGCTTGCCGCCGCGGTGGTCGTCTTCGGCGTCGGCCTCTGGCTCACGGTCCAGGCCATCGGCGGCGGCCCCACCCTCTGACGTGCTCATAGGGCGAATGCCCGAGGCGACCGATGGATCGTCGCGTGCTAGGCTCCCGGCCCGACATGCAAGAGTTGACCGACCGCGCGCTTGACGTCGCCACCCGGCTCGGCGCGGGGTATGCGGACGTACGCATCGTCCGACGCCGCGACGAGTCGATCGGGATCAAGTCCGGCCGGCTCGAGGGTGTGTCCACAGGCGAGACGGAAGGCTTCGGCGTCCGCGTCCTCGTGAACGGTGCCTGGGGTTTCGCCTCCTCCCATCACCTCGACCTCAATGAGGCGGATCGCGTGGCCGCGCTCGCCGTCCGGATCGCGCGAGCTTCGGCGACGGCGCTCCGCACGCCCGTCGAACTGGACGGACGACCCCCCGCCCACGGACGCTTCGAAACGCCCGTGGCCGAGGACCCGTTCAAGATCCCCCTCGAGCGCAAGATCGGGCACCTCATGGAGGCCGACCGCGCTGCGGGAGCCGTTCGCGGAATCACCTTCACCGAGTCGTCCTATGGGGCGCAGCGAGAAACCAGGATCTTCGCCGCGTCAGATGGGAGCTCCACGGAGCAGGTCATCACGCACGTCGGCGCGGCCGTGGAAGCCAACGCCATCGACGGAGACGAGCACCAGCGACGGAGCTACCCGGATGCAGGCGGAGGCTGGAACGCCGCCGGTTACGAGTACATCCGCGGGCTGGATCTCACGGGTGCGGCGGAGCGCTACGCCGAGGAGGCCGTCGCCCTGCTCACCGCGCCCCAGTGTCCGTCCGGTGCGACCACGGTGGTCCTGGACCCGAGCCAGCTCTACATGCAGGTGCATGAGAGCTGCGGCCACCCGACCGAGCTCGATCGCGTCTACGGGACCGAGGCCTCGTACGCCGGGACCAGCTTCCTGACCACGGACAAGCTCGACGAGGGCTTTCGCTACGGGTCCGACCTCATCACGATCGTGGCCGATGCGACGGCGCCACGAGGAATGGGCACCTTCGGCTGGGACGACGAGGGTGTCGCGGCCCAGGCTGTGCCGCTCATCCAGAACGGGATCCTGGTCGGGTACCAGACCTCGCGCGAGACGGCCCCCCGGATCGGCCGCTCATCGGGCGGGGCCATGCGTGCCGACGGCTGGAACCGGATCCCGCTGATTCGCATGACGAACGTCAACCTGCTGCCGGTCCCGGGGATGTCGCTCGACGACATCGTCGCCGACACCGATGACGGCCTCTACCTCGCGACCAACCGAAGCTGGTCCATCGACGATCGGCGCCTCAACTTCCAGTTCGCCACCGAGGTCGCCTACGAGATCAAGGGGGGCAAGCGGGGCCGGCTGTTCAAGAACCCCACGTACACCGGGATCACCTACGAGTTCTGGCGATCCTGCGATGCCGTCGGCGATGCCAGCAGCTACGTGATGCTGGGCACCCCCAACTGCGGCAAGGGCGAGCCCGCCCAGGGTGCGCATGTCGGGCACGGCGTCTCCGGGGCGCGCTTCCGGGACGTCCAGATCGGCGTGGGGAAATGGTGAGCCGATCCGCCCACGCCGCTCCGCTCGAGCTCGCCGAGGAGGTCCTCGGCCGGGCGCTCGCGGCCGGGGCAACCGAGGCCGAGGTCCTGGTCACGACCGAGGACGCCCAGCTGACGCGGTTCGCGAACTCGGAGATCCACCAGAATGTCGCGGAGACGAATGTCAGCGTCAATCTCCGCTTCGTCGCGGGGCGCCGAATCGCGGTCGCGGCATCAGGACGCACGGACGAGGACGGGCTGCGCGCCCTGGTCAATCGTGCCGCGGCCATCGCGCGGACCTGCGACGAGCTCGAGGACTGGGGTGGCCTGCCGGGGCCGGATCCATCGGGAGCGGAGGTTCAGGCTCCACCGGCCCCCGTCGGACACGCCGCAGATGCCACGCCCGAGTTTCGGGCCGAGGCCGCCCGTGCCGTGATCGGTGCCGCGGACGACCAGGGCGTCCTGGCCTATGGCTCGTTCGCGACCTCCCGAGATCAGATGGCCGTCGCCAACTCGGCCGGCATTCGCTCCGAGGAGGCCCGCACCAGCTCCCAGCTCCTGACGGTCTCGATGTCGCCCGACGGGGGCTCAGGGTATGCCGAAGCGGCGGCCACGGACCCAACCACCATCGATGCTGGGGCGATCGGCCGCGAGGCCGCCCACAAGGCCCGCGCGACGGAACGGGCGATCTCCCTTCCGGCGGGCGACTACCCGGTCGTGCTCGAGGAGTACGCCGTCGTCGACATCACGGACATGCTCGGCTACCTCGGGTTCTCCGCCCTTGCCGTCCAGGAAGAACGGTCCTTCGCCGAACCGGGGCGGCGGATCGGTTCGGACCTGATCACGATCGTGGACGACGGCGCGGATCCGCTGGGCCTTCCCATGACCTTCGACTACGAAGGGGTGCGCAAGCAACGCGTGGTCCTCGTCGAGAAGGGCGTCTGTCGGGATGTCGTGTACGACGCACAGACAGCGGCCCGGAGCGGAACGCGCTCCACAGGGCACGGCCTGCCGGCCCCCAATCCCTACGGGCCCTTCCCCTTGAACATGGTCATGTCACCCGGGACGACGCCGCGCGAGGAGCTCATCGCCGGCCTGGATCGCGGCCTGCTCGTGACGCGCTTCCACTACACCAACCCGGTTCATCCGAAACTCGCCATCGTCACGGGGATGACCCGGGACGGCACGTTCCTCGTGGAGGGCGGGAAGGTCGTCGGCCCGGTCCGGAACCTCCGCTACACGCAGTCGTACCTGGATGCCCTTGCCGGCGTCACCGCCGTCGGGCGCGAGCGGAAGACGCTCAAGGGCTTCCTCGGCAGCGCGGTCGTGCCGGCGCTCCGGATCGAGGCCTGGACGTTCACCGGCACGACGGAGCACTGATCGGCGCCAACGAGCGATGGCTCAAGGCGTGATGTGAGGCAATCTACCATCGAGTGGTAGACTTCTACCATGAGCCTCAACATCAAGAACCCGGAGACCTATCGGCTCGTCAAGGAGCTCGCCGACGAAACCGGCCAGTCGATGACGGCGGCCGTGACGGAGGCGGTCCGGGAGCGGCTGGGGCGGATCCGCGCACAGCAGAGCGACAGCGAGGCCGAGATCGAAACCCGCATCGAACGAATTCGCGCGATCGCCACCGTGATCCGCGAACGGGCGCCGGCCGGCTACTGGGAGCAGGACTTCGATGAGCTTCTCTACGATGAGCAGGGGCTGCCGAAGTGATCGTCGACCCGTCGGTCCTCGTGGCGATCATCCGCAACGAGCCGGAGGCGGCCGCGTTCGCGTCCCTCATCGCTCGGGCGAAGGTCGCCCGGCTCAGCGCCGCTTCCTACGTCGAGCTCGGCGTCGTGGTCGACGGCCCGCGGGATGCGGTCCAGTCGAGCTCGGTCGATGCGCTCATCGCGTCGGCGCGGCTCCAGATCGAGCCATTCACACCGGCGCAGGCGCGGATCGCCAGGTCGGCGTATGAGCGGTTCGGGCGGGGCAGCGGGCACCCGGCGCGACTGAACATGGGCGACTGCTTCTCCTATGCGCTGGCGCGAGACCTCGGCGAGCCGCTCCTGTTCAAAGGCAGTGACTTCACCCTGACCGACATCGAGGTCGTCATCGAACCGATCAGGGAGAAGCGGCTGAGCGAGATCGTCGCCGGCTACGAGACCGGCGCTTCGTAGCTCACCAGGCGGCGAGCGCCCAGATCCCGGGATCGCGCTCCGGCGCGCCCTCGCCCACCGCCGCGAACAGGGCGACGGCCCGCTTGAGGTGGGCCATCGAGTCGTCCAGACGGCCGGCGTCGTGGAGCATGTCGGCCAGGTGGTTCTCGACGGCCGCCTCGAGGTGCCGGTCCCCGATCCGCCGGCAGGCCTCGATGGCCTCGCCGGCGGTTGCCACTCCTGCGTCCACGGAACCACTGGCAGACGCTGAGTCCTTCACGTTCATGACTCCTGAAGGCCATATCCTGTCGGCGTGGATCACCTTCTCCGCCCGGCGCGACGGCGACGTGACGATCGCCCAGGCGCAGGCCCTGGAGCGACCATCCGATCCGTTCGACGAACTGGCCTACATGCTGGGCGGCAATCGCCAGAACAACCGGTTCTGGGAAGCGACGCTGCGCAACCTCGCGACCGCGGTCGGGGTCGCGGCACCGGCGATCGACACGCAGGTCGTGTGCATCGATCGCAATCGGCAGTGGCGCTACTGGCGCAACGTCCGCAACAGCGCAAGCATTCGGTCTGCGCGACGGACGCTGACGGCTCCCTTCCGCAAGCTCACCGGCCGGGGGTGAGGTCCGGGTTTCGATGAGCCGGGGCGTCGCGTGAAAAGCCCCGCGGACCTCGACGCGATCGTCGTGGGCGCCGGCCCGAACGGTCTGGCCGCCGCCATCACCCTGGCCCGCGCCGGGCGCTCCGTCCGCGTCTACGAGGCGGCCCCGGAGGCCGGCGGAGGAATGCGCACGTCCGAGCTCACGCTGCCCGGATTTCGCCACGACCTGTGCGCGACGATCATCCCGCTGACCGTCGCGTCGCCGTTCTTCCGCAGCGTGGATCTCGCGGCGCGGGGAGTGAAGCTGATCCACCCGGACGCGCCGTTCGCGCACCCGCTCGACAACGGCGGCGCCGTGGTCCTGGAACGCTCGATCGAGGCGACCGCGGCCGGTCTCGGCGGACGTGACGGTCGGGCCTGGGGACGTCTCTTCGGACCGCTGGTGCGCGCTGCCGACGAACTCGCCGCGGAAATCCTGCGCCCGGTGGTCCACGTGCCGCGCCACCCGCTGGTGCTCGCCCGGTTCGGGCTTCCCGCGCTCCTGTCCGCGGAGCGCCTGGCGCGCACGCTGTTCCGGGACGCGCCGGCTCGGGCCCTCTTCGCCGGCGTCGCCGCGCACGCGATGCTCCGCCTCGATCGGCCACTGAGCGCCTCGTATGGACTCGCACTTGCAACGTTCGGGCATGCGGTCGGGTGGCCGATGGCGCGCGGCGGCTCGTCCGCGGTGACCGATGCCCTCGTTGCGGAGCTGCGCGACCTCGGTGGGGAGATTGTCACCGGCCACCAGGTGGATGCGATCACGTCATTGCCGGCCGCCCGAGCCGTCCTCTTCGACGTGACGCCACGCCAGTTGCTCGCCATCGCCGGCGAGCGGCTACCGGCACGAGTCCGGAAACGCGCCGCACGCTTCCGCTACGGCTCGGGCGTGTTCAAGGTGGACTGGGCCCTGGACGGCCCGGTCCCGTGGGCAGCGCCCGGGCCACGCCGCGCCGCGACCGTTCACCTCGGTGGGACGCTCGGTGAGATTGCCGCCGCCGAGGCGGACGTCGCAGCAGGGCGGCACCCGCAGCGCCCCTACGTCCTGTTCGTGCAGCACGGCCCGTGGGATCCATCCCGTGCGCCTGCCTCGCCCGTCGGTCGGACCACGGCCTGGGGCTATTGCCACGTGCCGTCCGGGTCGACCGTCGACATGACCGACCGCATCGAGGCCCAGGTGGAGCGCTTCGCGCCGGGATTTCGCGATCGGATCATCGGGCGCGCCGTCCACGGACCGGCAGCGATGGAGGCCCACAACGCGAACTATGTCGGAGGGGACATCAATGGCGGAATCGGCGACATCCGCCAGCTCCTGTTCAGGCCCTGGCCTGCACTCGATCCATACCGGGTGGGCGCAGGCCTGTATCTGTGCTCCTCATCGACGCCACCGGGCGGCGGCATCCACGGCATGAGCGGGTTCCATGCCGCCCGCTCGGCCCTCCACCACGAGTTTCGCTGAGACGCGGCACACCCTGCGGCAGGTCGCCGCAGACCCTCTGGCAGACCTCAGACGGCCTCAGGCTCGGCCGATGGTTCCTCAAGTCGGATCCCCTCCGGCAATACCGCGCGTGCCGCAGCCAGCGCGGCATCGAGATCGGCGCCGCGGGGACCGACGAGCACGAGGTCTCGTTCGGCCCGTCGTGCGGAACCGTCCCTGGCCGGTTCGGGTGAAACGGCGTCCGCCGCCGAGCTGATCGAAGCCGCAGCCGCAGCCGAAACGGCCGGCGCAGCCGGAGCCGAAACAGCCGGAGCCTCGCGGCGCAGCGTCTGGTCGCGGCGGAGTTGCAGGCCGTGGTAGACGAGCACCGCCGCAGCAACGAGCACCGCCCCGAGCGGTGTTGACAGCTCGGAAATGGCGTTTCCCGTCAGGGTCGCACCGAGCAGTGATCCAACGACGCGATACAGGATCACGGTGGCGCTGCCGAGGCCGGCCACGAGCGCGACGGCCATCGTGAGATACAGGAACGTCCGGCGGATCGTCGAGTTCGCTTCATCCTCGGGGTCGCTGCGACGTCGATTGACGACGATCGACCACTGCCATGCCCAGATGGCCAATCCCACGACGGCCATCGATAGCCATGTTGCGAACTCGGCCCTCCACGGGAACCCAGCCGGGTCCGATGTCCTGATGCCGCCGAACAACGTATCCATGGCAAGACCGAGGAGCCATGCGAAGGCCACCGCACCGAACGCGAGGGCCACGGCGGCCACGCCGTGTGACTCGATGCGTGACACGTGGGTTCCCCGAAGCGCATCCGCGCTAGCCGGTTCGCGATGGAGCCAGCGCGCATGCGCGAACCACGCGATGGCCCAGGGAACCGCGATCCCCAGGGGTGCCGCGATGAGGCCGGCCCAGCTCTCGTTCCCGCCCGGCTCCAGGCCGAGCACTGGACGGATGAAGGCCTCGATGGTCCGCGCGATTCCGGTCAGCGTGAAACCAGCGGCGATGAAGATCGTGGCGATAAGGGCCGCCAGGCGCGTCCTCGAGAGGCGCTCCTGTGAGCCGCGCCAGTCATCGGCCGCCACGAGCGAGCTCGTGTAGCGCCAGTGGCCCAGCCACGCGATACCCCAGCCGACAAGGGTGATGCTGGACCCGAGCAGGGAGACGCCCTGGTAGTCGCCTTCGGCGGGCGACGCAGAGACGAGAGCCACGATGATCGACTCCAACGCGCCGGCGGCGACAACCAGGGCGCCGAGAGCAACACCGTAGAGATACAGGCGCGGAAGCCACGCCGCGGCTTCATGCGCGGGCCCGGCCGCCAGGTCACGGCGCCGGACGAGGCCGTGGAACACCCATGCGCCAAGGCCGACGGAAAGGGCCGTCGCCGCATTCACCGGGTCGACGATGAAGAAGGTTGGGGAGACCCGGAACAGGTTCGCCAGAACTGCCTGGGCCAGGCCGATGGCACCGTTCACCCAGGAGACGAGCGAGATCAGGAGCACGATCGAGAGGTACAGGGCCCGGATCGCCGATCCCCGCTCGTCGTCGTGCCCGGGTCGGGTGGACGACAGCCCGCGCTGCACGAACCACCAGTGCGCGGCCCAGACGGGGACCCCCACCCCGAGAAGTGCGATTGCCTGGCTGAGTCGCTGTCGGGATTCGCCGATGAAGGTCTCGAACGGGTGCTGCAGCACACCGCTGGAGGTCAGGATCACCTCGAGGAGCATGGAGAGCCCGACGCCGATGACGCCGAGGGCGATCCCGGACATCACATAGAGGTAGATCCTCCGAATTGTCTGCATCTCGGCCCTGCCTCCCATCATCACCGAGCCTGCGCCCGTCCGATATGGGAGACGCCCCATCGACGGATCTGTTACCTCAGGACCAGATACCCCCACGGCGAGTGGTAGGCGGTCCGGTACCCCTCCTTGCGTCTCTCCGCATCGCAATTCGTGCTCGCGGCGTCAACTGCAGAGGCCGATTTCCGCCCATCGACTCGCCCAACACCCGCACCAGGCGTACCTGGCGCGAGGCCTCGGAACTGGCCCGTGGCCACGGGAGCTCAGCGCCAGGCGCTCTTCGCCGCGTCCGGATAGAGGCGAACCCGCCGATACGGCTCGCGGCCGCGCGACCTGGAGACGAGATTCGCGCGCTCGGCCATCTGATGTTGCAGCCGACGGATGTAGGCGTTCTGGGGTGACAGCTCCACCGGCTCGGACTGCTCCAGGACCATGCCGATCGCCTCTTCCGTCTCTCGCAGGGCCGCATCCCGCGGGTCCAGCTCGAGCGCGAAGATCGAGGTCAGCGACGACTGCATCTGCGGGATCGTGTTGTGCTTCAGGACGTAGATCGGGAGTGCCCGCTCCTCCGCCTCGCGCACCAGCGGGGTTTTCTGGCGGTAGTCGGTCCGAACCGTCATGACCACGTCCGCCTCGTCGACGTCGATGGCGATCACCACCGGCAGCTGGAGCTCGCGGATTGCCTGCTCCAGGCGCTTCCGGCTGATTCCCTGGGGCAGCACCCGGAGGGTCGGGAGGCCCTGGACCGAACGCAGACCGAGCATCCCTTCCTCGTCGAGTCCGGTGTCGAAGTCCGCGTCCGACGAGGGCACGGCCGGTGCGCGAGCGTCCAGGTCCGGGGCCGCGTCCAACACGTTGACCGGCGCCGTGCCCTCGTCAACCTTGAGAGCATCGATGGCCTTCGAGGCCGATGCGCGCCATTCCCGCTGTCGAGCCAGCTCGCGTGCCTCGCGCGCACGCGCATCAGGAGGAGGGGCGCTGCCCCGCTCCAGGGGGCCCCGATCCGCGATCTCACCGGCCACGAACGGCGCGTCCGCGGATCCCCGGACGCCCGAGCCGCCCCGGACGCCGGCCCCGCGCGCGGCACCGGCACCGCCGCGATTGCCATCCGGGCTGCTCGTCGGACCGCCCCGGGTGGGACGCCAGGATCCGGACGCTCCGGGCCGATAACCCGATCGATATCCGGACCGCTCGCCCCCCTGGAAGGCCACTCCTCCGGCGCCGTAGCCCGGTCGGTAGGACGCGTCACCCCGCCAGCCGGGCTCCATTCGCCACGATGAGCCGCTCCCGGTGAGACCAGAGAACCGGTCGTCGAGTCCGTCCCGGGGTGACGGCTTCGGCCGCGACTGGGATCGATGCACGCCCGCCTCGTCGCGCCAGCGCTGCTCACCACTGACCGCCTCGCCGCGAAGCAGCGCATCGACGGTCTCGGCGACATCGGCATGGGTGAGCACCCGCTCGCGCTCCTGGATCTCGATGATGACGTCGAACGTCGGCGGTGCCTTCCGCTCGAGCACGCTCTTCTGGGTGCGGCGGCGGCGCGCTTCCTCGTCGCCGAGCGTGACGCTCTGGATCCCGCCGATGAGGTCGGACAGCGTCGGGTTGAGCATCAGGTTATCCAGGTTGTTGCCGTGGGCCGTGCCGATCAACTGGACACCGCGTTCCGCGATGGTCCGCGCCGCAAGGGCCTCGAGTTCGGTCCCGATCTCGTCGATGACGATGACCTGGGGCATGTGATTCTCGACCGCCTCGATCATCACCTCGTGCTGCACGGACGGCGTCCGCACCTGCATCCGGCGGGCCTTGCCGATGGCCGGATGCGGAATGTCGCCGTCGCCGGCGATCTCGTTCGAGGTGTCCACCACCACCACGCGCTTGCCGAAGTCGTCGGCAAGGACGCGGGCCGCTTCGCGCAGCATCGTGGTCTTGCCGATGCCGGGGCGGCCCATGATCAGGATCGACTTCCCGCTCTCGACGAAATCCGCGATGATGTCGATGGTGCCGTACACGGCCCGCCCGATCCGGCAGGTCAGCCCGACGATCTTGCCGTTCCGGTTCCGGATCGCGCTGATCCGGTGCAACGTCCGCTCGATCCCGGCGCGATTGTCGTCCCCGAAGGTCCCGATGTGGTCGACGACGTGGGCGATGTCCGCCTCGGTGATCTCCCGATCCAGCAGCGTGACTTCCGAATCGGGAAAGCGTGCCTCCGGCCGGCGGCCGAGGTCGAGGACGACCTCGATGACGGCAGACTGGTCCGGCAGGGAGTGCATGGCAGCCACGATCTCGGGCGGCAGGGCGGACAGCAGCGCGTCGAGATTGTCGATGGTCTCGCGGCGCTCGGCGCGATCGGCAGGTTCGGCGCGCTCCGCGCGTTCGGGGCGTTCCGGGGCCTCGGCGCGATCGGCAGGTTCGGCGCGTTCCGCGCGCTCGGGGCGTTCGTCAGGAGCCACGCGTGACCTCCCATGGGCGGACGCCGGCCGGCACGAGGGCTGGTTCGGCGACGCGAACGAGGGTTTCCTTCATGAGCAGCGTGACGGTGGCAATGGTCCGGAATCCTGCCTCCTCGAGTCGATGATCCAGGGGTGCCTCATAGGTTCGCACGGGAGCAATCACGCCATACGCCTGCGCCTGTTCCCCGGCCTTGCCGAGGCGGGCGCGAATGTCGCCGAGCCCGAAATCGATCAGGTCGCTCAGATCGGCCTCGGGCCGACCCATCACGCGCAGGTAGTGGGGCTGATCCTCGCGCGCGACGCCCAGCTGGATGAAGCCGTCGAGACCCACGCGGTCGGCGGATTCGAGCACGTAGCCCTCGATGTCGGCAAACCGCAGGATCGGGGCGAGGCTGCTGCGGGGCACCCGCCAGTGCGATCCCTGGCGCTCCCAGTCCGGGATCCGGAATGACTCCAGGCGTCGCACGGGCGCCGGGGTGACCGAGGTGTAGAGCTGCATGAGCGCAACCGCGTCTCGCGGCGTCGCGGTCCGGATGCGGGCCGCCACCCGACGATCGTCGGGCCACGGCTCGGGGAGCCGCCCGGCTTCACGATGCTGGATCCGTTCCTCACCGTAACGGGCAAACCCGGCCTGCATGAACAGCTCGACGTTGCCGCCCGCATCGGTGCAGGCGACGTGGAAGTGGGCGGCTCCCCGTTTCTGTCCTTCCCGCAGGACCTGCTGCACGAGGCGGAAGCGAATGTCGCCGGCGCTGGCGCCGGCCAGGCCGGCGAGGCCGTCCAGCTCCACGATCGTCCAATCGTCTCGATGGCTCTCCCGCTCCACGCGCACCAGTCCGGCGACGCGCCTGTCTTCCTCATAGACGTACAGGAGGTCGTTCGGTCGGAAGGCACCCAGGGGCAGTCGGAAGAGGCTGAAGACCCCGATCCGGGGGCCCGTGACCGGCAGGCCCAGTGAGCGGCCCCCTGCGGCGTCGTCCTCGCACAGGCGCGACAGCTCCCCGAGCGCCGCCAGATCGGTCAGGCGAGCTGCCCGCACCTTGCCGGTGGCCCGCGGTGTCCGTGATGAGGTCATCGACCGAGACCCGTCCGACGCGTCGGGTGGTGGCGGCGCCCGGAACCCTCGCCGGGATCGTCATGCTCGGCCGCCATCGTGGCGACGAGGCGATGGAAGCGTGTCTCGTCGGCCAGTTCGGGGTGGAACGCCGTCGCGATGACGTTCCGCTCCCGGACCGCCACGATCCGGCCGTCGTCGAGGGTTGCAAGGACATCGACGCCTGGGCCCGCGCGCTCGATGACCGGGGCCCGGATGAACACGCCGTGGACCGGCTGGTCGCCCAGCACGGGCACGTCAACCGACGCCTCGAACGAGTCCAGCTGGCGCCCGAAGGCATTGCGTCGAACATCGACGTCGAGGAGCGGGAGGACCGGTTCGTCGCCGTCCACGATCTCGCTCGACAGGAGGATCATGCCGGCGCAGGTCCCGAACAGGGGCGCGCCCGACCTGGCCAGCTCGAGGATCGGCTCACGGAGGCCCCAGCGTTCGATGAGGCGCCGCTGGGCGGTCGATTCGCCGCCGGGCAGGATCAGCCCGCTGACGCCCTCGAGATCGGACGGCAGCCGGACCTCGATCCCCTCGACACCGATGGCGTCGAGCGTCGCCATGTGTTCGGCGAACGCCCCCTGGACGGCGAGAACCCCGATTCGCATCGGTCGCACCTCGCCGTCGCCGGCGCGGCGACCTACCAACCCCGACTGGCCAGCCGATCCGACTCGGCAAGCTGTTCCATGGAGATGCCGCGCATCGGGGCGCCCAGGCCCTTGCTGACCTCGGCCAGGATCTTCGGGTCGTCGAAATGGGTGGTCGCCTGGACGATGGCGTTGGCCATGCGGGCCGGATCCTCGCTCTTGAAGATCCCGGAGCCCACGAAGACGCCCTCGGCGCCCAGCTGCATCACCAGCGCCGCGTCGGCCGGGGTGGAGATGCCGCCGGCCACGAAATTGACCACGGGCAGCCGTCCGTCCTTCGCGATCTGCTTCACCAGTTCGTACGGCGCCTGGAGCTCCTTGGCGGCGACGAACAGCTCGTCGTCCCGCAGGCCCTGGAGCCGCCGGATCTCGGCGAGGACCTCGCGCAGCTGCCGGACCGCCTCGACGACGTTACCGGTGCCGGCCTCGCCCTTGGTCCGCATCATCGCCGCGCCCTCGTTGATCCGCCGGATGGCCTCGCCGAGGTTGCGGCAGCCACAGACGAACGGGACCTTGAAGGCGTGCTTGTCGATGTGGTTGGTCACGTCGGCCGGGGTGAGCACCTCGGATTCGTCGATGTAGTCGACACCGAGGGCCTCGAGGATCTGGGCCTCGACGAAATGGCCGATCCGGGCCTTGGCCATCACCGGGATGGAGACGGCGTCCATGATCCCTTCGATCATCGACGGGTCGGACATGCGGGCGACGCCACCCGCGGCGCGGATATCCGAGGGCACGCGCTCGAGGGCCATGACGGCAACGGCGCCGGCGTCCTCGGCGATCTTCGCCTGATCCGCTGTGACGACGTCCATGATGACGCCGCCCTTGAGCATCTGGGCGAGACCCTTCTTCGTGGCCCAGGTGGAGGTTTCGACGGTCATGTTGGGACTGCTTCCTCAGGTCCATACCGCGGGTTTGCCGGTCCGCCAGCCTCGGGGTCATCGCCCGTTCGGGCCGTCCGGTTCGCCGCAGCGCGGCGCGATTATCGCACGAGCGCGCGCGACCTCCGAATCCGCGGCCGGTTGCCTGAGCGGCGTCGCCTCAGCGACCCACGGTTCGGACGACCCCGGACATCAGCCTGGTGGCGCGCCGCGCGGCCGTCGGCGAGAGGCGGCTGACCGCCTCCACGAGCTCGAGGACGTCGCCGTCGGGGAGACCGTCGAGCAGCTTCACCAGGCGGAGGACCGTTTCGTCCGGCACCTCGCCGAGCAGGCGCAGGGCACGCTCGAGCTCCCGCGGCTCGAGGCGCGGTACCAGCCCGACGGCGCGGTCGAAGAGACGGACGAAGACGAGGAACGTCGAAACCCAGTCGCGCAGGGCACCGAGTTCCCCATCGCGCGGGTTGGCCGCGGCGGCCTGGGCGACCTCGGCCGCGGCTGTCTCGAGGACACCGATGATCGGATCGCCTTCCCGGACCTTCCGTTCGGCCACGACGCGACCGAACCAGCGCCAGTGATCCCCGACCGCCTGGTAGGCCGCGCCAGCCGGCCCGCGTCGGCCGACGCGTCGCGGCTCGGCGATCCGTTCCACGAGGCCCCAGGCTTCGGCATCGGCGAGCGCCAGGCTGGCCGCGCGATGCGACAGACCGAGTGCCTCGCGAACCTCGCGCTCCGTGAGGGCGTCCTGGCGCGTCATCAGGTAGGCATGCACGCGGGCGATCGCGGGCGCCACGCCCCAGGCCGCGCCCATTGCGCCCCAGGCGTCGGCGAGGCGCAGCCGGATGGCCTCCGCCGCGGGCGAGCCGGGCTCGGAAACCTGCGACTTGACAGTAGCGTGTTGCAGCGTCATAACTTGCTAGGCGACAGTAGCACAAAGGATGCACGGACTTGAGCAGAATCATCATCGCTGGTGCGACCGGCCTGATCGGACAGGAACTGACCGCGTCGCTCGCCCGCGACGGGTTTGAGGTTGTCGTCCTGACACGACGGAACGCTCGACATCGGGCGAGCGACGAGACGGGCCCGCGGATGATCCAGTGGGACCCTCGTGACTCCTCGGGGCTGAATGCCGTGGCGGATGTCCTCGCGGGCGCGGATGCCGTCGTGAACCTGACCGGCATGCCGGTCGGTCCGCTGCCGTGGACCGCGGGGCGGAGGCGGAAGATCCTCGCGAGCCGCGTCGAACCGACCCGTTACCTCGTCGCGGCGCTCGGCCGGCTCGACCCGACGCGACGACCCGCCACCTTCGTGTGCGCGTCGGGCGTCGACGGGTACACCGACATCGACTCCGTCGCGGGCACCGAGGCCACGGATGTCTCCGGTGCGCGTGGGTTCCTTGCCGACGTCGGCCGAGCCTGGGAATCGGCGGCGCTGGAGGCGGAGGCGCTCGGCCTTCGCGTGGTCATGGTCCGGACCTCGTTCGTGCTCGCAAGTCGGAGCGCCCTGCTGCCGCTGCTCGCCCTGCCGGTTCGGCTCTTCCTCGGTGGCCGGTTCGGGAGCGGTCGCCAGTGGTTCAGCTGGGTTCACATCGACGACCTCGTCGCGGCGTATCGGCTCGCGATCACCGACCCGACGATCTCCGGACCGCTCATCGCCGCCGCGCCCGAGCCGAGCAGCCAGGCCGACCTGGTCGCCACGCTCGCGAGGGTGCTGCACCGCCCGAACTGGCTGCCGATCCCCGGCTGGGTCCTCCGACTCGTGCTCCGCGAGGAGGCGACCTTGCTGCTCGGGTCCCGGCGTGTCGTCCCGAAGCGGCTCATCGAATCCGGCTACACGTTCCGATTCCCGGACCTCGAGTCCGCGCTCCGAGAGGCGCTCGGGCGCTGAACGGGAACGGGCGGCCACGCGGCCGCCCTACACTCGGCGCATGCCCGTCCTGCGCAGCCGGCTGGATCCCGCGAGCCCCGAGGCGATCGCCAATGTCGAGGCGATGCGTGGGCTCGTCGCGGAACTCCGCGAGCGAACGGCCGTGGTCGCCGGACGCGGCGCCGGTGGCGACGATCGGTCGATCGCCCGGCACCGCGATCGCGGCAAGATCCCCGTCCGCGAGCGGATCGACCGGATCCTCGACCCGGGCGCGCCGTTCCTCGAGCTGAGTGCCCTCGCCGCGAACGGCATGTACGACGACGATGCGCCCAGTGCGGGCATCGTCACAGGACTCGGGCGGATCGAGGGAACGCTCTGCGTCATCGTCGCCAACGACGCGACCGTCAAGGGCGGCACGTACTACCCGATGACCGTCAAGAAGCACCTCCGGGCGCAGGAGATCGCGCTGGAGAATCGGCTGCCGTGCGTCTACCTCGTGGACAGTGGCGGCGCCTTCCTCCCGCTCCAGGCCGAGGTGTTCCCCGATCGCGAGCACTTCGGGCGGATCTTCTACAACCAGGCCCGGATGTCTGCGGAGGGCATTCCGCAGGTCGCTCTGGTCATGGGCTCGTCCACCGCCGGTGGCGCGTACGTTCCGGCGATGTCCGATGAGACCGTGATCGTCAAGGGCACCGGGACGATCTTCCTCGGCGGGCCGCCGCTCGTGAAGGCCGCGACCGGCGAGGAGGTCTCGGCGGAGGACCTCGGCGGGGCGGAGGTCCACGCACGCGTCTCGGGCGTCGCGGATCACGAGGCCCTCGACGACGAGCACGCGCTCGCGCTGGGCCGATCGATCGTCGCGAATCTCAATCGGAAGGCGCCGGCGACCCCCTGGGATCGCCGCGAGCCGGAAACTCCAGCCGTAAACCCGGAGGGCGCGGAGCGGGCCGCCCATTTCTACGCCGCAATCTCGGCCGACTCCCGCCGTCCCGTGCCGGTCCGCGAGATCATCGCCCGGCTCGTCGATGGCTCGCGGTTCCACGAGTTCAAGCCACTCTATGGCGAGACGCTCGTCACCGGCTTCGCCCACCTGGACGGCTGGCCGGTCGCGATCCTCGCCAACGACGGGATCCTGTTCAGCCAGTCGGCGCTCAAGGGCGCCCATTTCATCGAACTGGCTTGCCAGCGCAGGATCCCGCTCGTGTTCCTTCAGAACATCACGGGATTCATGGTCGGCCGGGAGTACGAGGCCGGCGGGATCGCCAAGGACGGGGCGAAGCTCGTCACGGCCGTCGCGAGCGCCGAGGTCCCGAAGTTCACGGTCCTGATCGGCGGCAGCTTCGGCGCCGGCAACTACGGGATGGCCGGCCGCGCCTATTCGCCGCGGTTCCTGTGGTCGTGGCCGAATTCGCGGATCAGCGTCATGGGCGGCCCACAGGCCGCGCGTGTGCTCTCGACCGTCCGCACCGATCTACCGGACGACGCGGCGCGCGACGCCTTCGAGGCGCCGATCCTCGAAGCCTACGAGCGCGAGGGCAATCCGTACTTCGCGACCGCGCGGCTGTGGGACGACGGCGTGATCGACCCGCTCGACACGCGCCGGGTCCTCTCGATGGGCATCGAGGCCGCCGTCCACGCCCCGATCCCGGAGACCAGGTTCGGCGTCTTCCGGATGTAGGCGCGGGAGCGGAGAACGCACGGTCCTGTTCCCGCCGACGACGGCAGGCCATCACGCCACGTTGCAGGAAGCACCGCCCCGGGAGCGTGGGTGAGGCAGGCCAGGCTGGGTCGGGTCGGGGCAGGCCAAGCTGGGTCGGGTCGGGGCAGGCCAAGCTGGGTCGGGTCGGGGCAGGCCAGGCTGGGTCGGGTCGGGGCAGGTCGGGCGCGGCGTCGGGGACGGGGCAGGCCAGGCTGGGTCGGGTCGGGGCAGGTCGGGCGCGGCGTCGGGTCGGGGCAGGTCGGGCGCGGCGTCGGGGACGGGGCAGGCCAGGCTGGGTCGGGTCGGGGCAGGTCGGGCGCGGCGTCGGGGACG
>JAZJZX010000011.1:0-21190 GCA_040389445.1 Chloroflexota bacterium
GGCGGTCGCGTGGGTCCCGGCGGTCGCGGCGGTCGCGTGGGTCCCGGCGGTCGCGGCGGTCGCGTGGGTCCCGGCGGTCGCGCCGGGCGCGGCGGTGGCAGGCAGGTGGGATGAGGAGCTCGCGCCTGCCGTCGTCGCCATCGAGCCGTGCCCGGCGCGGTAGTACTCGGGCCGGCGTTCGCCGAACACCTCCTCGAGCAGGGCCCCGCGGCGAACCATCAGCCCGCCGATGTCATAGGCCTGGAAGAACCACTTGTGCGGGTCCACCGTCACCGAGTCCGCCCGGTCGAGGTCGCCGACTCGATCGGCGTCGCGAGCCGACAGCCGAACCGCCGCGCCATAGGCCGCGTCAACGTGGAGCCACAGCCCTTCGCGCGTGGCCACGTCCGCGAGTTCCCCGATCGCATCCACCGCGCCAGTGTTCGTGGAGCCGGCGACGCCGGCAATCGCGATGGGAGTGAGGCCGTCCGCCCGGTCCCGGGCAATCGCGGCCGCGACGGCGTCGCCGCGCAGGCGGAAGTCCGCGTCCGCGGGCACGGTGACCAGCGTTTCAGGCGGGAAGCCGAGCTCGTCGAGCGCCCGTCCGATGGAGAAGTGGCTCTGGTCGCCGGTGTAGACCCGAAGACCTTCGAGGGCCCGGCCGCGCGGTGCGCGATCCAGGCCGAGCAGGCGCGGCACGTGGGCATCGCGAACCAGGGCCATGCCGATGAAGTTGGCCATCACGCCGCCCGAGGTCAGGAGTCCAAAACCCTCCCGGTCGTAGCCCAGGAGGTCGCACAGCCAGCGAACCACCTCGTCCTCCATCGTCGCGGCGATCGGACCGGCATGGAAGATGTCCACCCCCTGCTGGGCGAACTGGCTCAGGACCTCGCCCACGATCGAGGCGATGAGCGGCGGCGGGGTGAAGTACCCGAACGAGCGGGGATGAAAGGCGCTGACCATGTTCGGGGCGATACGCTCCCGGAACTCCTGGAGGAGGTCGGGCAGCGGCGTTGGCTCGGCGGGCGCCGGTCCGGGTTCCCCGGAAGTCCCGAAATAGCGTGTTCTCAGTTCAGCGAAGCCAGTCGCCTCGCCCATCGCCCGCGCCAGCGCATGGTCGTACAGGTAATCGAGCCCCGTCTCCCAGGTCGCGGCCCCGGCGGCCCGCAGGGCCTCCCGCGCAACCGCCGGATCCCGGATTCCGAGCAATTCCGGCTCCGGGTGCCACGCAAATCGATCCAGGAAGTCGGGCGGGACGGGCGGGCGCGGGCTGCGGCTGGGATCTGGCATCCGGCCGATGGTACGGGAGGCGCGCCAGGCGGGTTGGGCGTGACCGGGGCCACGCAAATTGCCATACTCGCGCCCACACATGACGGGTCGGCAAGGAGGAGGCCGCGTGGCGGATCAACGGACGATCGTGTTCTTTCCGGAGGGGGCGTACGGGCCGACGAACAACTGTGTCGGTATCGGCCGGCAGCTCCAGCGGAACGGCCACCGCGTCGTCTTCATCGTGGAGGAGTCGTTTGCCGTCCGCCTCGAGGTGATCCGCGAGCGCGGCGGCCGAATCCTGGTCGTCGGTCCGGAGGACGCGGGAATCGGCGATCTCGCCATTCCGATCGCGGCCGGCGCGGTGCCCGATCCCGTGGTCCGGGCGCTCGCGGAGCCCCTCGTGCCCGCCCTGATCGCGGCCCAACTGTGGCATCGGGCACGGGCCAACGAGGCTTGACGGGTCGTTTCTGCGACGGAGCCCGGCTCCGGCACCCCTGGAGGCCCGCGTCGGTACCATGCATCCCGTGACCCAACCAGAAAGCCCGTCCACGCGCGATGTCGTGTACAAGGGCGCGCCGCTCGATTCGGAGAAGGGGCCCGGGCTGGGCTGCTTCTGGTCCCAGATCGTGGTGCTTGGAGCGCTGCTCGTCCTGACGCCGCTGAGCGTGGCCCTGGGATGGCCGTCCTGGCTCAGTGCGGCGCTCCTCGTGGCCGTGCTCATCCTCCTCCTCGTGGCCGGCCAGACGGTCATTTTCCTCCTCAGGCTCGTCGCCGCCGATCGACGCGCCGCGGGTCGGCGTCGGCCGCTCGCCTCGGCCACCGCGACGGTCGGCGAGCTCGAGGACGCGCATGCGGGCGATGAGCACGCGCATGCGGGCGATGAGGACCCGCATCCGGCCGACGCGGTCCCACCGGCCGACGCGGTCCCACCGGCCAAGGCCGATGCCCCCTCGGCGCGGACCGCAGACGGCGGCGTGCGAGAATAGCCAGCGGCGCCGGGATCGGCGCCTCGTCACCCCAGGGAGGCCTGCCAGCCCGTGCCCGTCCTCGCCACCTATTTCTCCGTCCGCCGCGGCCGCGATCCGTTCTTCAAGTTCTTCATGAAGACGCTGTTTCCGCGCCAGCTGAAGGACTACGAGTCCAGGTACGGGATCAAGTTCGTGGGCTGGTACAACGTCGCCCATGGCTGGGACTTCGACAACGTGATCCTGCTCGACCTGCCCGACTACGCGACGCTCGATCGGCTCGAGGCCGATGAGAGCGTCCGCGCCTTCGGCCACCGCGCCGGGGAGTGGATCTTCGAACGCCACCACTCGATGTTCCTCCGGGAGCGCATGGGCCCGGACTTCGAGTTCCATGGGTAGGAGGACGTGATGGACGGTCAGCGCAACGAACTGCTCGCCGAAATGGCTCGGGACGCCGCCCTCGATCGGTCCGAATTCCTCGTCCGCAGCGGCGAGCAACTCGAACGTTTCCTGCGCAGCCAGGCCGAGCGCATTGCCGCCATCGGCGGGCTGACCCTGATCGACGACGACCCGGACTACCTCGCCATCGCACCGGATGGGACGTTCCGAAGTCGGAGCCGGGTCTACGACGATGCCACCGGCGAGTGGCACTCGGAGACCGAGATCATCGAGACCGGCGGGGAACTCGTGGAGCTCTACAACCCCGCCGACGTGTTCGCGGCGTTCGCCGACGCCGCCCGCAACGGCGTCTGGGCGGATCGTCCCGTCGTGGCCGACGGTGCGGATGACGGCCCGATCATGGCCATCGATGGTGCCGATCCGTACGCCGGCGCCGCCGACCGCTGGGCCGCCGCCCAGCCGGAGGTCCCCGTCGCCAATGACGAGCGAAGTGCGTCGAGTGCCCTGTATGAGCTGGCCCTCGACTTCCAGGAGCGGAGCCAGCGCGCCGAGGCTGGCCTGATCGAGCAGTTCGAGAACGCCAGCAACGCCCTCATGAGCACCGTTGGCACCGTCGTCATCGTGGATGACCTGGATGAGCATCTGGAGCTCGGCCTGCCCGGTTTCCGCGGCCGGGTCATTCCCGAGGGCGATGCCGGCTGGACGGACCTCGACAGCCCGGACCTGATCGTGCGGTTCTACGACCCTACCGACGTCTTCGGGGACCTCGCCGATGCGATCGCCGAAGCGTTCCCGGAAGTCGTTGACGAGGGCGGCGACGAGGCGTGACCAGGGCGACGGCGCCGGCCCGCGCTCGATCGGCAGCCACCCGGCGAGCCTGACGTGCGCCTCGTCGGCGCCGAGCTGCTCGAGGCGCGCGAGATCCTGCCCGGCCAATGGCTCCAGACGTATCACGCGCCGACGCTCGCGACCGGGTCCCGCGCCGGCCAGTTCGTCCATGTTCGAACCGGAGACCTGTCCGGGCTCGTCCTGCGGCGTCCCTTCTCGATCAACACCGCGGACCTGGCCACCGGAACGATCACCATCCATTTCCGGACCGTCGGCCGCGGGACCGAATGGTTCACCCACCTCCGACCGGGCGACTTCGTCGACATGCTCGGTCCCCTCGGCCGACCGTTCGAAGTGGACTCCCGGAGCCGGCATCTGCTCCTGATCGCGGGCGGCCTCGGCATGGCCGGCGTGCGGTCACTCGCCGATGAGGCGATCCGGGCGGGCCGCCAGGTGACGCTCCTGTTCGGGGCGGCGAGCGCCCGGGACGTCTATCCGACGTCCCTGCTGCCCGACGAGGTCGAGTACGTCGTGGCCACCGATGACGGCTCGTTGGGCCATCACGGCTTCGTGACCGAGCTCGTGCCGCAGTACGAGGGCTGGGCGGACCAGGCCTTTGCATGTGGACCGGAACCCATGCTGCAGGCACTCTCGCGACTCGCCGCGACGCGACGCGCCCGGATGGGCGTGGCGAACCTCGGGCGGAGGCGCGGAGGCGGCAAGGGAGACGTCGTCGGCTCACCGGCGGCGCGCCGGAAGGCCTTCCTCCAGGTGTCGATGGAGCAGGGGATGGGCTGTGCCGTCGGGGCGTGCCTCGGGTGCGTGGTGATGGCGACCTCGGGCGTCCCCCAGCGGGTCTGTCGCGAGGGTCCGGTCTTCGCGTCGGACGAGATCGACTGGGAAGGAACCTGGGGCCGATGAAGGCCAGGCGCCACGTCGTCACCGGGACGGCCGCGTCGGGGTCGACACGGCGGGAGCCGACCGCGCGCAAGCCGCGATCCGCGAGCGCCTCGGTGTCCATGCGGCCTTCCGGAACGCCATCGCGCCCGGCCCCGGCCGGGCCGGTCAACGGCGCGGCGGCGGGTCTGGACGCGTCCGCGCCGGTCGATCTGTCGGTCGATCTGGGGCGTGGGCTGGTGCTTCCCAACCCGATCCTCGTCGCGTCGGGGACCTTCGGCTACGGCGTCGAGTACGGGGATGTCGTCGAGGTGGATCGGCTCGGCGGAATCTGCTGCAAGGGGACCACGCTCCGTGCCCGGATCGGCAACCCGACGCCGCGGGTGACGGAAACGCCGGGCGGCATGCTGAATTCCATCGGCCTGCAGAACCCCGGCGTGGATGCGGTCATCGCGAAGTACGCCGCGACCTGGGAAGGCTGGCGCGTTCCGGTCATCGTCAACGTCGCCGGTGAATCGGTCGGGGACTACGTCGAAGTCGTGCGCCGCCTCGACGGCATACCGGGGATCGCCGGAATCGAGCTCAACATCTCGTGCCCGAACGTCGGACGCGGCGGTCTCCAGTTCGCGATCGATGCGGATGCCGCCGCGGGTGTGACGGCGGCCGTCCGGCGGGCCACGGACCTGCCGCTCCTGGTGAAACTCTCGCCGAATGTGGCCGACATCCGCCCGATCGCGAGGGCGATCGAGGAAGCGGGTGCGGACGCGTTGAGTGCCGTGAACACCCTGTCGGGGATCGCCGTCGCGGGATCCCGCTCGAAGCCGCTGCTCGGCAACATCTACGGGGGATTGTCCGGACCGGCGATCAAGCCGGTCGCGCTTCGGATCGTGTACGAGGTGAGCCAGGTCGTGGGCATCCCCGTCATCGCGATCGGCGGGATCACCGACATCGACGACGTCCTCGATTTCCTCGCCGTGGGTGCTGTGGCGGTCCAGGTCGGCACGGCGATCTTCGCCGACCCGACGCTCCCGGTCCGCCTGGTGACCGAACTCGAGGCTGCGTGTCGGTCCCGAGGCCACGCTTCGCACCGTCCGCTCGTGGGCACGGCTCTCCCGAAACGTGCCTCCGCTCCGTCGTCCAGGGGTGTTGAATACCGTCCATGAACCGGTGGCTCGTCGGGACGGATGGGAACTCGCGCTCGCCGAGAGGCGTCGGGAGCGCAGCCGCCCAACGCGGGCCCTGGACCCGGCGGCGGGCCTGGAGCCGGCGGCGGCCCTGGAGCCGCGGCGGGCCTGGAGCCGGCGGCGGGCCTTGGAGCCGCGGCGGGCCTTGCACCTGGAGCGGGCCTGCACCTGCACGATGACTGGAGCGCCGAACGCATGAAGCCGACGATCGACAACCTTCGAACCGGCTCGGGCCGGACCGTGGCCCTCCTGGTGGTGCTCCTGCTCGTCGCCGCGTGCGGCGGTTCTGCCGCTGCGCCCGCCGGGGGCGTCCCGGATGAGGGTGCCCCGCCCGCGGCCACCGCCGCGCCCGCGGGACCGGGGACCGACACCTCCGGCGACACCGGAACCCGCGAACGGGTGTTTGACGCCGCGCGGCCCGACCTCCTGATCATCAAGACCGGGACCATGGACCTCCAGGTCAAGGACGTGGGCGTGGCATCGGGCGCCGCCGCGTCCGCGATCGGTGCGCTTGGCGGCTACATCAGCGGATCGCAGCAATTCGGCGACGGCGACGGCGTCACGGCAGCGGTCACCTACCGGATCCCGTCGGATCGCTGGGATGAGGCCCTCGCGGCGATGCGCAGTCTCGCGATCAAGATCGTCAAGGAGTCCACCCAGACCGAGGATGTCACCGGGCAGGTGGTGGATCTCAGCGCGCGCATCACGAACCTCAAGGCAACCGAACGCGCGCTCCAGGCGATCATGACCCAGGCGACCAAGATCAGCGATGTCCTCGCCGTGCAGGCCGAGCTGACCAAGGTTCGGGGCGACATCGAGCAGGCGACCGGGGAGAAGCAGCATCTGCAGGAGCAGGCGTCCTACTCCACGCTGACGGTCACCTTCGGCCTCCAGCCGACGGCCGCGGTCGTGATCTCGCAGCAGAAATTCGACCCGAAGGATCAGGTGGACCGGGCGACGGCCAGCCTCGTCGACATCCTCCAGGGTCTCGCGACCGCGGGCATCTGGTTCGCGATCGTCTGGCTCCCGATCCTCGTCGTCCTCGGCCTGTTCGCGGTCATCGCGTTCGCGATCCTTCGTCGGCGCGTCCGGACACCCGCCGCGGCCTCGGCGGTCGGCTCGACGGTGGTGATCGACGAACCCGCGCCCTACACTCGGGCGGATGACGACGATCAAACCGGCCGTTGATCTTGCCGCGCGGGCGGAGATCGCAACACGAACCGAGGCGCTGTTCCGGTCATCCGGGGCTCTTCGAAACGGGCACTTCCTGCTCAAGAGCGGCCGGCACTCGAGTGCCTACCTCGAGAAGTTCGCCGTCCTGTCCGACCCGGCGGCAACGAGCGAACTGTGCGGGTTCTGGGCCGCCTGCCATCGCGAGGCGACGGGCGCCGCAGCGGTGGATCTCGTGGCCGGCCCCACGACGGGCGGCGTGATCCTGGCTTTCGAGACGGGCCGGCAGCTGGGAGTCCCGGCGATCTTCGCGGAGGAGGTCACGCTTGCCGACGGCACCACGCGACGCGCGTTCCGGCGCGGCTTCAGGATTGAACCCGGCCAGCGGGTCCTGCTCGTGGACGACATCCTGACGACCGGCGGCTCGCTCCTGGCCATGCTTCCGGCCGTCGAGGCCATGGGCGGTGACATCATCGAGTGCGCCGTCCTGGTGGATCGAAGCGGTGGCAAGGCATCCCTGACCTCGCCCTCGACGGGCCGGGTCTATCCGGTGCGGGCCCTGTGGTCGATGGATCTCGAGACCTACGAGCCGGGTGAGCGCGCCTGCCCTCTGTGCGCGACTGGAACGCAGCTCCACGCTCCCGGCAGCGTCGGCACCGCTGGGCACTGACCCGCCGATGCCTCGGCGCCTGCCGATCCTCCTCGCCGCCCTGGCTCTCGCCGCCATCGTCGCCACGGTTGCCCTGAGCCCGAGGACCCTGACGGCAACCGGGGTGGTCGTGGCCGTGGAGGCGGCCTCACTGACCGACGTCCGGGGCTTCACGCTCCGGATCGCCGGGGGCAGGACGATCGCCTTCTCTCTCGCGGCGCTCCAGAACGGCGTCGCGTTTCCGCCCGGTCACCTCGCAGAGCACATCGGGTCCGGGACGCCGATCGTGGTCACGTATCGCGAGGAGAACGGCGCCGCGAGCGCCATCCGCCTCGAGGACGCACCGGCACCCACGCCGAGCTGACCCGGATCTCCGGAGCCGCGGAGCGGGAGCGGTCCTACTTCACCGCGTCGGCGGCCGCGCGGATCTCGTCCGTTGAAACGACGCCCTCGAACGACGCCGTGACCGTTCCAGCCCGATCAACCACGAAGACCCACGGCTCCGACAGGATGCCCCAGTCGGAGACCGCAGGGATCGCCTGGAGGTCGCCGCTGGCGTCCAGGACCGGTTGCAGTGTTCCGTTCTGGAATGTCAGGAGGTACGGCTCGACGGCGATGAAGGTCACCGACGGGAAGTCCGCCGCGAGTGGTTTCACCCGATCAAGGGTGGGGCCGCACTGCGCGGAGATGCAGAATTTCGGCGTCGCGAAGATGAGGACGAATGGGTCGTGCGCCGCCAGGGCGTCCCTGACGGAGGTCGCATAGAACGCGGGATCCGGGCTGGGATCGGTGCTGACCCGTGCCACGTCGCCGCCCACCGACGCAACCGTGGGCGTGTCGGAGGCCGGCGCAGCCTGGCCGACGCGGATCACCGGCGAGCTCGTGGCGACTTCAAAGGTCATCCGGATGGTCTCCGGCGCTCCACCGTTGACCGCGGTCACGAACTGCGCGCCCCAGATGCCGGCCTCGGGAAAGGTCACCGGTGCGACGTAGAAGCCGCGCTCGTTCTCGATCCCCCAGACGAACTGTCCCTCCGTGGTCGCCGTGGCCGCAGCGCCGTCGCGGCCGAGGTCGAACAGCGACAACTCGACGGTCCGGTCGGGCGCTGCCACCGGGCGGTTGTCGAGATCGAGGAAGGTGAAGAGCAGCCGGTTCTCCCCGCAGGTCAGGCTTCGCCCGCTGTTCACGATGGCGGGGAAGACCGTGGGCGCCGTGGCTGCCGTCGTCCAGCCCGGAAGGTTGGCCGCCGGCGCCGGCGCCGCGGTGCAGCCGGTCTGGCCGGAGTCACCGGGCAAGGCGGCCGGGCTGCCGGAGCCCGATGTCGGCGCGCTGCCGACGTCCTGACCGGGTGCCCCGCCGCTACAGGCTGCAGCGAGCAGGCCGAGGAACAGGAGGACACGAGGAGCGTGGGTGGGTGGTCGCATGGGTGAGAGCGTAGAGCGCCTCACGAATCGGCGCCTGGCGGCGGCGGCGGGTGGCTGCGCGGTGCTCATCGGGCGAACCGGCCCGGACCGTTCGGCGCGTAGAATGGTTCAATCCCGCCCAGCCTCTTGTCTTCGGAGTCCCGTGACCCGTTTCCAGCGTCTTGCCGCCGCGACCGTCGTCACCACGTTCCTCCTGGTGACCATCGGGGTCATCGTCCGGGCCACCGATTCGGGCATTGCGTGCCCGACCTGGCCGGGCTGCTTTCCGGGCCAGTTCCTGCCGGGGCTGGACGCGGACTATCACGTCTGGCTCGAATGGATCCATCGGACCGTCGCCGCCGTCATCGGGTTCCTGATCATCGGCATGGCCGTGCTGGCCCTCATCGATCACCGCGATCGGCGCTCGCTCCTGTGGCCCTCCATCTTCGCCGTCGGCCTGGTCGGCTATCAGGCCTACCTCGGGAGGGAGACCGTTCGGCTCGGGAATTCCGGTGAGAGCGTCACGGCGCATCTGGCAGCCGCCATGGCGCTGGTCGGCGTCCTCGTCTACCTGCTCGTCCGGTCGGGCTATCCGGCCCGGATCAGCGGGCGTGGCGGCAGCCAGCGGTTCACGCTGCTTGCGGTCTTTGCGGCGGCCGCGACCTTCGCGGTGCTGCTCTTCGGATCGAACGTGACGGCTCGCAGCGCCGGTGCCGTCTTCACGGACTGGCCGCTGATGTCGGGCGGTCTCTTCCCCTTCGATTCCGGCACGCCGAGCGACGTCGCCGTGCTGTATGCGACCAACGCGCTGCACCGCTATGTCGCGGGCTTCGTGCTCCTGATCCTGATCGGCGTGGCCTATGCGGCCCGGCGACGCTCGCCGGCCCGTCCCAGGCTCGCGGCCATGGCCGCCGGGATCCTCGCCCTGTACCTGATCCAGGTGGTCATCGGCGGACTCCAGGTCCTGACGCTCCTGTCCGGCTGGTCCCAGACATTGCACGTCGCGATCGGCACCCTGATCTGGGGCGGGGCCGTCGCCCTCGCCGCCACGTCCTACTATGGCGCCCGACTTGAACCCGGACCGGCGGTCGCTGCCGGTGACCCCGGATCCCCGGATGGGATCGGCGGCGAGCAGATCGGGGAGACTGGTTCCGAGGCACCCTCGAAACCCTCCGTGCGGGACACCATCGGCGCCTACGTGGCCCTGACGAAGCCCCGGATCATCGAGCTCCTCCTCGTCACGACCCTTCCCGCGATGGTCCTCGCCACACGCGACGTGCCGGGCATCCAGCCGCTCGACTGGTTGCGCCTGACCTTCTGGACGCTGGTCTGTGGAACCCTCGCGGCGGGCGCGGCCAACGCCATCAACCAGTACCTGGATCGTGATATCGACGCGCGCATGGTCCGAACCCGGCGCCGGCCCCTGCCGGCCCACGACATCGCCCCGGAACGCGCGATGGAGTTCGGGATCGTCCTCGCGGTCGTCTCGGTCGCGCTCATGGCCTGGTTCGTGAACCTGCTGGCCGCGTTCCTCACCCTGCTGGCGATCGCGTTCTATGTCTTCGTCTACACGATCATGTTGAAGCGAAGCACGCCCCAGAACATCGTCATCGGGGGAGCCGCCGGCGCCCTTCCCCCGGTCATCGGGTGGGCCGCCGTGACCGGAAATGTCGGCCTCCCGGCCGTGATGCTGTTCCTCCTCGTCTTCTACTGGACGCCGCCACATTTCTGGGCGCTCGCCCTGCGCATCCGCGGGGACTATGCCGCGGCCGGCGTCCCGATGCTCCCCGTGGTCAGGGGCATCGCCGAGACGAGCCGGCAGATCGTGCTGTACACGATGCTGCTCGTCGCCATCTCGCTGGTCTTTGCCGTCGTCGGGCAGATGGGCGCCGTGTACTTCTCCGCCGCCGTGATCCTCGGCGCCATCTTCCTCTGGCGAGCGTTCGTCCTGTGGCGACAGGGGTCCGCCCCGGAGGCATCGACGGCGCAGGCGATCCGGCTCTATCGATATTCCATCAGCTACCTGACGCTGCTGTTCGTGGCCGTCGCGGTCGATGCGCTCATCGCGCTGCCGTTCGGCTGAGCACGGAACAACACCGACCGCCCGGGCGTCGGGTGGGCATGCGCAACCTCCCGGGCCTGGGCCGGCTTCTGACATCGGCCGCGCTGCTTGCGACGGCCCTGCTGTCGCCGGCGCTCGCACTGGCCGACACGACGGCGATCGCCGACTGCGCGCCACCCCCACCCCTGGAGAAGGCGGTCTTTTCCGATCTCGTCTTTGTCGGGCGCGTCACGGACATCGCCAACGGCGGCCGATCGGCCGTCGTGGAGGTCAGCGAGGTCTGGCGCGGCGATGTTCCCACGCCGCTCACGGTGAACGGTGGGGCCGACCCGACGAACCCCGGCGAGGATGATCGAATGTTCGAGCTGGGGACGACCTACCTCTTCGTGCCCGTCCAGTTCGATGATCTCCGCCAGGCCGTCGTCGTCGACAGCGTGTGTTCCAGCACCACACCGTGGAGCGACGATCTGGCCAGGCTGCGGCCCGCCAATGTCGGGCAGCCGCTGCCGGCGAACGCCGCCTCGAGCGGGCCGAACCCCTTCGCGTTCCTCGGCGATCTCGCGATGCCGATCGCGACCGCGGGCATCGTCGGCGGCGGGGCGTTCGTCCTGGCCCTGCTCGTGGCGCGACGGCGCGAAGCGTGATCCGGAGGAAACCGCGATGAACCGCTCCCGATCGACCCCTGGGTTCCGCCTCGTGGCCGCGACGCTCCTCGCGCTCGGAGCCTTCTGGGCGCCGCCAGGCGCCTCCGCGTCGTGTGCGGTCCAGCCGGGCGGTGGCGTCGCCTGGAACACTGCCGACGCGGCCTTCGTCGGCACCGTGACCAGCATCGCGAACGGGGCCCGCTGGGCCACGGTCAGGGTCGAGGAGGTCTGGAAGGGCCCGGACCAGCCGATCGAGGTCGTCGTGCGTGGTGGCCCCGAGGGCAACGCCTCGACTTCCGTGGACCGCACCTACGCGATCGGCATGCGCTACCTCTTCGCGGTGGGCATCTCGGACGGGACCCTGGTCGACAGCGCCTGCTCCGCAACCACACCCGCGGATGCGATCGATCTCGCCGCGATCCGGCCGGCCGACGTCCGACAGCCTGCCGGCGGGAGCACTTCCCCGACCGGGGGCGGGCTGGACCTCGGCGGCCTGGCCGGCCCGGTCCTCGTGGTCGCAATCGTGGGCGGCGTGCTCCTCGCCGCGGTCCTGCTGGCCCGCCGACGCGACGCCTGACCCTCAGCCGGCAGCCTCGACCTCCGCGAGGAGGGCCTCGGCCGTGAGCGGTCCGCCGAGGAACGCCACCAGCAGGTTGCGAGGCGACCGCCCCCCGCCGAATCGCAGCAGCGCGTCGGAGACGTAGCCGTACCAGCCGGGATCTCCCGTGGACCAGTCAGCCCGAACCGACCGGATCCGGGATCGCACCGCCGCGACCATGACCGCGCCGAGGGCGTAGTTCGCGAGATAGCCCGGGCCGTCGATCAGCTGGCCTCGACCGGCCCACCAGGACCACTCCGGATGTCCGCGGATGCCGAGGTCTCGTTCGGCGATCTCGGCCCAGACCGCGTTGGGCGAACGATCGGGATGCCGGTGGAGCTCGATCTCGAAGAGGGTCCAGGCCGCGTCGAGCACCACGCCGCCGAAGCGGGCGACCACCGATTCCCGGGTCGTCACCTCGACCCCGAGATGCTCCCGGAGAAATGACGGCTCGTGGGCGGACCAGCCGACCACATCGGCCACGGCCTCGACAAAAGCGGTCTGTTCGGGCGGCCAGCTGCATTCCGCCGGTCGCGTCCGGATCGCGGCGTAGTGGAGCGCATGGCCACTCTCGTGAAGCAGCTCCTCGAGGTTGCCGATCCCGCCCTCCGCATACGTCGCGAAGACCCACGGCCTGGCCGCGGTCCAGATCCCGTCGGCAGCGCGTGTCGCGATGTCCTCGGTGACGGTGAAGGCGGTCGGGATGATCGGGCGATCATCCCGAGGATGAATGTCGTACTGGATGCGGAGCGTCGACGGATCGGCCCCGATCGCTCGGAGGTGCGCGTCGTTGATCTCCCGGAGCCGGGCGAGCGGGATGAGACGGTCCACTCGCCGCGCCAGCCCGCCGACGGCGTGCCGGTAATTCCACGGCTCCACGACATCACCGCCCAAGGCAACGGCCCTGAACGCGGCGAGCACCCGGCGCAGCGTCGGCTCGACCGAGTCAGGCGCCATGCCGAGCGCGACCGCATTCGCGTCGATGGGGGAACCCTCGTGGGCCCAGCGGGCCGCGGACGTGGCGAGAAGGACTCGGTAGGGGCTCGACGGCCCGTCGTCGCCGTTGAGGGTTCGCCAGGCGGGTTCCATGGACAGGAAGAGCGCCTTGCGCTTCGCCTCATCGTCCTCACGAGCGAGTCCTGCCATCACCGTCAACCGATCCAGGTGCTGACCCTGCACCTCGAGCGCCGCCATGGCGGCCCCCCATGCGTCGAACGTGGTGCGTCGCAGTCTCGCGCCTGCCTCCAGCTGGTCCATCCGGGCGTCGGCGCGAAGCGGCTCGTCGGCGCGAAGCGGCTCGTCGGCGCGAAGCGGCTCGTCGGCGAACCTGCGTCCGTCGAGCGGCGCCGCCCAGGCGTCGAGATCCGGAAGGCAAGCTCGCAGGGTGTGAAGAGCCGCTGCGTCCGCGACGCTCAGCGCGTCCCAGGTCCCGCCTGCCAGCAGCCGCCCCACCGTCGCCCGCGCCTCCACGAGGGTTCTTGCCAGGCGGTCCGCGACGGCGCCGATGGCTCCCCGGTGATGCCCGACCATCCACGCGCCCCAGGCCTCGAGATAGGCCCGGTACGCGTCCTCGAGGCGCCCGAACGCCGGATCCGACGTGAACTGCACGGCTGCATCGTAAGCGGAGCGATGGGGGGTATGGACCCCGCGCACCTGGGCCGCCGTCGGGCCATGCCGAGCCGGCATGGCGGGATCTCGCTACTCGCCCAGCGTCCCGGGCGTTCCGTCGAGGACACGCACTTCGCGACGCCGCGCGACCCGACCCTCCCGGTCAAAGATGCCGAGCATCACCTGGACGACCGGTCCGATCCCGAAGGCAAAGACCACCGTGCCGAGCCCGATCGTTCCGCCGAGCGCCCAGCCGATCACGAGGACGCTGATCTCGATGGCCGTCCGCGAGCGCCGAATGGACCACCCAAATCGATGGTGGACGCCCACCATCAGACCGTCGCGTGGCCCGGGACCGAGGTCGGCCGCCAGATAGAGCCCGGATCCAAGCCCGATCACGAGGACGCCGGCCAGCATCTGAAGCAATTGCAGCAGCGGCACCGTCTGGGCGGGCACGAATGTATTGCCGACATTCGTGGCCGTGCCGATCAGGAGCACGTTGATCAGCGTCCCGATCCCGGGGCGTTCGCCGAGTGGCCACCACAGCGCCAGGATCGGAATACCGAGCAGGATCGAAATGGTGCCCATCGGGATGCCGGTGCGGAACTGGATGCCCTGATGGAACGCCTCCCATGGCCCGAGACCGATGCCGGCGCGCGCCATGAGCGCGATACCGAACCCGAACACGACGAGGCCGAGGAGCAGGCCCGGTACGCGGGGCAGGATCGGCCGTCGGGTGACCGGCCCAGGGGCGACCTCGTTGCCCAGACTTGAATCAGGCATCCGCGGATGGTAGCGGGGCCTGCCCGCCAGCGGTTTCCGCCGGTGACTGGCACACTCCGCCGCATGCACCTCCACTTCCTCGGCGGAGCGGCGACCGTAACGGGCTCGCGGTTCCACCTGACGACGGAGCGCGCGAGCGTCCTGATCGACTGCGGGATGTTCCAGGGCTCGCCGACCGAAACGGTTCGCAACCGGATCCCGCTCGGTTTCGATGCGGGGAAGCTCGACGCCATTCTCATCACCCATGCCCACCTGGACCATTGCGGTCTGCTTCCTCTCGCGGTCAAGATGGGCTTCGCCGGGCCGATCCACCTGACGGCCGCGACCGCCGAGCTCGTCGAGCTCGTGCTCCTCGACAGCGGGCGCCTTCAGGAGGAATTCGCCAAGCGCGGGTCGCGCTGGGAGGCGCGCCACCCGGACGCGGCGATCAAGGAAGATCAGGCTGCCGCGCGCCAGTACGTGGAGGCGCTGGATCTGGCCCGGGAGGAAGACGGCACCGCGGGCGGCGAACCCGACGGCAAGGGTCTGGATGCCTTGCCGCCGGCCCCGCACCCGCCACTCCGGTTCGCGACCGGGTCGGTCAAGACCGGGGAGCACGTAGAAACCGCCATCGAGCCGGCCAACGGGAATGCATCGGCCGTCTCCGCAACGGAGGCAGACCTGCTGGCAGGCAATCCGGATCTGCTCATCGATCTGGACGCGCCGATCTATACCGAGCGAGAAGCCGCTGCGGTGCTCCCCCTGTTGAGGACGCTTGCCTACGATCAGGAGATCGAAGTGGCGCCGGGGATCCACGCCACGTTCCTCGATGCCGGCCACATCCTCGGATCCGCGATCATCCGGCTCCGCGTCCAGGAGACCGACGGCGGACCTGAGCGAACGATGGTGTTCTCCGGCGATCTCGGGCGGCCGGGCGCGCCGATCCTGAAGGATCCGACCGTCCTCACCCGTGCGGACTACGTCTGCATCGAGTCCACCTACGGTGGCCGCGAGCACGAGCCCTCGGCCGAGGCCGTCAAGATCCTCGCCGAAGCGGTTCGCGAGGTGGATCGAAGTGAGGGCGTCCTGCTGATCCCGTCGTTCGCGATCGGACGAACGCAGGAGATCGTCTGGGAGCTCGACCGCCTGCTCGATGCCGGCGAGATTCCGCTCCTTCCGCTGTACCTCGACTCACCGATGGCATCGAAGGCCTCGGACGTGTATCGGCGTCACATCGAGGTCTACGATGACGAGACCGCGGCGCTGTTCAGGTCCGGCGATACGCCCCTCGACTACCCGAATCAGACCGTCACCAACAAGCTCGATGATTCGAAGGCGATCGCGAAGGCCGCTCGCCCGTACATGATCGTGGCCTCGAACGGGATGTTGACCGGAGGGCGGGTGGTGGGCCACCTGCGCGAGCTGATCGACGACCCGCTGGCGACCATCCTGTTCGTCGGCTACCAGGGCAGCCGCACGCTCGGCAGCCACCTCCAGGCCGGCGCCCGGACCGTCAAGCTGGACGGGCAGGTCCGCCAGGTGCGCTGTCGGATCCGATCGATCAGCGGCTTCTCCGCACATGCGGACGAGCCGGCGCTTTTGGCCTGGCTCGGCCGATTTGGCGAGGGCCTGCGCGCCGGAGACGCGGGGTTTCCGCGGCGCATCTTCCTCGTCCACGGCGATCCGGAAGCCCAGCAGGCGCTGGCGCCGAAGGTCGAGGCGCTCGGCTTCGAGGTCCACGTCCCGGTCTGGCACGAGCGTGTCGCACTCGATTGACCGGCCCGCTCGCGGGCGCCCCGGTTCCTGGTACCGGTACACTCACCAACGATGAAGCTGCTGATCGCGTTCGTTCAGGACCTCGATGCCGTCGCCGTGAGCGACGATCTGCGTTCGCACGGGCACCGGTTCACGCGGATCCCGTCGGTAGGCGGGTTCCTCGAGGAATCCAACGTGACGTTCGTGCTGGCAGTGGAGGACGGTCAGCTGGCCGACGTCATTGCATCGTTTGAGCGCAGCTCGCACGCTCGGGACGTCGATCCCCCGGTCAGCCTGCGCGAGCGCCTCGAGGATTGGCGAGCAAGGACTGTCCGCCACGGCGGCGCGACGATCCTGATCTCCGACCTGGAGCAGATTCACCACACGTAGTCCGGCGCCCGGCCGCCGCACTGAGCCGCCGCGACCGCTCCTCCGCCGCCGCGTACGGCCGCCGCACTGAGCCGCCGCGACCGCTCCGCCCTGCCCTGCCGCTGCCCGGGGCCGCCGCGGCCCCGCCACCCCTTCCGCAGTCAAGCCGCCATCCTGAGTCCGTTCAGAGAGCACTTTTCGCATGAGCACGCTCGTCACGCACCCGAAATCGACGATATGAGCTGCGTGCCAAGCACGGTCGTGACGGAAATGCGCTTCCAAACGACTCAGCCACCGGGGCGGCGGCGGCCCGTGCCCCGCCGCGCCGCCGGGGCGCCGGTTCTCAGCCGGCGCGGGTCCGCGGTTTCGTCCGTGCGGCGATGCGCTCGATGGCACCGGTCCAGCCGGGATCGAAGGGGTGGCCCGGTTCGTCGAGGTCGACCACGACCGGGGCGTGATCGGAGGGGGTCGGCGGGCCCTTTCGGGCCTCCCGGTCCACTTCCGCCCACACGACCCGCGCGGCAACCGAGGCGGTGGCGTACAACAGGTCGATCCGCATGCCCTCATTGCGGTGAAACATGCCGGCCCGATAGTCCCACCAGGAGAAGCGACCCAGTGTCGGCTGAACGCGGCGGTAGGCATCCTCGAGGCCCCAGGCACGCAGCCGCGCGAGGGCGTCCCGCTCCGCCTCCGAGACGTGCGTTCCGCCATGAGCGGCAATGGGGTCCCAGACATCGTCGTCCGAGGGCGTCACGTTGTAGTCCCCACCCAGGATGAGCGCCTCATCAGGGCTGCGCGCCTCTGCCAGCCAGCGGGAGAGTCGATCGAACCAGCGGAGCTTGCCGTCATAGAACGAGGAGCCGACGACCCGCCCGTTGGGGGCGTACAGCGATGCCACCCGGATCCCGCCACAGACCGCCGACACCATCCGGGCCTCGTGGAGCGGATCGAAGTCGTCTTCGGAGACTGCCAGCGTCGCGCCGGACGAGCTGTCCCTGACCGGGCCGTCGCCGAAGTTCGTGACGACATCCTCGGCCCCGACGCGGGTTGCGATGGCCACACCGTTCCATCGCCCCTCACCGTGATGGACCAGGTCGTAGCCGAGCATCCGGAACGGCATCACCGGGGCGTCGGCATCGGACAGCTTCGTTTCCTGGAGCAGGACGACGTCGGGCTGCGTCCTTTCAAGCCAGTTCTGGACGGCATCCATCCGCGCCTTGAGCGAGTTGACGTTCCAGGTTGCGATACGCATCGATGTCGCCCCGGCCCCTCAGTACCGGCGACCACGCTGGCGGGCGAGGTCGAAGGTGGCCGTGTCCGCGATCGCCATGACGGCCATGGTTCCGGCCTGGACCGGATCACTGACGACCAGGTCCGCGATCTCGGTGATCGAGCCGACCATGTTGAGGCAGATGATGGGAATGCCCTGCTCCTGCAGTTCTCGCGCCGCGACTGCGATGTCCCCACCCATGATCGAGCCGGCCAGGACGAGCAGGCGGGCACGGGGCAGGTCGGCCACGGCTCGCACGGCCGCAGCGATCTCCTTCTCGCCGACCAGGGCGATCGTATCGACGGAAATCCGCTCCCCGCGCAGGTTGTGTCGATCCGCCTCGCTCACGGCACCGAGGGCTACCTGCGCGACCTGGGCGCCTCCGCCGATCACGATGACCCGCTTCCCGAAGATCCGGTCGAGCGACCGGGTCAGTCGGTGGGCGCGCACCCCGGGGGTGGCATGCAGGGTTCGAACGAGGCGCTCCTCGTCCATGCCCTCGACCTCGATCTCGATCTCCACGGCCGCGCCGAGAACCGGGATCCCGTCGGCTGCGGTGGCGTTGCCTGCAGTGGCGTCGCCCGCGGCGGCGTCGCCCAAACTGGCGCCGGCTGCTGCGGCGTCGCCCAGGGTGGCGTCCTCCGCCGACCCGACGCCGGCGTCCGAACCGAGCCGACGCACCGTCGACAGGTTCCGCAGGACCCCTCCGGCCGCACCGAGCCGTTCGACGAGGGCAGGGATGACGGTGATCGGGTCGTCGACGACCGCGCGCGCCGCGACGGTGGCTGGGACGGTGGTTCGGCGTGCCATGGGCTGTGGATGCTCGAGCGTCAGCGGGCGCGCAGGTCGGAGACGCTCATGTCGTGGGGGTCGACGCCTCCGGTGGCATCGTGCTCCTCGAACGCCAGACCAAGCGCCTCGAAGGCGAGGCGCGTCGCCACCGGATTCGAGGTCGTGAGCATCAGTGCTCCGTCGGTGTCCTCGGCCACGCCGACGATTCCCGTGATGTTGACCGAGCGTTCGCCGAGCGCCCCGGCGACGCGTGCGAGCGAGCCGGGTTGATCGTCAAGCTGGACCGTGAACCAGACCGACACCGCGCACCTCCTGTGCCGCTGATGGTAGCCGACCCGGTACCCTTCGCCCCATGCCGCTGCCGACGCTCGCCTACCGACTCATTGGCCGCTTCTCCGTGTCGCGGCTGGACCGGCTGCTGCATCCCTTCCTGTACCGCCGCGGCGGCGGGCGGGGAATCCTCGGGCGGGCCCTGGGCTGCGAGATGCTGCTGCTGACGAGCACGGGTCGCCGTTCGGGTCGTGCCCGCACCGTGGCGCTGTTCGCCTTTCCCGTTGCCGAGCCCGTCGGCTCATGGGCGGTGATTGGATCGCGCGGCGGAAGCGGCCGGATTCCCGCCTGGTACCGGAACCTCGTCGCGAATCCGAACGCAGGCGTCCAGCTTCGCGGGCGGCGTTTCGCGGCGCACGCACGCGAGGCGTTCGACGACGAGTACGAGACGATCTTCGAGCGCGCCGCCGATGCCTATCCGGGCTATCGACTGTATCGGGCGGAATCACCGCACCGCATCCCGGTGGTGGTGCTGGAGCCGTTGACGGCCGGTCTGGCGCCCGCCGGTCCGGCGCCTGCCGCACTGGCGCCCGCCGGTCTGGCGCCCGCCGGTCCGGCGCCTGCCGCACTGGCGCCCGCCGGTCTGGCGCCCGCCGGTCCGGCGACCGCCGCAGACCCGTCGGCCGATCCCGTCGGGCCATGAGTCGAGGCGTCCGGCCGGGCCCGCCGCCGCTCGTCGTCCAGGTCTTCGGCCGCGAGGATCACCAGGACACGCGCGCGGCGCTGCGGTTCTTCCTGGAGCGCCGCATCGACATCCAGTTCATCGATCTGCGGCGAAAGCCGATGGCGGCCGGCGAGCTCCGCCGGTTCGTGGAGCGACTGGGAGCAACGGAGATCGCGGACAGGGCGGGCCGTTCGTGGGCCGATGCCGGCCTCGGGTACCTGCGGATGAGCGAGGCGGAGCTGGCTGATCGGCTCCTGGCGGACCAGAAGCTGCTCCGGCTTCCGCTCGTCCGGATCGGCAACCACTGCGCGGCGGGGAGAGCCGAGGCGTCGTGGAAGGCGCTGCTGGGCAACGCTTGATGGTGCGAGCCGGTCAAGCGGCTGCGATCAGCGGGGCGGTCGTCGAGCCCGGACCCCCAGGACGACCCCCAGGACGATGAACACGGCGCCGATGGCCGCCCAGCCTGGGTCGCCGATCATGAAACTGCGCCCGGCCGTCAGGATCCCGAGTCCCTGCAGCATCCACACCAGACCGGTGAGGCCGACCGCGATCGCCAGCACCAGTCGCAGCGGCGACCGGGGTGGCTGGGGCTCAGGGTGCGGGTTCTCGGATGACTCGGGGTTCGAGGGCTGATCTCGCATGGGCGTAGGATGCCATCCTTGCCCAAGTCGAGTGGCAGAGCGGAGGTTTCAGCGTGCCCAGCGACCAGCCCGGAGAACCCATCAGCGAACAACGTCGCAGCGGACGCCTGACGATCGGTCCCCGTGCCGCGGCCCGGATGATGGCCGACGATCCCACGATGACCGAGGATCGAAAGCTCCTCGAGCCGTCGGCTCGCCCGGCTTTTCTCAATACCGACCCGTGGCGAGCCCTCCGAATCCTGGCGGAGTTCGTCGAGGGGTTCGACGCGCTCGCGACCGTCGGTCCGGCGATCACGGTCTTCGGGTCCGCCCGCGTCGACCCGGAATCCTCGATCTACGCCACGGCTCGAGAAATCGGGCGCCGCCTGGCCCAGGAGGGCTACGCGATCATCACGGGTGGCGGTCCCGGGGTCATGGAGGCCGCCAACCGCGGCTGCCAGGAAGGCGGCGGGATGTCGGTCGGCTGCAACATCGAGTTGCCCCACGAGCAGTACATCAACCCCTACGTGGACCTCGGGGTGGAGTTCCGCTACTTCTTCGCGCGCAAGACGATGTTCGTCAAATACGCGGATGGTTTCGTGATCCTGCCCGGTGGATTCGGCACAATGGATGAACTGTTCGAGGCGCTCACCCTCATCCAGACCGGCAAGATCCGACATTTCCCGCTGATCCTCGTCGGGACGGAGTTCTATGCCGGACTCATCGACTGGCTCAGGACGCGGCTGGTGGCCGAGGGCATGATCGCGCCCGAGGATGTCGATCTGATCACCGTCACCGACGATTCCGCCGAGGTCGTCGAGATCGTGAAGCGTGCCTCGCGCCGCCGGCACGAGGGTCAGCCGGACTGATCCGGGTCCTGATGACTCCGGCCTGCCCGCGACGGCCGGCCCGCAACGGCCCACAAATGGCCTGCCCGCGACGGCCGGCCCCGACTGGTTCGCGACGGCCGGCC
>JAZJZX010000011.1:21290-99708 GCA_040389445.1 Chloroflexota bacterium
GCGCCCTATCGGGCGAACGGCACCGCGCCCTATCGGGCGAACGGCACCGCGCCCTATCGGGCGAACGGCACCGCGCCCTCGATCATTCCGTCCACGATCCGGATCGGGTAGTAGCGAAAGCGGCGGACCCGGGTCAGACGCCGGGCCTCGGCCTTGCGCCCCGGCACGTCCACCTTGGGCTCACGACCACCGGGCGTCCAGACCGGGTGGTACCGCCCGTCGGGATCGAGTCCACCCGTCGTCGGCATCTGGACCGGGTCCCCGGTGCACAGGTCGAACCGGCCCTCGTGGAGCGGGCAGGCCACGACGCATCCGTCCAGTTCGCCAAGGCTCAGCGGTGCCGCCATGTGCGGACAGCGGTCGTCAACCACGACGATGCCGTTCGTGGTGTGCGCAACGAGGAGGTCAATGTCGCCGACCGTGACCCGTCGCATCGCGCCGGCGGGGAGCTCCGATGTCGCGCACAGCACGACCCATGGAGCAGCGGCAGCTCCTGGTGCCGTCAGTCCGGCGGGATGCGAGGCAAGCGGGGAGGGGTGGTGGGCGGTCACGCGTGCCAGCGTACCGCAGGCAGGTGAACGGCCCGGCCGCGCGTCGCGCGAAGGGGCCGTGGAGCTGCTGGTTCCGGGTCGGTCAGGCCATTCCGACCGAGGCTCCGGCCTCCGAAATCTCGGGACTGAGCGTCCGGCGAAGCGGCAGTTCGCGCATGAACAGGGCGGCGATGAAACCGAGAACGGTCGCTCCGACGCCGAGCCAGAAGGTATGGGCGATGGCCAGGCTCATCGCGTTGTTGAAGGCCTGGTCGAACTGGGGCACGAAGGCCTGGATCACGCCCTGGAAGGCAGCCGGCACCTGCTGCAGGATGGCCTCGCCAAAGCTCTGTCCGACGCCCGTCTGGTTGTTCAGGTCGATCCCCTGACCGGACTGGATCGCGCCGTTGAAGCTGGCCTGGAACTGGGCGATGAGCGGCCGGGCCGGCTCGGGGGCCTGGCTCGCCATGGACGCGAACACGGTGTTCGTCTGGGCGGGGAGCTCATCGCTGAGCGACTGCCCGAACAGGGTACCGGCGATCGCAAGGCCGACTGATCCACCGATCTGGCGGAAGAAGGTGAGGTTGCTGGTGGCGACGCCGAGCTTCGAGAACGGCACGGCGTTCTGGACGATGATCGTGAAAACCGACAACGTCGGGCCGATCCCGAGGCCCGCCACGAACATCCACAGGAAGAGGACGGGGTATTCCGTGTCGGCCCGAAGCTGGGTCATGAGCGTGATCCCGACGGCCATCGACGCAAGCCCGGCGATGACGATCGCCTTGTACTTGCCGGTCCGCGAGACGAGAGCGCCCGCCACGATCGAGCTGCCGATCAGGCCGATGAGCATCGGGAAGATCAGGTAGCCGGAGCTCGTCGCGGACTCGTGCCGGACGACCTGGAACCAGCGGGGCAGGAAGATGATCGCGCCGAAGAATCCGAAGCTGACGAAGAACGTCGAGAGGATCGACGACACGTAGGTCCGGTTGCGCCAGAGGTCGAGCGGAACGATGGGCTCCTTCGCCCGGGCCTCGACGAGGACGAACACCGCGCTCAGCGCCAGCCCGATGGCGATGAAGCCACCGACCACCAGATCGGCCCAGTCGCCGGACTGCTTGTTGGTCAGGCCGACGAGCAGGAAACCGATCGCGACGGTGAACACGAGCGCGCCGAGGTAATCGAGGTTGCGTGAGGCGTCGGAGCGCCGGATGGTGGGCAGAAGTTTCCAGATGACCGCCAGGCTGATGATCCCGATGGGAATGTTGACGAAGAAGATCCAGTGCCAGCCGACGTTGTCGGTCAGGAATCCGCCGAGTCCGGGTCCGATCAGGAAGGAGATCCCGAACACGGCGCCGAACAGACCCTGGTACTTGCCCCGCTCGGCCGGAGTGAAGAGGTCGCCGATGACCGCGAGGGCAATGGGGAACAGCGCACCCGCGCCGAGACCCTGGATGCCGCGGAAGGCGATGAGCTGCCACATTTCCTGGCTCAGGCCGGACAATGCCGATCCGACCAGGAACAGCGAGATGCCGATCATCAGCATCGGACGCCGCCCGTAGATGTCCGAGAGCTTGCCGTAGAACGGGACCGTGATCGTGCTCGTCAGCAGATAGATCGTCACGACCCAGGTGTACAGGTCGTTTCCGCCGAGCGAGGTCACGATCTTCGGCAGCGCCGTGCCCACGATCGTCTGGTCGAGGGCGACGAGGAACAGGCCCAGCAGGACCGCTCCCAGGATTTCCAGCTTGGCGCGCCGGCTCAGCCCGAGCGCCGGATCCTCGGCGAGCGATGGTTCACGCGCGCCGGTTTCGGCGGGGAACGATTCCATGGACGCTAGTTCCTCTCTCTTCCGTTGCCCTGGTGGGGATGGTCGTGGGCGGACCCGTAATCGGGTCCCATTTCGGCTGCGACGGCCGTCCGGAGATCCGCGAGGGCCGCCGCGACACCCGTGAGCTGCGACGCGTCGAGGTGTCCGAGAATGCCGCGCAGCCGATCCTGCTTGATGGCTTCGATGGCTTCGAGGGCCTGTGCGCCCGCTGGCGTCAGGCGAACGAGCACCACCCGACGATCGTCCGGAACGCGAACCCGCTCGACGAGGCCCCGCTCCTCCATGCGATCCACGATGCCTGTCGCGTTGCTCATCGAGACATCCAGCCACTCGGCCAGGTGACCCATGTGCAGGTCGCCGTGGTGCGCCAGGAGCCACATGACGTGCATGTGGGTCATGCTGACCCCGGCCTTGACCAGTCGTCCGGTCCCCGCGCAGCGGAAACCGGCGATCATGTCGTGCAGGTCGGCGACGATCGACGCGATGGTCGTTTGCTCGTCCTGAACAGTTGGAGTCGCATTGATAGTTCGCATGTACTGAACAATCTACGCGGTAGATCAGGTTCGGTCAACAGCGAGCATTCCCCACCGCCAACAGCACCTCGGGAGGGACCCGTGCGTTTTGCCTTGATGATCGAAGCCCAGCAGGGCCTGTCGTACCTGGATCAGCTCGCGATCGTCCGCCGAGCCGGCGCCGCCGGGTTCGAGGCGTTTTTCCGGAGCGACCACTACGCCAGCTTTCCGGGGCCGGCGGACGGCCCCACCACGGACGCCTGGACGGTTCTGGCCGGACTCGCCCGCGAGACTGCCGGGATCACGCTCGGCGTTCTCGTGAGCCCGGTGACGTTCCGCCATCCCGGTTCGTTCGTGAAGGTCGTCACGACGGTTGACGAGATGAGCGGCGGGCGCATCGAGGTCGGTGTGGGCGCCGGCTGGAACGCCGAGGACCACCGTCCACTCGGCCTGGCCTTCCCGGATATCGCCGCGCGGGCGGACCTGATGGAGGATCAGCTCGCCCTGCTCCACGGCCTCTGGACCGAGCCGGATGGATGGACCTACGAAGGCCGCCAGATTCGGGTCGAGGGCGGGTTCCTGAGGCCCAGGCCGACGGCGACACCGGATCGGCCTCGCTCCGCCAACGGTGCCGTGCGACCACGGATCATCATCGGCGGCGAAGGTTCGCCGCGCGCCTTCCGGCTCGCCGCGCGGTATGCCGACGAATTCAACCTCACTTCGTCGTCGCCTGATCGGGCACGCGAGCAATACGCCCGGCTGGACGATGCCTGCCGCGCCGTCGGGCGCGACCCTGGGACCTTGACGCATTCGGCCATGGTCGGCGTGATGCTGGGTACGGATGGCGCCGATGTCGAGCGTCGGCGAACGGCGTTGCTCGAGGCGCTCGGCGTGGCCGAGGAAGGCAGCTCCGCCTGGTACGAAGCTCGACGACAACGCTGGATCATCGGGACGCCCGACGAGGCCCGCGCTTCGGTCCGCCGGTTCGCCGACGCGGGCGTCGAGCGGATCATGCTCCAGGACTTCCTGCCCCGGGATCTCGAAATGGTGGACCTCATGGGTGCGGAGCTCGTCGGTCGCGTCTGACCGGAGGCAACCGTCCCGGGACGGTCAGGCCCCTCGCTCGAAGATCATCCGCGTGGTCAGGTGGATCGATCCCCCCGGCGCCAGCCAGGCGAGGCCGTGCGGCGCGCCGGTCAGGAGCCGACGAAGGCCCTGCGGAGCGTGGGTCTCCGGTTCCACGGCGACCGCGTCGGCGCCCGCGGGGCTCGCGGCGACGATGCACAGGCCTGCATCCGACGCCACCTCCAGCCTCGCCCGGACCCCAGGATCCGGCCACCACAGCGCCACGGGCGGATCGGCGGGATCGAGCCACGTGGCGTCGAGGTCAACCGGCATCGCGCGCCTCACTCGCAGGTCGAAGTCGCCCGCGACGGGGACGATCGGCTCGCCGGCCGCAAGGTTCGAGGGCAGGACGCGGGCTGCCGCGATGCGCACCTCCAACGGCCCCCTGAACCATGGGTGGAAGCCCACGCCCCCCGGCATCGACCGATCGCCGAGGTTGGTGAGGACCTGTTCGAAGGTGATGATGGCGGCGTCTGCGGGGGTGTCGACGGTGGTCACGCGAAGGGTCGTCTCATACGGCCACGGCCAGCCGGCACCGCCGCCGCGCACCCAGAAAGTTCCCTCGCCAAGCTCCTCCCATGCGGCCATGTAGACCTGCCCGTGGAGTGCCGTGCCGTCGGAGGAGTTGGCCGGAACGTCGACCACGACGCCGCCGACGTCCGTGGGAACGGGATCGATCCGGTTGCACCAGGGTGCCATGACGTAGCCGCCCCAGCGGAACGGATCGTGCAGGTGTTCCTGGGGATCGTCCGGCGTCCGGAGCAGTTCGTGGCCGAAGACGGTCAGGCGGTGCAGACGCGCGCCGATCCCGGGAAGGAGTTCGGCCCTGATCGAACCGGACGCGATCGTGACCACGCGGGCTGCGGACGGCTCCGACGGCGCCGCACCCGCCGGCGAAAGTGCCGGCGGCGCCGCGCCCGCTGGCGATCCGGGCGTCATTGGGCGAGGGTCATGGCGAGGTCCGGGCGGAGCAGGTACGGCGGCAGAAATCCGGGGATGTTGGACAGCGGCAGGACATCCGGGTGCAGCTCGATCCCGAGCGCCTCGCGCATGAAGGCGCGTCTTCGCGAGACCCGTTGCCACATCTCGGGGTAGTCACGAGCCAGCGTCGTACGGAGGTCCTGGTCGGCCAGCGCCAGGCCATCCTCGATATTCGTCGTGAAGTACGGCCCGCCCGTGGCGGGAATGACGTCTGCCTGGAGGACCATCCCGGACGCCAGTTCGAGCCGGCTGTCCCGGCTGATGGGCGAGTTGACCCACTCATCCAGATGGAGCTGATGACCGGCGTTGAGGAAGATCCCGAAGAACGGATCGCCCAGACGGCGATCGATGATCTCCTGGAGTGCACCACCTGCCTGTCCGACATGCAGGGCGCCGTACCACTCGGCGATGGCGTCGAAGTAGGGCGCCACCAGCCGCTCGACGTAGTCGGCGATCCCGGCCGGCAGCTCGGCCGGGCCCTCGACCACGAAGCCCGCCCGGCAATTGAGCGCACCCCAGATCCCGAAGGCGACCGTCAGCGGGTCGCCTCGTTCGATCGGACGATCACCCGGGCTCAGGAGTCCGAATCGGGCTCGCGGTCCGGCGGTCAGCATGAGGTGGCACGACAGGGGAGCGCCGCTCCATTCGAGGAGCTGGACGGCTTCACGTTCCCGCATGCCGGGCTGAAGGCCGAACAGGAGGTTGCGCACGCCGGTCGAGGTCTCGCACGACGCATGTTCGAAGGCTGCGATCTGCTCCGGTTCGTTGATCACCCGGAGACCGTCGGCAGGAGCGATGAACAGGTCGGTCGCGTTCTCGACGCTGCCGTGCGGGCCCACCATCGCGCGAAGGTCGTCCACCAGGTAGGCCGGACATTCGATGGCAGATCGGTCGCTCGGGGCCTTCCACCCGGCGATGCCGATTCGACCTCCCGCCTGGACGCCCGCGTCGGCGAGAAGATGCTGAAGGGGGCTGGAGCGATCCCGCGGCTGGCTCGGCAGGCTGAGATCCTGGAACAGGATCGCATCCACGGCCAGTGGTGCGATTCGTGCGAGCCCGATGCACTCGTTGCCGGCGAGCAGCATGGGCCGTCCCGTGGCACCGACGACCAGGATTGCCTCCTCGAAGCGCGGGTCGAAACCGGTCAGCCAGGACAGGTTGGCACCATGCTCCCGATCGGCGTACACCACCACCTGGTCGTAGCGCCGGGAGGCGGCTCGCTCACGAAGACGCTCGAGCCGGGCCGGATAGATCTGGTCCGGCAGGGCCGGTGCCGTCTCCGGGCGCGCCAGGCGTGGCAGGTCGATGGCCGCAAGTCGGGCCGATGCCATGGATCAGGAACCTCCGGGGAGCCAGCGGCGTGCCTGGGTGGCACCGCGCTCGATGATCGCAAATGTCGAGGCATCGACGCGGACCCACGCGCCGAGCTCGCCGTCGGGCCACCGAACCCGGATGTCGGCAGATGCAGCGGGCCCGAGACCGAGATGCAGCCAGCCCAACTGTCCGCCGGCATGCCCACCGCCGACGGTGATCTCCCGCTGCGTGATCCGGTCGCCCACCCGGGTCTCCACCCACGCCCCGATCGCGTCGCGATTCGGTCCGTCCTGCTGCAGCCGGACGGCCGCCCAATGGCCCATTGCCGCCGGTTCCTGCGCCGAGCCGCCACCGACGTTCCGCCAGAGCATGACATCCGAGCCATAGTTGACGACGACCAGATCCAGCAGCCCGTCCAGGTTGAAATCGACGATCGCCGCGCCACGGCCACGCTCGAAGGTCACGATCCCCGCCTGGTCGGCCCCTTCAAGGAAGGTGCCGTCGGGCTGCCCGAGGAAGAGATTGCTCGGATCACGCGCCGCGTAGTCGGGCTGGGCGCTGACGTTGCCCTTGGACACGAAGAGATCGAGAAACCCGTCGTTGTTGACATCCTGGAACTCCGGATGCCAGGCCGTGGACGGCAGGACGTCCCCACCGGCAAATGGCTGCGAGGCGATCACGCCGCGTCGCAGGGCGATGTCGCGATAGGTGGGCCGATCGGGCCCGGTGGTCAGGGTCTGGAGCTTGTTGTCTCCCTGGCTCGTGAGGTAGATCTCCGGGTACCCGTCTCCGGTGACATCCTGGCTCGCGATCCCCATCCCGAAGATCTGCATCGCCACCCAGCCATCGTCGGCCGTGTAGAGGCGCGGCGGCTGGCCCGGGTCCATGCGCCAGAGCTGGTCCATGCCGTCTGCGTAATAGTGCCGGTCGTTCGTCACCCGGAGGTCCCGCCGTCCTGAGCGGTCCCAGTCGCTGAACAGCATGGACAGGGTGCAGTAGCCCGGGGCAAGATCGACCGCGGCCCCGTACGAGGTCCCGGAAGCGGGGCGGAGGAGGGTGCTCGAAGCGCAGTCGGATGTCGGCGTCCCATCGGCGCGGAGTTCGAGGTACTGGCCGAACGCCAGGGTCGGCAGGGTCGCCGCGCCTTCCCAGGTGGCGCTGAACGCGGTGGTGTGGCCCGATCCGCCCGCGAGGCCGAATGCTTCGTTGGACCGCTCGAAGCGACACTCGCCCAGGCCCCGGAGGAGAACATTCTCGCCGGCCCGGAGGACGGCCAGGTCCGTCTGCCCGTCACCGTCGATGTCGATCGGGTAGGCGCCACTGACCCGATCGAGCGCCGTTTCCGGCAGGGCCACGGCACTGAAACGGAGCGGGCCGCCCACGGATCCGTCGTTGCGGTACAGGGCGGCCGGGCCGGCACCGCCGGCGAGATACAGGTCCGGGAGACCGTCGTCGTTGCAGTCGAGGACCGCGACGCCTCCTCCCACGGAGAAGGTGGCATCGCCGTCGTATCGGTGGCTGATCCCGGCGGAGGCCGTCTCGAGCACGTAACGGGGTGCCCCGGCGGCGGTAGACGGGGTCGGTGTTCGCAGCAGGAAGGCAGTCACGGCGACCGCGATACCCCCGACGAGCACGAAGCCGACGGCCAGGACGCCTGATCGGCGCCGGGTCACGATACGGTCATCGCGTCGCCGTCCCGGAATACAGGCGCTGCGCCCGCGCCCACGCCTCGGTCCCGCACAGCGATCCGATCCGGCGGCCCATGAAATCGTCGGCCTGGATATGGATCCCGCCCCACAGTCGGGACTGGCCGGCCTGATCGGCCGCGTCGTAGTACGTCGCCCATTCGAGGCGGATGGCAGTCGTCGGGCCCTTCTCGAACTTGAGCGAACCCGCCTCGATGGTGTAGCCGCTCACCCCGCCCGGGAAATAGGCGCTGCCGGTGAAGCCGGTCAATACCTCAGCAGCGGCGCGACTGAAGGTGCTGTGCCCGGACGCGTAGGCGGGAAATGCCGGCGTCACGAACGTCGGGAGCTGGTAGGGGACCCACTCGGTGGCGCGAATCCATCCGACGCCCGCGACGTCGTTCCTGGGGTCGGTTGGGCTGCCGCGCCAGGCGCGAATCGCGATCTGACCGATTGCGGCCTCCAGCCCCGCGTGGCGCTGCCCCGGTGCCGCGCTCTCCGGCGTGATGACCTCGATCAGGCCCGGAACGAGGGGCAAGCCCTCGGGATCGTAGGCGGGGCCCGCGGGATCGCTCGACTGGCCGAGGCCGCCCATGTACCGGATGAGCGAGATGGGGCGGCTCGAATCGTAGTACCCCTTCAGACCCCAGGCGGCGATCGCGGCGTCGTGGACGGCCCCGTTGAGGGCGAGATAGAGCTTGACGTCCCACTCGAGCCGCCCCACCCGAGTGCCGCTGCCGCCGATTCGCAGGTCCGGATCGAGTTCGTCCGAGACCAGGTTCGCGAGGACGTTCCAGTGCCCCGGCGGAGTCTCGGAATTCGGGCCGTCGGCCCAGAACTCGGCCATGACCCGGCCGAAGTCGGCCCGGTTCACGACATCGGGCGGATAGGGTGCGCCGGTGGCCGGATTGACCGCACGGCCCTTGCCGTCGTTGGCACCAAGGCTGTTGTTGCCGAGGGCTCCGGGCGAGATATCGATCGTGGTGGGGTCCGATGGGTCGAGCCGGCTGCTGTCGCGGATGACCTCGACGAGTTCAGCCTTCAACTCCTGATCGGTCGCCGGGTCACCGAGGAGTGGAGGCGGACCCGGGTCGATGGGCGTGCCGTTCGGGCCGGCGTCCGGAAGCGCAAACCCGACCACCCGACCCCAGTGCGGACCGACGGCCTGCTGGACGCCGTTGGTCACCGGGATGCCATTCTGGGAAATCATGTGGGCGATCTGGAGCGGCTGCCATCGATTCGGGTCGGTCATGGTTCCATCCGAGCCATCCACGATGAGCGGGGGATTCGCCGGCTTGTAGTCGGGTGGTGCGTACCCGCCGGTCTCGTTGGAGCCGTCCTCCCGGCCGGCAGCGAGGATCGCTCGGGCGATCCGGTTGCCCAGTGCCGCGGGCGTGTCGCCGACGGCGACCGTTGCGGTCAGCGGATAGCACAGGCCGTCCATCACGTCCGCGAATTCGGACAGGGACGCCTCACCGCCGGTGGACTTGATGAAGCGGGATGTCAACACCCCGTAGGCGGCGTAGCTCATGGCCTCGCGACGTGCCGCCTCGATGTCCGGGGCGGTCTGTTTCTCGGTCACGAACACGCCCTCGGCCGTCGGGTCGTAGGCGGCCCAGGCGTCCCACAAGGCGGCCGACAGGTGATAGAGATTTCGCGCATGCACTGGAGGATTCGGGAGGGCGCGGCGGATGGCATCGAGGAGTGCCTCGTCCCAGCGCCGCGCGACCGACCAGTCCGGGTGATCGACGCCGGCCGGGCAGGTCGGACGGGTTTCCCACGGTCTCACGACCGCCCCGAGCGCGGCCATCCCCGCCAGCGTGACTGCCAGGGCGACGGCAGCGATGATGGGCGATCGTCGCGACAACACGGAGCGAACCCTATCCGGCTGCGACACTTCGTTCGCCGGCTTCGAACAGCCGCTCCATCACGCGGAGATTCGCCGCGGCATCCGAAGGCGGGACCGGGACCGGCTGTCCGTCGAGGACGGCCGCCGCGAAACGGCCGGCCTGGACTGCGTAGGGATCAGCCGCCGGGAAGGTCATGGACTCGGTGGCCGGCGCGACCGGCGGCTGGCCGCCGTGGGTGATTCGAATGGAGACGGGGAGACGCGGCGGAATGTTGAACGGGATGTCGATGGAGATCCGGCCGTCGGTCCCGTAGATGTGGACTCGCTGGTCATCCTCCGCTCGCGTCGAACAGGTGAACGTAGCCACGCCCCCGGCAAATTCAAGAAGCCCGCTGGTCATCACGTCGACGCCCGATACGGTGTCCCGGACGATCGAGGCCTCGACGCGCACAGGCTCGCTGTCGAACAGCATCCGCGACAGATTCACGTTGTAGCAACCGATGTCGAACAGCGCCCCGCCGCCATAGGCGCGGATGTTGCGGATGTTGGCCGCGTCATCATTGAAGTACGAGAACCAGCTCTGGACGGCGACGAGGCGTCCGATGCAGCCGGCCGCCACGAGCTCGCGCACGGCGACCCAGGACGGATGATGGCGGTACATGAAGGCCTCCATCAACCGCGTGCCGGCAGCGTCGCATGCCTCGATCATCCGCTCCGCGTCCTCGGCCGTCGTTGCGAGCGGCTTCTCGCACAGGACGTGCTTGCCGGCCCTGGCGGCCTCGATCGTCCAGAAGGCGTGCAGGTGGTTCGGGAGCGGGATGTACACGGCATCCACCTCCGGATCGGCGAGAAGCGCCTCATAGGAACCGTGGACCCTGGGGATGCCGGCCTCCGCGGCGGCGGCCCGGGCCCGGGCCACGTCGCGCGACCCGATGGCCACGACGGTCGAGCGGTCCGCGGCCTGGATTCCCGGAATCGCCTTCTTCCGGCCGATGTCGGCGGTGGAGAGGATTCCCCAGCGAAGGTCCGTCATCCGCCTAGCCCCACGAAGCCTCGGTGACCGGCCGCATCGCGACCTCGAGGAGGCGATGGTTGCGGGGCCGTGTGACCACGAACCGGACGACATCGGCGACATCGTCGGGCGACATCATCCCGGCCAGCTGGGGCATCTCGCGGGTACGGCCGTGACCCATCGCGAAGTCGGTGGCCACGCCGCCCGGACAGACGCTCGTGCACCGGACTCCCTGTTCGCGGAGTTCGTGATCCAGGGCCCGCGTCATGCCGACCTGGGCGAACTTGGAGGCGCAGTACGCGACCTCATAGGGCAGGCCGCGCCGCCCAGCCTCGCTGGCAATCGTGACGATGTCGGCGGCGTCGCTCTTGAGCAGCTCGGGGAGGGCCGCCCGGACCGCGTACAGGGCACCCTTCACGTTGACGTCGATCATCTCGTCGAGGTCGGCCATCGGCAGGTCGAGGAAGGATCCGTACGCGCCGACGCCGGCGTTGACCACGAGGATGTCCAGCCGGCCAAAGTGCTCGACCGTCGCGGCCACCATCGAGACGAGCGATTCGGCATTGCGCACGTCGCAGGCCCTGGCAAAGGCGCCGTCGATTCCTGGATTGTCCCCACTCCGTGATGCGACGGCCACGCGGGCCCCTGCATCAGCGAGCGTCCGCGCCGTGGCGGCGCCGATACCGCGACTGGCCCCCGTGACGAGGGCGACTCGACCCTGAAGCGAATGCATGGAACGGTCCTCTTCTGCCGGCCCGCGAGCCGAATGTGGCACCTGTCCGACGTCCGGATTGGCGCGAGGCACCCAGCCCGCTCGGCCTCCCGTGAGGGGAACCGGCGGTGAATCTCAGCGATGGTGGACAACCCGCTTGACAGTGCCGCTCGCATCGATGAGCCTAGCACAGACATTTGCAAGAGAGGAACACAAACCGGTGTTTGTCGTTCGCGAAGAGATCGGACAACGGAGCGAGACGGTTCGGCGCGCGAACCTGAGTGCGATTGTCCGCGAGCTGCACCTCCGAGGACCGTTGTCGCGCTCGGATCTCGTGGCCTGGACGGGCCTGACGAGAAGCGCCATTCGCTCGCTGGTCGGCGATCTCGTGGCCGGCGACTTCGTCGTGGAGGAGGCCGCCGTTCGCCTGGGCACGCCCGGCCGCCCCTCACCGCAGGTCCGGCTCGTTGCCAGCAACGTCGTCGTGCTGGCGCTCGAGATCGCGGTGGACTCCCTGGCCGTCGCCATCGTGGGGCTCGGTGGCGAGGTGCACTGGAAGGAGCGGGTGGATCGTCCCCGAGCCCACTCCACGGTCGAGGACATCGTCAGCGACCTGCTCGAGCTGGCCGTCCGCGCCCGAAGCCGGCGCCCGCCGGACGAAACGCCGATCGGCGTCGGCGTCGCGGTTGCCGGGCTGGTGCGGCCGACCGACGGCGTCGTAACCGTCGGGCCGAACCTCGGCTGGATCGACGTGCCGCTCGGTGATCGGCTCACCGCGGCGCTCGATCTCGCGGCCCCGATCTCGGTGGCCAATGAGGCAGATCTGGGCGCGCTGGCCGAACTTCGCCGCGGCGCTGCTCGCGGCGCCGATGACGTGCTGTACGTTCACGGAGAGGTGGGTGTGGGCGGCGGCATCATCGTGGGTGGTCGCCCGCTGTCCGGTATCTCCGGGTTCGCAGGCGAGATCGGCCACATGCCGATCAATCCGGACGGTCGGCCGTGTCGGTGCGGTTCGATCGGATGCTGGGAGACGGAGATCGGTGAAGGAGCGCTGCTCGCCCGTGCCGGCTACCCTCTCGATGGGGGCACCATGGCCGTCGCCGCCCTCATCGCAGATGCCGCCCAGGGTCGCCCGGCAGCCGTCGAGGCACTGCAGGCCGTCGGGCGGTGGCTCGGGATCGGTGTGGCCGGGCTCATCAACGTCCTCAATCCACGGGTGGTCGTCCTCGGCGGCCTGTTCTGGCGCATCCATCCATTCGTGATCGACGAAGTCCGTGCCGAGATCGGGGCTCGAGCCCTCCTCGCGTCCCGCCAGCTGGTGACCGTCGTGCCGGCCAGTCTCGGCGTCGATGCGCCCCTGCTTGGAGCCGCGGAACTGGCCTTCGAGCCGCTCCTCGTCGATCCGGTTGCGTGGATTGGTCCGCGCACCGGGCTGCCCCAGTTGGCGACCGCATGATGCGTGCCATCCGGGCTCCAACCATCGCCTGTTCCACCCCACCGGGCGCAGTCCGCCGCCCGTGTTTCGGCAGTCGTGGAAGTCGACGAGGAGGGTGCTAGCCTACGAACGTCGCCGCGCAATTTCGTCATCAAATCCGGAGGAGGAGAATCAGCCAATGTTCGTTCGCAAGATAGCGGCCTTGACGGCCACAGCCGCGATCGTCTTCGCGGCATGTTCGACCGCGCCAGGCACCAGCACCGCCCCAACCGGCGGCACGGCTGCGGGCTGCAAGGTCGGCGTGTCGTGGAACAACTACCAGGAGGAGCGCTGGGCCAAGTGGGATGAGCCGGCCATCAAGGCCGCTCTTGCCGCTGCCGGCGCGACCTACGACTCGAACGACGCAAAGTCGTCCGCCGAGACACAGGCCACCAACGTCGAGACGTTGATCTCCAACGGCGCCAAGGTCGTGATCATCCTGGCGCAGGACGGCACCGCCGCCAAGTCGTCCGTGGACGCCGCCGCCAACGCGGGCGTCGCCGTCATCGCCTACGACCGCCTCATCGAGGATCCGCGGGCGCTCTACATCACCTTCGACAACCAACTGGTGGGCAAGCTCCAGGCAGAGGCCATCTTCAAGGCCGTGCCGAAGGGCAACTACGTGATCATCAAGGGCAACAAGGCCGACGCGAACGCAGACTTCCTGCGTGGCGGCATGGACCTGGTGATCAAGTCCGCGGTTGACTCCGGCGACATCAAGATCGTCGGCGAGACCTACACGGACAACTGGGATCCCAAGAACGCGCAGACCGAGATGGAGCAGTTCCTGACGGCCAACAACAACAAGGTCGACGCCGTTCTCTCCGAGAATGACGGCATGGCCGGCGGCGTCGTCGCCGCTCTGGCGGCTCAGGGTCTCGCGGGCAAGGTGCCCGTGTCCGGCCAGGACGGCGACGCTGCCGCCCTCAACCGGGTCGCCCTCGGGACGCAGACCGTTGACGTCTGGAAGGACGCCCGCGAGCTCGGCAAGGCCGCCGGCGAGGCCGCCGCGGCCCTCTGTGCAGACAAGGACGTCTCGAAGGTGTCGGGCACGGTGAAGTTCACCACCCCCGGCAAGAACGAGATGAACTCGATCTTCATCCAGCCGATTCCGATCACCAAGGACAACCTGAGCGTCGTCCTCGATGCCGGGTGGATCACGAAGGACGTCCTGTGCAAGGACGTCACCGCCGGCTCGGTCGCCGGCTGCTGACGGGAGAGTCTCCGACTCACCGCAGGTAACTCGCGCCCTGCACCGGCGGACCGCCGCCGGTGCAGGGCGCATTGCATAATCGACGCATTTCAGGCGCCCCAACCACCGCAGTCGTCGGTCCTGGGTCAGATCAGGAGCCACCTACCATGCGCTCGATCCGCTCAGCTCTCGCTCAAGTCGTGAATGCGATCCGATCGGCCCTTGCGCCGGCTGGGCATGCGACCCGGGGGTTCCTCGCCGCGACCGAGATCGATACGCGTCTCGCCGGCATGATCGCCGCGCTCGCCGTGATCTGGATCGGGTTCAATATCCTCTCGAACGGCTTGTTCCTGTCTTCACGCAACCTGTGGAACCTGTCCGTTCAGAGCTCATCCATCGCCATCATGGCGACCGGCATGGTCCTCATCATCGTGTCGCGCAACATCGATCTGTCGGTCGGGTCGATGCTGGGGTTCATCGGCTACACGATGGCCATGGTCCAGGCCATGTGGATTCCGACCGCGCTCGGACTTGGCTTCAATCAGCCGTATACCTGGATCGTCGCCCTGGCCATCGGCGTCATCCTCGGAGCGCTCATCGGCGGGCTCCAGGGGTTCGTCATCGCCTACGGAGGCGTGCCGGCGTTCATCGTCACGCTCGGCGGGTTCCTCATCTGGCGCGGCCTGATCTTCTGGTACGCGCAGGGTCAGACGATCGCCCCGATGGACTCCACGTACCAGCTGATCGGCGGCGGCCCGGCCGGATCACTCGGCTTCGGGTTGAGCTGGCTCGTGGGCATCGCTGCATGTCTCGGGATCGCCTATACCGTGATCATGGGCGGTCGGCGTCGCAAGGCGTACGGCTTCCCGGTCCGGCCGACCTGGGCGGTCATCACCATCATCGCCGCCGGCTCGAGCGCGGTCCTCGGCGCGGTCTGGGTCGCCAACAACTACTTCTGGCCGCCCGCCCTGGCCAGCCAGTACGCCCAGGCGAACGGAATCATCGAGCCGCCCGGAGGGCTTCAGATCCCGACCGGGATCGCGTTCCCCGTGCTCATCCTGATCGGTGTCACGCTGGTGATGAACTACCTGGCGACGCGGCGCAAGTTCGGACGGTACGTCTACTCCATCGGCGGCAACCCGGATGCCGCCGAACTCGGCGGGATCAACGTGCGACGGACGATCGTCGGCACCTACGCGGTCATGGGCATCCTGGTGGCCATCAGTGCCGGTGTCCAGACGGCCCGCCTCAACGCGGCGGTCACCAACCTCGGTGTCCAGAACGAGCTCGACGTGATCGCCGCCGCCGTGATCGGCGGCACCTCGTTCTCGGGCGGCATCGGAACGATCACGGGAGCCGTGCTCGGGGCCGTGGTCATGCAATCGCTCCGGTCCGGCATGGTGCTCCTTCGGGTGGATTCGCCCACCCAGGACATCGTGGTCGGCATCGTCCTCGTAGCCGCGGTCGGACTCGACGCCTTTGCGCGTCGACGGTCCAGCCGCTAGTCGCGAAGGAGCACGAGAGATGGTCATCGACGATCGAACGCCCCTGGTCGAGATGCGCAACGTCCGCGTGGCGTTCGGTGGCGTCCACGCCGTCGAGGACGTCTCGATCAACCTGTTCGCCGGCGAGGTCGTCGGTCTCGTCGGCGGCAACGGCGCCGGCAAGTCGACGCTGATGCGCGTCCTGTCGGGGGCACGGCCGCCCGATTCCGGCGAAATCTGGATCGACGGCCGCCAGGTCCATATCACCAACCCACGCCAGGCCAAGGACTACGGCATCGAGACCATCTACCAGACGCTCGCGCTGGCCGACAACATCGACGCGGCGGGCAACGTCTTCCTCGGTCGCGAATTGACCGATCGCACGGGGACGCTGGACGACGACGCCATGGAATCGGCCACGCGCAAGGTCATGCAGCGTCTCAACCCAAACTTCAAGAACTTCAAGGTGCCGGTGAAGTCACTCTCCGGCGGCCAGCGGCAGTCCGTGGCCATCGCCCGGCCGGTGCATTTCAATGCCCGGATCCTGATCATGGATGAACCGACCGCGGCGCTGGGACCGGCCGAGACCGCGCAGGTCCGCGACCTGATCCGGCAGCTCAAGTCCGAGGGCATCGGGATCTTCCTGATCAGCCACGACATCCACGACGTGTTCGATCTCTCCGATCGGATCAGCGTCATGTATCACGGGAAGCGCGTCGGCACGGTCAACCGGGACGAGGTCACCGCCGACGAGATCCTCGGCATGATCATCATGGGACAGGCCGCCGAGGAGAGCGCCGAGGCCGCCGCTACCGGCCAGGGCTAGGCGACGCAGCGTCCGGCGACGAAGCCCCGGCGAGACCGTCGCGCCCAGATCCGTGGAAGGTCGGCGCCAGGGCCGGATAGAGGGCTCGGTACGCCGCGTGCGCATCGGCATAGCCGGCGCGCCCTGCTCCCGGGACCGCCACCGGTTGTGTGTGGACGAGTGATTCCGTCGCGCTTGGAACGTCCGGAAACCAGCCGGCCCCGACGGCGGCGAGCACGGCGGCTCCGAATGCGGCGCCCTCGCTCGTGGATGGGCTGACGAGCTCGGTATCCAGGACGTCGGCGAGGATCTGCCGCCACACGCTGCTCGCAAGGCCGCCACCCGAGGCCCGAATCTCGCCCGGCGGCGGCATTCCCGCGGCCAGCATCAGGTCGAGTCCATCACGGAGTCCGAAGGCGACCCCTTCGAGGACGGCCCGGGTCAGGTGGCGCCGGTCGTGCTGAAGCGTGAGGCCCACGAAGGCGCCGCGCGCCAACGGATCCGGATGTGGACTTCGCTCACCCGACAGGTAGGGCAGGAAGAACAGGCCGTCCGCGGCCGCCCGGACGCCGCCGGCCGACGCGGCGAGGTCGCCGAAGCTGACCTCCGGCGCGACCACATCACGCAACCAGCGCAGGCTGCCCGCCGCCGACAGCATCACCGACATCAGGTGCCACCGGCCCGGCACGGCATGACAAAACGCATGAACTCGCCCGCCCGGGTCGTGGATCGGGGTGGTGGTGGTCGCGAAGACCACACCGGATGTGCCGAGCGACAGGGCCACGGTGCCAGCATCGACCACGCCGACCCCGACCGCGTTGGCGGCCTGGTCACCGCCGCCTGCCATCACCGGTGTGCCGACCCGGAGCCCCGTTGCCTCGGCCGCCGTGGCGGACACCTTCCCGGTAATTTCGGGTCCCTCATGGGTCGGCGGGAACAGCGACGGATCCAGGTCGAGCGCCGCCAATACCTCGGGTGACCAGGTCCTCGCGGCGAGATCGAAGAGGAGTGTCCCGGATCCATCGGCCTTGTCCATCGCGAAGTCGCCGGTGAGACGCAGGCGGAGGTAATCCTTCGGCAGGAGGACGTGACGGACCTTCGCCCAGATGTCCGGCTCATGGCGGCGGACCCACAGCAACTTCGGGGCGGTCAATCCGGTGATGGCATCGTTGCCGGTGATCGCGATCAGGCGTTCCGGACCGACCGCGGCCCGGATGGCGTCACACTCGGCGGCCGTGCGCTGGTCGTTCCAGAGGATGGCCGGACGGAGGACGGCGCCCGAACCGTCGAGCAGCACGGCCCCGTGCATCTGACCCGTCAGGCCGACGGCGTCAACGTCGGCCCCGGCGGTTCCCGTCGAGGCCAGGACGTCCCGGAGGGCCGACTGTCCGGCCCTCCACCAGTGCCCGGGATCCTGCTCACTCCACAACGGATGGGGCATGTCCACGCCGTATTCGGCCGTGGCGATCCCGACGACCGACCCGGAATCGTCGATGAGGACGGCCTTCGTCGCCGTCGTCGATGCGTCGATCCCGACGACGAATCCCACGGGTCAGTCGCTGGACGACGCGCCGGGACTCGACTCAACCGCCCAGATCGCCCGGTTGACCAGGTTCTCCAGGTACTCCTGCCGACCCGATACGGGCTTCGGATCGACAGCCCCGTCGAGCACCGAGGCGGCCAGGGACTCGAGGGTCGCCGAACCGCCCATCACGGATCGTCCGAGGTCGCCGCTCCAGCCCGCATAGCGCGCCACGCGGTTGGCCTCGATGGCTCCCTGTTCGACCATCATGGCGGCCACGAGCAGCGACCGCGCGAGCGTGTCCATCCCGCCGATATGAGCGTGGAACAGGTCCAGCCGGTCCATGCTCTGGCGGCGGAGCTTGGTGTCGAAGTTGAAGCCGCCGGTGGCGAAGCCTCCCGCCCGGAGGATTTCATACAGCGCGAGGGACAGTTCATCGACCGAATTCGGGAACTGGTCCGTATCCCAGCCGTTCTGGTAATCGCCGCGGTTGGCGTCGATGCTTCCGAACACGCCGAGGGCAATGGCCGTGGCGATCTCATGCTGGAAGCTGTGGCCGGCGAGCGTGGCGTGGTTCGCCTCGAGGTTGACGCCGAACTCGTTCTCGAGGCCGTGGCGAGCGAGGAACCCGTGAACGGTCGCTGAATCGTAGTCGTACTGATGCTTCGTCGGCTCCTGGGGCTTCGGCTCCAGCAGGAGTTTGCCGGCGAAACCGATCCGGTGCTTGTGCTCGGCGACGAGTCCGAGGAAGCGGCCCAGCTGCTGCGACTCGCGTCCGAGATCGGTGTTGAGGAGTGTTTCGTAGCCCTCCCGCCCGCCCCACAGGACGTAGTTCGAGCCACCCAGGCGTTTGGTCACCTCGAGCATGACCTTCACCTGTGCCGCGGCGTACGCGAAGACCTCCGGGTCCGGGTTGGTGGCAGCCCCGGCGGCATAGCGCGGGTGGCTGAACAGGTTGGCCGTGCCCCACAGCAGGCGCACGCCCGTCCGCGCCATGTGCGCCTCTGCCTCGTCGACGATGGTGTGGAGATTGGCCGTCGATTCGGCGAAGGTGCGACCCTCGGGCGCCATGTCCCGATCATGGAAGCAGTAGAACGGGACGCCCAGCTTGTCGAAGAACTCGAACGCCGCCGCCAGCTTCTGCCGGGCCGCCGCCATCGGCTCGGCCGAGGGTGCGAGCCAGGGGCGATCGAACGTGCCGACACCAAAGACGTCGGCGCCCGGCCAGTTGAACGAATGCCAGTAGCAGACGGCGATCCGGAGGTGGTCCTCCATGCGCTTGCCCAGCACCAGCCGATCCGGTTCGTAGACCTTGAACGCTAGGGGTTCGTCCGAGCCCAGACCCCCGAACGGGATCCGGCCCTGGACCTGGGGAAAGAACTCCTGGGCCATGCGTCAATCCTCCACGCCGGTGTGCCGGGCCGGCCTCAGTCTGCAGGTGGGTGAGCGTAGCACACGTTTGTGTAATACAAACACAAACTAGTCGACGATCGAGCGCAGCGAGCAGCCGATCGGCGCGGCAGCGTCCCGGACGATCCCGTCGGCGTCGCCGTCTTCCACCCGGTGGACATGGTCAGCCGGCAGCGTCCACGGCAGCCAGGTAGCGGGGATCGTCGCGTCGGATGGCATCGGGGTTGACACCCCGCCGTACCGCCAGCTGCTCGGCCAGTCGTTGCAGTGGCACGGTCGTTCCGACGAGGGCGGCCACCGAGGTCGGGATCGTGGGTGCGTCCGGAACCAGAACCCGCCCGGCAGGTGTCAGGTCGACGTCGATCTCCCCGGCTACCACGGTCGAGGCAATCAGGCCCACCTCGATGCCCAGCTCGCGACAGGCGCGGAGGAGCCCGAGTCCTCGTGCCGTTCGGGCACCTCGCGCCGAGGGGTCCGCAAGGATCAGCACGAGTCCGGTCTGCTCGTCCGTGCCGGCAAGGTGGCCGTGCAGCATCGTTTCCAGGTCGCGCATCGCCGAGGGTAGCTGGGCGCCCTCCTCCACCTTGAGCGTGAGCTCGCGGGCGGCGATCCGATCGACGCCGCTGCCGATCATCAGCAGCCGGGATGCTCCGGACAGGCGAGCGGCCATGGCGGCCAGCGCCGAGGTCGCAGCGGCCGACAGGCCATCGGCAAGCAGCGACCGGATTGCGGCCGGCTCGACAGGCGATCGGGTCACCTGCCCGCCCAAGGCGATCCCGACGAGGATGGGGGACAGGTACCCGATGGTGTGGCACCAGCTCTGGTCCATTTCGTCGGTGGAGATCGCGATGTCCGCGAACGTGCCGCCCGGCGATCCAGCAGCCGCGGTGATCATTGCAACCGTCGAGCCCGCGTCCCGCGCTGCACTCAGGGCGCGATAGGTCGCCTGGGTCCCGCCCTCGTGACTCACCCCGATCACCACCGAGCCCGGACCGCCGAGCACGGGCTCGAGTGCCCCTTCGAAGGCCTGAACGGCGATCGGCGCGCCGCCGACGCCGAGGGCGGACGGCAAGCCGGCGCTCCGGTTGGCATCGCGGAGAATCTCGGCGACGGCAACGGCGCCATGCTCGCTCGTGCCGCATCCCACGACGATCACGGGCCGCCCGGCCGCCGCGGCTCCCCGGATCGCATCCGCCAGCGCCGCGGCCGGACCATTCGGCGCCGCCAGGCGTTTCAGAACGCGTTCGGCCAGGGCCGGTTCGGCCTCGATCATCTCGGTCATGTGATAGGGGACCCCCGACCGCAGGCTCGGCATGTCCGATCCGGTCCAGGGCTCGGGAGCGGGCGGGAGGGGCGCTGAGGCGTCGGGTCGTCGGTCGTTCATGCCCCGAGGATACGAGAGGCAACCGGGTGGTGCGCTGGTGGCCCGACCGGCGCGACGCCGGCCGCCGTCATCGGCATCAGGCGGGCGCTCGACCGATCCTGCCGATCCGGCGCAATGGTCCGTACCGGAACCAGACACGACCGACCAGCAGGTCCAGGGGCACAGGTCCGAAGCGATCCGAGTCGATCGGCGGGCCAAAGCCCGCCGCCGCCGCCACGTCGGGCGTCGCGTCGGCCTGGAGCCACGCCTCGTCCGCTCCGAGGACGATGTAGCCCCCGTTGAACGGCACGCGCTCTCCGGCCCGGGCTCGGACGCGCTTGATCGCCAGCGACTGGGAGTGCGGCTCACGGAAGACGACCACGCTGCCCGGTCGAGGCCAGCGTCGGGAACGTGGATCGACGAGGAGCCAATCGCCGGGTGCAATCCCGGGCAGCATCGATCCCTCGGCGACCACCACGCGCCAGGGTCCGCGCCATCGTGACCACGGGGCTCGGTGGCCCCGGGCCCCCGGACGATCCGGCGCCGGAGCGGTCGGTTCCGGCGCCGGCGTCATGGGGCGGCCGCTGCATTCGCGATCAGGCGGGACGGCGCCGGATCAGCCGGGCCGGCCGGCGAGGCGGGTCTTGGCCGGTCCGCCGGTGGCCTTCCACGCGGCATCCACCTCGTCGATGAGCTCGAGCAGGCGCTTCGCGTCGGCCGGGTCGTTCGAGGCCTTGACCTTGGACGCCTGCTTGGTGGCCTGCCAGAACAGGTCGTGGAGGTTCGGAACGACCTCGAGGTGCTCGGGCTTGAAGTAGTCGTGCCACAGGACGTCGAGGTGATGCTTCACGAGATCGGCTCGCTGCTCCTTGATGCCGATCGCGCGGGTGCGATAGGCCGCGTCCTCATTGGCCGCGTACTTCTCGATGATCCGGTAACAGGATTCGGCTTCGATTCGGGCCTGCTCCGGGTCGTAGACGCCGCACGGCAGGTCGCAATGGGCGCGAACGGTGGTCCTGGGGGCAATGCGTGAGGCAAGGCTGCGGAAGATCGGCATGGGACTCCTTCGGTTACGCGGAATAAGTCGTTACGCAGGCCTTGAGTGTCAGGAGGTGGGGCGGGACTGTCAAACGCCGCATGTGCGGATCTCCGCGACGACCGTTCGTCGCGGGATGCGCTCCGTGAACGCGCCGCGAGCACAGGCCACTCGGCCGGTATGATGACCGCGATGACGGATCGCGGGCTGCCCAACGTCGACGAATCCATGGCCTGCCCGTTCGTGGCCTTCGATGACGATCGGGACGCACGGGCGACAGGCCCCGATCATCGGCACCGCTGCTATGCGGAAGTGCGCCCTGCCCCGCGGGCCCTCGCCCATCAGCAGGCGTACTGCCTGTCTTCGGCATTCGCGGTCTGTCCCACCTTCCGGGATTGGGCACGGCGCGAGGCGGCCCAGGCCAGGACGGCCTCCGATGCAGCGGCCGCGGCCGCCCTGACGGGCACCGCAGTGCCGGATGGCGCGGGCGATGAGGCGGCGCACCGCGGGGCGCTCGATTCACGGCGGAATCCACCCCGCGACTGGGCCTCACCGCCGCCCTGGTCGGGCTCGGCCCAATTGCCCCTCATCGACGACGACGAGGATCAGCCGGAGGTGCAGGCGATCCCCGCTCGAGGCGGCGGCCTCGCGGGATCATTGGCGGACCGAATGGCCGCCGATCCGTCGTCCGAGCCGGCTCCTGATGCCGGGCCGCCGGCCTGGCTCGCGCCGGCCCGTCGCGAATCGGAGCTCCGGGGCGGGTCGGCATCCCGGTCCTCACCCGAAACGGCGGAGGACGATTCCTTCTTCGATCGCGCCGCTCCGGACCCAGATCGACGGGAGCCCGCTCGGCGCGCCCGGTCGGCTGATCGGGCATCGCCGCAGCGATCCGCACCGTCATGGGAGCGCATGCCCCGCAGGGAGGCATATCCGACCCTCAAGACCCGGATGGGGTTGTCGGGCGTATCGATGCCGCCGATCCTGCTCGGCATCGTCGCCGTGGCCATTGCCGGGCTGGCGCTGTTCTTCCTGCCGGCCATCCTCGGGATCGGCAACGCCCCGCAGGCCTCGTCTGGCGCGAGCCCGACGCCGGCCACGAGCGGCGCCGCCAGCGCGACGCCATTCGAGCCGACCGCCGTGCCGGAGCCGACGTTGCAGATCTATGTCGTCCAGGCGGGCGACACGATGTCGCGCATCGCAAATCGGTTCGGCGTGCCGCTCCAGGTGCTGTGCGACGTCAACAAGGCGGCCATTCCCGACTGCAATCGTGTCCCGATCGGCCAGGAGGTCATCATCCCGGCGACGACGCCGACGCTGGTCCCCAACGCGGGTGGGTCACCCAGCGCAGCGCCATCCGCGAGCCCGTAGCCCGTAGCCCTCCACGAGTCGGTCCGCGTCCGCGGGCCCCCAGCCCTCCCGCGGGCCCCAGAGCCCTCCCGCCGGGACCGCGCGCGGCGCGCGCCTCGGATCGCTACCTCGGCGTGAGGTTGATGGACGTGATCTTGCCGGCCTCGACGCGGAAGGACGCATCGAGGTGTTGCGAGAGGGCCCCCGGACGGACCGTGAGGACATCGGCCTGGTAGGTGATCCCGAGGTCGCGCACTTCGCCGGGGATCATCTTGAGGCCGGGCTCGGCGCGAAGGAACCAGCCGCCGACCTGCTCGACGCCCCGCAGCGTGCGGGCGTTGTCGCCGACGTGGATCCGCATCTCGACCCGCTCGTCCATGAGGGCGACCGCGCCGGGCCGATCCCCGTCGTTGAGCTTCTCGAAAAAGACTTCCATCGTGTCGACTGCACCCATGCGACGCAGTGTACGGGCGCGGTGGAAGGACCGTCCCGGACCACCAACGCCGAATCGGCTAGAAGCCGCCCCCGGCGCCCCCGCCGCCGCCTGAGCTGCCGCCTCCAAACCCACCTCCTCCGCCTCCGCTCGAGGAGGATGGCGTGCTTCCGATGGTGCCCAACGTCGAGAGCATGCCGCCGAGATCCGGCACGCCCGAGGACGAGAAAAGGCCACCACCGCCGGATCCACCGGCCGCGAACCCCGTACCGTCGTCGCTGCGATACCAGACGGGCATGAAGCCGGCCCGGGTGCCTGTCGCCTCGGCGTCGGCCATCGTCCGTTTGAGGACGTCCTCGACCTGGCCGGCCAGCCCGAGTGCTACCGACCAAACGATCGCCTGGTCGGGCGTCTGGAGCCAGTCGAAGCCCGATTCGCGGACAACCTGGTCCATGGAGCGCGCCTGTTCCATCGTCCTCGACAGTGTCCGACGGTAGGCGTGAAGCCACGCCCGCTGCATGGCCCCGGCCATCGTCCGGGCCGGCATCGCCGGGGCGAGCAGGAAGGTGACGACGCCGGCGACGATCGCCGCGATGCCGACCACCACGAGACCGCTCGCCGGAATGATCACCCCCACGACCACCGCGAACCCGCCTGCGAGCATCTCTCCGAGTCCCAGGCCGCGCCAACGGCCCACGACGGTGGATGGTCGGCGAGTAAACCACCCTTGCTTGACCGCAACATCCTCCAGCGTTCCTTCAAACGTCGGTACATCGGCGGCGATCCCCGCGACGCGATCGGGATCGACGGTGTCGTCCTCGGCGAGCGAACCGAGGCGCCCGAGCAGGTAGTCCTCGGCAGCGGACAACGGCCGCCGATTCGCCAGCGCCAGGCGCGACCGCGCGACGGCCAGGTCCTGGTCCGCCGCCGACGTGCTGTCCACGGGGAACGGGACGCCGGGCGAGGCGGCTCCACCCGACCCGGACGCGTCCGACGGCCTTCGCGCCAGCCCATCCTCTGCCGCGAGCGCCACGAGCGCGGCTTCCGCGGCGCGGGAACCCACGTCGATGGAAACCTTCCCTGCGCCGAGGCCCAGGAATCCCCGTTCCTCACGGAACGCGACTTCGCCTCGACTGGCCAGATCCAGCAGTGCGGTGGTCAGCGAGCGGCGTGAGGTGGCTCCATCCAGGACGAGGGTTCCCGTCGCCGCCGTCATCCCGGCCGGCGGGGCCGGGATGAGCACCGATTCGGCATTCACGTACACGGGATCGCGGCCGTAGCGCAGCCAGTGGAACAGGGCCCAGCCCGCCAGGCCGATGAGCGCCACGGCACCGCCGAGGATCCCCACAACGGCGTTGACCTGGCGGGCCAGCTCCAGTCGCCGGGCGTGCTCGGGCGTGGCGGCCGCGTCGACCCTTTGCAGGGCGACGAGCGCCGCCCCATCGAGATCGCCGGCAGCAAGGCGGGGGACCATGTCCACGTCGAAGATCTGCTGACGTTCCGCGTCGGTCAGGAAGGTCGATCCAAAGCCCGAGCCCGCGAACAGACTCACCTGGCCATGGACGAGGGACGGGTCGAGGTCGAACATGATCACGAGGCCATCGTCGAAGCCGCGCCGTCCGATGCCCCACTGATCCATCAGCGCCGCCGCATTCGCCTCGGAGGAGGGCTGATCGATCTTGATGGGCCAGACCTGGGTGTAGACCACCATCTCGGCCCCCGTCCGTGCCTCGATGGCATCGATCCCGGCTTCGAGGGTCGCGATGGTGTCCGGCCGAAAGACCTGCGCCTGATCGTAGACGGCACGGTCCACGTCCGGCTCGGGAAACGGCGGCCCGGGCGGGATCGAGGTTGCCGCGAGGGCCGCCGCGACCGGGAGCACCAGTGCCACGGCTAGCGCAGCAATGGCGGCCATTCGTGGCTTCAGCATGGTTGCAGCCTGCCGTTCAACCGAGACCCGCCGTGGAGCCACGCCGCCGCGCGAGTGTCAGGCGGCCGTCCGGCTCCAGCAGGACCTGGGGGACCCGCGGCCGGCCGTTGTACGTTGACGACAGCGACGCGGCGTAGGCCCCGGTGTCCCGGATCGCAACGAGATCGCCGCGGCGGAGTGGCGGAAGCTGGTGCTCCCCCAGGTGGTCCGTCGACTCGCAGATGGGCCCCTCGACGCGAGCAGGTTCCCCTGGATCGCGCGGCATCTCCGCGGCAGTGCAGGGACGGCCGAGTGACGTCAGCGCCACGATGTCGTGCCGCGCCCCATAGAGGGCAGGACGGATCACATCCGTCATGCCGACGTCGAGGACGACCTGGCGACCTTCTCTCTCGCGGACGTGGAGGACGCGCCCGACCAGATAGCCGGCGCGTCCGACGAGCGCGCGTCCGGGCTCGATCGCGAGCCGCGTCGGGCGGCGGCCTTCGGGAGCCTGGTCGAGCAGTGCCGGAACCTCCCGGGCAAACCGCGCCGCGTCGGGGGCGGGCTCGTCGCGCGGCAGCACCGGAAAGCCACCTCCGACGTCGAGCGTGTCGACATCCGGCCAGGATCCGCGAAGGAGGGCCGTGAGCGCGACCCCCCGCCGGATCCCGTCGCGCCACGCATCGACCGAGCGAAGTTGCGAGCCGACGTGGAGATGAACGCCCCGCGGCCGCAGCCCGCGCGTCTCGCCGATGATCGCGACGGCCGTCGTCACCTCATCCGCGGTCATTCCGAATTTCGAACTCGCGGCACCCACGGCCAGGCCAGCCTGGGTGTCCGGCTGGACCGACGGATTGAGCCGGAACAGGACATCGAGGGTGGCAGCCCCCAGGCCGGACGCCGCCACACGCACGAGCGCTCGTGCCTCGTCGATCGATTCGATGGCCAGCCATCGCAGCGGCTCGCCGTTCCGGGACGCACGGACGGCCGCACGCAGGTCGTCATCGGTCTTGCCGACACCTTCGAAGGTCACTCGGTCGTTCGGGATCCCGGCGCGCCCGGCCACGGCCCACTCGCCGCGCGAGACGACGTTGGCTCCGTAGCCGAGTGCCGCCAGGCGCGCGACGATGGCGCCGACGTCATTGGCCTTGAGCGAGAAGCTCCGGATCCAGGGATCCGGGAAGGCCGATGTGACGGCCCGGGCTGCGTGCAACAACTCCTCGACATCGGTGACCGCGACGGGCGTTCCGTATCGGCGCGCGGCGTCGACAAGTGCGGACGCGATCTCGGGCAATCGGTCGGCCGATGGGTTCACGGCGCCGGGCGTCCGCTCGCCCCGGCAGCCCGGCGCAGGCATGGTGGCCTAGAACGCCACGCGCCGTCCGGTGTTGATCAGGCCCAGGAGGGTCGCGACGACACTGATGACGATCGAGCCGAGCAGCGCACCCACCAGCGAGTCAGAGGTGAACGTTGGCGGGAAGCCACCGATCGTGAAACCGAGACCGAGCTGGGTCGAGACGAAACTGACGAGCAGCAGGAGCACCGCATTCAGGACGAAGGCGAACAGCCCGACCGTCATCAGGGTGATCGGGAACGACAGCATCTTGAGGATCGGCTTCAGGTAGCTGTTGACGAGCGCGAGGATGAGGGCGACGGCAATCAGCTTCCACCAGTCGCTCCCGAAGTCGAAGGAGATCTGGGGTACGAGCCTGATCGCGGCGTAGACGCCGGCCGCATTGATGAGCACCTTGACGATCAGATCGGTCATTGGATCCCTCCTGAACGGCTGGGCTGACCTGTACCGGCCCGCTGGGCGCGATCATCGCAGATGCGGTCCAGCCCCGATAGCTGGCGCTTTGGCTCGCGATCGCGGACCACCCGAGCGGGGTCGCGGACCGCCCGATCGGGGTCGTGGCCCTACGACCGTTCGAGCGAGGCACCCAGGCGCGCCTTTACCTCGGGCCATTCCTCGGCGATCACGCTGTAGTAGGCGGAATCCCTGAGCGGACCCGTCGGCATGATCATGTGCCGTCGGAAGATCCCCTCGAACGTCGAACCGATCCCGAGGAGCGCGGCGCGGGAACGCTCGTTTCGGGCGTCGGTCTTGAATTCGACCCGATTGGCGCCCAGCGCCTCGAACGCATGGGTCAGCTGGAGGTACTTCGCCTCGCGATTGGCACCGGTGCGCTGATGGCCCGTTCCCACCCACGTCCAGCCGATCTCGAGTCTCCGATGGTCGGGCACGATGGACATGAAGCGGGTGCTCCCGATCGCCCGCCCGCTCGCCCGGTCGATGGTGGCGAACGGAACGTCCACGCCGGCCGCCGCGCTCGCGAGCGCACTCCGCAGCCACGTCTCGATCCCGGCCCGATCCGTTGGTCGGGCGATCGTCAGCGCCCAGATCGACGGATCCAGGCCGACGGCGACGAGATCGTCGAGGTGATCCAGGGACAGGGGTTCGAGCCGGACCCGCGTTCCGGTCAGCGTGACCGGACGCACCCACGGGTTGGGCGCCGGTGTCGTCGTCCGCGCTCCCGGAATCATGGGCATGGGTGGTTCGCTCCAGGCTCTCCCGTCGTCGGCAGGGGCGCCGGTCGGCGCGTCGCGATCGTAACGCGCCGCCGCCACCTCGAATCCCTGATCAGCCACGGGGCGCTCCCGTTGCCGCTCCTTCGCAGGGCGATCCTGCGCGACTGAAGTCGCCCACCCGCTGCCCGGATGGTCGGCCCGGCCATCGGGCCCGCCTCACGAGCGGACGGCGATGACGTGCTCGATGGCCCGCCGGAGATGCTCGATCGCTGCGGGATCGAACTCGTAGCTCCACGGACGCACCCGATCCGGATGCTTCAGGCCAACGTCCAGCCCGAGGGCGAGCGCCTCGCGGGACATGAGAATCAGATCGGCGGTCTCGGACAGTTCGGCGAGCCCCTCCGGATCGCCCACCAGCACCGGCACGAGCTCCACGCCCTTGGTTCCGGCAATCGCGAGCGTCTCCGCGATGTTCTCGGTTCCTCGCTCCGACGCACAGACGACCCCGACGCGGGAGCCGGCCGACAGGCCGGCGATCTCGTGGACCATCTCGACATAGCCCGGACCGACGAGCATCGCGACGACGGGTGCCCGGCCGCCGACCAGCGCCTGCGCCTCGTCGGCGTGGAAGGTCGTCGTGGCCACGAAGTCGTAATGGAACCGATCCAGGCGATCCGGCAACTCGTCCAGCATGGTTCCCTCGACCTCGATCTGGCCGGGAAACTCGTTGTTCAGCCGCTCGGCGTCGTAGCCGGCGTCGGCCGTGGTGCATTCCGCGAACAGGACGCGAACCACCGGACCCGGTCGACGGCGTTCCGACGCCGCCGCGAACGTGGCCGCAGCGACTTCGTCGGGCGTGAAGCCCGACTGGGTGGCTCGCCGAATCATCTCGGACACGATGCCGGCGAGGGCGTCGGGCCGTCGGTGTTTCGGCGGCCGATCGGCGACCACGGTTCCCGCGCCGTGCCGGCTCGCCACGTAGCCGCCGTCCGCCAGGCGCCGGTAGACCGCACGGATCGTGTTCGGGTTCACCCGCAGGGCCGCTCCGAGTTCTCGAACCGGGGCCAGCTTCGCCCCCGGCAGCAGGCGCCCGGAATCGATCTGATACACCAGCTGCCAGTAGATCTGGGTGGAGATGGGGACGTCGCTGTCCCGGGTGACATCCAGGTCGCTTCCGGACGAGCCGGCGGGGACGGTCTTTGCGTCCAGATCAGTCATTGACATAGTCCACTAGTCCAAGTATCGTTCGTCTTGGCCTAGTGCACTGTACCAAATCAGCGAGAGGGCCAGACACAGAAAGGAGTACTCGATGACCGGCCTCGCAATCCTGGGGTTCATCATCGTTGCTCTCGCGGTCCTCGACATCGCAGCCCTTCGCTGGGGCGTCGACTCGCGAATCGGCTTCGACAACGGGAGTACGCGGACCAGCCTTCTGAGCTGATCGCGGGCCGCCGCCGGCGGCCGACCCGAACGGAATCAACCATCCAGCGTTTCGAACGCCGGATTCCTCGTCAGCCCGTGGCGCGCAGGCCGCGGGCTGACGGCGTTTCGGGGAGCGCCGCCGTCAACGTGGACCCCGGGACTCGAACGGGGCAGCGATGCCGTGCCGATCGATTGAGACGGTGATCCTGTTGGTCACCCCGAATGTCTGCTCCTCGCCGGGCGCCAGGTGGATGCGCCAGGACAGCAGCAGCGAGGAACCCTGGTAGACGCGTTCGAACCCGTCCTCCGAGTTCGAGACCGTTTCGATCGGGGCCCACCAGGCGTCGGCCACCGGGGAGGGGATCGACTCGACGGACAAGCCGATCCAGTCGTTGCCCTGCCGCACGACGTCCACGCCGCTCGCGGCGCCCGAGCTGTCGTGAGCCCGGCGAAGACCCTGGACCTCGTACCAGGCCGACGGATTGCCGCCGCCGCCGAGCATCGTCAAGGCCCACTCGAGGCCGAGCCGGGCGTGGATCGGCCGCTCGCCGGCGTTGCGAATCGTGACGTCCTCCCGGAGCGTGGGCGCGAGCGGCTCGCCGCCGAGCTGGATGACCTTGCGAACGATGACCGGGATGCTGTCACCCCCCGTGTCGACGTGGGCAGCCGCTTCGGCGATCAGGCGACCCTGCGCAAGGTCAACGAGCCGGTGCGGCGCCTCGAGGGCAGTGCCGAGATCAGGGATCTCGCCGGCCCCATAGGCGATCGGTGAAGCGTCCACGGGCAGGAACCTGACGAGGCCCGAGCGGCGCTCGTGGTCGTCGTACACGAGGTGGTCGGCGAGGCCCGCCTCCTTTGCTCTCGCGACGCCGTCGATCGAGGCGACCCCGACGCCATCGCCGACGGTGGCGGTTGTGTCCCGGCTGCTCCGTCGAACATCCTCGTGGTAGGCCTCGGGTCGTCGTCGGAGCACCGAGGTCAGCGCGTGACGCACGGCCCGGATGTCCCAGTCGCCGATTCCGGCGCCCTCGTCCAGATCCACGGTCACCACCTGGCCCGCGTCGGCCAGCAGCACCTCATCGCGTCCATCCAGGTCGAGATCCGTCGTCAGGGCCTGCGCGAGCGTGCCGGCCGCCGCATCCGCATCCGCCTCGGCAGCCACCAGATTGGCGACGGTGGCAAGTCGCAGATCGGGCAGATAGATCCCGCCGAACAGGCCGTGCCAGTAGATGTCGTTGGACTGGCCGCGGAGCAGGTAGTCGTGGGCTCGATCACGAGCCGGTCCGTCGGGCAGCGCGGCAACCTTGTCCGAGACCCGGAGCATCCGCTTGTGGATGTCGTTGACCTCCCGATACTTGACCTGGAAGTTCCGCCACGACGCGCCGCGCATCCAGCGCGGCTCGGGGCGGCCCTCCGCGCGATCGCGCTCGAGCGTCTCCAGGAAGGCCCGCCCCTCATCGGGCAGGAGCGCCCAGGCACCCATCTCCGCGTAGCTGCCCCCGGGCACGTAGATTCGACCGAGCGGAGGGTGCGCCGCGAGCCAGTCGGACGGCGTCGTCGTGGTCAGCCAGTCGGCGTTGGCTTCGAGGGCCTCGAGGAATCGATCCACCCAGCGCTCCGCGCCCCAGCACAGCTCCCGGGTGGTGGGCCACGCCCCGAACTTTTCGCCGTCGTCGCCCATCGTTCCGAGCCGTTCGCCGCCCTCGGTGGCATGCGCCCGCAGGTAGTCGATGACGTCCTCGACGGGCCGGAACGGGATCCGATACCGCAGGCCCTGCTCCGTCCCGAAGACGGTCAGCAGACTGCCCTGGTCGTCGGTGGAATAGGGGCCCCACATCGCGTCCTCGGGGATGCCCGCAGCGCGAAAGTGGGCGTCGTCCAGGATCGTCGCCAGATAGCCGGCGGCCACCAGCGAGGTCGGCAGATCCGGCTCCCAGACGCGTTCCGCCAGCCAGGCGGTTCGCGGCCGTCGTCCGACCAGCCGCCCGACCTCGTCCGCCATCAGCCGGAGCTGCGAGATCCGATCGCGCTCCGGGATCGAGGCGAGCACCGGCTCGTAGTAGCCGCCGCCGAGTACCTCCACCTGGTCCGCTGCAACGAGCACGGCGAGGCGTTCGAGGAAGTCGGGATGCTCCGACCCGAGCCACTCCAGGAGCGGGCCCGTGTAGTGAAGACCCATCCGCACCGACGGATGCCGCTCGAGCGCCTCGAGCATGGGCCGATAGGCGCTCCGGTAGGTCTCCTCGATCACCCAGCCGAAATTGCCGACGGGCTGGTGGTTGTGGAGGGTCAGGGCGAGCCCGATGCGGCGCGACAACGCGACTCCATGACAAACGGTTCTTGACACGGGTTCGACCCGCTGATACGGTCCCGTAAACCGGTTTGCTAAACCGCTTTTCCGGTTCCGTCCCGATCATACACGGCGCCCTGCCGGTCGAGATTCGAGACGGCGTGGCGCGACCTCCGGAGGCGTTGGTGGAGCAGGCGACGCGACGAGCGACGATCGCGGATGTGGCCCGGGCAGCCGGGGTGTCGAAGGCGGCTGTGTCCTTTGCCTTCAACACGCCCGAGCGTCTCAGCGCGGACACGGTGAGCCGCATTCGCGACGTGGCGGCGGGCCTCGACTATCGGCCGGACCCGGTTGCGCGGATGCTCGCCCAGCGTCGCACCTGGACCATCGGCATCCTGACACCACAGGGGCTGGACGTGATCTTCACGAACCCCTACTTCGGCGAATTCAGTGCCGGGGTCGCGACAGCCGCCGAGGCGGCCGGCATGGCCATCCAGTTCATCTCTCCCCTCCACGGATCCCTGGCGCGCGCCGTCGATCGGGCGAGCGTGGACGGGATCATCGCCGTGGGTCTTGGCGCGGATCACCCGGAAATCGGGCAGATCCGACGTTCCGGGATCCCGTTCGTGCTCGTCGACTCGACGGCGTTGCCCGATGAGCCCGCCATTCACGTCGACGACGAGGGCGGGGCCCACGCGGCCGCGTCCCATCTGGTCGAGCTCGGTCATCGCACGTTCGTGGTCATCGGCATCGAGCCCCCGTCGGCGGGAGCCTCGCCCGATCCGGCCTGGGTCACCTCGCGCCGGCTCCGGGGCTATCGGGCCGCGGCCACCGCCGCAGGAGTCGCGATCCACGACGACGCCGTCGTGATGGGTCCGGCCAGCATGGAGGGCGGGATCGCGGCCTTCCATCGCGCCTGGGATGGCGGACTGCGCCCGACCGCGGTCCTCGCGATGAGCGACGCCATGGCCATCGGCGCACTGCGCGCCGCGCGCGAGCTCGGCCTGCGCGTCCCCGCCGACCTGTCGATCGTCGGTTTCGACGATCTCGACGTGGCCCAGTACACGGATCCGCCCCTCACCACGGTCCGCCAGCCGAATCGCCTGAAGGGTGAGGAGGCCGTCCGACTCGTCCTTGACGGTGGTCGGAAGCGCAACCGGCTGGAGCCCGCCCAGCATCAATTCGCCACGCACCTTGTCGTCCGCGGTTCCACCGCTGTCGTGCCGCGCCAGCGGCAGGAGGTGGTCGACGACAGGTCGTGAGCAATCGGTTGACCCGCGTGTGCGGATCAATCGCACGCACCGGGCTCCGGAATGGCCGGACCCGTGGACTGCGAGCCGGGACCATCCGGGCCCGCGGTCCGAACCAATGACAGGAGGAGAAACCAGGATCATGAGCACACCCAAGCGCTATCTGGCGCTGCTCGGCGTCGTCGCGATCGTCGCGTCGGCCTGTGGCGGTGGTGCCAGCACGGCACCGACGAACGCACCGAGCTCGGGCAACACGCCCGCGCCGACCGACGTCCCGCCCGCCGGGCTGACGGGCACCCTGACCATCTGGCATGCCTACGGCTCGTCCGGCGGCGCCGCGGAATTCAACGCCTTCCAGAAGGTCCTTGCGGACATCACGGCGAAGAACCCAGGCCTGGTCATCTCGCCGGTCCAGGTCAAGTTCGACGATCTCTACAAGAACTTCGAGGCCGAGTCGGGTGCCGGTGGCGGGCCCGACATGTTCATCGGTCCCAATGACAGCCTCGGCAACGAGGCCCGCGGCGGCTACCTCGTAGACCTGAGCGGCAAGATCGACGACGTCCTCGCGAACTCGAACGACGTCTCCGTCGCTGGTTCCAAGGTGGACGGCAAGCCGTACATGGTCCCGGAGTCCCTCAAGGCCGTGGCCATGAACTACGACAGCACCAAGGTGGCGAACCCGCCGAAGACGACCGACGAGCTCCTCGCCTTCGTCAAGGGCGGCGGCAAGGTCGGCATGATCACGGGTGCCTACTTCGGCTGGGGCCTCTACTCCGCCTTCGGCGGCAAGATCTTTGACGACGCCGGCAAGTGCGTCGCCGATGCCAACACCGGTGTTGCGGACGCCCTTGCGTATGTCAAGGCGCTCAAGGACGCCGGCGCGCTCGTCGACTCCAATTACGGCAAGGTCAATGATGCGTTCGTCAACGGCGACATCGACATCATGTTCAACGGCAACTGGACGCTCGGCGACTACAAGGCCGCCCGCGCCGGCCTCGCCGTTGGCGCATTCCCCGGCGGCTCGGGCGGTCCGGCTCGGACCATGACCGGCGTCGACGGCTGGTACATCAATGCGGCTTCCAAGAATATCGACCTCGCGATCGCCGTCGCGAAGGAGCTCGTCTCGGCAGACGCGCAGCGAATCTACGTCGACGTCGCCGGCCACGTGCCGGCGAACAAGAACGTCACCGTCACCGATCCGCTCGTGAAAGGCTTCACGGACGCGATCCTGCAGGGCGAGGCCCGGCCGCAGATCGAGCAATTCGGCAAGTACTGGGGCCCGTTCGGCGATGCCTGGGCCAAGGCAGTTCCGGATGACGGCTCCGCGGGTGGCGACACCAAGGCCCTCGTGGCCGAGGCGTGCACCACGCTCGGCAAGTAGCCGACCGACAGCGTTGACGAGCCCGACCCCACGGGTCGGCATGGGCCGAGCGGGGCGCCCCTGGGCGCCCCGCTCGGCGTACCCTGTCCAGATCAGGTAGCCGAGGGAGGTTCCGTGGCCGACGCGATGGTGCCCAGGCGCTCACTGGCGTCCCGCCTCTTTGGATCGGGACGGTCGAGCCGGATTGCCTACCTCTACCTGGTTCCGGCCTTCCTCGTGATGAGCGTCATCACGCTGTATCCACTGGCCTTCCAGGTCTGGATGTCCTTCACGGACATGCAGCTCATTCATCTCAACCTGCGGCTCGGCAAGACGCCGGATTTCGTGGGCCTGCAGAACTACGTCGATGTCATCGCCAGCCAGCTCGCGATCCCGAACTACAACTTTCTGCGGATCGTGATCTACAACCTCTGGTGGGCTCTCACGAACGTCGCCATTCACCTCGTGCTCGGGGTGGGCATCGCCCTGCTCCTGAACGTGAAGGGCCTGAAGTTCCGCAAGGTCTATCGGGCGTTGTTCATCCTTCCCGTGGTCATCCCGCCAATCATCGTGGCCACCGTCTGGGCGAACATGTTCGACGCTCAGAACGGCGCGATCAACCTGCTCATCGGCGGCCTCGGGCGATTCCTTGGAATGCCCGCCGAAGTCTTCCGTGTTGACTGGCTGCGCCAGGTCCAGTCGCCCATCGACTGGCTGCTGCCATCGTGGGACGGTGGACCCAATCTCTCGCTGCCGCTGGCCTTCTACGCCATGCTGGCAACGAACACCTGGCTCGGCTGGCCGCTCAACTCGGTGGTCGCGACCGGTGCCCTGCAGAGCATTCCGCACGAGCTCTACGAGGCCGCCGAAATCGATGGAGCGACCCCGCGCCAGAAGTTCCGGCACATCACGCTGGCCTATCTTCGGCCCGCCATGATCCCCTATGCGATCTACGGGTTCGTGATCACGTTCAACCTGTTCTTCCTGTCGTTCTTCATGTCGGGTGGTGGACCGGCGGGCAGGACCGAGTTGCTGGTGACGCAGGCGTACCGCCTGGCCAACGAACAGCGCCTGTACGGGGTGGCGGCGGCGTTCGCCGTGATCATGTTCTTCATCCTCCTCGCGATCACGCTCGTCGCCAACCGCATGACCAGGGCCACCCAGAGCTACAGCCTGTGAGGTCGGAACGATGACTGCACCCGCCGTCGGCCGCCGAGGGTCTCGACCGCGCTTCTCCCTCTGGAGTCGTCGTGACGAGCCCGGACTCGTCCGCCAACTCGCCCTGCAGGCCCTCTGCCTGGTCGTCCTGTTCACGGTCCTCTTCCCGATCGTGTGGGTCGTGAGCCTGTCCCTCGATCCCCTGAATCGCTCGCGCCCACTCGGCTTGAACATCATCCCGCCGGGAGCGACTCTCGAGGCCTACGCGCAGGTCATCCGGCAGCCCACCAACAACGCCATCTCATTCCTGGAATTGACCCTGAACAGCCTCAAGATCGCCCTCGGGACGTCGCTCATCTCGGTCGGGATCGGGGTCTCGGCGGCCTATGCGTTCTCCCGGCTCACGTTCCGCGGACGCCAGGTCCTGATGATCGCGATCCTGGGGGTCCTGATGCTGCCGGCCGTTGCCACGCTCGTGCCCCTGTTCGTGCTGCTCAACTCCGTCCGGCTGGATCTGCCGTTCGTCGGCGAATTCAACCTCCGGCAATCGCTGCTGGGCGTGGGCCTTGCCATCGTGTCGGGGCTGTTGCCGTTCGCGATCTGGAATCTCAAGGGCTACCTCGACACGATTCCGCGCGACCTCGAGGAGGCGGCCGCAGTCGATGGAGCGAGCGTCAACCAGACGTTCCTCCGGATCATCCTGCCCCTGTCGGTTCCGGCCCTTGCCGTGACCGCGTTCCTGGGATTCATCGCGGGATGGACCGAGTTCTACTTCACCTCGACGTTCCTCTCCGGGAACATCCAGGATCACACGCTGGCGCTGGCGCTCAACGCGATGGTCGGCCAGTTCTCCAGCACGCCGTGGTCGCTCTTCTCCGCGTTCGCGATTCTCTTCGCGATCCCGCCGGCGATCGTCTACTTCATCGCCCAGCGGTGGATCACGTCGGGCCTCGCCATCGGCGGGGTCAAGGGGTGAGCGCCACGACGATGGTGGTCCGTGCCGGGATCAGCGGGAGCGGCACGTAACCCTTCAGGCCGCCACCTGGAGTCACGCTCGGACTGGCGGCGATGGCCTGGCCGGTGGCGGCGCCCTGATCGGCGGTGCCGGCCGATCGGAAGATCACGGCTGCGCGGGGATTCCCGCACAGCGGTCCGGTCGCGAGTGTCATCGCCGGCGATTCAGCCGGCCGCTCCCCGAGGTTCTGGATGACGAGCGCGCCCTGGTTGCCCTGCCAGCGAAGCGTCACGGCGAGGTCACGGCGGGCGACCTCGACGGGCCAGACGCCGCCCCGGCCGAGCACCGGCGCCGTGCTGCGCGTCCGGATCAGGTCCCGATACGTGGACAGCAGGGATGTGGGATCGGCCGCCTCGACAGCCACGTTGGCCGTCCGGGGATCCGGCGCGAACGCCTCCCAGGGCGTGCCGGTCGTGAAGCCGAATCCGGGATCGGCCGCGGTCCAGGGGAACGGGGTCCGGATGTCCTCGTCCGGTTTCGCGCCCCGGAGGCCGAGTTCCTCTCCGTAGTAGACGAACGGGACGCCCGGGCCCGTCAGGAGGGCCTCGGCCGCCTGTCTTGCCGCCACCCGGTCGCCCCGGAGCTCGGTCATCACGCGCGGCTGGTCGTGATTGGTCAGGAACGTCGCCGCCGTGCCCGCGGGGTAGCGATCGGCGATCTCCGAAAGGCCCACGGTCAGGGTCGTCGCATCGCCGAGTCGCGCGGCGTCGAGGGCCGCGGGTCCGAACCCGAAGTCGAACGCCATGTCCAGCGATCCGTCGCTCACGTAACCGGTCGTGACGACGCGTGGCTCCCAGACCTCGCCGAGGACGAGGGCATCTGGATGCGTTGCATGCAGCGCATCCCGGAAGCGGGACAGCCAGGCTCGCGTCTCGAGGGTGTTCACCTGCGAGGACGGCCCGGTCTCGATGAGGTGCTTGGCCGCGTCCAGCCGAAATCCATCCACGCCCTTGTCCAGCCAGTCGCGGGCGATCCGTTCGATTTCGGCGGTAACGGCGGGATTGGCCAGATTGAGATCCGGCATCTGCGCTCCGAATGCGCCGTAGTACCAGCCGGACGGAGTCTCATGCCACGGCGAGCCTCCGGCCACACCCGGCCAGCCGGGATCCGAGTCGCGCCAGATGTACCAGTCGCGATACGGGCCTCCAGCGACGGCGTCCCTGAACCACGGGTGTTCGGCCGAGGTGTGGTTGATCACGAGGTCGAGAATCACCTTGATATCGCGCTGGTGCGCCGCGTCCACGAAGGCCGCGAAGTCGGCGACGTCGCCGTACCTCGGGTCGATCTGGTCGTAGTCGATGACGTCGTAGCCGTGGTAGCTCACCGCCGAGAAGATGGGCATGAGCCAGAGGGCGCCGACGCCGAGGTCGTCGCCGCCAAGGCGCTCCCCGTCGCTCAGGTAATCGAGACGCGCGGTCAGTCCGCGAAGATCGCCGATCCCGTCGCCGTTGGAATCGGCAAAGGAGCGGACGAACAGCTCGTAGAAGACACGGTCATTCCACCAGCCCCCGGCCTGGAAGGGCATGGGGGTGGGGAGTGGGCAGGCAATGTCCGCGGAGCCGCTCGGCGGGAGGCTCCCCGAGCCGGGCGCAGAAGTCGAACTCGTGGGTTGGGGGGAGCCGCAACCCGCCGCCAGCAGCACGGCCACCAGGGTCACCGCCGGCCGGCGTCCGGCGTCCCCGCGCCGGTTGAACCGGGACCCCGCATCCACCGGGGGAGCGGGATCCGTTGACGTGCCGTCCATGTGGTCCCGAGTATGGCATCGCGAGCGGGCCGCCGAATCTCCGGGCTCGCGTTGGCCCAGGAGCGCGCGGACGACGACCCGCATGAGCGGCAACGTGCCGGAGTGGGCCCGCGACGCGGTCTTCTATCAGGTCTTCCCGGATCGATTCGCCTCGAGCCCGAGGGTTCCGGACCCGGGCCGGATGGAGCCCTGGGGATCGCCGCCGACGCTCCACGGGTTCAAGGGCGGCGACCTGCTGGGCCTGGCCGATCGACTCGATGAACTCGTGGATCTCGGGATCAGCGGGCTGTACCTCAATCCCATCTTCACCGCCGCCTCGAACCACCGCTACAACACCTACGACTTTCTGACCGTCGACCCGCTGCTGGGCGGCGAGCCGGCCCTCCGCGAGCTGCTCGACTCGGCTCATGAACGCGGCATCCGGGTCATCCTCGATGGTGTCTTCAACCACGTGGGGCGTGGGTTCTGGCCGTTCCAGCACGTCATCGAATCCGGCGGCGCCTCCCCCTATCGGGACTGGTTCTACCTCGACGACGACGTCCTGGCGGAGCGGCGCGGAGTCCTCGTGGACGAGCACCTCTGCGAGGAGCCGGGCAGGCGCGGCTACCGTTCGTGGTGGGACGTGCCGGGCCTGCCGAAGCTGCGGGTGGAGCACGGGCCGGTTCGGGAGTACCTGATGCACGTCGTCGAGCACTGGACCCGCTTCGGCATCGACGGCTGGCGGCTTGACGTGCCCCAGGACATCGAGGATCCGACGTTCTGGCCCGAATTCCGATCCCGGGTTCGGGCCATCAATCCGGAGGCCTACCTCGTCGGCGAGATCTGGATCGATGCGCCGGAGTGGCTCACCGGCGATCGGTTCGATGCGCTCATGAACTATCCGCTGACCATGGCGATCCTCGGGTTCGTCGGCGGGCCGCACATCGACCGGGCGATCGTTGCCGGCCAGCAGAATTACCGGGACCACCTGGTGGACCTTGACGGTCCGGGGTTTGCCGCGCAACTCACCCGCTCCATGACGCTGAACCGACCCGCGACGACGGCGGCTCAGTTCAACCTCCTCGGCAGTCACGACACGCCGAGGGCGCGGTCCGTCCTGGGAGAGGACGACATCCGCCTGCGCCTGGCGACCCTGATCCAGCTCACGCTGCCGGGAACGCCGTCGCTCTATTACGGGGACGAGATCGCGATGCGCGGTGGTCCGGATCCGGATTGCCGGCGCGCCTTTCCGGAGCGACTCGCCGACGCAGGGGATGCCGCGCTGGCCCACCGGGCGTACGTGCGGGCGGCGATCGCGGCCCGGCGCGGCGACGTGGCGCTCGGGCGTGGCGAGGTCAGGGTTCTGGCTGCCGTACGGCGCGCCGTTGCGCTCGAGCGCACGAGCGATGGTCGCCGCGCGGTTGTGCTGGTCAACGCGGGGGATGAGCCGACCGAGCTTGATCCTGGCCCGGACGGCGTGGCCGGCCTGCTTGAGCGCGGCGAACTCACCGTTGGCGGGGTCGCGTACAGCGACGGAACCTCGCGCGTCCACCTCGAAGCGAGGAGCGCCGCGGTCCTTGTGACCGACTGACGGTCCGGTCCAAGCCTCAGGCGCCGGCTCCGGTGCTCGGAGCTTGGTCCGGGGCCGCGCCGGCCCCCGGGTCCAGGGCTGGGTCCGGGGTCACGCCGGCTGCCGGATCCGGGGAGACCCCGGCGGCGGGCAGGTACAGCTGCTCGGCGTACTCGTGCAGCATCCGGGTCGTGGAGAACCGCCAGAGCGCCTTGGCCATCGAACGCCGCATCCATCCGAGCCAGTCGGCCGGCAGGCCATTGGCGTCGCGCAGGTAGTAGGCCGGAACGACCTCCTGCTCGAGAATTCGGTACAGGTCCTGAGCGTCCGACCAGTCCTGGGCTGCCTCGTCCGGATTCATGGCGCGTCCGCCGATCGCCCAGCCGTTGTCGCCATCGAAGCCCTCGTCCCACCACCCGTCGAGGACGCTGGCATTCACGACCCCGTTCGCGGCCGCCTTCATGCCCGATGTCCCCGACGCCTCCAGCGGCCGGCGCGGATTGTTGAGCCAGACGTCCACGCCCTGCACCAGGAACCGGGCAATCCGGAGGTCGTAGTCCTCGATGATGAAGACCCGACCCCGGAGGGCGTCGCTTCGCGAGCGGGAGAAGATCTGCTGGATGACGGACTGCCCGGGCCGGTCGGCAGGGTGGGCCTTGCCGGCGAAGACGATCTGGACCGGCCGATCGGCGTCGTGGACCAGCCTTGCCAGGCGGTCCACGTCGGTGAAGATCATCCCGCTCCGCTTGTAGGTGGCGAAACGGCGCGCGAATCCGATGGTGAGCGTGCCAGGATCCAGGGCCCCTTCAAGCTCGTCGAGGGTCCTGGGCGCCTCGCCGTGACGTGCCAACTGGACGCGCAGCCGACCGCGCGCGAAGTGGGCGAGTTCGCCCTTCTGGCGGAGGTGCGCGTCCCAGAGCTCGGCGTCTGGCACCCGTTCGATCTGTTCCCACCATCGGCTGGCCGCCGTTGCAGGATCCATATGGTCGAGGTTCGCATCGAGGTGCCCCTCGAGGAGCTCGGCGATCGGCCGGCCGACCCAGGTAGGCGTATGAATGCCGTTCGTGATGCCGAGGATCCTGTGGGGGACGACCTCGCGCCACGTGTCGTTGGCCGTCTCGGCGTGCAGGAGACTGACGGCGTTGGCGCCGCTCGTCAGCCGGAGGCTGAACGCGGTCATGTCGAACTGGGTGCGATCGCCGTCGGCCCCGATACCGATCTCCAGCAGCCGATCCACCGGGACCCCGCCCGTCTCGGGGCGTCCATCGCCATCGAGGAGCGGCCCGGCGATCTGTCGGACGAGCGCCGCGTCGAAGCGCTCGTTGCCGGCCGAGACGGGCGTGTGGATCGTGAAGACGCTGGTGGCCCGGTTCTGGGCCAGGGCCTCGTCCAGCGTCATGCCGGCGGCGACGGCCTCCCGCGCGCGCTCGGCAAGCAGGAACGCGGAGTGGCCCTCGTTCAGGTGCCAGACCGCCGGTGCCAGACCGAGTGCCCGGATTGCTCGAACGCCCCCAACCCCGAGGACCAGTTCCTGGTGCAGGCGCATCTCGCGGCCACGGACGTACAGGATGTGGGTGATCGGTCGGTCCGCCCGATGGTTTTCGGGCGTATCCGTATCGAGCAGCAGCACGGGGACACGCCCGACCTGGGCCGTCCAGACATCGACCCGGACATCCCGGCCGGGAAGCTGGACCGACACGGTCAGCGGATCGCCGGCTCGATCGAGCGCGCGAACCAGGGGCAGCCTGGACAGGTCGTAGTTGGGATAGGCGTGTTCCTGATGGCCGTCGGCGTCGATGGTCTGGCGGAAATAGCCACGTCGATAGAGCAGACCGACGCCCACCAGCGGCAGGGCCATGTCGCTGGCCGTCTTCAGGTGATCACCGGCGAGGACGCCGAGTCCCCCTGAGTAGATGCCGAGGGATTCGTGGATCCCGTACTCCGCGCAGAAGTAGGCGATCGGCCCGGCCAGTTCGCTCGCGTGGCGCTCATGAAACCAGTGGTCGCGGCCATTCGCGAGATAGCGATCGAACGCGCCGATCACCTCGCTGTAGGCGGTCATGAAATCCGAGTTGTCCAGGAAGTCCGCCCATCGGATCGGGCTGGCCAGAACCGCGATCGGATTGTGATTGCGGCTCCACGCGATGGGGTCGAGACGGCTGAAGAGCGCCTTGGCGCTCGGGTGCCATGCCCAGTACAGGTTGTAGGCAAGCCGCTCGAGTCCCTCGAGGGTCGGGGGCACGCGCACGACGGCCGGCCGCAGCGACGGAATGCGGACGAGGGGATCCATTCGCCGGGCATTGTACCGGTTCAGCAAGGTCGGACGAGCAATGTGGTACCTGCCGGCGGCGGACCGGCGGCGGCCGCGGGAAGCGGCGGCCGACGGGGGAGCGGGCGGGGGGCGCGGCGGCCCGGGGGCCGGGACAGCCGGTCCCGCTTACCGGTCCGCGGATCGGCGAACGGATGCAGAGCGCGGACCGACACAGGTACGCTGTCCGCGTGTCAATCCGTGTCGCCTTCCTGGCCGCCGAGTGTGAACCGTGGGCCAAGACGGGCGGCCTTGCAGACGTCGTCGACGCACTGGCCCGCGCCCTCGGATCCATGCCCGAGGGCGATCTCGAGGTACCGGTCGACGTCTTCCTTCCGAAGTATCGTGGGGTGAGCGCCCCGCCAGATCGCGTGCTCGGTCAGCGAGCTGTTCGCGTGTCTGACCCGCGTGCCGGCGGGACGGCAACGACGTCGGTGGACATCATCGACGTCCGGGCTGATGGATACCGTCTGCGTCTGGTGGATCATCCCGCATCGTTCGACCGGGCAGGCGGGTATTACGGCGATGCGAACGGCGATTTCCCCGATAACGCAGGACGGTTCGCGCTGTTCTGCCGGGCGGCGCTCGAAGTCCTGCGCGTGGAAGGCCGAGTGCCCGACGTCCTGCATCTGCACGACTGGCACGCCGCCCCGGCCGTGCGCTACGCCGCCGGGGTCGCCGCCCCGACCGTGCGCTCCGCCGCCGGAGCCGCCGGGGCCGCCGGGGCCGCCGAACCACCGCGTCCCGCGATGCTCCTGACGGTGCACAACCTGGCCTATCACGGGTGGACGCCACCCGACCGCGTCGCCGAGCTGGGCACCGAGTGGGTCGCCGCAACTCCGCCGTCCAAAGGGGTCGATCTCCTGCGTGCGGGCATCGCCGGCGCCGACCTCGTCAACACGGTCAGCCCCGGATTCGCCGCAGAGGCCCTGACGGCGGGGTTCGGCATGGGCCTCGATCGTGATCTCCGCAAGCGAGGGGATCGTTTCTTCGGGATCCTCAACGGGCTCGACACGGACCTGTGGAATCCCGCCAGCGACCCCGTGATCGCGGCTCCCTATTCCGGAGCAAATCGCGCGGGCAAGGCGGTCTGCAGGTCGGACCTCCTCGCGCGTCTCGGAATGGACCCGACCGATGGCGGGCCCGTCCTCGGCATGATCGGGCGCCTGGATCCGCAGAAGGGCTTCGACCTCCTCGCTGATGCGGCAACGCGGCTCCTCGCCGACGGCGTCCGGCTGGTCGTGCAGGGATCCGGTCCGCCGGCGTTGGTCGCCGGCCTGCGGGCCCTGGCCGACGAGCGGCCGGATCGCGTGGCCCTGATCGAGCGGTTTGACCGGGAGATGGCACGACGGATCTACGCCGGTGTCGACGGGTTCCTGATGCCCTCACGGTTCGAGCCCTGCGGGACCGGCCAGATGGTGTCGCTGCGCTACGGAACACCGCCGATCGTCCACGCCACGGGTGGCCTTGCCGACACGGTGATCGACGAGCACGACCATCCGGGGTCAGGGACGGGCTTCGTGTTCAGACACCCTACCGCGGATGGGCTTCTCTGGGCGTGCCGTGAATTTGTGGCCCGGTTCCGGGCAGCCGGTCCGGCTTGGGAGGCCCTGGTCGATCGGGGGATGGCCGTGGACTTCGACTGGCGAACCGCCTCGGCGCCCGCCTATGTGGCGGCCTACAAACGGGCTGTGGCGCTCCGCGCGTCGGCGGCCTCGAGGTCGCGCCACCGCTGACACGGCCACGGCCGCGCGCCATCCTGCTGATCGCGCCCCTGCCGCGCCCGGCCGGCACGGCCCCCGTCCGGCCCGGCCCACCGCCGCCCCCCGCCGCGCGCCCGGTACCGCCGGCGCAGCCCCGGTGATGCAGCAAACGCATCATTCTCCTCGCGACCGAGCGTGTCACGCAGACGGTTCCGACGATTTCGCGTGCGTGACGAGCGTGCTCGATACCGGAATGCGCTCGGAAACGCATCAGCTCGGCGCGGGGGCGAGACCGCCGCCGCCCCGCCGCCGCGCCCACCGCCGCCCCCCGCCGCGCGCCCGGTACCGCCGGCGCAGCCCCGGTGATGCAGCAAACGCATCATTCTCCTCGCGACCGAGCGTGTCACGCAGACGGTTCCGACGATTTCGCGTGCGTGACGAGCGTGCTCGATACCGGAATGCGCTCGGAAACGCATCAGCTCGGCGCGGGCGAGACCGGCGGGGGGCGAGACCGGCGGCGGGCGAGACCGGCGGGGGCACGAGGGCGAGACCTGCCGCCGTACCCGAGCGGCAAGCTGCCGCGGCTGCCGCGGCCCCCGCCGCCGCCCCGCCCGGCCGGCACGGCCCCGGTACCGCGTCCGCGGGTCATCCCGGCCTCAGGACATGAGTGCCCGCAGGATCGCGAGGATCGTGGCCTCGGGGTACAGGCGTTGGGGCGAATGCGGGGCGTCGGCGATCGTGATGACGTGGTCCGCTCCGAACCTCGCGGCGAATGCCGGCACGGCCTCGTCCGGGATCAGGCCCCCTTGCGCGAACTCGCCACGGATGAGCCAGACCGGAACATCCCGTGCCGCGGGATCGGCCAGGGCGCCGAGTCCGCCGTCCCAGTCGCCGTTCTCGAGGAGGATCGCCCGGGCAGCCTCGACATCGAACTGGGTCAGCCCCAGCGCCTTGGCTTCGATGTCTCCATCGGACCAGCCCGGATTGGAAGATCGGATGGCCGTCACCGCTTCGTGGAGCGTCGCATACGGGCGTTCGAGTGGGTCGTGGGTCATGCGTTCCATGGCCGTTACCGGCAGGGCAGGCGGATCCAGGAGGACCAGTCGTTCCGGTCGCAGGCCGGCGGCCGGCAGGGCGGCCACGACCATGCCACCCCATGAGTGGCCCAGAACCACGAGGCCCGGTCGATCGAGGTCTGCGGTCCGGATCCATGCCGCCAGATCCGTGGCGGTCTCGCCAAAACGATGGCGGCCCTGCCAGTGGCCGGTCCGCCCATGCCCCGGGAGGTCCACCGCGACGACGTGGCGCCCGGCCGCGGCGAGGGCCGGAGCCACGCGCCAGAACGTTTCCGCGTTCGAGGTCACACCGTGAACGAGGACCACCGGCGGCCTCGCGGCGTCACCCCACTCGGCGAGCGCCCATGGAATGCCGCCGGACATCACCGTCCTCCGTCGCGCCCCGGACAGGTCCGGCGTGGCCGCGTCCATCGCACGCACGACCTCGCGCGGCAGGTCCGCGGAAGTCGCCCGGAGCGGATCCGCAGCAGTCGTCCGGAGCAGGTCCGCAGCAGTCGCCCGGAGCGAATTGGGGAGGCCCGGGCCGTTCGTGGTCATGACACGATCGTAGCGGGGTCGCGGCACCGGTGCCCCGGGGCCGGTAGGATGGACATCAGGGCGCCGATCGAGGTGTCGACACGCGGAGGGCGGCATGGCCAATCAGTTCGTGGTCCAGTTGAAGAACGAACCCGGCGCGATGGCCAACCTTGCCGAATCGCTCGCTGCTCGCGGTGTGGACCTGCGGGCCATCGGCGGCGGCGGGATCGGTGGAGCCGGCCACGTGATCATGACGACCGCCGATGACGACGCCACGCGCCAGGTCCTCGACGAAGGCGAGTACGTCTACGTCGAAGGTGAATCGATCCTCGCGGAGGTGGACGACCGACCAGGCGGCATGGCCAGGCTTTCCCGTGCCCTGGCCGATGCCGGCGTCAACATCTACGGCCACCTGTTCCTGGGCCGCTGGGGCGATCGCGCCATGTTCGCGTTCGTGGTCGACCAGCCGGAGATCGCTCGCCCGATCCTCGAGCGCAAGGGCTGACCGCCCCCGGGCCTGACGCTCGGCGATTCGCCCCGGGCCACGCCCCACGGCCCAACATTCGGGCGTCCTCGATCCGGCCGACGCGCGTCATCCACGCCGGGCGCGCATTCCAGGCCCGGCGCGCATTCCCGCGATGGCGGTGATGGAGCGGGAGACGAGGTTCGAACTCGCGACATTCAGCTTGGAAGGCTGACGCTCTGCCAACTGAGCTACTCCCGCCCGGGCAGCGTCGCCGGGGCGACGGCGGCCAGAGCCTAGCATGGACCGTCGCAGGCGGCCGGCAACCTCCTGGCAGTTCGACCCGTATTGCCGTGTGATATCGCATCGGCTGGAGGATCGGATGCTTGCAGGTTCCGGACGCCTTTCGGATCGCCTACGTCACGACGCCCGACGGCCCGATCCTCCTCCTGCTCAGCCTTGATGGCGAAGGGTCGGCCGAGACGCGGTTCGTGTTCGGATCGATCCTGGGATCCCTGACCTTGCGCGGCGTGCCGACGGCGCCCTGAACGCCGGAGAAGGGCGGTACCATCGCGATCGATGGACGCTCCACCCGCCGAGCGCACGCCGGGCGAACGGATCGTCGCTCTTGCGCCCCTCGTCGGGCTGTTCGCCATCGGCGTGGGCCTGGTGGTCCTTGGCCCGAGCGACATCGGATTCCAGGCCGGTCCGGCGCTGACGGCGCTCGCCACCTGGATCCCCGTGACCCTGCCCGGCGGCCTGCTGGTCCTTCTGGTCACGATGGCCGATGTCGGTGCCGGCGTCGTGATCGCTCGCGGCCTTCGCGGGCGGCCGTTCGAGCGGATCGACGAAGCGATCCTGCAGGGATTCGCCTTCGCCGTGATCAAGGACGTCATGCTCCTCGGGGTCCTCGCCGGGAGTGGCCTGTTCATCCAGCCGATCCTGCTGGCGGTCGAGATGCTCCTGCTCGGCGCAGGTGTGTTCCGTTTTCGGCCCATTCTCCAGAACGACGCGTTTCCGGGAGTGGGCCGGGTCACCTTCTTCGGAGTCCTCATCGTGGTGGTCTGGGCTTCGCCGATCCTGCTCCAGCTCGCTTCACCGGTCGTACCGTTCATCGACGTCCTGCCGAACCACGTCGCACCGGCCGAGCACCTGCGCACCTTCGGCACGTTGAGCCTGCTGACCGACACGCAATCGCCGATCTACGGTTCGTCGCGGATCTTCATCGGGTACACGGCCTTTGCCGGAATGGTGACCTCGATCTCCGGGCTTCCCGCCGGTCAGGCACTCGCCGGTCTGATCCTGCCGTCGACCCTGCTCGTCGCCGTGGCCGTCCATCGGCTTGCCCGTGCCCTCGGGGGTTCGAGGATCACCGGATGGGCACTCCTTCTGTTTGCGATCACGGCCCCTTTCGCCCGCCTCGGCGATGCTCGAGCAACGGTCATCGTCCTTCCCCTGGTGGCCCTGGTGCTCGCGGGCGTCGCAGAGCGGATCGCCGAGAGTTCCGCGCTGGTTGGTCCGCCATCGGTTGAGGGTTCCGCGGCCGACCGACGCAGCCGGTATGGCGCGCCGATCATGGCCGGCCTGGGTCTCGGCGCCGCGCTCCTGATGCATCCGGCCGTCGGCTCACTGGCCGCGCTCACCCTCCTCATAACGGTGCTCCTGCGACCGGCAGCAGGAGGCCTGGTCATACCGGCCCTCGGGATCGGGGCCGTGGTCGCCGTGCCGCAGCTCGCAACCACCGTCGGTGTTCCGCTTCCGCCGGTCGCACTCGTCGCCGGCCTCCTGGGCGGGGTGGCGGTGGGCGTGGCCCTGGTCCCCGCCGCTGCCTGGCATGCTCGTCTCATCAGGCTCGGGCGTCTGCTGCTCATCCCCCTTGGCCTTGGGTCGATCGCGAGCATCGGCGCGCTCGTCCCCGCCGCCGGCGCAGGTGCCGAACCGCTCCTGTCGGTGATGGAGCTGTCCACGGTCGCGGCCCTCGTGGCCGTCGGCCTGCGCGCGCCGGCCGCTCGACAGCCGGTCGTCTGGGCCGCCCTCGGCGCGGGCTTCGGGGTCGCGATGCTCACCCAGCTCGTGCCGACCGAAGGAGCCGGACTGCTCGGCGAGGCGCTTCGATTCGAGTTGCCGAAGACCCTCCACTACTGGGTGCCGGCCATGATGGCGATCCTCGCGGCAGCCGGTCTCGACGCGCTCGTCACCCACCGGTCCATCCCCGCGATCATTCGCGGAGGAGTGGCCGTCGCGTTCCTCGCGATGGCAGCGCTGCCGATCCGCGCGGCTCCCATCGATTGGCTCTGGCTGGGGGAGCACCGGTACAGCGAGACTCTCTCGATCGCGATGCGCGCGGTCCAGAACGGGTTCTGGCGCAACTATCCGGATACGCGGTACGTGGTCGATGGGCCGCGCCGGGAGATCCTCGACGCCGTGCGAGCCGAGATCGATGCCGGAAGGATCGGCCCGGACACGCCGATCCTTCACGTCGCCCGCTCATTCCAGCAATGGCAGGCGACGCCGATCGGCGTCTTCGATGGGGTTACCGAGACCACCGTCACACCGGACGCGGTGGTCAACATTCATACCGTCGGGGGGCGGCTCCGTCCGCTGGATGACCTTGCCGGGCTCCTTGCCGGGGGTGCCTACCCGTACGTGCTGCTGGAACCGAGCCCGGACGATCTCCCTGCCGATGTTCGGGACATGATCGTGGCGGCGAGCTACTCCCCGGTCTTCCGAAACGGGCAGGGAGAGCTCTTCTCCCTTGCCGGGCGGTGAGCTCGGGGGTCCCACGAGCGGGCTGACGGCCGGCGGCAGTGGGTGACGACCGACGGGCAGCCGGCAGCCCGCGCCGGCATCCGGGTTGACGGCAGCGTCGCGCGCGCGGACCATCCGAGCATGCCCATCCTTCTCGTCGCCCTCGGAGGTGCAGCCGGAGCCGTCACCCGCTACGTCGTGGATGGGATCGTCAGCGATCGCGCGGGTGGAGCCTTCCCGTGGGGCACGCTGCTGATCAACCTGTCCGGCTCGGCGTTGCTCGGGTTGCTCTTTGCCCTGGCGATCGAGCGAGGGGTGCTGCCGGCCTCGGTCCGCGCCCCACTCATGATCGGGTTCTTGGGCGCCTACACCACCTTTTCGACGCTCATGCTGGAGAGCTGGCGCCTCTGGGAGGATGGAGCGGTCGGCCTCGCGGCCCTGAATGCGTTCGGATCCGTGGCCCTCGGGCTGGTCGCCGTGTTCGTCGGCCTCACGATCGGGAGGGCATTGGCGTGAAGATCGAAGGCACCGGACTGCTGGCCCGGATCTACATCGGCGAATCAGACACCTGGCAGGGCCGGCCGCTGTACGAGGCGATCGTCCACCTCCTGCGCGAGCGGGGCCTGGCCGGCGCAACGGTGCTCCGCGGGATCGAGGGATACGGCGCGAAACAGCACCTCCACACCACGCGGATCCTCAGATTGTCGTCCGATCTCCCCGTCCTGATCGAGGTCGTGGACGCGGAGGAGCGTGTCCGGGCCATCCTCCCGGAGCTCGATTCGATGGTGACCGGCGGCATGATCACGCTCGAGCGGGTGGAGGTGATCGCGTACCGGGCGGATGGCGAGCGACCCCCGAGCACCTGATCGGGTCCAGGTGGCCCGCGAAGTCGGCGAAGTCCGCGCTGTCCGCAACGCCGGGGTGAGGCCTTGCGAGGCCTGTACGATGCGCGCGTGGACGACCCCAGCAGCCTGATCGAGACCATCCGGAGCGCCGTCATCGGGGATGACGAGGCCGTGATGGGCCCCTACGGTCTCCGGCGGGTGACCTACGCCGACTACACGGCCTCGGGTCGGTCGCTCGATTTCATCGAGGATTACATCCGCGCTGCGGTCCTGCCGCTCTACGCCAACACCCACACGGAATCCAGCGGGACCGGGCTCCAGACCTCGCGGTTCCGTGAGGATGCACGCGCCATCATCCGCGAATCCCTCGGCGGGACCGTCGATGACCACGCGATCATCTTCTGTGGCTCGGGTTCGACGGCCGCGATCAACAAGCTCGTCGACGTCCTGAACATCCGGCTGCCCGCCGACCTCAACGATCGATACGGCCTGCTCGAGCACATCCCCGCCTCGGAGCGCCCCGTGGTCTTCATCGGACCCTATGAGCACCACTCCAATGAGCTCCCGTGGCGCGAATCGATCGCCGACCTCGTCACGATCCCGGAGGACGCGGACGGACGCATCGACCTCGCCGCCCTCGAGCGGGCACTCGTCGCCCACGAGGATCGAGCCCTGAAGATCGGCAGTTTTTCGGCCGCCTCCAACGTGACCGGGATCATCAGCGACACCCGGGCGATCTCCGTCCTCCTCCATCGCCACGGGGCGCGGTCGTTCTGGGACTTCGGAGCAGCCGCACCCTACGTCGAGGTCGAACTGGCGCCCCACCGGCCGGGCCCGGATGCGGCGCTGGACTACAAGGACGCCATCTTCCTCAGCCCGCACAAGTTCATCGGAGGCCCCGGAACACCCGGGATCCTGGCGGCACGGCGGGACCTCTTCCGGAACCGGGTGCCCACCGCGCCCGGGGGCGGGACGGTGGCCTATGTGAACCCCAGCGACCACGTCTACCTGACCGATCCGGAGCACCGCGAGGAAGGCGGCACGCCGGCAATCGTCGAATCGATTCGGGCGGGCCTCGTCTTCCAGCTGAAGGCCGCGGTGGGCACCGAGGCGATCCGTCAACGTGAGGAGGCGTTCATCCGGCGCGCGATCGAGCGCTGGGAGGGCAATCCCAACATCGAGGTGCTCGGATCGCACTCGTTGCCTCGCCTGTCCATTGTCTCCTTCGTGGTCCGGCATGCGGGCCGATACCTGCACCACAACCTCGTCGTCGCCCTGCTCAACGATCTCTTCGGGATCCAGTCCCGGGGTGGCTGCTCGTGTGCCGGTCCGTACGGGCATCGGCTGCTCGGCATCGACATCGAAACGTCGCATGAGTTCGAGCGCGAGATCTCGCGAGGGTGCGAAGGGATCAAGCCCGGCTGGGTGCGGGTGAACTTCAACTACTTCATCAGTGAAACGGTGTTCGAATTCCTCCTGGATGCCGTGGACCTGATCGCTACCGATGGCTGGCGCCTGGTGCCCGACTACCAGTTCAACCCGGCCACGGGCCTGTGGCGCCACGCGAACGAGCTCCCGGAAGCGCCCCTCAGCCTCCGGGACATTGCCTACGACGGCGGGCGAATGGACTACACCGCACATCGTCATCGGGCGCCGGATTCCAGCCTGCGGGGCTACCTCGAGGACGCCCGGCGGTTCATCGCGGCGCCGCAGCCCCATGCGTCCAGGTCCATGGATCGGGCGTCCGTCGGGCCGGACTTCGAGGATCTGCGCTGGTTCTGGCTGCCTGAGGAGATCGGCGCCGAACTCGCCACCTCCTGACCTACCTTTCCAGGGGTCCTGTGGGGACCGGTACGGAAGGGTGGTATCGGCCGGCCGCCGCGGGGCCGAGGATCCGGACTGCCGGACGTCTGTCGACCGGCCGTCCACCCCCGTCACGTGCGTGCCATGGTCTCCGACGCTCAAAGCGCGAACAGCGGCGTCCTCGCAGTCGACCCGGCCGAGAGCAACCCGCCGCCACCCGCGCGGGTCTTCACCGGCTACCGACCGCTGGAGTTCCTGACCCGGCGCGAGCGCACGCGGAATCGGCGGCGCATGACGCCCGGGTTGTTCTTCAGCCGGGCCCGCCGCGATCACCAGTTCGGTCTCGCCCTCTTCCTGGCCCTTCCGGTGGCTGCCATCGAACTGATCGTCCGCAACGCGCCGGCCGCGTTGATCCTGTCGACAACCGGCGGCTTCCTGGTCCTGCAGGCGATCCTCACGGCCCGGGGCCCGAGAGCATGGGCCACGGCCCGTCTTGCGCTCTCGGTTGCGTTTGTCATCGTTGCCAACGCTCACGCAGGCGACCGTGCGATCGGTCCGGTCGGTGCGCTCATGGTCCCGGTCGTGGCGCTGGCTGCGGCCACCGGAACGCGCGGCTCCATCGCCGTCGCCTTCCTCGGTTTCCTGTCCACGGTTGCGCCCGCCGCGCTGCCCGGCTTCGCGACCCCGGAGCGCAACGCGGCGCTTGCCATGGCCAGCGCAGAGATCGTGCTGGCATTCGGGACCCGGCGCGTGGTGACCTCGCTCGAAAGTTCGATTGAGCGAACACGCCAGGCCCGGGCTCGCGATCGGCGCCGGGCTCGGCAACTCGCCGCCGTGGAAGAGGTCGGGCGCCTTCTCGCGAGGGAAGGCCCTCGTTCGGACGTGCTCGCCAGGGTGATGGAAATCCTCGAACTGACCTTCGAATTCCGGTATCCGTCCGTCTTTCTGTGGGATGGCAAGGTCCTGCGCCTCGGGGCGCACCGCAACTACGCCCAACCGATCCAGGTGTTCGACACGGCCCACGGTGTCATCGGTCGCGTGGCGCGGACGCACGTTCCCGCCTTCGTGCCGGATGTCCGGCTCGACCCGGACTACCTCGCCGTCGACCCCGCGGTCACCAGCGAGATCAGCGTGCCGCTCCTGAGCGGCGACGCATTGCTCGGCGTGCTGACCGTGGAATCGAACAGTGCGCGACGCCTGGATTACCAGGACTTCGCGACGATGCAGATCGTCGGTGACCGCCTGGCTGCGGCCCTCGCCCTCGGCCACGAACGGATGAAGCTCACCCAGCGAGGCGATCTGCTCGCTCGGCTCACCGAATTCTCGGCCGGCCTGAGTGCGACCCAGGACCCCGCGACGTTCCACGCCATGGTGGCGGACGGCGCCGCCCGGGTCATCGCCGGGGACATGATCGTGCTGGTCCTGCTGAACAGGGACAGCGGGGAGTTCCACTCCGTCGCCGTTGCCGGAGGCGACTCCCAGATGGTGGGGATTCGCATCCTGCCTGGCGAAGGCGCCAGCGGCCGGGCCATCGCCGAGGGCTGCCTGATCGTGGACGATCATCTGGATCGGGCCAGGTTTCCGCGCCAGGCCGAGTCGGCCAAGGTTCCGGACGTCCTGGCCTCGATGGCCGTCCCGCTCCGCGGCGGCAATGAGGTGATCGGGGCGATCACCTGGCTGCGTGGCGACCTCACCCGGCCGTACAGCCCTGAAGAACAGGAAGTCGCCTCGCTGCTCGGCGTGCAGGCGTCCCTCGCCCTCGTCAACGACGGCCTGCTCCAGGACGCGCGCCAGGCCGCGATCACCGACCCGCTCACAGGACTCCACAACCGGCGCTTCTTCGACTCCTCCTACGCTCATCTCCTTGCGCTGCGCGCTCGCGATGCGGAGGAAGATCGCAGCCCGCTGTCGGCGATCATGTTCGACCTCGACCACTTCGGGCTGGTCAACAAGCTCCACGGCCATCAGACCGGGGATCTCATCCTCCGCGCCTTTGCGAACGCGCTCGCCTCCCGAGTGCGCGCCGGCGATCTGGTCGCCCGCTTCGGCGGCGAGGAATTCCTGGTGGTCCTGCCGGGCGCGACGCGGGACCAGGCGGCGCAATTGGCCGACGACGTGCGCGAGCGATTCGCCGCCGTTCGCGTCGAAACGGCCGGCGGCGAGCCGGTCAGCTGCACCGTGTCCGCCGGGTGCTCGGCGCTCGCAAAGGCCAATGTCGACGGCGAAACCCTGCTGGCCATGGCCGACGTCGCGCTGGCAATGGCCAAGGCGGGTGGCCGAAATCAGGTGGTCATCGCCTGACGGGGTTCACGGGCCGCCCCGTTGGCGGGGCTCATGGCTCAACTGTCGCCGAGCGGCACGCCCATCACGTTGAACCCGCCATCCACGTAGATCACCTCGCCGGTCACTGCCGACGACAGGTCCGAGCACAGCCACAGGGCGGTCCTGCCGACATCCTCAGGAGTGATGTTCTCCCGGAGCGGCGCGACGTCGGCGAATGATCCGTAGAGCTTCTTGAAACCGGCGATCCCCGCCGCCGCGAGCGTGCGAACGGGACCCGCGCTGATGGCATTGACCCGGATGCCCTGCGGCCCCAGATCGGCGGCGAGGTAGCGGACGCTCGCCTCGAGCGCGGCCTTCGCAACCCCCATCACGTTGTAGTGGGCAACGACCTTCTCGGCGCCGTAGTAGCTCAGGGTGAGGATGGTTGAGCCGGGATGCAGCAGCGGACGAGCTTCGCGAGCGAGCGCCACCAGCGAGTAGGTGGAAACGTCGAGCGCGAGCGCAAATCCCTCCCGCGACGTGTCCACGAAGCTGCCCTCGAGGTCCTCGCGTCGCGCAAACGCGAGGGCGTGCACGAGGATGTCGATCTCGCCGTTGACCGCCCGCCATTTGTCCATGACCGCCCGGATCTGGTCGTCGGACTGGACGTCGCAGGGCTCGACGAAGGTGGACCCGATGGATTCGGCAAGCGGTCGGACGCGCTTCTCGATGAGGCTCTCGACCGACGAGAATCCCACGCTGGCGCCCGCGTCGTGGAGAGCTCGGGCAATGCCCCAGGCAATCGAATGGTCGTTGGCGACGCCGAAAATGAGCGCCTTCCTGCCGTCCAGCAACCCCATCCCGATACCTCCCTGCCGTTCGACCGGCTGCCCGACAAGCCTGCCGGCCCGTCCCCTCGGCGGAGACTACCATCGGCACATGACCACCACGCCGCCCGCCGGATTCAACGCTTCGACCGAGCTTCGGACAGCCCTCTCCGGCGTCCGAGCGGTCGTTCTCGACGCCGACGGTGTCCTCATCTTCGCGTCCCAGCCACTCCCCGGCGCCGTCGAGGCGCTCGGGATGCTGGAGGCCGCCGGAATCCCGTACCGCGTCGTCACCAACTTCTCGTCCGCCCACCGCGCTTCGCTCGCCGACGCCTTCTCGCACCGATCCGGGCTGCCCGTAGCTCCGGGCCAGATCATCACGGCCGCCTCGGCGGCGGCGGCCCATACGGCCCGTCATCACCATGGACAACCGCTCTATGTGCTCGCGTCCGGCGACGCGCTCCGGGAGTGGGCGGGCCAGCGCCTGGTCTCGGCCGACGAGGCGGACGGCCCGAACCAGCGCGTCGGCGCCGTGGTCATCGGCGATGCCGGCGACGACCTCTCGTTCCGGAACCTGGATATCGCGTTTCGTCAGATCAGGGGCGGCGCCGCGTTCGTCGCGATGCACAGGAACCCGTGGTGGGTGACGCCCAGGGGGATCACGCTCGATGCCGGTGCCTTCGTGGTCGGGCTGGAGCATGCGCTGGGCCGCCGTGCCACCGTCACCGGCAAGCCCTCGCCGGTCGTCTTCCGGGAGGCGGTCCGCGAGCTTGCGGCCGACATCAGCACCGCGCGCGGCTCCCGCCTTCGTGCGGCGGATGTCGCGATGGTCGGCGACGACCTCGATTCGGACATTGCCGGAGCCCGTCGGGCCGGCCTCCGCGGGATCCTGGTCCTGACCGGAAAGACGGATCTGGCGGCCCTCGACGCCGCCGAAGCTTCGGGCCGGCTTCGTGGCCCGCGTCGTCCCGACGCCGTCGCTCCGGACCTCCTCCGCGTGGTGACGGCGCTTGCCGAGAGCCGAGGCTGATGGCCGCCCTGTCCCTGCGCCCGCGACGGGGCCCGGGCGATGCCGTGGGAGTTCCGTGCGATGCCGACGGCGTTCCGTGCCGGGGACCTGGACCCGGGCGTTTCGGTCATGGCGGTGGCGAGCGTCTAGACTAGCGAGGAAGGCAGATTGCACCCCGGGCGCATCTCCCCGCGCCCGCGTCGAGACGTGGAGACCCCCCCAATGACGAGCGAGTCGAAGCCCCGAATCAAGATCACCTACGCGACCCTGCGCAACGACAACGAGGAACTCCATGCGCTCTACGAGGCCGGGGTCCAGGCTTCCACGGCCGGGTTGGGGCGCCATCACCGCAACTTCATCGACGGGGAGTGGGTGGAGGGCGGCGCTGGAACCTTCGAAGTCCGAACCCCGATCGATTCGGCGATCGTGCTGGGGACGTTCGCCAGGGGTGATGCCGGGGACGTCGAGCGAGCCGTGGATGCGGCGCGCCGGGCGCAGCCGGAATGGCGTCGAACGCCGTGGCAGGAGCGACTGGCCATCCTCCGGCGCGCAGCCGATCTCATCTCCGAGCGGCTCATGGTCTACGCCGCGGATATGGCCTGGGAAGTCGGCAAGAACCGCCTCGAGGCTCTCGGTGAAGTCGAGGAGGCCGCGGACCTCATCCGGTACTACGCCCGGACGATGGAGGACAACGCGGGCTACGACCACCCGATGGACAACCTCGGGGATGCCACGGTCCATACGCGGACGGTCCTCAGACCGCACGGTGTCTTCGCGGTGATCAGCCCGTTCAACTTTCCGATGGCGCTGGCCGCCGGGCCCGTCGCCGCGGCCGTCATGGCCGGCAATACCGTCGTCTACAAGCCGGCCTCTGCCGCGCCCCTGTCCGGCGTCAACCTGATCCAGGCTCTTGCCGATGCCGGGATGCCCGCCGGGGTCGTGAACTTCGTGATGGGTCCCGGCGATACGGTCGGCGAAGCACTCCAGACCAGCAAGGGCATCGATGGCATCGTCTTCACCGGGTCCTATGACGTCGGCTACCGGCTCTACAAGTCGTTCTCGACCTTCTGGCCTCGCCCGTGCATCGTCGAGATGGGCGGCAAGAACCCGGCCATCGTGACCCGAACGGCTGATCTGGAAGAAGCCGCCGAGGGGATCATGCGGTCGGCGTTCGGGTTCGGCGGCCAGAAATGTTCCGCGAACTCGCGGGTGTACGTCGAGGCGCCCGTCCATGACGAACTGATCCGGCTCCTCGTGGAAAAGACCGAGAAGATCACCATCGGGAACCCGATCCCGCGCGACAACTGGCTCGGGCCGGTGATCGACGCGAAGGCGGTGGCACGCCATCAGCAGGCGGTTGCCGAGGCCCGTCAGGACGGGCGCGTCTTCACCGGCGGCGAGCATCTGACGGACGGCGATCTGGCCCGAGGCTTCTACGTGGAGCCGACCGTCGTCGGCCTGCCGGCCGGGCATCGGCTCTTCCAGGACGAACTCTTCGCGCCCTTCACGGCCGTCTCGAAGGTCGGTTCCCTGGCCGAGGCACTGGCGCTGGCCAACGACTCCACCTACGGGCTGACCGCCGGCATCTACAGCGAGAACCCGGCCGAAGTCGACCGGTTCCTCGATGAGATCGAAGCAGGCGTGCTCTACGTCAATCGCCGCGCCGGCGCCACCACCGGGGCCTGGCCGGGCGTCCAGGCGTTCGGGGGCTGGAAGGGCAGCGGCTCGACGGGCAAGGCCGGCCTGTCGATGTACTACGTCGCGCAGTTCATGCGGGAGCAGAGCCACACCGTCGTCGACTGATCAGGGCCGTGCTTGCGGAGCTCCCACGGCCGCGCGGGTACTCCCGCGGCGCGGCGGGCGCTGCCCGGCGGCCGCGGCGCCGATGCGAGCTCGGCCGCCCCGAATCGCGTGCTAGACTCGATATCCAGTCTGCATAAACCCTATGCGTTTGCGCGAAGCGCCGCGCGCGCCCAGCACCCCCCCGAGGAGCCCTGTGACCCACGCCCAGTCCCGGCTCGCGCAAGCGCGGCCGGTCCCGCACATCATCACCGAGGTCCCCGGCCCGAAGGCCAGGGCGCACGTCGCCTACGACGAGACCTGGACCTCGCCGAGCCTCCCGCGCGCCTACCCGATCGTCCCGGTTCGCGGCGAGGGCCTGACGGTCGAGGACATCGACGGCAACCTCTTCCTCGACTTTGCGGCAGGAATCGCCGTGACCTCCACCGGCCACTCGCATCCGCAAGTGGTCGCGGCGATCAAGGAGCAGGCCGCCGACCTCATCCACTTCTCGGCCAGCGACTTCTACCTGCCCATCTATGCGGAGGTCTGCGAGCGGCTCGCCAACCTCGCCCCGATCAAGGGTGGTCGCGCCCGGACCTACCTCGGCAATTCCGGCGCCGAAGTCGTGGAGGCCTCGATCAAGCTGGCCAGGTACGCCACCGGCCGGCAAAACGTGGTCGCGTTCCTGGGTGCGTTCCACGGGCGGACGTATGGAGCGGTGAGTCTCACCGCGTCCAAGGCCAGGTACCACGCGCACTTCGGGCCGTTGCTCCCGGGCGTCTATCACGCGCCGTTCGGGACGATCGAGGATCTCAGGTGGTTCGACGAGGTGCTCTTCGACAAGCTCGTGCCGGCGAACGAGGTCGCCGCCATCATCGTGGAACCGATCCAGGGCGAGGGGGGCTACATCGTTCCCGAGGACGGGTTTCTGGCGGGCCTCCGCGAACTGTGTGACCGGCACGGGATCCTCCTCATCGCCGACGAGATCCAGTCGGGCGTCGGCCGGACCGGCGCGATGTGGGCCGTCGACCTTTGGGACGTCAAGCCGGACATCCTGCTCACGGCCAAGGGCGTCGCCTCCGGGATGCCGCTCGGCGCGATGGTTGCCCGGGCCGACCTGCTCGAGTCCTGGAGCGCCGGCGCCCACGGCTCGACGTACGGCGGCAACCCGGTCGCCTGTGCCGCGGCCCTTGCGACCCTCGACCTCATCGAGGGCGGCCTGATCGTGAACGCCCGGGTGCGAGGGGCCCAGGCGATGGCCGGTCTCGGAGGCCTGGCGGATCGCTACCAGACGATGATCCCGGCGGTTCGGGGCCGTGGCCTGATGATCGGCGTCGAGTTCGATACCGCCGAACATGCCGAGGCCGTCCAGTGGGCCTGCTTCCAACGGGGACTGCTGGTCCTGGAATGCGGGAAGACGTCGGTTCGCATGTCACCGGCCCTCACCGTGTCCGAGGACGAGATGGCCACCGCACTCCGGATCTTTGCCGAGGCGGTTGCCGAAGTCGTCAGCGGGCAGTAGTCGGCGCGGTCAGGACAGCGGTACCGCCTTGTCGACTCGCGTTGCGATCAAGGCCCCGACGAGTGCCAGCGCGGCTCCATAGCCGAAGACCTGTCCGGCAACGAGCGTACCGACGACGCTGAACACGACGAGCGCGACGCTGAGCCAGCGGGTCTCGCGAACCATCATGAGACCGACGGCGCCCACGATGGTCGCGGTCGCCAGGGCGAACCCGATCATCGCTGCGGGCGCTCGTGTGGCCTCGCCGGCCAGTCCGAAGAGCATCCCGCGGCCGAGCATGCCCTGCCCAACGAGGGCCCCGAAGATCTCGAATCCGCCGCCCAGTGCGGCGAACAGGAACGCCACAGTTCTTCGGCCCATGCAACACCTCCCTGCGCGAATGGTCGCGCATTGCTTGCCGTCATCTTCCGGCTCGCATGGCCCGGACCGACCGTGCGGTTCGGCCCTCGCCCGTGCCGTTTGGGCACAAGAGTCGCGTGACACTCGGCACCCCATGACGGGCCGAAGGCCGGGTCATCCGGGCGCTCGGCAGGCGCACAGTGCCATCGAGCGAACGGTCGACCACCCGGCGTGTGCCGGACAGGGTATCGGCCCGCGATTGATGGAGGAAGGGAGCACATGGAGTTCACGGAACGCGAACTCTGGACCGTGATCCACGGTCTGGTGCTCGGCACCCTGTTCCTGTTGGCATTCGGTGGTGGTCTGGCGGGGCTCTACAGCCTCAAGGCCCAGTTGCTGACGGAGGAGGGGGTCGCCGAGCGCACACCCCGCCTGTTGATCGGATCCGTGGTCATGGCGGTCGTCGCCTGGCTCACTGTCTGGACCGGCACGTTCATCGTCTACCCGTGGTATCGCGCCACGCCCCCCAAGGGTCTGGACCTCACCGTCCAGAGCGAGGCGCTCACCGATTTCCCCCGCTACTGGCTGCTGGCCTCCGAGAAGACGGCCGAGTGGCACAAGCTGGGCATGGAGTGGAAGGAGCACGTTGCCTGGATGGCGCCGTACCTTGCCACGGCCGTCGCGTTCGCGGTCGTTTACTACGGCGCGCAGCTGGTGCGCCGCGGTGAGATCCGCCGTGCGGCGATCATCTTCTTCACCCTGGCCTTCCTCGCCGCTGGCGTCGCAGGCCTGTTCGGAGCCTTCATCACGAAGGCCGCCGCGGTCGTCTGAGGAGTCGAACGATGCAGGACATGCAGACCAAGCCAAATGGTCCGGTGGCCGCGGCGTTCGTCGCGGCGGGCATTGGATCCCTCGTCATGGGCATCTTCGTCGTACTGAACGAGATTTCGCCCGACATCAGCAAGTTTCTGGCCTTTGACAAGAATTTCGGTCTCGGATCGGGCGTCGGTGCGCTCTCCGGCAAGGCCTTTCTGGCAACCGCCGCCTACCTCGTCTCGTGGGTGGTCCTTCATCTCTACGCCCGCGGCAAGGAGGTCAACTTCAGCCGCTGGTTCGCGGTGGCGCTCATCCTGGTCTTCGTCGGGTTCGCGCTGACCTTCCCGCCGATCTTCGAGTTCATCGTCGATCTGTTCCCCAAGGCCGAGTAAGCTCTCGGCCGGTCGGGCCGGCCAATCGACAACGCAGAGCCGCCGGATCCCTTCTCCGGCGGCTCTGCTGCGTCCCCGCACGAATACCAGCCGGGCGCCGAGGTGATTTCAACGCCTCGACGCATCCATCATCCGCGGCCAACGGGGTGTCGAGCGCGACCCACCGTGTGTGCCGGATACTTGCGGCATGTCGACTTCCAAGGTCGCAACGATGCGCGATGCGATCGCCGAGCTCGTGCGTGACGGCGATACCGTTGCCATCGAGGGGTTCACCCACCTCATCTCGTTCGCTGCCGGCCACGAGATCATCCGCCAGGGCAAGCGCGACCTGACCCTGGCCCGGCTCACGCCGGATCTCATCTACGACCAGATGATCGCGGCCGGCGTTGCCCGCAAGCTCATCTTCAGCTGGCTCGGCAACCCGGGCGTGGGCGGCCTGGGGGCCATCCGACGGCGCATCGAAACGGGCGATCCGGCCCCCCTCGAGGTGGAGGAGTACAGCCACTTCGGCATGGTGGGCCGGTACACGGCCGGTGCCTCGAACCTCCCGTTCTTCCCGATCCGCTCGTACTTCGAAACGGACATGCCGGCGGCGAACCCCCTGATCCGGGAGATCGAATCCCCCTACGGCGACGGGAAGGTGTTCGCGGTTCCGCCGCTCAAGCCGGGCGTCACGATCGTCCATGCGCAGCGGGCCGACGCAGCCGGCAACACCCAGGTCTGGGGTCTGCTCGGTTGTCAGAAGGAAGCCGCGTTTGCCGCGGAGCGTGTCATCGTGGTGGTCGAGGAGCTCGTGGACGAGGCCGTCATCCGGGCCGACCCGAACCGGACGATCATTCCCGGCCTGATCGTGGATGCCGTGGTGGTGGAGCCGTTCGGGGCACACCCGTCCTACGTCCAGGGCGCGTATGACCGGGACAATCAGTTCTACCTGGACTGGGATGCGATCACTCGCGACGAGGCCCGCATCCAGCAGTGGTTGAACGACTGGGTGCACGACCTCGAGGATCGGGCCGCATACGTCGAAAAACTCGGGCCGGAAAAAATCGCGGGCCTGACCCCCGGATCGGCACCTTCCGGGTCCGTCGACTACGGGGACTACCGATGACGAGCACGTCGGCCGCGACTTTGGACGCCCCGTTTTCCAAGGCCGAGATGATGATCGTTGCCGCGGCGCGGGAGCTGGCCGGCCAGCGGGTCTGTTTCGTGGGCGTCGGCCTGCCGAACATCGCGGTCAACCTGGCCAAGCGAACGGTCGCTCCGGATCTCGAGCTGGTATACGAGGCAGGCGTCTTCGGCGCGCGGCCGGCCCGGTTGCCGCTGTCGATCGGCGATCCCACCATCGTCACCGGTGCCACCGCGGTGGTCTCGATGTTCGAGCTGTTCAGCTTCTACCTGCAGGGTGGGCTCGTGGATGTCGGGTTCCTCGGCGCGGCCCAGATCGACCGCTTCGGGAACATCAACACCACCGTCATCGGCCCATACGACCACCCGACGACGCGTCTGCCCGGTAGCGGCGGTGCCTGCGAGATCGCCATCAACGCGCGCCAGGTGTTCGTGATCATGCGTCAGAGTGCCCGGTCCTTCGTGGAGAGGATCGACTTCCGCACCTCGCCGGGCAACCTCGGTGGCGCCGAGCAGGCGGAGCGGATCCGGCGCGAGGGCGGATGGCTTGGGCGCGGTCCGTCGGTGGTCGTCACGGACCTCGGGATCTGGCACTTCGACGACGACGGCGAGATGCGCCTCGAATCGCTCCACCCGGGTGCCACGCTCGACGACGTGCGCGCGACGATCGGCTGGGATCCCCGCATCGCTCCAGCGCTGGTGACCACGGCAGCGCCGTCGCCGGAGGAGCTGCGCCTCATCCGCCAGGAGCTGGACCCGGGCGGCGCCTACACGGCGTAGGTCAGGCCGGCCCCGCCGAGGCCCGGGCACGAACCACGACCACGGGACACGGGGCGTTGTGGACGACGTGATCGGACACGCTGCCGAGGAAGAAGCGACCGACCGACCCGCGTCCGTGGCTTCCGACCACGACGAAGTCAACCTGCTCGCTCCGGGCCGCGTCGACGATCGATTCCCCGGGCTCGCCCTCCCAGATGAGGAAGGTCACCCGAACGCCCGCGGCGCGCCCGCGTGATACCAACTCCTGCGCGGCGGCCTCGCGGCCGGTCCGGATCTGGTCCACGCGCGCACCAAACCGGCCCCCGGGCAGGCGGAGCGAGCGGGGATCGATGACGCTCACGATGAGCAACTCGGCGCTCAGGCCGCGGGCGAGGTCGAGCGCCTGCAGCCCTGCCTCCTCGGATGCCGGCGAGAGATCCGTCGCGAGCAGGATCCGTCTCGGGCCCGGAGCTGCGCGCGGAAACTGGGCGATGTCCGGCATCGCGGTCATGTGGTCCGGACCCGGCACGTCAGGGCCGTCGAGCCGGCCGCGTTCGCGACGACGACGACTGTCGTACCGGTCTCTCGCTGGCTCGCCGCCGCCGAGGGATCCTGGACGAGCGCTGTGACCTGGACGAACGCCGTGATCATGCCGAAGCTTCCGTCCGCGACCTCGGGATGCTGCCCGGGGCCCCGTCGGCCCAGCGCAGGGACAAGGGACGAGGAAACCGGAGCGGGGACGGCGTTGCCAAGCATGAGGGCATCGTGCGGAGTACCACCATGATCCGGAAGTGACACCTGGCCCATTACCGCGGGCCGACGGTCCCGCCGTCCGTGATCCCACAGGTCCATGAGCGGGCCGCGATCAGGTGGCCGGGGGCTGATACGCTCACCCTGTGTCCGACGGCCTCCCGCCCTACCTGCCCGCCGAATCGTCGATGAGCGACGGCTCTGCGCGGACCGCGATCGACGCGCTCGAGCGGGCCACCCGGGCCATCGCCGGCGAGCTGGACCTTGAGCGCGTTCTCCAGCTGATCGTCGACAGCGTCCGAGACCTGGTCCATGCGCGCTACGCCGCGCTGGGGATCGTCGACGGCCGCGGCGGCATCGAACGGTTCATCACGAGCGGGATCAGCGCCGAGGAACGGGCGGCGATCGGGCCTCCGCCACGCGGGCGCGGCGTTCTGGGCTTGATCATCCGCGAGTCGCGCGCGTATCGCATCCCGGACATCGGGAGCCATCCCGCGCGATCCGGTTTCCCGCCCAATCATCCCCCCATGAAGTCGTTCCTCGGTGTTCCGGTTCGGACCGGCGGCGAGTCCATCGGCAACTTCTACCTGACCGACAAGCAGGGCGCCGAGGCATTCGGGGACGAGGACCAGCACCTGGTGGAGGTCTTTGCGCTCCATGCGGAGATCGCCATCCAGAATGCTCGCCTGCACGCACGGGTTCAGCGTCTGGCCGTGCTCGATGAGCGCCTGCGCATCGGGCGAGACCTGCACGACGGAATCATCCAGGGCCTGTACGCGGTGGCGCTGTCTCTCGAGGATGTTCCCGACCTGATGGCCGACGATCCGGATGACGCTGCTGCCCGGGTCGATCGCGCGATTGATCGGCTGAATACCTCGATCGGGGAGATCCGCTCGTTCATCATGGATCTCGGGACTGAATCAGCCGACGTGGCCTTCAGCGCCCGATTGGCCGGCCTCACCGATGAGCTGGTGCTGACCTCGGGTGGGCGTATGGCGGTGGACCACGACCTCGCCGATGCGGACGAGGCCGAGGTCGGCCTGTCCGTCGAGGCCACGGGCCAGCTTCTCCAGATAGCGCGCGAGGCCCTGAGCAACGCCATTCGGCACAGCGCCGCCGCGCAGGTCCGGCTCTCCGTCCGGGTGGAGGCAGGGCACGCCGTGCTGACGGTCCAGGACGACGGACAGGGCTTCGACCCCGACGCACCGCGACGGGCCGGGCACCTTGGACTGGCGAATCTGCACGATCGCGCCGCCTCCGTCGGCGGAACGCTGGAGATCGAAAGCCAGATCGGGGCAGGGACCCGTATCATCGTGCGGCTGCCCTTGTCGAACCCGGAGCATGAACCAACGTGACCGACGACCAGACTCCCCGCCAGCTTCGCCTCCTCGTGGTGGACGATCACGAGGTGGTTCGGCAGGGTCTGGTGGCCCTCCTGGACCGTCGCGAAGGATTCCAGGTGGTCGCCGAAGCCGGAACCGTTGCCGAGGCCATCGAACAGGCCGCGAGGCACAAGCCGGACATCATCGTGATGGACGTTCGGCTGCCCGACGGATCGGGGATCGAGGCCTGCCGGGAGATTCGAGCCGAGTTGCCCGCGACGCGCGTCGTGATGCTGACCTCGTTCCCGGACGAGGAGGCCGTCCTCTCCGCGATCGTCGCCGGTGCCGCCGGATACCTCCTCAAGCAGATTCGAGCGCGCGACCTGGTGGCCGCCCTGGAAGCCGTCGGTCGGGGCGAGTCGTTGCTGGATCCGGCCGTGACCGAGAAGGTGCTCGAGCGTATTCGCCGGATTGCCACCGGGACCTACACGGATGAACTCGCGCAACTGACCTCGCAGGAACGAAAGATCCTGTTGCTGGTGGCCGAGGGCAAGACGAACAAGGAGATCGCGACGGAGGTCTTCCTGTCCGACAAGACGGTCAAGAACTACGTGAGCTCCATCCTCTCCAAGCTCAACCTCGAGCGCCGGGCCCAGGCGGCAGCCTTCGTCGCCAAGCACCGTCTGGATCGCGGCGCAAGCTAGCCGGCCCGGCGCGTCCCGGCATTCCGCCGACCTTCGGCCTGCGAGGACGGGACGTCCGGACCCCGGGACCGAAGGACGCAGGCCGTATCCTCGCGGAATGCGTATCGTCACCGCCGAAGAAGCCGTCGCCCAGATCCAGTCGGGCGAGCAGATCTACCTCCACGGTGCGGCGGCCACGCCGTCCGTCCTCCTCGACGCGCTCGTGGCGCGGGCGCCGGAGCTCCGCGACGTCCGTGTCGTGCATCTCCATTGCGAGGGACCCGGCCCGCACCTGACACCCGAGATGGCCCCGCACTTCCGGCATCGCGCGCTCTTCATCGGGCCCAACGCGCGGGCCGCCGTCAATGAGGGCCGGGCCGAGTACATCCCCTCGTTCCTGTCCGACGTCCCACGCCTGTTCGATACTGGCCTCCTTCCGCTCGATGCCGTGTTCGTGAACGCCACGCCCCCGGACGCCCACGGGTTCTGCTCACTCGGGACGAGCGTGGAGGCAATGCACGCCGCGATCCGCGCCGCCCGGACGGTCATCGTCCAGTTCAACCGTGCCGTTCCGCGGACGCTCGGTGACAGCTTCATCCACGTTGATCAGATCGACCTTGCCGTCGAGTGCGACGTCCCTCCGTATGAGCACCTGGTCGGCGCCCAGGGGGAGATCGAGCAGCGAATCGGCCGGTTCGTGGCCGACCTGGTGCCCGACGGCGCCACGATCCAGATGGGCATCGGCGGGATCCCCTCGGCGGTCGGTGCCGCGCTCGTGGACAAGCGCGACCTGGGCGTCCATACGGAGATGTTCACCGACGTGGTGGTCGATCTGGTGGAACGGGGCGTGATCAACGGGAGCCGCAAGGAGCGGAATCGCGGCAAGATCGTCGCGGCGTTCCTGATGGGATCGAAGCGCGTCTACGACTTCGTCCACGACAACCCGATGGTGGAGATGCGACCGGTCGATTTCACCAATGACACGCACGTGATCCGGTCGTTCAGCCGCATGACGGCGATCAACTCGGCGATCGAGGTCGACCTGACCGGACAGGTGGTGGCCGACAGCATCGGCCACCGAATGTATTCCGGGGTCGGGGGCCAGATGGATTTCGTCCGGGGCGCGACGCTCGCCAGCGAAGGTCGCGCGATCATCGCCCTGCCCGCGACGGCGGCCGGAGGGTCCGCATCGCGGATCGTCGCGGCGCTCAAGGAGGGTGCCGGCGTGGTCACCACCCGGGCCCACGCCCGCACGATCGTCACCGAGTGGGGCGTCGCCGAGCTGTGGGGCCGGTCGCTGCACGAACGGGCCGAGGCACTCATCTCGATCGCCGATCCGAACTTCCGCGACGCTCTCCGAACCGACGCTCGCCGCCTGAACCTGCTGTAGGCGGCACGGTCCGGCCGCCTGGACGGCGCCGGAAGCGGCCCGGGGTCGGCCCGTGGGACGGCACCGATAGCCACCTGAGGACGGCGACGCCTCGAGACCTTGCCGCGGCGGACCCGCCGCGAGCGGCCGGGCGACGGCGCCTGGAATCGAAAGGGTGGATATCGGGCGTCCCCTCCGATATCCACCGCACCCGCATTCTTGGACGATCCGACCCGCACCGATAGGGCCGAAGGTCCCGAGTTGGGCGTGACTCCTGAGCGCGGGTCCCGGTGCGGAGAGGGCCGTGGATTGACCGCATTCGGGCCGCTTGGCGCTCCGGTTCACGTGCTCGACGCCCGTACCGTCAGCGCTGGAGGTCTCGTCGATGTCCAGCGTTCATCGGACGCCTGTTGACGCCGCTCGAAGCAGTCGTGCAACGCCGCCGTCGCCGATCCCGATCCTCGACGCGTTGCTCGACGGCCCCCGAGATCGCCTCGCCGCGGTGGTCGCCCGCCTCGATCTCGATGCCGGCGTCACGTTCATGCACGAGGGCGAGACCACCGACTTCCTGGCGATCGTCGTTGAAGGCCGCGTCGGACTGCAGATGCGGGTACCGGAACGGGGTGCGATCACGATCCTCACGCTCGATCCCGGCGACATCGTCGGCTGGTCCGCGATCGTGGCTCCCTACCGCGCGACCACGAGCGCCTCGACCCTCGAGCCGACCGAACTCGCGATTGTCGAGGCCGAGACACTGCGCGACCTGCTCGCGCACGATCCCGAGCTGGCCGCCGCGCTGCTCCCCCTGGTCCTCGACACCGTGGTGGCGCGACTCGCGGCCACGCGCGTCCAGTTGCTGGACCTGTTTCAGGGCCGGGAGACCGATCCGTGGTGACCCGCGCGCCGGATGTGACCTTGGTCGGCGCTGATGAGAGCACCCGTCGCTTCCTGCCAAGGGATCGCTTCGACGACCTGATCGCCGCCCTGGCGACAGGCGGGCGCCGGGTCATCGGACCCAGCGTCGTGGACGGCGCGATCGTGATGGCCGACCTCGAACGTGCCGCTGCCCTGCCGGTCGGCATGACCATCCGCAGCGCCCCGGGCCGCGTGATCCTCGAGCCGCTGCCGGACGGACCGGCCAGGCGTCGAACATTCCACTACCCGGTTGCGGGGGACGGGGCCAAGCAGACGCTGTTCCCGAGCCGGGTTGAGGCGCTGTCCGTCGAAACCGCCCCCGACGGAGCCGTGCGGGTTCGCGTGGTGACGCCGGGCGACGTCCAGCCGATCGCCATCGTCGGCACGCGCGCCTGCGATCTGGCGGCGCTGGCCATTCACGACCGGGTGCTCCTGGACGGTCCGGCCTCCGACCCGGATTATGCCGCCCGCCGGGCGGACGTCCTGATCGTCGCGGTGGAATGCGCCCTGGCCGGCAGTACCTGCTTCTGCGCGTCGATGGGCACGGGCCCCGAGGTGACCTCCGGCGCCGACGTGATCCTCAACGAGCTGGATGGCGGGTTCATCGTCCGGGCTCCGACGATCGCGGGCGAGCGTGTGGTCTCGAGCCTCCACCTCGACCCGGCTGCTCCTGCGGCTGTCGCTCGAGCGGCGGCCGAGGTGGCGGCCGTCAGGGAAATGATGGGGACGGGAGCCGTTCCGGAAAACGTCAGGGACGTCCTCCTCGCCAACCTGGGACACGCCCGCTGGGACGAGATCGCCGAGCGCTGCCTTGCCTGTGCCAACTGCACACTCGTCTGCCCGACCTGTTTCTGTACCGGGCCCGTCGTTGAATCCGACATGGAGGGACGGGCGTCCACGTCCGTTCGCGCCTGGGACTCGTGCTTCACGGAGGGCTTTGCCCAGGTCGCCGGTGGAAGCTTCCGGTCCCGACCCCGCGACCGATATCGCCAGTGGCTCACCCACAAGTTCGCGACCTGGTGGGACCAGTTCGACTCGTCCGGATGCGTCGGCTGTGGTCGATGCATCGCGTGGTGCCCCGTCGGGATCGACATTCGCAAGGAACTCACCACCATTGCCGCGTCCTCGGCGGTCCCGCCCGTCGCAGCCTTCCGAGACCGATGGGTCGAAACCGACGCCGGGCCCGCCGGGCTCGGAGTCGCCGACCTCGGAGTCGCCGAGCTCGCCGATGCCCGGGTCGCCGACGCCGGGTTCGCCGGGGTCGCCCCCGCCCCGGGCCGCCTTCACGTGGACTATGCAACGACCAACGTCGCGATGGTCCGGCAGGAAACCGCCGACACGACCACGCTCCGGCTGAGGACCGACGATCCCGGCCTTCTGGCCGGGCAACCGGGCCAGTTCGTGATGGTCGCCGTCCCGGCGTTTGCGATCCCGCCGATATCGGTATCACGCTTCCATCCCGATGGGCTGGAGTTGACGATCCGTGCCGCCGGGGCGGCCACGAGCTTCCTCACCAGGTTGCGCCCGGGAGCAACCCTCGGCCTGCGCGGCCCGCTGGGGCGGCCCTGGCCGCTCCACGATGCGATCGGTCGGGATGTCGTCATCGTCGCCGGCGGGATCGGGCTGGCCCCCCTGCGCCCGCTCATCGACGCCATCGTTCGCGAGCGCGATCGCTTTGCCGACGTCCGGCTGTACATCGGCGCTCGCACGCCTCGCGATCGCCTCTTCGTCGACGAGATCGATGCCCTTGCCACCCGGGAAGACATGATCGTCCGGGTGACCGTCGATCGTGCCGGGCCGGATTGGCTCGGCCGGGTCGGCATCGTCACCCAGCTCTTCCGATCGGTCGTCGGCACCGGGCGGGATGCGACCGCGTTCATCTGCGGGCCCGAGCGCATGATGGGCGCGACGGCGGACGTCCTCGGGGATCTCGGCGTGCCGCGCGAGCACCTGTGGCTGACCCTCGAGCGCCACATGGATTGCGGCGTCGGCCTGTGCGGTCACTGCCAGTTCGGACCACGCTTCGTCTGCCGCGACGGCCCGGTGTTCAGCGTGGCCGAGCTCGGCGAGGACCTTCGGATCGAGGGCCTGTGATGGATGTCGGCGTGCGGGCCGCCGTACCGGGTCCAGCCCGTGGCCGATCCACGCGTCGAGCTCGGGTCGGGGTCGTCAAGTTTGCGTCCTGCGACGGTTGCCAACTGACCATCCTCGACCTGGAAGACCGGCTGCTCGAGATCGCGGAGCGGTTCGAGATCGTCGAATTTGCCGAGGCAACGTCGCGCCGTTCGTCCGGGCCGTTCGACATCCTGCTCGTGGAAGGTTCCATCTCGACGGCCGACCAGGTCGTCGAAATCGCGCGCCTGAGGGCCGAGGCAGGTCTGCTCGTGACCATCGGTGCCTGCGCCACGGTCGGCGGCATCCAGGCCCTCCGGACCGCCGCTGAACACGAGGCGTTCCGGGCGGCCGTCTACCCGGTGCCGGCTTACGTTGCGTCGCTTGCGACCGCGCGGCCCGTCGCGGATTTCGTCCAGGTCGATGCCGAGCTGCGAGGCTGCCCGATTGATCCTGGCCAGCTGATGGAGCTGCTGACCGCGCTGACGACGGGCCGACGGCCGCAACTCCCGGATCAGGCGGTCTGCCTGGAGTGCAAGCGACGAGGCATCCCGTGCGTCGTGGTCACCGAGGGCCTTCCCTGTCTGGGCCCCGTCACGCTGACGGGCTGCGGAGCCATCTGCCCCGCCTTACGGCGCGGGTGCTACGGCTGTTTCGGACCGCGTGAATCTGCCAACGCCGCGGGCCTCGCCCAATTCCTGATGTCGGGCGGGCCGGCAGGTGAGCACCCCGCCCTCGAGCCGGCGGATGTCGGTCGGCTCTTCGCCGGCTTCACCGGCGCGGCAGGCCCGTTCCGGTCGGTCACCGACGCCCTCGTTGGCCGCCCCCCGCTGTCCCTGCGATCCACCCTGGCCTCGCCGCCCGAAACGGTGCGCGACGGACCGCCAACCTGGGGCCCGGCAAAGGACTCCGTCGCGGAACAGGTCGCCGCGACCGAGCGGGAGGAGCGGCATGGGCCACGGCGGTGACCTGCGGTTCCAGGTCGAAAACCTGACACGGGTCGAAGGGGAAGGCTCGCTCCACCTGCGGGTGCGTGACAGGATCGTCGAGGAGGCCCATCTCGAGATCTTCGAGGCACCCCGCTACTTCGAGGCGCTCGTGGTGGGGCGCACACCGAACGAGGTCATCGACATCGTCGCCCGGATCTGCGGCATCTGCCCGGTGGCCTACCAGATGAGCGCGGTTCATGCCTTCGAGCACCTGTTCGGCGTTGAGGTGGATCCGCAGGTACGCGCCCTTCGACGTCTGCTCTACGCCGCCGAGTGGATCGAGAGCCACGCGCTCCACATCTACCTACTCCATGCCCCCGACTTCCTCGGCTACCCAAGCGCGGTGGAGCTGGCCCGGGATCATCGTCAGCTGGTGGCCGACGGCCTCCGCCTCAAGAAGGCCGGGAACCACCTCCTCGCGACGCTCGGCGGACGGCCCATTCACCCGGTGAGCGTCCGGGTCGGTGGCTTCTCGCGGATGCCGTCGCGGTCCGAGCTCCTTGCCCTGCGCCCGAGCCTGGAGGAAGCACTCGCCCTGTCGCTCGCCACGGTGGACGTCGCCGTTGGCCTGGACGCGCCCGCATTCGAGCGCGAGCCGCGCCTGGTCTCGCTCCGGCATCCGGCCGAATATCCGCTCAACGACGGTCGGATCGTGTCGTCGGACGGCGTCGACCTGGCGCCGCCCGATTGGGGCGATGCATTCCACGAGGTCCAGGTGCCGTGGTCGAACGCGCTCCAGGCTCGCGCCGAGGACGGGCTCCCGTACCTGCTCGGGCCGTCGGCGCGCATCGTCCTCGCCGGGGACCAACTGCATCCGATCGCGAGCGATGCCCTGGTCCGCAGTGGCGCGCTTGATTCCATCCGACGGAATCCGTACCGGAGCATCGTTGCCCGGGCCATCGAGCTCGTCCAGGCTTCCGCCGAGGCCCTCGACATCGTGGATGCCTACGCACGCCCCGATCGCGCCGCCGTCCTGGTGACCGTCCGGCCAGGGGTCGCCGCGTGGGCGACGGAGGCCCCGCGAGGCCTGCTCTTCCACAGGTACGTGGTGGGCGACGATGGCCGGATCGCGGCCGCCACCATCGTGCCGCCGACCTCGCAGAACCAGGCCGCGATCGAGGCCGACCTGGCCACTTTCGCGCCCCGTATCCTGGATCTGCCGATCGGCGAGGCGACCCACCGGCTGGAACAGCTGATCCGGTCGTACGACCCGTGCATCTCGTGCGCGACCCATTTCCTTGACCTCCGCGTGGAGCACGCACCATGACCGCGCGTGCGCCGGAACTGCGCATCCTCGTGTGCGGGACGGGGGATCGAGGCGATGACGGCGCGTCGCTCGCGGCCATCGCGCGGCTGCTGCCGGACCTGCCCGACGCGCTTCGGTCGAGGATCGAGGTGCGGCGTTGCCCGCAACTCGAGGTGACGGACATCATCGACGTCGCCGCAGACGAGCGCTGCCTGGTGGTGGATACCGTCGTCGGGATCGCGCCGGGCAGCATCGTCACGCTGTCCCTGGATGATCTCGCCCGACGAGCCGGCGGCGTCGCTCCACGGTCATCACATGCCCTGTCCGTGGACGACACCCTGCTCATTGCCGAAGCGGTGCGCGGCAGCATGCCGGACGGGCTGTTCGTCGGGATCGGCGGCAAGTGGTTCGGCTACGGGGAACGATTCTCACGCGTCGTGAAGGCCGAGCTGCCGGCACTGGCCGATGCCATCGAGCGTGCGATCAAGGACCTCCTTCAGTCCGATCGGTGACGAGGTGAAGGTGCGCGGTACCAGGCCGCGGCATTGGGCGGCAGGAAGGTTGTGCGGGCGACCGAGCCGATGAGCCATTCCAGACCGGGTGGCAGCGGCAGGGCGTCGGCCGAGACATTGACGGCGCACAGGATCCCGTCGCCGCGACCGAACAGGAGGGTTCCCGCCGGGCTCGCCAGCCATGCGCATCTGTCGTCCCGGAAGCCGGCCGACCCCCGCCGAATGCGAAGCGCCGCCCGATACAGCGCAAGCATGGAGTCGTCGTCGCGCGACTGGGCTTCGGCGGTCATCGTCCGCCAGGCGGCGGGCTGCGGAAGCCAGGCCACGGAGCCTTCCGGCCCGAATCCGAACGGCGGCGCTTCGCCCTCCCAGGGCAGCGGTACCCGGCACCCGTCGCGTCCGCGAATCGCGTGGCCGCTTCGTTCCCAGATCGGATCCTGTAGGGCCGATTCAGGCAGATCCTCCACCTCCCGGAGTCCAAGCTCCTCTCCCTGGTAGAGGTAGGCGCAGCCCGGCAGGGCAAGCATCATCAGGATCGCGGCACGTGCGCGTGTCGTACCGAGCGCCAGGTCCGACCGAAGGATGTCGTCGAGCTCCCGGTTCCGAAAGCCCGTGAACGGGCGACCCAGGCGAGTGACCTGGCGGGTCGCATCGTGGTTGGCCAGGACCCAGGTTGGCGGTGCCGCGACCCCGCGATGCGCATCGAGCGTGCTGTCGATCACCGTCCGGAGCGCCTCGGCATCCCACGGCGTGCCCATGTAGGCGAAGTTGAACGCGGTCTGGAGCTCGTCCGGGCGGAGATAAGCCGCGAGCCGGTTCGGATCGTCCAGGCCGATCTCGCCGATCAGAATTCGTTCGCCCGGGTAGCGGTCGACGATCCGGCGCCACGACCGATGGATCTCGTGTACGCGGGCCTGATCCCAGTGAGGGTGCCCGCCCGGCGCCAGCGGCTGTCCGGTGATGTCTTCCGGTCGGAGGTCGGGCAAGCCGGGGGCCTTGATCATGGCGTGGGCGACGTCGATCCGAAAGCCGTCAACGTCGCGATCCAGCCAGAACCCGAGAATCGATTCGAACTCCGCCCGGACCTCCGGGTTGTCCCAGTTCAGGTCCGGCTGCTCGGGTGCGAAGATGTGGAGATACCATTGTCCGGGCGCCCCGTCGGGCTCCGTGACCCGAGCCCACGCCGGCCCGCCAAAGACACTCGGCCAGTTGTTGGGCGGCTCGTCTCCGTCGGCTCCACGCCCATCGACGAAATGGTAGCGGGCGCGGGCCGCGGAGCCGCGCGGGCCTGCGAGAGCCTCCCGGAACCAGGCATGCTGGTCCGAGGTGTGATTCGGGACGATGTCGATGAGGACGCGCAGCCCGAGGGCGTGGGCATCCGCGATCAGACCCGCCGCATCGTCGAGCGTCCCGAAGATCGGGTCCACGGCGCGATAGTCGGCGACGTCATACCCGCCGTCGGCCATCGGCGAGACGTACCACGGAGTGATCCAGATGGCATCGACGCCGAGATCGCGGAGGTAGGGGAGACGGTGCCTGAGCCCCGGGATGTCGCCGATCCCGTCCCCGTCCCCGTCGGCGAAACTCCGGATGTAGACCTGGTACACGACGGCGTGGCGCCACCACGCCACCGACGCGGGTGCCCGCTCGCTCCGTCCTGTCACGCGCGTCCTCCGGCGGTGCTGGTCCTGCGCGATGGTAGGCGAGGGTCCCCGAACCGTCACGAGGGACGTGGGCGCATGGCGCCGTCACGGGCTTGGTGCATCGTCCAGGTGCATGGCGCGCGATGCCGCCGACGCATCATCCGAGGCACGAGCGTGCTTGCCACGCGCCGGAAAAGCGTCGAAATCGACGGTGTGACCAGCACGGTCAAGCTGAAAATGCGCTCCGAAACGACTCAAGCCGTCACGGGTCGGGCGGCCACGAGCCTGGCGCCGCCACGGGCCTGGTGGGCGGCCACGAGCCTGGCGCCGCCACGGCCCTGGTGGGCGGCCACGAGCCTGGCGCCGCCGCGCGCCTGGTGGGCGGCCACGAGCCGGCGCGGGCTGTCACGAGCGCAGCGGGCCATGCGGCCCCCGACCTTTGGGCCACGCGGTTCTCCCGCCGCCGGCGGGCCCGAGCGACCCTTGACCCATGACGTCTCAAGCTCGCACGCGCCCGCCGTACCCGGGCATCCCGGCCATCGTCGACGGCTCGGAAGCCGTTGCCCACGTCGAGAGTCGACTCGCCGAGGTCGCCTGCGTCTACCCGATCACGCCCTCGACCACCATGGCCGCCGTCTACCAGGTTGCCGTCGCCGACGGGCGGACCGACCTGTGGGGCACGCCGCTCCGGTTCATCGAACCGGAGTCCGAGCACTCGTCGGCTTCGGCGGCTGAAGGTGCGGCACTCGCCGGCGGCCGCGTCACCAACTTCACCGCGGGCCAGGGCCTGGTCCTGATGAAGGAAGTCCTCTTCGTGATCAGCGGCAAGCGTCTTCCCGTCGTCTTCCACGTCGGGGCTCGCGCGCTGACCAGCCAGGCGCTCAACATCCACGCCGGGCACGATGACATGATGGCCGTGGCCGACTGCGGTTGGGGCATGCTGTTCGCTCGAAACGCCCAGGAGGCAGCCGATCTGGCCGCCATCGCCCGCCGGGCCGCCGAGGCCTCCGACACACCGTTCATGGTGGCCCAGGACGGCTTCCTGACGACCCACACGCTCGAAAACGCCCTGCTGCCCGAGGATGACCTGCTGCGCGAATTCGTCGGCGATCCGCGCGATCACATTCGGGATCTGTTCGATCCGGCCGAAGCCCTGATGACCGGCGTCGTCCAGAACCAGGACAGCTACATGAAGGGCCGCATCGGGCAGCGCGCCTATACGGACCGCCTTCCGGCGATCCTCGCCGAGGCATATGCCGAATGGGGGCGGCTCACGGGTCGTCGATACGGGCCCCTGGACGCCTACCGGACCGGGGACGCCCGGGAGATCATGATCAGCATGGGCACGATGGCCGACACGGCCGTCGCCGTCGTGGATCACCTTCGAGCGCAGGGTCGACCGGTCGGCTGCGTCGCCGTGACCGCGTTTCGGCCCTTTCCGTCCGATGAGCTCGTCGCCGTCCTGCAGGGCGCCCGGGCCGTCGGGATCGTGGAGCGCACCGATGACCCGCTCGCGGCGGCGAACCCACTGACACGAGAGGTCCAGTCCGCGCTCTATGCAGTGGCCGCCGAGGGCGGCCAGGTTCCCCGGATCCTTTCGATCTCGGCCGGCCTCGGCTCCCGCGATGTTGCCGCCGGCGACCTGGTGGCGATCTTCGACCGCCTCGCCGATCACCACGAGCCGCAGGAGCGCCACTTCGTGGTCGGGATCCGTCATCCCCTCGCGCTGCCCAGTGTTCCCGTGGACCTGCGGCCGGAGGGTGCGTACAGCCTCCGAGGCCATTCGATCGGCGGGTTCGGCAGCGTGACCACGAACAAGCTCGTCGCAACGCTCGCCGGGGAGCTGTTCGGCAAGCAGGTCCAGGCGTACCCGCGCTATGGCTCGGAGAAGAAGGGCCTGCCGACCACCTACTACCTGACCATCGCGGACGCTCCGATCCGGCTCCACGCGGAGCTCGATCGCGTCGAGTTCGTTCCGCTCCACGACGTATCCGCATTCGCCCTCGGCGATCCGCTGGCCGGCCTCGGGGACGGCGGCGATGTCTTCATCCAGTCGCCCCTGGCGGAACCCGAGGCGATCTGGGCATCCATTCCGGCTTCGTTCCGGGCCGAGATCCTGGCCCGCGACATCCGCGTGACGGCGCTCGACACCGTGGCTCTGGCGCGTCGGCATGCGCCGCGCGCCGAGCTGGAGGTCAGGATGCAGGGCGTTGCCCTGGTCGGCGTGTTCCTGCGCGTCTCCCCGTTTGCGGCGCGCGCCGGTCTGGCCCGTGAGGCACTCCTCGCCGCGGTCCGCGAGCGGCTGGGCCGCTTCTTCGGCAAGCGCGGGGGATCCGTCGTGGACGCCAACCTCGAGGTGATCACGGAGGCCTACGACGGCCTCATCGATGTCACGGCCGCGATCGGCGCCCGGCGCCCCCCGGAGCGATCCCGGACCGAGCCCGTCCTGAAGGGAGCTCCGCGATGACCCGTTCGTCCTCCCCGGTCGCTGCCACGGTCGGCGACCGCATGGCGGTTGAGCCGATCGTCATTCGCGTGGATGCATCGCTCACGGAAGCCGCGGTGCTGATGGATCGCCATCACGTCCACGGGCTCCCCGTCGTGGACTCGTCGGGGTCGCTGGTCGGCGTCCTGTCCCAGACGGATCTTGCCCGCGCCCGCGCGACCGAACACCTCTGGTCCAACTGGCCCGGACTCGCGGTCCGCCACCTGATGAGCAGTCCTGCCATCACGATCCACGCATCCTCCGGTCTGGACGTCGCAGCACGAAAGATGGAGCGAAACCGGATCCACCGGCTCGTGGTCGTCGACGACGACGATCCGACCGTCCCGATCGGGGTCCTGTCCACCACCGACCTGATCCATGCGATCGCCGAGGAATCCACCGCAGCGCTCGCCCCAGCACCCGAGGCCGTCCCCGATGTCTGAAGCGCCCACCACGGATCGTTCCGTCACTGCCCAGGTTCCCGCCGCGCCTGATCCGCATCCGGATGACAGCCCGTTCCTCAAGGACGCCGGCGAGGTCAAGGAGCTGCACGCTGCCCGGCTGACGACGTTCGCTCCGCCCCTCCTCGACATCGACGCCTACGTCGAGGAGTTCGGGCGAAGCGTCGTTCCCGCGTACCGTCGCGGCGTCGCCGATCGGGAGCTGCCGGCCGATGCCGGTCTGGCGCGGAGCATCATTCCACCGGCAACGTCGGCGGTGCGGGACTTCTCACGGCTTGCGCCGCGCATTCCGGAGCTCCTCGCCGAGAAGTGCGTCGGGTGCATGGCCTGTGTGAACGCCTGCCCCGACACGGCGATCCTGGGCGTCGTGGTTCCCGAACCGGAACTGGCCGGACGGATCGAGGCGTTCGCCGCGACCATCCAGGATCCAGCCGGAGCCGCCGCCACCGCCGCGGCCGGAGCCGCCGCCAGCGCCGCCGCTCACTTCGCCGCCACCGCCAAGTACGGCGATGTCCCGGCGCGGAAGGGCATTGACCGCGGCGCCTTCGGTCTCTTCGTGGATCCGGTGCACTGCAAGGGTTGCGCCGAGTGCGTGGAAGTCTGCGCGGCGCTCGGGCACGACGCCCTGATCATGATCGACAAGGTGGCCGAGGAGGCCCCGTCGGGCGAGTCCACCCTGGACCGCTACGAACGAGACATCCGCTTCTTCCGCTCGCTTCCTCCGACGCCTCCCGAGTACCGCAACGACAAGGCCCTCGCAGACCTGATGCTGGGCGAGCACGCGATCGGGTACGTCGGCGGCGCGGGCTCCTGCGCCGGCTGCGGCGAAGCGACGGCGATTCGGATGCTGGTGGCCGCTACTCGCCAGCTGCACGGCCCGGAATCGATGGGGATCGTGGCTGCAACCGGCTGCAACACCGTGTACGGCAGCACCTATCCGTTCAACCCGTACCGCGTCCCGTGGACGAACTCGCTGTTCGAGAACGCCCCGGCCGTCGCCCTCGGCGTCCGGGCTCGCTGGGACGCGTCGGGGCATGGCGAGCGGCGGCTGTGGGTCCTCGGCGGCGACGGCGCGATGTACGACATCGGGTTCCAGAGTTTGTCCCGGATGGTTGCGTCGGGCAGCGACATCAAGGTCCTCGTCCTCGATACGCAGGTCTACTCGAACACCGGCGGGCAGGCCTCGACGGCGTCGTTCGGTGGCCAGGTCACCAAGATGTCGGCGTTCGGCAAGGAGCTCCATGGCCGCCCTGAGCGGCGTAAGGAGCTTGCGCGGATCCTGATGGCCCACGGCGAGGTGTACGTCGCCCAGACCTCGCCGGCCCACATCAACCACTTCTATCGCGCGATCATCGAGGCCAACGAATACCCGGGCCCCGCGGTCATCGTGGCCTACACACCGTGCCAGCCTGAGCACGGAATCGGCGACGATGCGTCGACGCGTCAGGCCAAGCTGGCGGTGGACTCCCGCGCCTTCCCGCTCTTCACCTACGACCCACGGCGAGGCGAGTCGATGGCCGATCGCCTCTCGCTCCAGGGCAACCCCGCCCTGAAGGAGGACTGGTCCCGAACCCCGGACGGCACCCCCGTCGATTTCCTGGCCTTCGCCAGGACGGAGGGACGCTTCCGCCAGCATTTCGGGGCCGATGGGTCGGTGACGCCCGAGATTCGGGCCACCCAGGACGATCGGCTCGCCTACTGGCACTCGCTCCAGGAGCTGGCAGGAGTTCGCTAGCGGAGCGGTCGAGTTGGGCGCAGGCGCCGGGGGTCGGGCGTACACGGGGGGGGGGGGGGGG
>JAZJZX010000011.1:99727-152495 GCA_040389445.1 Chloroflexota bacterium
AGCGTCCGAGGTTCGCTGTGGTTGATGCCGCTGACGCATCATCCGAGGCACGAGCGTGCGTGCCACGCACGCGAACGCGTCGAAATCACCTGCGCGACGAGCACGGTCGAGCCGGATATGCGCTCCGAAACGACTCAGGCGTCCGGTTGCGGCCGGGCGCGAGCGGGTGCCGCCGCGCCGGACCGGGCCGCGTGGAGCGGCGCCGCGCCGGTCGGACCGTGCCGTATGGCGGGCCGAATCGGGCGGTGACGCCCGACCCGAGGTGACCGGCGGCCCTGCCGAGCGACACCGGTACGGCCCAGGCTGCGAGCATGCAGATGTCTGCCCAGGCTCCAGGAAGACCGGCGGCCCGTTCCTGATGTGTCTCGGGTATCCGGCCCTCGTCCTCGAGGTCGACGACCATGGCGCAACGGTCGACGATCGCGGGCGAAGACGACGCGCCTCCACCCTCATGTGCCCTGAAATCACCGTCGGCGTCTGGGTCCTCGTTGCTGCCGGCGCCATCGCTCGCGAGATCGATTCCGACGATGCGGAGGCGATCGCCGCCGAGATCGCCCGTGCGCAGGTGAGATCCGCCCAGGGCATCGCGTCTGGCAAACCCACCCACAAAGGAGATCCGGGATGACCACACCATTTGGCGCTGTGCGTCGGTGGCGCGCGCCCGACACCCTGCGCTGGGGTCTGGGCCTTGCGTTCGCGACGGCACTCATCAGTGGGCTGTCGGTGTTCGTGAACGGGGCGGCCGTCCGAGTCCTGCCGGATCCGGCCGTGTACACGACGCTCAAGAACGGAGTGGCGGCGGCCTTGCTGATCGCGATCGCCCTGGCATCGGTGCGTCGGGCCGAGGTCCGTGCCCTCGATCGCCGCGCCTGGATCACCCTCGTCGTGATCGGCGTCGTCGGCGGAAGCATCCCGTTCCTGCTCTTCTTCTCCGGGCTCGCCCAGGCGAGCGCGCCGACGGCAGCCTTCATTCACAAGACCCTGTTCGTGTGGGTCGCCCTGCTCGCGGTGCCGGTCCTCGGGGAGCGGCTCGGCCTCGCGCAGGTCGGGGCCCTCGGCGTGCTGTTCGCCGGGCAGGTCCTGGTGGTGCCCCCGACGGGCATCCGATGGGGGGCCGGGGAGACGATGATCGCCGCTGCCACCATGCTGTGGGCCGTCGAGAGCGTCGTCGCACGTCGACTTCTGTCGCGCGTTTCGGCGCCCGTGCCGCCCCAGGTTCTCGGAGCCGGGCGGCTTGGGTTCGGCCTGGTGGTATTGCTCGCGTACCTGGCCATCACGGGCCGTTTCGGCGTCGTCGCAACCCTCACCGCGACCCAAGGGGCGGTCGCGCTCGGCACGGGGTTCCTGCTGACGGGTTACGTGGTGACCTGGTTGGCGGCGCTCAGGCGCGCCCCCGCGTCCCTCGTCGCGGCGGTACTCGTCGTGGGTGCGCCGATCACGGCGACGCTGCAGCTCGTCGTGAACGGGACCATGCCGACGGTTCCGGGCGCGACCGGCCTCGGACTGATCCTCGCCGGTGCGCTGGCACTGGTTGCAAGCGCGTTCCACGGGTCGGCGCGCTCCACGGAGATCCCGCGCGCTCGGACCGCTCCCGGATGAGCGCACCAGGCACCTCCAGCCGGACCGGTACCCCCGGCACCCCCGGCACCCCCGGCACCCCCGGCACGTTCGGCCGGTTCGGCACCTCCGGCCCGTCGGGTCCGGTCCGGTTCGCGCGCTATGCGTACGGCCCAAATCGTCTCGGCTACTGCGGGCCTGACGCCTCACTCGAACTCTTTGAGCAGGCGACTGACGGCGGAGACGACGAAGCGCTCCGCAACCTCGCCCGCGATTTCGAAGGCGCCTGGCCGTACCTCGAGCTGATCGCGCTGGCGAACGGCGTGGCCGATCCGCTCGATGCGCGCGTCGTCGACGCCTACTGGATCGGGAATGAGCTGCTCGGCGCGGTAACGCCGGCGCTCCTCGGTCGCTCGCTCGAGTCCCGGTTCCGTCCCCGGCTCCGGCCCGACGGTTGGCGCTGGATGGCGACGACGCCCGAAGCCGGCGCGGTTCCCGTCCACGCGTTCCACGTCCTCGATGTCTTCCCGAAGGTCGGACTGCTCCGCACGGGGGCAATCGATGGCGCCCTTCGGGTCATGGATTCGTGCCGCATTCGCTGGGGCCGCGTCCTCGAGTGCGACGGCGACTGGCTGGTGGTGTCGACCGCGCCGCTGGTCATGGACGGAGGCAGGCTGCGGATCGGCGGAGCCCGTCCGGAACGGATCCGCGCCTGGTGGGACGGAGCCTCGTTCCTCGAGGCTGCCGCACCGGGAGACATCATCTCCATCCATTGGGACTGGGCCTGCGAGCGCCTTGAGCCCCATCGGCTGGAGGCGCTCATCGGCTGGACGCGGCATGAGCTCGAGATCGCGAACCGGTCGATCTGAACGGGGTGGGGCCGATCGTCCCGCTTTGATCGGGCGGACGGCCCCCCGGATCGGGACCCTCGGCACTCATGCGCACATGCGCATGTGAGCAATGCTTTGGCCATGGATGAAATCACGATCCTGCAGGCCGAAGTCCTCAAGGTCCTGGCCAGCCCGCGACGTCTCGAGATCCTCCACCGGCTCGCCGGCCGGTCGATGGAAGTGGGCCGGCTCGCGGCCGAGATCGGTGCCAGCCAGCCGAACGTCTCCCAGCACCTCGCGGTCATGCGAACGGTCGGCATCGTCGAGTCGGAGCGGGACGGTCGCGAGGTCCGCTACCGGGTCGCCGACCCCGAGGTGATCCGGGCCTGCGACGTCATGCGCGCGGTTCTCGAGCGGCGCTTCACCCGGCTCGGCGGACTTGCCGCCCCCACCCCAGCCGCGGAGGCCCGACCCCAGGCCGCCTCCCGGCTCCTCACGCACGCTCGTTGACAAGGGAGCCACCCATGGACGAATCGATGAACCTGGTCCTGTTCTCGGGAACGGACGACAAGCTCCAGGCAGCCGCGATCCTGGCTGCCGGAGCAGCGGCCCTGGGCAAGCCAGTCAACGTCTTCCTGCAGTACTGGGCGCTCGACGCGTTCCGCCGCGATCGGATTGCCGGCGACCATGGGCTTGCGCCTGAGGCCGGACCCGCGGGCCGCAGCCACGTCGACGCCCTCCGGAAGGCCGGCCAAGCCAGCTGGGCCGAGACCCTGCGCCAGGCGAAGGACCTCGGCGGCGTCGACATCCAGGCCTGCTCGCTGTCGATGGACCTCCTCGGCATCGAGGAGACGGATCTCGATCCGCTCGTCGACGGCGTGGAAGGCGTGACCTCGTTCTTCATGAACGCCGGCGCCGGCCAGGTGGTCTTCATCTGAACCGTAGTGCCCGACCGACCGATCGGTCGGGGAAGGAGTCGAACCATGGACCTGCTCGAGATCACGACCAAGGTGGACGCACGAGGGCTCTCCTGCCCCATGCCGATCGTCCGCACCGCACAGGCCATCAAGCCGATGGCCTCCGGGACGCTGCTGGAGGTCCTCGCCACCGACCCCGGGTCCGTGAAGGACTTCGCGGCCTGGTGCCGCTCCACCGGGCACATCCTCGTCGACCAGACCTCGGACGGCGCGGTCTACCGCTTCGTCATTCGCCGGAAGTGAGGCACGAACCAATGACCATGACCGCCGAGCGACCCACGCTCGATCCGGTTGCCGTGGCGATCGCCGACGTCGAAGGCCTGACCGCTGCGGAGCCGCAGCTCGAGCCGGCGCAGCACTCCGAGGAGCCGTCGAAGCTCCACGACATCCTGCTCATCAACTACAGCGGTGAGCTGGAAAAGGTCTGGGCAACGATGCTTCTCGCCTCGACGGCCGGCGCGATGCAGGTCCCGTGCCGCGTCTTCGTCACCTTCTGGGGACTCCAGAACTTCGTCAAGGACGAGAAGCGGATCACCGGCCGGAATTGGATGCAGAAGATGCTGGCCGTGATGTCCCGCCCGGGGATCAGCCATCGACCGCTCTCGAAGATGAACTTCATGGGGATGGGCCCCTGGATGATGGGCACCCTGGCCCGTCAGCAGAAGAACCCGAGCCCCAGGGAACTCCTCGTGATCGCGCAGGAGATGGGCGTCGAGTTCATCCCGTGCCAGATGACGATGGACATGTTCGGGCTGACTCGCGATGACCTCATCGAGGGCATGGGCGAGCCCGTCGGCGCGGCCACGGTCATCGGGCTCATGTCCGAGGGCTCCGCGCCGCTCTTCATCTGACCTCCCGAGTCGGGCCGTGAGGACCGACGCAAGCGGGCCGCGGCGCGGCCCGGGAAGGGATCACTCCCATGCTTGAGACAACCTCAGCCGCGACCCGAACGATCGACGCTCGTGGCAGCTTCTGCCCGGGGCCGCTGATGGAACTCATCCGCGGCATCCGCGAGGCCCAGGTCGGCGACGTCCTTGCCGTCCTGTCCTCGGACAAGGGCTCCAGGGTGGACATTCCCAAGTGGATCGAAAAGGCCGGTCATCGGCTGATCTCCCTCACCGCGCACGATGGCTTCGACGAGATCGTCGTCGAGAAGGTTCGGTGACCTCGATGGACCGGATCCTCGTCCTGGGCGGTGGCGTGGGAGGGACGCTGACCGCGAACCTCCTCGCTCGCAAGCTGAGGAAGCGCATCGACCGCGGCGACGTCGAAGTGACGGTCGTGGACGCGACCGGCGCGCATGTCTACCAGCCCGGCTTCATGTACATCGCCATGGGCGGTGAGCGAGCTGAGAAGCTCGAGAAGCGCGAACGTGCCCTCCTCGATCGCCGCGTCCGACTGGTGGTCGGCAGCGTCGAGCGGATCGACGAGTCGGCGAACGTCGTGCACATCGCCGACGGCGCGGCGCTGCCGTACGACCACCTGGTGATCGCCACCGGAGCGCGGATCCTGCCCGAGTCGATCGAGCACTTCGAGACAGAGGCGCACCATTTCTACACGGCTGACGCGGCCCTGAGGCTGCGCCGCGCGCTCGACGCGTTCACCGGCGGCAAGATCGTCATCGGCATCGCGTCGATGCCGTACAAATGCCCGCCCGCACCCCTCGAAGTCGCGTTCCTCATCGAATCCGAGCTCCGCGAGCGGGGAATCCGCGACAAGGCCGAGATCCATTTTGCCTCGCCCATCGGCCGGGCATTCACGATCGAATCGGTATCCGAGATGGCAACCCCGATCCTCGAGCAGAAGGGGATCGAGCTGCACACCTTCTTCAACGTCGAGACGATCGATCCGGAGCGCAAGGTCGTCCAGAGCCTCGAAGGCGAAGCGCTCCCGTACGACCTGCTGGTCCTGGTGCCGCCCCACAAGGGGCAGCAGTTCCTCATGGACTCCGGCTTCGCGCCGGCCCCAGGCGGCTGGCTGCCCACCGACCGTTTCACGCTCCGGGTGGGGGGCCGGAAGAACGTCTTTGCGCTCGGGGACGCGACCGACCTGCCGCTCTCCAAGGCAGGGTCCACGGCGCATTTCGAAGCCCCCGTCGTCGTCGAGGCTATCGTTGCCGCGGTCGAAGGCAGGGTGCCCAATGGCAAGCACGCCATGTACGAGGGCAACGTCATGTGCTTCTTCGAGATCGGCGACGGCAAGGGCACCCTGCTCCAGTTCGACTACGACCATCCCCCCAGGCCCCCGAAGCCGAACGCCCTCTGGCACCTCGGGAAGATCGTCTTCAACAAGACGTACTTCCACACGGTGCCGAAGGGTCGCGTCTGACCCGTCGCATCCCCTCGGGCCGGCGCGATCGTCACCCGGGAGCTGATGCGTCCGGCCACCCGGCCGACCACCTCGCCTCCGCCGCTTCCAACGCGGCCGCTGCGCCCCGGGTCCCTTCCCCCGGGGCGCGGCGCCAACGGTCTGGCCACCCGGCCGTTGCTGCGCCCGGCCACCCGGCGACCCTGATGCGTCTGACGAGGCATTCCGGCCGCCGATAGCCACCCGGCGACCCTGATGCGTCTGACGAGGCATTCCGGCCGCCGATAGCCACCCGGCGACCCTGATGCGTCTGACGAGGCATTCCGGCCTCGAGCGCGCTTGCCCCGTATGCGAATCCGTCGCAAACGACTGCGTGACCAGCGTGGTCGCCCCAAGAATGCGCTCCGAAACGACTCAAGGCATGTCGCCGCGAGAGCCGATGACCGTGAGATAAGGGTCGCAAGGCAACATCCCGATGCGATGCCGGAACTGGATGTCCCAACCCGCCGCCTCCTGGACCAGATCGGCACGACCGTGCGAAGTGTGCGCATCGACCGGCGGTGGACTCAGCGTCGGCTGTCGCGGGCAAGCGGTTGTCACCAGTCGGTCATCGCGCGAATCGAGCGTGGAGCCATGCCCGACTTGTCACTCCGAACAGCGGGCCGCGTCCTTCGCGCGCTCGGCGTGGAGCCCGAGCTGCGTTTGGTCGCGCCCCGGGTCGAGGAGTCGCCGGTCCGGGATCAGGCACATGCCCGTTGCGTCGCGACCGTCGCGCGCCGTCTTGCGCGGGCCGGTTATCTCGTCGCGGTCGAGGTCGAGGTCGGTGCCGGCCGATGGCGCGGTTTCATCGATATTCTGGCCTTCCACCCGGTTCAGCGCCTCTTGCTCGTTTGCGAAGTGAAGACCGAGCTTCGCGAGATCGGTGCTGTGGACCGGCAACTGAGCAGCTACATCGACGCGTCATGGGCGGCCGCTGCAGCGTTGGATTGGCGGCCTCGTTGGGCAACGGGCGTCCTGTTGTTGCTGGCAACTTCGGAAACAGAGCGCCGTCTTGAGGAGCATCGGGCGTATCTTGAGCGCGCCTTTCCGCTCCGGGCCAGAACCCTCGCTGATCTCATTCTCGGCGAGGTCATGACGATTCCCGCGCGAGGAGCTCGTGGCCTCGCGCTGATCGATCCGGCGAGCCGGCGCCGAGCCTGGCTGTTCCCAGCCGCCGTCGATGGCCGTCGGACCCCGGCCCCGTACCCGGACCGACGTGCATTTCTCGGGGGTCAGCGGCGCCGCTGAGCCACCCGGCGACGGTCCGGCCACCCGACGACGCTGAGCCACCCGGCAACGCTGAGCCACCCGGCGACGGTCCGGCCACCCGGCGACGCTGAGCCACCCGGCGACGGTCCGGCCACCCGGCCGCTAGAGCCGACGGTCCGGCCACCCGGCCACCCGGCCGCAGCTAGCCACCCGGCGACGCTGATGCGTCTGCCACCCGGCGACGCTGATGCGTCTGACGAGGCATTCCGGCCTCGAGCGTGCTTGCCCCGTATGCGAATCCGTCGAAAACGCCTGCGTGACCAGCGTGGTCGCCCCAAGAATGCGCTCCGAAACGACTCAAGGCATGTCATGTCGCAGCGAGCGCCGACGGTCCGGTCACCCGGGGACGTGCCGCCGCAGCCGCCGCAGCGAGCCCGACGGACCACAGCCGCAGCGAGCCCGACGGACCACAGCCGAAGCGAGCCCGACGGACCACAGCCGAAGCGAGCCCGACGGACCACAGTCGAAGCGACCCGCCGGACGACGGGCGCAGCGGCCCCGCGGCCTACAATCGACGGATGACCACGAACGAGAGCGTTCAGGCCGGCCCGGCGATGACGGGCCGCGTGTTCCGGCGCTCAACCGATCCGTCGCCGCGCGTCGCGGTGCGCGCCGAGAAGAGCACGATCTGGGACGCCGACGGCAAGGCCTACCTGGACGCCGCGGGAGGAGCGATCGTGGTCAACGTGGGTCACGGCCGGCAGTCCATCGCGGACGCCATGGCGGAACAGGCCGGCCGGCTGAGCTATGCCCACGGGAGCGCCTTCACGACGGAATCCACCGAGGCCTACGCCGCGGCCGTGGGGCCGCACCTGCCTGTGGACGACCCGCGCCTCTATCCGGTGAGTGGCGGATCCGAGGCCATCGAGACGGCGCTCAAGCTGGCTCGCGCGTACCACCTCGCCCGCGGGGAGAAGGAGCGCTGGATCGTGTTCGCGCGCTGGTCCAGCTATCACGGCAACACGTTGGGTGCCCTCGATCTGTCCGGGCGGAAATCGCTCCGACGGCCTTACGAGGGCTGGCTCGGGCGGTTCCGGCACGTCTCGGCAGCGTATCCATATCGGGCGGGGCTGCCCGGATCGAACGCGCTCGGGGACGCCGAGGAACTGGCGGACGAACTCGAGCGCGCCATCGTCGCGGCCGGTCCCGGGACCGTGGCCGCGTTCGTCGCGGAGCCGATCGTCGGCGCCACCCTTGCCGCCGCGGTCCCGCCCGAGGGCTACTGGCAAGCGATTGTCGAGGTGTGCCGGCGCCACGGGGTGCTCGTGATCGCCGACGAGGTCATGACCGGGTTCGGACGGACCGGGCGCTGGTTCGGGGTGGACCATTGGGGCATTCGCCCGGACATTCTTGCCGCGGCGAAAGGAGCGACGTCCGGCTACTGGCCGTTCGGATTTGCCGCGACGCGCGGGGAGATCCACGACACGATCATGGCTGCGGGCGGATTCACCCACGGGTTCACGTATTCCCACCACGTGGTCGGCGCAGCGGTCGCCAGCGAGGTCCTTCGGATCATCGAAGCCGAGGCGCTCGTTGCGGCGAGCGCAACGAAGGGTGAGCGCCTCCGACAGCTGCTCACGGATCGTCTGGGCGACCATCCGAACCTGGGTGAAATCCGTGGCCGAGGCCTGATGGTCGGCGTGGAGATCGTCGCCGACCGGGAATCGAAGGCGCCGTTCCCGCGGGGGGCGAAGGTCACCGAACAGGTCGTCCGCGGCGCGCGCGTGAAGGGTGTCCTCGTGTATGCCGGAACGGGCCTGGCCGATGGCACGGACGGCGATTCGATCCTGCTCGGGCCTCCGCTCATCGTCACCGACGAGGAACTCGTCAGGATTGCCGATGGTGTCGCGGAAGCCGTGGACGCTGGAACTGCCGTCGCGGCGGTGGCGCCATCGGGTTAGCCGCGTCGCGGCGGCGGCGGCCATGTTCGCGCGGTGGCCGCGCTCCAGCGACCGCCTGGCGGCCGCGCTCAAGCGACGCTCCGGCTCCGGCGACGCTCCGGCTCCGGCCGCGCTCCGGCCGCGCTCCAGCGACACCCTGGCGGCCTGGCGACGGCCGGGTTCTAGCGGCGCCCGCGAAACAGCAGGATCACCCCGAAGGTCACGAGCAGCGCCGGTACGACGAGGCTGGAGACCTCGGGAACGGCAATCTCGGATGATGCGAGGAGCACGAGGCCGGCGCCGACGATCGCCTGCCAGCCCCAGCCGCCGTTGCGCGTGGCTCGCACCAGGGCGATGAAGAGGAGCGCAACCCCGAAGAAGAGCGTGCCCCAGCCTGCTCCCAGCGCCAACCCCAGGCCTCGGAGCGTGCCCGGTACGGCCGCGGCCGTCAGGAATGCGCCGAGATACAGGGCCACGGTCCCGCGTCGGAGCGCCCAGACCAGCAGGAAGGCAAGGCCGGCAGCGAGGACCGAGGTGTTTCCGAGGTTCTGATACTCGGGAAGCACGTTCTGCACGATCAGCAGGGCGCCGAAAACCACCAGGAACACACCGATCCACGGCAGGCCCGGTCGGCGCGTATCGTCCGGGCCCCACTGCCAGCCGTAGGCGTGGACGGCCGGCCCGCTGATCGGCGTCGAAGGTCCGCGCTCCTCGTCCATCGTCATGATCCCTGCCCTCCCGAGGTTCCCATCAGGCGATGCCGGGCGCGGCCTCCACGTCCGTGCCGTCCGCGGCCTCCACGTCCGTGCCGTCCGCGGCATCCTCGACGTGGCTGAAGCCGAGTCGATCCGCCAGTCGTCCGAGGATACCGGGCGCCCACCAGTTCCACTCGCCGAGGAGGCGCATGGTCGCCGGCACCAGAAGGACGCGGACGATGGTCGCATCGACGAAGACGGCGATGGCCATCCCGACGCCGATGCTCTTGATCGTGACGACGTCGGCGAGCGCGAACGACGAGAACACCACGACCATGATCATTGCAGCGCCGGTGATCACGCCCGCGGTCTTCGCCAGGCCCTCGGCCACGGCGGCCGTGTTGTCCCCGGTTCGCCGGTACGACTCCTGGATGCGCGACAGGAGCAGTACCTCGTAGTCCATCGACAGGCCGATCAGGACCGCGAACATGATGATCGGGTTGCCCGCGATGGTGTAGCCGATGGGATTGAAGTTCAGGAACTCATGAAGGTTGCCCTCCTGGAAGATCCAGACCAGGGCGCCGAAGCTGGCCGACAGCGACAGGAGGGTCATCACGACGGCCTTGAGCGGGATCGCCAGGGAGCCGAACAGCAGGAACAGGATGATCGCCGACGCCAGGAGGGTCGTGCCGACGGCCCAGGGCATGCGGGAGTTCTGGCTGATGAGGAAGTCCTCGGAGATGGCCGCCACGCCGCCGACTTCGATCTTCGCGATGCCCTCGCCGCCATCCACGCCGCGAACCCGCGGGATGACGGCAGTCCCGGCCGGGATCGCCGGCTCGAGCGGGCTGATCGCGTCGAGGCGGATCACGCCGTCGCGGATGTAGGCGGCACGGAGCGCCGTGAGGGCCGCGTCGAGTTGCGGGGGAAGCGACCCGGCCGGGGCGGTATACAGTTGCGCTACCTGGCCGGCAGGCAGGACCGCTCCGGTCGACGGGTCTGTCAGCGAGAACGGGCCCTCGACCCGGTCGACGCCTTCAAGAGCGGCGATCCTGGCGGAATAGTCCATGACCGCCTGGACCGAGGCCTCGTCGGTCGCGGCGCCGCGCGTGTCGAGGAGGATCGTGATCGGCGAGGTTTCGCCCGGACGGAAGTCGGTCATCAGCGAGACCCACGCATCCCGGCTGGGGAGCCCGGCCGGGAAGATGCTCGCGTCCGGCACGCCCTGCTGGAGGCGGAAGAATGGGGAACCGGCGATGAACAGCACGGCCAGGACCGGCGCGAGAACCGCGATCGGACGGCGCATGACCGCGTGGGCGACCCGTTCCCAGCGCGAATCGCGCGCCGGGGCATCGGCGCGTCCGCCGACCCCGAACCGTCGCAGGAGGCCACCCACCGACAGCGCGTTGACGCGCGGACCGAGGACGCCGAGCAGCGCCGGCAGGAAGGTCATGGAGAAGACGACCGAGCTCAGGACGACGATGGCGCCCCCGACCCCGATCGAACTCAGGGCGCTCGCCTGGAACCACAGGAGCCCGGACAGTCCGATGGCCACGGCGATGCCGGAGAAGACGACCGCCTTGCCGGCGGTGCCCACCGCAATCGTGACGGCCCGTTCCACCGACCGGCCCTTCGCGAGCTCCTCACGGAATCGACTGGTGATGAAGAGCGAATAGTCGATCGCGAGGGCCAGGCCGAGCATCGTCGCGATGTTCAGGACGTAGATGCTCATCTCCGTCTGGCGGGCAAGGATGTTGATGATGGCCAGTGAGGTCGGGATCGCCAGCCCGGCGACGACCAGGGGCATCCCGGCGGCCACGATCGAGGCGAAGACGAGGATCAGGACCAGCGCCGCGATCGGCAGGGACACCGTTTCGGCGCGGACGAGGTCCTTCTCCGAGAGCGCCGCCGAGTCCTTCTGGATCGGACCGAAGCCCGTCAGGCTCACGGAGTAGCCGGCCGGCGGCGCGAGCAGCGCCTCGATCGAACCGACTGCCTCGACCGATTTGTCGTCGGTCATGTTGAGCCCGATGACCACGTACGCGGACTGGCCGTCGATGCTGACGAACCGATCATCATGAGTCTGGGCGTAACCCGTTATGCCGCTGATCCGGTCGTCGCCCTCGAGGTCGGCGAGGGTGGTGGCAATTGCCGCCTGGAAGTCGGCCCCGCGGGCGTCGGCGCCGGCAGCGTCGGCCCGGAAGAGGGCGAGGTAGGCGCTCTGGCCTCCGCCGAAGTCCGACTGCAGGCGCTGCGAGACCCGCGCCGATTCCGAGTTCCTGTCCAGCCAGCCGCCCGACGACAGCTGCGCCGACGTGCCCGCGGCGAGCGGCGTCGCCGCGGCAGCGATGACGATCATCACGAGGAGGACGAACCGGCGCCGTCGGTAGACGAACGCACCCCAGCGGCTGAACATCAGGATCCCTTCTGGTGGCATGGGACGGCGCCCGCGGGCACCGGTTGACGCGATTTGACGACCCGAACATTAGAGAATGTTCATTCTCCTTGTCAAGCCATCAGACTTGCGCGGCTGTGCACGGCGGCACTACGATGGAGAAGCAATGTTCGCCTTTGATCGACGACGACCGTGCCGCGCGTAACCCCCGCCCACGAGCAGGAGGTCCGCGAGCGGATCGTGGGTGCCGCGCTGCGCGTCTTCGGGGAGCGCGGCTTCCATCGGGCCACGATCCAGGATGTGGTCCGCGAGTGCGGGCTGTCCGTCGGCGCGATCTACACGTACTTCAAGGGCAAGGAGGACCTGTTCCTTGCCACCTGCGACCTGGCGTCCGGCCGCGGGCTTGGCGAACTGGCCGTCCGGCTGGCCGCGGGTCGGACGGTTGCCGATCGGCTGGCCATCGCGGTCGGGTTCTATTTCGACAGCGCGGAGGAGAGTGCGGCGGGTCCCGGCGATGCCGACTTCCTCGTCCAGGCCTGGGCCCAGGCCGACGCCGAGCCGGCCGCCCGCGAAATGCTCCAGCGGCGGCGCGAGCAGCTGGTGATGGCCGGCACCTTCCTGCTCGAGGAGGGCATCGCCCGCGGCGAGCTGCCCCGCTGGATGGACGCCCAGGCCACGGCCCGCGCCTACATCGCCCTGTTGGATGGGATGCTCCTCGTCCGGGCAGAGGAGGGGACCGCGTTTCGCCGGGCGGACGCGGAGAACCAGGCTCGCGAGATCCTCGCACTTGTCCTGGCGGGCGCCCAGAGCCCCTCGCGGCCGTCGATCCCCGAGGTTCCCGCTCAGCCGTTCTCGTTGGTCGGTGCCACGCCCGGCAGCGCCCGGGGGCGCGGTTCCGCGGCGTAGACTCCGGCCCGATGTCTGCCTCACGCGCGCCGCACATCGAGACCGTCCTCGGGCCGGTTGATCCAGCGACGCTGGGCTTCACCCTGCCCCACGAGCACACGGCGATCACCCTCTGGCAGATCCCCAATCGCTGGGACTACTGGGAGCTCACGCGCGACGAGGCGGTGATGTCCGCGGAGTTGGGGCGCTTCCGCCGCGCCGGTGGAACGACCCTTGTGGATCTCACGCTTCCCGGCGTCGGCCGGGATCCGGGGTGGCTGGTTCGCCTGGCCCGAGTCACCGGGCTCAACCTGATCATGGGCTGCGGGTGGTATCGCGAGGCCTACTACCCGGTTGAGGCGCTGATCGATCGGCGGTCGGTCGAGGACCTCGCAGGCGACCTCGTTCGCGAAGCGGAGGAGGGAATCGTCATCGCCGGCCTCGATGCGCCCGTCAGGCCCGGAATCATCGGGGAGATCGGGACCGACAAGCCGTGGCTGTCGGCACGGGAGGAACGCGTCCATCGAGCGGCCGCGCGTGCGTCACGGCGGACCGGTCTCGCGATCACGACGCACGCTGTGATGAGCGACGTCGGTCTGGCGCAATTGGCCGTGTTCGAGGCCGAGGGCGCCGACCTCTCGCGGGTCGTGATCGGCCATGCCGACTCACATCCGGTGCTGGACCACCACCTCGAGATCATCCGCCGTGGCGCCAACCTCGAATTCGACTTCCTCGGGATGTCCTTCACGCCGCAGGAGCGTCATGGCGAACCGCGCGTCATCGACCTGCTGCTGGAGCTCCTGTCGCGCGGCCACGCGGACCGCATCTTCCTGAGCCAGGACGTCTGCCACAACGCGCAGCTCCACCACTACGAGGGCAACGGCTACACGTACCTCCAGGAGACGTTCCTGCCGCGATTGCGAGCGCGTGGGGTCTCCGACGCCGAGATCGATCAACTGACGATCGCCAACCCGCAGCGGCTGCTCACGACCGCGTGACAGCCATAGACCCAATCATTGAGCAATATCTGGGCCCGTCGCCTGGCAATCAGAGGCTCAGTCCATCAACAGTGGCCATCAGAATGTCTTGAAACTTGACTCGCATATTGGTAGTTTCGTGCCCGGGGTGTTCGGCGTAGGCTTCGGAGTCCAGAGTGGCGCATCGACCAATGTGAAGATGGATTCGACTTCGGAGCTCGCACCACCCACTACCTTTACGGGGGCAATGCGCTTCCCGCGAACTCGTCACGGGTGTTTCAGGACACCCCATAAGCTCCTTCGGCCAGGTAGATGGTTCTGAGTGCCTCTCCCCTGCTGCGCTGGGCCGTGGCCCTCCTCGCCTTCACAGCCCTGGGCTGTTCGTCAGGCGAGTCGGCCTATTTCACCCGCGGCGATCCAATCTGGGTTCGGGCGCCGACGCTCGATGGTCAGGACGTCTACGTAGGAATTGGCATCCTCATCGCCCAGGGCAGCGACCGTGTCCACCTTGGGTCTGTCGAGGCGAACGGGGTGGAGGGTGACGCGAGCATTGAGGGCCTTGCCGCCGTGCTCGGCGCCGAGACTCATCTTGTCGGAATCGGAACGGTCGATGCCCTGACCGCTTCCGGCGTAGACCTCGACGCGTACCGTCCCATCACCGAGGTGAGCATCAGCGCACAATCCGGACCCGTCGCCTTGATCCTGAAGGTCACGGGAAAGGCATGGATCCGGGGGTTCCGGGACGTCACCCTGCGCTTTGAGGTCGATGGTGGAGTGGAGCAGATCGAGACGTTTCCGACGCGCGCAACGATCTGCTCCGGCGCGACGCTTGACGAAGCGCTTGTGCGTTGCAGGCCCATCGAGGAGCAGATGCACAGCTTCGGGACGTGAAGGGTTGCTGCAACAAGTCAAGGGGAACATCGACGGATGGACGGCCGCCAAGCTTTCGGCGAGCTGGACCGCTAGGGTGTCGTCAGCCTGCCACAATGGTTGCCTCTGGATCACTCTTTCCGCGCGTCGTTTGGCCTGACGTCCGTCAGTCCCAGCAGCGTCGCGTCGATCGAGAGTTCCACGTTGCCCTTGAGGGCGACAGAGATGGGGCAGTTCTCCTTGGCGTCCTCGGCGATCGTCGAGAAGGTGGCGGCATCGATGCCCGGCACGTCGCCGACGACGGTGATCCTGCTCGTCGTCACCTTCCAGCCGCCGCTCGCGTTGTCGAAGGTGACTTCGGCCTTGACGTCGAGCTTGGTTGCGGGCGTGCCGTTCTTGGCGAGTCGCGACGAGAAGGCCATCGAGAAGCAGCTCGCATGGGCGGCGGCGAGCAGCTCCTCCGGTGAGGTCTTGCCGTTGTGCGCGCCGGTGCGCGCCGCCCATGAAACAGGCATCCTCGAGAAGACGCCGCTCGAGACGTAGTCGATGGTCCCGGCGCCGGACAGGAGGTCGCCCTTCCAGGTGACGCTGGCGTGTCGAGTCTCGGTCATTTCGGAACCTCCTGAGCGCACTCACCGGCTGTCATCGTCCGGAGGCGCATCGTCCCACGGACGGTGATCATCCGCCGCCGACGGCCCGGGAAGCAACGGCACCGCCGAGGGCGGCCCGGGAACCAACGGCACCGCCGATCGCGGCGTCAGCCGCCGAGGATCGCTCGAACGAGCGTCAGGAATGGCCGATGCGCGGCGGTCCGTGGAAAGGCCACCCGCTGCATGCCTCCGAAGTCGCGGTGGGCCGCAATCGCTGCCGCAAACGCCGACGCGAACGCGGTATCCGCCAGCGGATCGAACCCGTCCTCCCACCAGAGCCCGGCGATTCTCAGCGTGCCCGACCGCCGCTCGATCCGCGGCTCGATCCGGCCGACCAGGCGGTCGCCGTACAGGATCGGCAGGACGTAATAGCCCCAGCGTCGTTTGGCGGCCGGGATGTAGACCTCCCAGATGTAGTCGAAGTTGAAGAGGCGCCGAAGCAGATCCCGATCCCAGCACAACGGGTCGAGGGGCGCGAGGAACGCGACACCGGGGGGCGAGCCACCGGGCGGGTCACCGCTCGTGACCTCGCGCTCCGCCTGCTCGAGGATCGGCCGTTCCGCGGCGACGATGAAACGCTCGCCCTTGAAGCCCTCGACCGCGACCGCCAGCAGGGAGCCGTCCTCGACGAGCTCCCGCCGCAACTCCGCGCGCTCCCTGCCTCCGGGGCCGGTGCCAAGCCACAGTTCGCCCTGGCCGCCAATGCCGAGGAGGCCGCCGGCCTGATAGCGCGACAGCAGCCGATGCCGTCGCTGGGCCTGCTCGGGGTGCCGCTCGGCCAGGATCTCGGGTGGGAAGAGCCGCTCCACGAGGTCGTAGACCCGGAGGTTGCCCTGGCGCCGGGCGATCCCGAGGATCCCGGCCTCGGCAAGCGCCTCGAGGATCGCCCGGACCTGGTTCGTGGGCCGCCAGTACCAGTCGATCGCCTCACGCGGCCCCACATCGCGGGGCAGCAACGGCCCGCCGTCGCGGATCCGCGTCAGCAGCTCCTCGACGAGCGGCGCGTGTTCGACGAACACGCCGTCGGACTTCTCGAGGTGGCTCCGATCCCATGTCAGGCGGAACCAGGGCAGCTCCGCGGTCGAAACGATCGAGAGGCCCTTGTTGTACGTCTCGTACAGCCGGCGCTCCTCGTACAGCCAGTGGTCGGTCCACTCCCGCCGGTATCCCTCGATGCGGGCCAGCAGCACCAGGTCGTGGTTGCGCCCGGCAATCTCCAGCGGATCGAACTGGAGCGAGCCGACGCGGTCCATGACCCGCAGCACGCTCTCCGGTTCTGCCGGCAGGGCTCGCGGCGGCCCCAGGAGGTGACGCAGGACGAGGAACCGTCGCGCGACGGCGCGGCTCACCATGGGCAGGGGATCGGGCACGTCTGCGATGGTAGCGGCGCGGTCGGCGGGCCGGCCTGCGGCACCGGCCTCCCTGCGGCACCGGCCTCCCTGCGGCACCGGTCAGCCTGCGGCACCGGCCTCCCTGCGGCACCGGTCAGCGTGCAGTGTTCAGTGCCTCCCCGAGGCGATCGATGAACTCCGCCTGGGAGCGATTGGCACGGCGCCTGGCCTCGGCCATCGGGAACCAGGCGACACGATCGATTTCGGGGTACGTCTGGAGGTACCCGCTGCCGGGTGGCCAGATCATCTCGAATGTGTTCGAGGTCGCCCGGTCGGGATCGAGGTCACCTTCGATGGCCCAGCAGTGCACCCGCTTGCCGCTCGCCTGCGTCACGAATCCCATGTCGAGGGGTGCCGTCTCAGGGTCTCGCGCCACGGTGGCGAGATCGTGCCCGGTTTCCTCGGCAAACTCCCGGAACGCCGCTGCCAGGAGCTCGTCGTCATCGGCTGGTTCGCCCTTCGGGACGGTCCAGTGGCCCCGGTCCCGGTTCGAGAAGAACGGACCGCCCGGGTGCCCGAGGAGAACCTCGATCTGCCCGTCGCGCCACCGGTACAGGAGGATTCCAGCGCTGACTCGCCGGGTCATCGCATGCCGGGACCGCGGGTCCTGTAGCGACGGACCCGTGCATGGATGCGAACGTGCTGTCCCTGTCGCGGCACCACGCTGATGGCTCCGTCATGCTCCAGGACGGCCAGCTCGACCTCGTCGATGCTCTCCAGACCGTGTTCGCGCAGGGCGGCCGAGAGATCGTCGTCATCGAGGCCCTCGCGCTCCAATGACGGCCCGATCCACGCCCCATCGCGCGCGATCGTGGTCGGCGGCACGTCCAGCAGTCGCCGCGCGATCGCGGAGCGACGGCGCGCCTGCGCAACGAGGCGATTGGCGCCGAACAGGGTGACGAGGATCACCAGGGCACCGGGGAGGGATGCGTCCGCGCCGGTGATGGCGGGTTGGAGGGCATTCGCAGCGAGGAGCACCGCCGCGAGATCGAAGATCGTGAACTGTCCCAGCTCCCGCTTGCCGGACACGCGAAGGGCGATCAGGAAGATCGCGTAGACCACCACGCTGCGCACCACGAGCTCCAGGGGCGGGATCCCGAACTGCCAGACCGGGCTCGAAGCGTCGAACATCCCGGCATCGTCGCACAGCCGGCCACAGGTTGGCGGCCGCGCCCGTTGACGCCTTGGGCGCTAATCCCGATAATCTGACTCGGGATTACAATGCACTCCACGGACCGGCCAGGTTCGATCCGATTCGCCGCCACCGGGAACAGCCGGAGACCTCATGACCAGCACCCGCGAACTCGTAGCCGACCGCCGCGACCAGTACGCGTTCCACGATGACATCGTCTACCTCAAGGAGACGAAGCGCGGACTCACCCGCGACACCGTCGAGGAGATCAGCCGGTTCAAGAACGAGCCGGAGTGGATGCTCCAGTCGCGCCTGCGCGCCTACGACCACTTCCTGAAGCGGCCGATGCCCGTCTGGACCGATGGTCTCGACAAGATCAACTTCGACAAGATCGTCTACTACCGGAAGCCGTCCGAGCGCGAAGAGAAGTCCTGGGACGACGTTCCCGAGCAGATCAAGGCCACCTTCGAGAAGCTGGGCATCCCCGAGGCCGAGCGCAAGTTCCTGGCCGGCGTCGGTGCCCAGTACGACAGCGAGGTCGTGTACCACTCCGTCAAGGAGGAGCTGTCCAAGCTCGGCGTCGTGTTCATGGGCACCGATCAGGGGCTCATTGAATACCCGGAAATCTTCCGCAAGTACTACGGCACCATCGTCCCGCACGAGGACAACAAGTTCTCGGCACTCAACGGGGCGGTCTGGTCGGGAGGTTCCTTCGTCTACGTCCCGAAGGGCGTCGAGGTGCCGCTCCCGCTGCAGGCGTACTTCCGGATCAACGGCGAGAACACCGGCCAGTTCGAACGGACCCTGATCGTCGTGGACGAGGGCGCCAAGGTCCACTATATCGAGGGCTGCACGGCTCCGATCTACGCCACGGATTCACTCCATGTCGCGGTCGTCGAGGTCGTCGCCCTGCCCGGATCGCAGGTCCGCTACACGACGATCCAGAACTGGTCCAACGACGTCTACAACCTCGTGACGAAACGCGCCCACGCTCATGCCGGCGCGAAGGTCGAGTGGATCGACGCCAACACCGGTTCGCGGAAGACCGTCAAGTATCCCAGCATCTACCTCCGCGGCGAGGGCGCCAGCGCCGACATCATCTCGGTCGCGGTGGCCGGTCGCGGCCAGCACCAGGACACCGGCGCCAAGGCCATCCACCTCGCCCCCAACACGACGAGCCGCATCGTCTCCAAGTCCGTCTCGAAGGACGGCGGGCGGGCCACCTACCGTGGCCACCTCAAGGTCGCGCCGGGCGCGACCGGCGTCGTCGCCTCGGTCCGCTGCGACGCCCTGATGCTCGACGACCAGAGCCGGAGCGACACCTACCCGTACATCGACATCCAGGAAGACGACACGACGATGACCCACGAAGCCACCGTCGGGAAGATCAGCGCGGACCAGATCTTCTACCTGATGAGCCGTGGCCTGACCGAGAACGAGGCCCAGAACCTCGTGATCCAGGGGTTCCTGGAGGTCTTCACGAAGGAACTCCCGATGGAATACGCCATCGAGTTCAACCGCCTCGTGAAGCTCGAGATGGAGGGATCGCTCGGGTGACGCCGGCGATCTCCGCCGTGGCCGGGGATGTGCCCGCCACGGACTCCGGCGCGGCTGGACCGGCGCGCGCCCCTCGCCGCTCGCCCGGGGACATGCCGTTCGGCTTTGCCACGGCCGATCTCGTCGCGCGGCTCGTCACCGAGCGTGGCGAGCCTGATTGGCTCCGGGATGAGCGCCTGACGGCCGCCTCGGCCTTCGGCGCCCTCCCCGTGGAGACGAATCAGCTCTACACGCCGTACGTGGATCTCCGCGCCGCCGCGCTCGATTCCGCAGAACCGTGGATCGCAACGGAATCGGCCGTGTCGGCCCCCGGGTCGAACGCGATCGGCGATTCGTTGCCCGACGGCGTGGACGGATTCATCGATCTCCGCGAGGACAAGGTCGTCGCCGTCGCCCTCTCGGGCGGTGCCTCCTCCGCGGGTGTCACCCTCGAAACCTTCGGCGCCGCGCTCGAGCGGGATCCGGACGGCTTCCGGGCAGACATCGAGGGTGGATCCACCCTGCCGTCCGCTGACAAGCTCGCCCAGCTCGCTCGCGGGTTCTGGAGCCAGGGCGCACGCCTCGTGGTTCCGGACGGCGTCCGCCTCGCTCGCCCGATCCTCGTCCGGTGGCAGAGCGGCAACCCTGATCGCGCCATGATCACGCGCACCCTGGTGCGACTCGGCGTCGGGGCATCGGCGACGGTGGTGGAGGAGCAGGTTCCGTCCGGCGCCGAGGTGGACCGTTCCGAGGGGCAGACCGTCCCCCAGGGCTTCTTCCACGGCACGACCGAGGTCGTCCTCGGGGCCGAGGCTCGCCTGTCCTTCGCTTCCATCCAGGATTTCGGGCTCCGGCAGATCGCATTCCAGCACCGCTACGCGCGCATCGGCGAGGCCGCATCGTTGCACTGGGCGATGGCGCAGCTCGGCGGGCGCCTGGTCCGCTCGCGCGTGGACAACCGCCTCGAGGGAGATCGAGGCTCGGTGGAACAGGTCGAGATCGTCTTCGCGACGGACGAGCAGCTGTTCGACCTGACCAGCTATACCACCCACCTCGGGCGCGATACCACGGGCAACCTGCTCTCCAAGGGCGCGCTGATGGACCGGGCCCGTTCGTACATGAAGGGCCTCATCACGATCGAGAAGTCGGCCGTCGGCACGGATTCGTACCTCGGCGAGTTCGGGATGAACCTGTCCAAGGCGACCCGGGCCGTTGCCATCCCGTCCCTCGAGATCGACCAGCCGGATTGCCGCCGGGCGATGCATGCGTCGTCCGTGGGCCCCATCGACCAGGGCCAGCTCTTCTACCTCGAATCGCGCGGCATCTCGCCGGACGATGCGCGCAAGTTCATCGTCCTCGGCTTCCTGGAGCCGGTCGTCGCGCGCGTTCCGCTCGAGGCCACGCAGGACCGCCTGCGCGAGCTGCTGGATGCGAAATGGGCCGCCGGCCGCCTGGCCGACCCGTCCGGGGCCGCCGGCACCGCTGCCTGATCGCGGCGCAGGCATGCGGCGGATCGATCTCCTCGCCCTGGCCGATATCCCCGACGGCACCATGCAGATGGCCTGGGTCGACGGGACGGATCAGGTCATCGTGGTGCATACCGGCGGTGTCGTGCGGGCGTTCCAGGGGATCTGCACCCACGAATACTTCGAGTTGGACAAGGGGTTCCTGACCGGCGGGGGCACGCCGGGACCAGACGGCAAACCTGTCGGCACCCTGACCTGCGCCCTCCATTTGTCGCGCTTCGACCTCGCCGACGGCGAAGCCCTCGACCCACCCGCAGAACTGCCGCTCGCGGTCTACTCCGTCGTGATCGAAGACGGCCGCGTCATGATCGAGATCCCGGACGGCCCGCTGCCCGTCAACGAATAGGCGAGTGGCGACAGTGACGGACTACGGGGCGAGCGTCAGGGTGCTCGAGATGGACCCGCCGACCGCATCGGGCGAGAACGGCAACGGGATCGTCTGACCGGTCGCCCAGAGATCGATCAGGTCCCCGTAGTGTCGATCGAACGGGTTGCCGCTCTGGCCCGTGGTCGTGATGATCCGAGCCGCATCCGGGTCCACCATGTCGATCGTGAGCCGGTACGACGGCCCGTTCGACACGTTGAACAACGCATTGAGTCCCACCGGGGCATACGACGGATCCTCGGGATCCGGGTAGGCCTTCCAGGTCCGGTAGTAGTTGTTCTGGACGGCACCCGCGCCACCGCCGACCTGACGAGCACCTGCGTTGTAATACCACTCGAGCGGCCCGATGCCGGACACGCCCAGGGTCTGTTCCCTGAAGGTGACGGTGTGGATCCGGCCCCAGGTCCAGCGTGCCGGCGGACCAACGGCCGCTCGGAGATCAGCCCCGGTCCTGTCCAGTGCCGCGGACAGGATGTCCTTCGGTCGCTCGGCGGCGGGGGTCGTCGTGTCGTCCCACCATGAGCTCGCCGGGTCCCGCAGGACGGCGATGAGCCCCTGCCACGAATCGGTCGTGCCCACGTAGTCCTTCGCCACCGGTCCGAGCTGGTCGTCGAAGATCGCCCGCATCAGGGTGAATTCGGCACTGACATAGGCGGCGCAACCCATCGAATCGACGTCGCAGGAGCGGTTCCACGACCGGATCCGGTCCAGCAGCAGCCGGCCGTCGGCCGTTGCCGGTGACGCGTCCGCGAGCAGTGGGACGATCGTATCCGCGCGGAGCAGGTAGGTGTCCATCTGGATGGCGCCGAGGTCGGCCGTCGTCAAGCCCCCGGCCGCGGTCTGGCCCCCGGCCGTCGTCAGCTTCCCCGCCCTGGCCGTGAGGAGATCGGTGATCCGCTGGGCGCGATACCCCGGATCCCAGTCGTCGCCGACGAAATACGGATAGTTCCCGTCCACGGCCGCGTTGTTGGCCGTGACGATGAGCCCGCTCGGCGGGTCGAACTGCCAGGGCAGGTCGTCGAACGGAATGTAGCCGGTCCAGTCCTGCGTCCCCGATGCGCCATCACGAATGCGGTCGCCGGTCCGCTCGCCGGCCCGGATGGGCACCAGCCCCGGGAACTGGTAGCCGATGTGGCCCTCCACGTCGGCGTAGACCAGGTTCTGGCTCGGCGACCCATAGTCGCGGAGCGCGTTGCGGAAGTCCTCGAAGTCCGAGGCCGTGTTCAGGCGGAACAGCGCCGTGAACGCCCCGTCGGGCTCGGCCGTCGCCGTCCAGCGCAGCGCGAGGGGATCCTGATCCGCCAGACGCGAGTCGACGTCGTTGAGGATCGGACCGTGGACGGTGGACCGGACCGTGATGGTCTCGGGCTCGCCGCCGGCGACCTTGATGGTTTCCGTCCGAGTTTCAAACGCCGTGGACACCCCCTTGTAGAGGTAGCGGGTGGAATCGTTCGGATCGATCGTCTCGCGGAAGAGATCCTGCACGTCCGGCCCGACGTTCGTGGCTCCCCAGGCGATCCGTGCATTGTGACCCAGGATCACGCCTGGAACCCCGGGGAACGAGACGCCGGCGACGTCGAACGGGCAGGCGGCATTGACCTCGCGACAGTGCAACCCATTCAAGATCCAGACCGAAGGCTGGCTGAAGCCGAGGTGCGGGTCGTTGGCAAGGAGCGCTCCACCCGAGGCGGACTGCGAACCCGACACGACCCAGTTGTTCGAACCGATGCCGTGGTCGCCGACGAGGCCCGAGGCGCCGTCCAGCCCGGCCAGGGCGAGAATGGCTGATCCCGTCTCGGCGATACCGCGCCAGCCCGCGGTCACACTCGGCGTCATCGGCTGTCGTGCGCTCGCCGTCGTGCCCGCCGGAGCCGGGACCGTGGCGGTCGCACCGGAAACGCCGGCGCCCCCGGAACCCGCCAGGCCCGACGGCGTGATGACCGGCGCGGCGGGGTCATACGCGGGAAAGAGCGAATCTGTCCGAGCTGGATCGCCGAGCTGGGCATCCGCCAGGAGCCGGAAGATCTCCGCGTCCATGTTGCCGCCGAGGTTGAACGACTGGACCTTGCCCCAGGTTGCCGAATCGAGGGGCGTCCACGGCTCGGGTACATACCCGTCGAGCCCCCCGTTTCCGGTGCGGAGAGCCGTGATGACCCAGGGCAGCGAGAACGATCCGTGCTGGTCGGCGATCCAGGCGTTGACGCCGTCTGCGTACCACTGGAGCGCGTCGCGGGCGTCCTGCGGCATCGCATCGAGGTCCGCCTGCGCGGCCTGGCGCCAGCCGATGGTCCGGATGAAGCGGTCCTGCTCGAGGCTGACCGAGCCGAACAACTCGGACAGCCGGCCGCTGCCAATGTGGCGCCAGACCTCCATCTGCCACATCCGCTCCTGGGCATGGGCATAGCCCTGCGCCACGAACAGATCATGCGGATCGCTCGCCACGATCTGGAGGATTCCGTTCTCGTCCCGCCCGACCGTCACCGGGCCGTGGAGGCCGGGTACGCGGATGGTGCCTGTGGTCTGCGCCAGCCCACGGCCGGTGATCGCGCCGACAAGGACGACCACGCCCACCAGCACCACCGCGATCAACACCCCGAGGACCTTCATGGCCCGGCCCAGTACGCGCACGTTGGCTCTCCTTGCGTGTCGGGTTGTCGGCGTGGGCGCCGACGATCTCGGACGATCAGCGAATGCATCGATTGCGCAGCTTCAGCGCGGCAGTTCCACGCCCAGACCGGCCGCCTGGGCGGCCCGAAGAATGGCTTCGGCAAAGACGACGTCCGCCAGGCCGACGCCGAGGTGCGTGATGACGACCCGCCCTTCGGGCCGGGGCGAGCCTGCAAGGATCGCCTCCCCGAGCATCGCGTGCGGGTCCGGATAGCCGTCGAAGTTTCCGGCGTCGCGGTTGGCCAGATATTGCTCCCGATGATCGACCAGGAAGAGCGCGGCGTCGCGCGCCACCTCGGCGGAGCAGTAGGTCGCGTAGTCGATCGGAACGATCGTGGCATCGGGGGCGAGCCACGCGTTGGTCATGGACTGACGGTCGGCCGCGGGCCCGAATGCGGCGGCGGTCAGGACCACGTCCGCGCCGTCCACGGCCTCGCGCGCCGATCGATGGACGCTCACTGTGCCGACCTCGGTCATCGAGCGAGCCTCGGTCGCGAGGGATTCCGCCCGGCGGGCGTCGGGATCGAAGAGGCGGAGTTCCAGGCCGGGCAGCAGATGGCCGAAGACGGGCAGATGGGACCATCCCTGCACGCCGGCCCCGATGATGGCTGCCCGGGCCGGCCGATCGACGACCTTCGGGCCGTAGTACCGCAGGGCCACGCCGGACACGGCGGCAGTTCGCTGCGCGGTGATCGGCCCACCGTCCATGATCGCGATCGGGATCCCCGTGGCCGGATCGTTCAGGATCACCAGCGCGCTGATCCCCGGAAGGCCGAGTTCGGTGTTCGTGGCGAATCCAGCGACCCATTTCATGCCGACGAGGTCCCCGAACAGATCGACGCCCCGGAGCATCGCCGGCATCGCATGAATGAACGAGGCGGCAGGGCGCGGATGGAGCGCGATCTTGGGCGGAAGCTCGGAGCCGCCGGGGGTGGCAAGGGCGACCATCGTCCGTTCAGCCAGCTCCAGGCGCTCGTGGATCGAGGGCATTGCCTCCAGGACATCCGCGGTGGAGAGCCAGCGGAGCGGCGGGAGCAGGGGACCGATCATGGGCTGGAGTGTAGCGCCGCTCCGACGCCCGAATGTGCACCTCGGGCCACGATCCGGTCACTTCCGGCTACGCTTGCCGGGTGACTGCCATCGATCTCGCGCAGAGCCTCGAGAACCTCAAACTCGAGCGCGACGCCGTCCAGCTGTACCTGGCGCTGGCCCGGATCGAGCGCGATCCGGAGCGTGCGACCGCGTTCCGGACCATCGCCGACAACGAGCGACGCCACGCAGAGATCTGGGCTCGCCGCCTGGGCGAGCTCGGCGCCGAGGTACCCGAAGCCGACGGTCCGCGGTTTCGCGTCCGCGCGATCATCGGTATCGCTCGCATCTTCGGAACGCATGCGGTTCGGGATCTCGTCCAGGCCCTCGAGGGCGACGAGGTTGCGATCTACTCCGCGCAGGCGACGCCGGAAGTGGAGGCGATCGCCGCCGATGAGCGCGAGCACGCGGAGATCTGGAAGTCACTCTCCGGAGTGCGCAACGGGGCGTCCCATCGGTCCGGAGGTTCCGCAGTGTCCAGCCACGCCCGCGCCGCCGTGACGGCAGCGGCGGGCGAGCATGCGGCAATAGCCCTCGACGTTTCGGAGCCCGGCCAGATCGCGGCCCGCGAGCGATGGCATCGGTCCAGTCACTCGGGGACCCTCCGGGCCGTGATCTTCGGCGTCTCGGACGGACTGGTGTCCAACCTTGCCCTCGTGATGGGTGTCGCCGGCGCGAACGTGGCCATCGGCGGAGGCAGGTTCGTTCTTCTGGCCGGCATCGCCGGCTTGCTTGCCGGGGCCTTCTCGATGGCGGCCGGCGAGTACATCTCGATGCAGTCGCAGCGCGAGCTGTTCGAACGCCAGATCGCGCTGGAACGAGCCGAGCTCGAGGCCATGCCCGAGGAGGAGGAGGCCGAACTCGCGGCCGTCTACCAGGCCAAGGGGTTCACGCCGGATGAGGCCCGGACGATTGCGCACCGCATGTTCTCCGACCCGGCACACGCCCTGGACACGCTGATTCGGGAGGAGCTCGGCCTCGATCCCGACGAACTGGGATCGCCCTGGGGTGCCGCATTCGGCTCGTTCGTGGCGTTCGCCATCGGAGCGGCCATTCCGGTCGTGCCGTACTTCTTCGGGGCCGGTTACGGGGCGTTCGTGGTGGCGGCCGCAGCCTCGCTCATCGGCTTGTTCGTGGTCGGAGCAGGGGTGTCCCTGCTGACTGGACGCAGCCTCCTGTTCTCCGGAGCGCGCCAGGTCGGCATCGGTGCCGCGGCAGCCGCGGTGACCTATGCCGTCGGCAGCATCATCGGCGTGTCCGTGGTCCGCTGACGATGCCGGATCTGCGCGCACTCCTCGTGGCATCGGGTGTCGGGATCGGCATCGCCCTGTACCTGACCCTGTTCTGGAATTGGCCGCTGGCGGTCGGCGGCGGCATCGGCATCGTCCTCGGCGGGCTGGCCCTCGTCGGATCGGTCTCGATCGGCCCGGACCCGGCCGAGGCCGATGCAGCGTGGCGGGCCGCAGCGCCCGAGTTCAGCGATCCGCCCGCCGCGCCGGCGTCGTCAGGTTCGCGGGAGGCGCAGGAGGTAGCGGACGACGACGGAGCCGTGTCACCGGAGCGGACATGAAGAACGGCCCCCGGAAGTCCGGGGGCCGAGTCGGTGCCGATGGTCTGCGCCGCAGGGCGCACCGGATCAGCGAATCCAGCGTCCAGCGTAGCGGGCGGTTTCATAGGGGTCGGACGACCGACGCCGATCCTCTCCCAGCAGCGTGCTGAGCAGTGAGAACAGGGCGAGGAGTCCGAACCCGGAGTAGGCGAGCATGATTGAGTACCTGCAGTTGGCCCGTGTGTCGTTGGATCCGCGGTTGCCCGCTCGATCCCGTCGCCGATGCGATGGGTCCCGACACCAGAGATGACCTGATATCGGCATCATAGCCTAATGCCATTAGGCGTGCAAGTTGTTTTGCTTTAGAGAATGGGGCGATGACGGACAAGACGACGCTGGATCGCATCGATGCTGCGCTCCTGGAGCTCCTCCAGCTGGACGGCCGGCGCCCGTATGCCGAACTCGGTGCGGCCGTCGGTATCAGCGGCCCCGCCGCACACGAGCGGGTCAAGAAGCTCGAGAGCCGCGGCGTGATCACCGGTTACTCGGCCCGCGTGTCTGCCGAGGCCATCGGACTTGCCATCCTCGCGTTCACCTGGGTCACGCAGTCCCCGGGAACGGTGGCGACCGATCTGACGGGTGACTTCGCGGCCATCCCGGAGATCGAGGCCTGCCACCACATCACCGGAGAGGCGGACTACCTGCTCAAGGTCCGCGCCCGCGACACGCATGACCTCGAGCGCGTGATCCGGGCCGTGCAGACGACCCGTCACGTGTTCACGACGGAGACGGACGTGGTCTTCTCGACGGCCTTTGAGCGCCGGCCGATCCGGCCCGCTCCGCCGTCGAAGGGTTAGCCGTCCCCGCTGCGTTCCCTGTCCGTGCCGGGCCCGGCGTCGATCGGCTCCCGGGCGATGGTCAGGCGATCGGGCGGGGGCTCGGCCCGATAGATACGGTGTTCCAGCAGGACCCGCTCGACGGTCGCGTCCTCGACCGACCGTCCGCGCGCGCGGAGCCGACCGCCGATCCAGGCGGCCTCGGCAGGTAGTTCCCGCTCCTCGAGATCCTGCTCGCGACGCGCGCCGTCGAGGTAGACGACGGCCACGATGCCGCCGCCGGCGACGAGGCCAACCAGGAGCAGCCACCATTGGAATTCGGCCATCAGCGGGCTTCTCGGACGTCGCGCATGAGCCCGAGTCTACGGTGAACGGCAGCCCGCGTACACTCCCACACCATGATCAGCTTCCTGGTCGACCCGATCGCCTTTCACCTCGGTCCACTGCCGGTGTACTGGTACGGCATCGCCTATGCCGCGGGTCTGTTCGCCAGCTACCTGGTCCTCGTCCGGCAGGCGCGTCGGTTCGGCCAGGACCCGGAACTCGTCGGCAACGGCCTCATCGTCATCGCGATCGCCGCGCTCATCGGCGGACGGGCCTATCACGTCATCGACCAGTGGGCGCTCTACCGGGACGACCTGCTCAAGATCGTGTTGCCGCCGTACTCCGGACTCGGCGTCTACGGCGGGCTGATCACCGGCGTGATCGCGTTCATTGCCCTGGTCCGCTACCACCGGATCCCGGCCTGGGTCTGGGCCGACATCGTGGCCCCGGCGCTGTTCACGATGCAGGCGGTCGGACGCTGGGGAAACTTCTTCAACCAGGAGCTGTACGGGCCGCCGACGAACCTTCCGTGGGGGATCGTCATCGATTGTGCCCATCGGGTGGCGGCTTATCCGTGCGCAACCTACCCTGAGGCAACCACGGCCTTCCAGCCGCTCTTCCTGTACGAGTCCGTGTCCGGGCTGCTGGGCGCCGCCGTGCTGATCTGGCTCTCGCGTCGACGCCCGTATCGGCTCAGGGCGGGCGACCAGATCCTGATCTTCTTCATCTGGTACGCCGTGGTTCGCTTCCTGCTGGAGAACCTCCGAACCGGCAACTGGTTCGTGGGTGGCATCGCGACGGCACAGCTGATGTCGATCCTGTTCGGGCTGGGTGCCCTTCTCGTCCTGGTCTACCGCCACCGTCGCCCCGACGGTGACGCCTCGCTCGACGGCGCTGACCTCGACCAAGGGCCGGGCGGGGCCGCACCCCCGGTCGGCTAGGCACACCTCTACACTCCCGCCATGCAGTACGCGGAATCCATCCTCGATCTCGTCGGCGGCACGCCCCTCGTCCGGCTGACGCGCGTGACCCGCGACCTTGGTCCCGCAGACGCCCAGCCCCTCATCCTCGCCAAGCTCGAGGCGATGAACCCGGGCGGTTCCGTGAAGGACCGGATCGGGCTGCCGATGATCGAGGCCGCCGAGCGTGCCGGTCTCCTGAAGCCGGGCGGCACCATCGTCGAGCCGACGTCGGGGAACACCGGGCACGGTCTCGCCATCGCCGCCGTCCTGAAGGGCTACCGCTGCATCTTCGTGATGGCAGACAAGCAGTCCCCGGAGAAGCAGGCGCTCCTGCGGGCGTACGGCGCCGAGGTGGTGCTCTGCCCCACCAACGTGGAGCCGGAATCCCCCGAGTCCTACTACTCCGTGGCCGCCCGGCTGGCCCGCGACATCCCGGGTGCGTTCAAGCCGGACCAGTACTGGAACGCCGAGAACCCGGCCGCCCATGAGCGGACCACGGGCCCCGAGATCTGGGAGCAGACCGAAGGCCGGATCACCCACCTCATCGCGAGCGCCGGCACCGGCGGCACGATCTCCGGCATTGGCCGATTCCTCAAGGCGCACAACGCCGGGATCCAGATTGTCGGCGCGGATCCGGAAGGGAGCGTCCTTTCCGGCGACACCGCCCGCCCCTACCTCACCGAGGGGGTCGGCGAGGACTTCATGCCGGGTACCCACGACCCGTCCGTCGTCGACCGCTGGGTCCGCGTGTCGGACCACGATGCGTTCCTGATGGCGAGAAGAATCACCCGCGAGGAAGGAATCCTGGCCGGGGAGTCGTGCGGAACCGCGGTCGTGGCCGCACTGGACGAGGCTCGTCGCGTGATGGCGGCCGGGCCCGAGGCGATCGCGCGGGCCGTCCTGGTGGTGATCCTCCCGGATGGTGGCCGCTCCTACCTGTCCAAGCTGTACAACGACGAGTGGATGCGGGCGAACGGGCTGCTCGCCCCGACCGGCGCGACCACCCGCGTCGGCGATCTCCTGGCCGCCCGACATCATGGCGCCGCGATGCCGGATCTCGTCCTCGCTCGAACCACCGAGCCGGCCGGCATCGCGATCGACCGCCTCCAGCAGTTCGGCATCAGCCAGATGCCCGTGTCACAGGATCCCGAGGGCGAGGCCCTGGCCGGCATCGTCGGTGCCGTCAGCGAGAAGGGATTGCTTGATCGCGCCTACCGCAACCCGTCGGTCATGGAGCGCACGCTCGGTGAGGTCATGGACCCGCCGCTCCCCACGATCGAGGTCGGTGCATCGCTCGACGACGCGTTCAAGCTCCTCGTCGGCGGGGCATCGGCGGCCCTCGCCGTCCGTGCGGGCCGACCGGCCGGTGTCATCACGAAGCTCGACCTTCTCGAATACCTCGCCCACAACCGGGGGTAGGCAGCGGGCGACAGGCAGGTGGCCGGCGGGCGACGCGAGCGTCTTGACATGCGGGCCGTCGGCCATCGCGTCGGTGAGGCGGCCGTGTCGTACCGGGCGACGGACGACTGGACCGTGGGTGCGTTTCCGTATACCGCCGAGGTCGTGGAGCGGCATCGTCGCGCGAAGATCGCTCGTCGCCGCGCGGCACTCGCCGAGATCAGACGCCTCGCAGCGCTGTCAACGCCGGACCCGGACGGATTGACCGGCGTCGACTACATCCGGGCCGAGCGCGATCACCTGCGCGCGCTCGAGGGCGGTGACGCCGCAGACCGGGCTCTTGAGGCGCTGGCACGTGCGCGACGTCGTTCTCGATAGCAGCGTCGTGGCGGCCTGGGCGCTGCCCGATGAGCACCTCCATCCACGGGCCCTCCGAGTGATCGACCGACTGGATGCGGGTGAGCTCGAGCCGTTCGTTGCGGCGCCGTTTCGATTCGAGGTACGTCATGCCCTCGTCCGAGCCGCACATGCCGGACGACTCGCCTGGCCCACGGTCCCTGGCTGGTTCGCGGCGATCGACAAGCTGGGATCGACGTTGATTGAGGCACCGGACGACGAAGCGGTCGTCCTGGATATCGCGACAAGGCTCGGCCTTGCCTGGGGCGACGCCCACTGGGTGGACGTGGCGATGCGCCTGGACCTGCCCCTCGTGACCGCCGACCTCAGGCTGGCCAGGGCCGTCCCGGACGAGGTGGCGATCGTGGTCTCCCTGGGGGACGACGAAGCGGCATAGCCGCAAAGCCTTTCCCCGGGGACGCCACACCGCCCCGAGGGTGCGATGATGCGGCCCATGCGTGCCGACGAGCCCCGCCCCGACCCATCCCGCGCGGACGACCTCCGCCATGACCTCGCCTTCGACACCCTCGCTGTTCATGCTGGAGCCGAACCTGACGAAGTGACCGGCGCGGTCGCGCCGCCGATCTACCAGACGAGCACCTATGCCCAGGACGGCGTCAATCAGCCGCGCGGCGGTTACGACTACGCCCGGACCGTGAACCCCACCCGGGACCGGCTCCAGCGGGCCGTGGCAGCGCTCGAAGGCGGGGGAGAGGGGATCGCGTTCGCCTCGGGCTCGGCGGCCACGGCCGCGATCGCCGAACTGGCCCCGCCCGGCAGTGAGGTGGTCGTCGGCGACGACGTGTATGGCGGAACGTACCGCTACCTGGAGCGCGTCCGGCGCCCCAACGGGGTCGATGCCCACTATGCGGACCTCGCCGGTGACCCCGACGCGCTCTGGGAGGCCATGACCGAGCGGACGCGCCTGGTCTGGTTCGAGACCCCGACGAATCCGCTGCTCAAGGTCATCGACATCGCGGCCGCTTCCCGGGCCATCCGCGAGCGATTCGGCGATGCTCCCGACCGCCCCCTGCTCGTGGTCGACAACACCTTCGCGTCGCCGGCACTCCAGCGGCCCCTGGAGCACGGCGCCGACATCGTCTTCCACTCCGCGACGAAATACCTCGCCGGCCACAGTGACACCGTGCTCGGGATCGCCGTGACCCGCGACGCCGCGATCGCGGAACGACTGCGGTTCCTCCAGAACGCCATGGGCGGCGTACCGGGTCCGTTCGATTGCTTCCTCGTCCTGCGCGGGCTCCGGACCCTCCACCTGCGGATCGCGCGGCACGTGGAGAACGCCGCGGTTGTGGCCGCGTTCCTGGCCGCTCGGGCCGACATCGAGTGGGTGGCCTGGCCCGGGTTCGCCGATGGGCCGCACGCCCACCCCCAGCATCAGGCCGCCCTGCGCCAGATGTCCGGCGGCTCCGGCATGGTCTCGTTTCGGCCCAGGCCCGGCGGTCGGCACGGGCGGTCGTCGACCGAACGGGCGGTTGCCGTCGCCGAGGGCACCCGCATCTTCACCCTTGCGGAATCGCTCGGTGGTGTGGAGTCCCTCATCGAGGTACCGGCCCGGATGACGCACCTGTCCGTGGCCGGATCCACACTCCAGGTTCCGGATGATCTCGTTCGGCTCTCGGTCGGCATCGAAGGGGCCACGGACCTGATCACGGACCTCGCCAACGCCCTCGACGAGGCCTGATCGCGGACCTCGGCGGCACCCTCGACGAGGCCTGGCCCGGCGCCGCCGGCCAGCCCGGTCCACTCCCGGCCGTGCCGCTTCCGGCGCGGCCATCGCAACCGTTTCGCAACCAAGGCTGGTCCCCGGGTGGTACCATCCGGCCAGTATCTGCGACTGCGGAAGCCGACTCTCGCGGGCCTTGGCTCGCCCGACGCGCGGCCGGTCGATTCGAAGCCTTGACGGGCCGGGCGTCGTCGCCTGCCGTCTGCGCCGAGGAGACCGCTGCAAGATGACCACCGCGACCGCTCCGGGCTCGACGCGAAGCCTCGCTCGCCCAGGCAGAACCAATCTCTCAACAGCGGAACTGTATGAGTTGGCCCTTCGCGAAGGCGAAGGGGTGCTGGCCGCAGATGGCCCCCTCGTCGTCCGGACCGGCGCCCACACGGGCCGCTCGCCGAAGGACAAGTTCATCGTCGTCGAGCCGTCGTCCGAGGGCAAGGTCTGGTGGGGCGACGTGAACCACCCGATCTCCGAGGAGCAGTACGACCGGCTGCGCGCCCGCCTCATGACCTACGTTCGCGAGCGCGACCTGTACGGCCAGGACATGTTCATCGGGGCACACCCCGCCCATCGCCGATCGCTGCGGGTCTACACCGAAACTGCCTGGGCGAGCATCTTCGCCCGGAACCTGTTCCGGCGACCGTCGCAGCAGGACCTGTCTGCCTTCAAGCCGAACTTCACGATCATCGACGTCCCGTCATTCCAGGCCGACCCGGCCACGGAGGGGACGCGCACGGGCACCGCGATCCTGGTTCACCTCAAGCGCATGGAGGTGATCATCGTCGGGACGATGTACGCGGGCGAGATCAAGAAGTCGGCATTCACGGTCATGAACTACCTCATGCCGGACGAGCAGGTACTGCCGATGCACTCGTCGATCAACGTCGGCAAGGACGGCGACGCCGTCGTCTTCTTCGGCCTTTCCGGGACCGGCAAGACGACGCTGTCGGCCGATCCGCTGCGCAGCCTCATCGGCGATGACGAACACGGCTGGGGCAGCGACTACACCTTCAACTTCGAGGGTGGCTGCTACGCCAAGACCATCCGCCTGTCACCGATGTACGAGCCGGATATCTTCGCGACCACGAAGCGGTTCGGGACCATCCTGGAGAACGTCGACATCGACCCGGTCACCCGGGACCTGGATCTCGACAGCGAGCGCATCACGGAGAACACGCGAGGCGCGTATCCGCTCCATTTCATCGGCAATGCCGACCCGACGGGCATTGCCGGCCGCCCGCGTACCGTGGTGTTTCTGACCGCGGATGCGTTCGGCGTGCTTCCTCCGATCTCACGGCTGACCCGTGAGCAGGCCGCGTATCACTTCATCTCGGGCTACACGGCCAAGCTCGCCGGGACCGAAATCGGGGTCAAGGAGCCGACGGCCACCTTCTCGGCCGGCTTCGGTGCGCCATTCCTGCCGCGCCATCCGGGCGTCTATGCCCACATGCTGATGGATCGGCTCGAGGAATTCGACGTCCCGGTCTGGCTCGTGAACACGGGCTGGACGGGCGGTCCGTACGGCGTCGGACAACGGATGAACATCAACCACACCCGGAACATGGTTCGCGCGGCGATCAACGGCGACCTCGCCGCCGTGCCGATGATCCAGGACCCGATCTTCCGGGTGGCCGTCCCGACGACGGTGCCCGGCGTGCCGAGCGAGATCCTGTTCCCCCGCGCCACCTGGCCCGATGGCGCCGAGTACGACCGTGCGGCCCACCGCATCGCGGCGATGTTCCATGCGAACTTCGAGGCCTACGCGGACGGCGTCAATGAAGCCGTCCGCGAAGCCGGACCCGTGCGCGTCGGGGAGACCGCCGGAACGCTGCGCTCCGCGCCCGGCGAGGGCTGATCGCACGGGATGCCAAGGACCACGAACCAAGCACCGGGAGAGCGCATGAGCCGCACACGAGTCACCGTCGTCGGCGCCGGCAACGTCGGCGCAACCACCGCCCAGCGGATCGCCGAGGCGGGTCTCGCCGACGTCGTCCTGATCGACATCGTCGAGGGGTTGCCGCAGGGAAAGGCCCTCGATCTGGCCGAGGCCGCGCCCGTGATGGGCCACGACGCCGGGATCGTCGGCACGAACGACTATGTCGACACCGCCGGGTCGGACATCGTGGTCGTGACCTCGGGCCTGGCCCGCCAGCCGGGCATGAGCCGGGATGATCTCCTCGCGAAGAACGCCGGCATCGTCCGGTCCGTGGTGGAGCAGGCGGTCCGGCATTCCCCGGACTGCATCCTGGTGATCGTAACCAACCCGCTCGATGCCATGTGCCACGTCGCGATGGAGGCGTCCGGCTTCCCGCGCGAGCGGGTCATCGGCATGGCCGGGGTTCTCGACTCGGCCCGCTTCCGGACCTTCATCGCCATGGAGCTCGGCGTTTCGGTCGAGGACACCCATGCGTTCGTCCTGGGCGGCCACGGGGACACGATGGTCCCGCTCCCGCGCTACTCCACGGTCGCCGGGATTCCGATCACCGAACTCATGACGCCGGAGCGCGTGACCGCCCTCGTCGAGCGGACCGCGAACGGCGGGGCGGAGATCGTGGCCCTCCTCAAGGCCGGGTCGGCCTACTACGCGCCTGCTGCATCGACGTTCGAGATGGTGGACGCGATCCTGCGGGATCGGAAGCGCGTGCTCCCGTGCGCGGTGCTGCTCCAAGGGGAGTACGGCGTGGACGGGTTGTTCGTGGGCGTGCCGGTCGTCCTCGGCCGACGGGGCATGGAACGCATCATCGAGATCGACCTGACGGCGGACGAATCGGCTGCCTTCCAGCGTTCAGCCGGCGCGGTTCGGGAGCTCGTGGACAAACTCGCCCAGGCCTGAGAAATCAGTGGTGCGCTCGCGCACCGTTGGCGGCAAGACGACGGCGATTTCAGAGTTGACCCGCGCGGGTCGACGGCTGTACGGTTCCCTTCCTGAGCAACGGACCGGAGGCCCGTCCGCTGGCCGCTCCGAGTGTTCAAGCGTCGAGTGCCCGTACCCCGATCGTCGTCCGCAGGCCATCGACGTTGCTGCGCGCCCGTCGGCGTCTTCATGGTTTGGAGGAGTGCATCGAATGAAGCGGCTATCGGTCATGCTCGCCGTCACAGCTCTGCTCGTGGGCATCCTCGCCCCGACTGCCCAGGGCGCGGATCCGAAGCGGCAATTCAAGCGGATCGACATCTCCAAGATCGACCCGTCGTTCCGTCCGTTCATGGCCGATGCCGCTCGCAAGCTCACCGTCGTGGTTGAGCTCGCCGGCGACCCCGCGAACGCCGTCGCCGGCCTGACCGGCAAGCAGCGGGAGACCCACGCCAAGGCCCTGAAAGGCGGCCAATCGAGCGTCGAGGCGAGCATCAAGCGCCTCGGCGGCAAGGTCCTGGACGACTACCAGTACGCCTACAACGGCATCAAGGTCCAGACGAGCGCGTCGAAGCTCGCGGCGCTCGCCGCGCTTCCCGGGGTGACCGGAATCCGCGCCCTCCGGACCTACAAGCTGGACAACGTCAACGCCGTGCCCTACATCGGCGTCCCGGGCGTCTGGCAGTTCTCCGGAGAGACCGGGGCCGGCCAGACGATCGCGGTCATCGACACCGGTATCGACTACACGCACGCCAACTTCGGCGGCCCTGGCACGCCGGAGGCGTACAGCACCAACGATCCGACGGTGATCGAAACCGGAACCTTCCCCACGGCCAAGGTCATCGCCGGCTACGACTTCGCCGGCAATGCCTACAACGCGAACATTGCGACCAGCGTGCCCGCCCCCGACGCCGATCCCCTCGACTGCAACAGCCACGGGACGCACGTCGCCGGGACGGCTGCCGGCCAGGGCGTGAAGGCGGATCACAGCACCTACACGGGTCCCTACGACGGGACGACCTTCGCCGATCCGGCGGCCTTCACCGTCGCCCCCGGCGTGGCTCCCCAGGCCTCGCTGGTCGCGCTCAAGGTGTTCGGCTGCGAGGGCAGCACCAACCTGGTCGTCGACGCGCTCGAGTGGGTTGCCGAGTACAACGCCACGCACGCCGACGGCATCGATGTCGTCAACATGTCCCTCGGCTCGGAGTTCGGCGCGGCCGACGACCCGGACGCCATCGCCACCGACAACCTGGTCAAGACCGGGGTCGTCGTGGTCGCATCGGCCGGCAACTCCGGCCCGCTGTCGTACATCACCGGGTCACCGGCCGCAGCAACCCAGGCCATCAGCGTCGCGGCGCTCGACGCCTTCCCGTCGATCCCGATGGCGCTGGTCGACCTGCCGGACCCGGCGACCGACATCCCCGGCAACAACCAGAATGCCTACCCGCTCCTGCCTTTCAGCGGGACCCTCCATGTACTCGCCGACGGTAGCGGCGGAGTGAAGCTGGGCTGCGACCTCGATGACTTCGACGCAGCATCTGCTGGGGCCATCGTCGCCGTCAAGCGCGGCGACTGCGCCTTCGTCGACAAGCTCGCGAACGCGGCCGAGGCCGGAGCGACGGGCGTCATCGTGATCAACCGCGACAACACTGCTCCGGGCGACCTCCCGACGTTCATCGGCTACAACCCGGAGTTCTTCACGGGCCCGATGATCGGTGTGGACAAGACCGCCCAGCCTTCGCTCCTTGCGAACGAGGGCGCGGCGATCAGCCTGAATCCCAACGGGTCTACCCCCAACCCCACGTTCAAGAAGAACGCCGATTTCAGTTCCGGCGGCCCGCGCTACGGCGACAGCGCCATGAAGCCGGACGTCTCCGCGCCCGGCGTCAACCTGCTCTCGTCGCTGAACGGCAGCGGCTGGAACGGCACCACGTTCTCCGGCACGTCCATGGCCTCGCCGATGACGGCCGGTACCGCGGCCCTGGTCCGCCAGGCCCACCCGGACTGGTCGCCGCTCAAGGTCAAGGCCGCCCTCGTGAACACGGCCGACTCCGGCACCGGATCCATCGTGGGCTACGACCCCCGGATCGCCGGGTCCGGCGTCATCCAGGCGAACCTCGCGGTGGACACCGTGGGCCTCGCCACCACGAGTGACGGGACGGCCAGCCTGTCCTTCGGCTATGAGCAGATCGACGGAAACTACAGCGAGACCAAGAAGATCACGATCCAGAATACGAGTGGCTCGGCGATCCGGTACAACCTGTCGGCGACGTCGTCGCTCGTCTCGATCAATCCGTCCAGCGTCACGGTCGGTGCCAACAGCTCGAAGACCGTGAAGGTCACCGCTCGCCTGTCCAGGGCCCAGGCGGCAGCCCTGCCGACGGCCGACCAGTTCTTCAGCGGCGACTTCGGCGATGTCAATGACTTCGCCGGCGCCGTCGTTGCCGTGCCGACCACGGCCGCCGACGGGGTGTTCCCGCTCCGCGTCCCGTACCTCCTCGTGCCGCGCGGGCTGTCCGACGTCAAGGCGTCGCTCGGCAAGGGCCTCGATGAGAGCGGCGGCGTCCTGAGCGGCTCACTGAACCTCTCGAACAAGGGCATCCACGACGGCATCGCCGATGTCTATGCGTGGGGCCTGTCCGATGCTCGCGGCGACGGTGCCCACGGCACCGACCTCCGGGCGGTCGGCGTCCAGTCCTTCCCGGGCCAATACCTCTGGAGTGGCGCGGACCCGAGCGACATGGCGATCAACTTCGCCGTCAACTCGTGGGACCGGTTCACCGTCCAGGCACCGAACGAGATCGACATCGCCATCGACACGACCGGCGACGGCGTCGAGGACTACTTCGTCATCGGCCTCGACGAAGGACTCCTCTTCACCGGCGACTTCGATGAGTTCTACCTGAGCCTGGTATTCGACGCCACCACCTTCGACCTGCTCGATGCGTGGCTTGCCGATGCGCCGTTCAACGGCTCGACGGTCCTGCTGCCGCTGCTCGCCAGCGACATCGGCCTGACCGCCGGCGACGGAGGCTTCACCTACTGGGTCGCGGCGTACGACGGCTTCACCGGGGCCGCCGACGTGATCCCGGGCGAGGCCAGCTTCGACCCCTTCGGCTCGGAGATCACCACCGGTGACTTCGTGCCGCTTGCGCCGGGCGACAAGGTGTCCGTCCCGGTTTCCTTCGACATGAGCGCCGGGATGGAAAACCACACCCTCGGCTGGATGGTCGTGGGTCTCGACGACAGGAACGGCGGAGCCCAGGCCGACCTGATCCGTCCGATGCGCAACCACCATCGGGGCCACGACGACAGCCGGTCGTCGCTGGACTGACCGCCCAGGACCGTCCGCAGCACGAGGCCCCCGTCGTCGACGGGGGCCTCGCCTTTTCGGGTCGTGCGTTCAGCCGGGGGGTGCTGATCGCGCGTGGCCGTCGGCCGGTCAAGGAACGCCACCCGCCGGCGGGACCGCCACCCGCCGGGAGCGAGGTCAGCCGCTCGGGGTCCAACCTCCGGCGCCCGGGCGCTCGCACAGGACGAACCCGCCGCGCTCCGAGGCCCGGTAGTCCAGCTCCCGGCCGTCAGCCTCCACGATGACCCAAGCCCCCGGCACGAGAGCATCGGTGTAGCTCATGCCCGGCACCGGGCAACCCAGCGCGCCGTCGGGCCAGGTCACGAGCTGGGCGCGAACCAGGGCGACCTGGGCCTGGTCCACGCCCGTCCGTCCGGCCGCGTCCGCGACGATCGCCGCGAGCACGCCGGGCGGGAGGATGGACGCGTCCGGCTGATCCGAGGCGCCTGCCGGGCCGGGCGTGCGTCGGAGATCGAGGCTCGGCCGAGGGTCGCGGGTCTGCGTCGGCGAGCCGAGCGGCAGGATGGGCGCGCCCGCGGCCGCGGACGGAGTCCCGGCCGTTCCGAAGGATCGTTCAGGATCTGGAACGGTGCCGCCGGTGCCGGCGCACCCGGTCGACGCGATGAGCACCACGACCGGGAGGTATGCGTCGCGGAACGGGAGGTATGCGTCGCGGAACGGCGTGAATCTGGGCGTCATGGCTCGCCTCCGGTATCGGACCATCGTAGCCGAGACGGATCGGGGATCCATCCGAACGCGACCGAACCGCGCGATGCGGACATCCTCGTCCGATGGTGGGACGGTCGGGCGATCCGGAATGGCATAATCGGGCCGATGGTCCCCGGCGAGAATCGCCCTGCCCCAGATCCGCCGCCGGGTGTCGGTGACGCTGCGGTTCGAGTCAGCGCCGTGCTCGGTGATCGACGCCGGCGCCGATCGCCCCGGGTCGCCTGATGCCGGCGGTCGCCTGATGCCGGCGGTCATCACCTTCGCATTCGATCCCCTCGTCTACATCGGCGATGTCAGCGTTCGTGTGCAGACCATTGCGATCGCCCTCATCGTCCTTGCCGCGCTGCTCCTGCTCGCCCGGATCGGACAGACAACCCCAACCGCGAGCCCGTATGTTCCGCCCCCGACGCTGCGACCCTCGGCGCTGCCGTTCCTCGTTCTCGGCGTCATTCCCGGCGCGGTCATCGGCGGGCGCCTCGACTACGTCCTCGTCCACCTGGACTACTACATCGCAAATCCAGGTTCCATCCTCGACCCGGCCCAGGGGGCCCTCGGCCTCGGGCTGGCGGTACCCGGGGCCGTCCTCGGCGCCTTCGTGATCTCCCGCTTCCTGGATGAGCCCTTTGATCGATGGATGCACGCGGCAGCCCTCCCGACCCTGTTCGCGCTCGGCGCCGGCAAGATCTCCAGCGTGCTCGCTGCCGAGGGGCAGGGCCGACCGGCCGACGTCCCGTGGGCAACGGCCTATCTCGGCGATGGCCCGTGGAGCAGTCTCGCGGCGTACCTGCCGTCCCATCCCGCCCAGATCTACGAGGCCGGGCTCACGATCGCAGTGCTCCTCCTGATGGGTCTCGCCCTCGCGGCTGGCGCCTTTGCCCGCCGTGACGGATCCTCGCTCCTTGTCGCGATCGCCCTGTGGGCCATGGGGCGGGCATTGGCGGCCACGACCTGGCGGGACGCAGCCATCGTCGGCCCATTTGGTGCCGAGCAGCTCATCCTCGCTATCGTGGTGGTGGCCTGCTTCGCCACCGTCATCCGGCTTCGGGCCCGATAGTCGACTCCCGGTCACGAGCGTCCGCGTCGGGCGCCGTGCCTCATCCGCCGGGCTCTGCCTCCCTTGTCGATCGACCATCCGCTGATTCGCCGTGGCGCGGTATCGTTGGCCGACATCGTCACGCCGCAGGCGCGCCAAGCCGAGGTTCATCCATGACCCAGATCGCCGAGCCGGATATCGCTCGTTCCGCCCCGTCCCGGGAAACCGTTCCGCACTGGATCGGCGGCCGCCGCGTCGCCGGAATGTCAGGTCGTCGCGGGCCAGTGTTCAACCCCGCGACGGGCGAGGTCGCCCGTGAGGTCGATTTCGCGTCTGTTGCCGAGGTTGACGCAGCGGTCGCGGCCGCGAGGGCAGCCTTCCCCGCCTGGCGGGCGACCTCGCTCTCCAGGCGAACCGAGATCATGTTCCGGATCCGCAACCTGGTCGAGGCGCACCGTCACGAACTGGCGGCGTACCTCACCGCCGAGCACGGCAAGGTCCCGTCGGACGCGCTCGGCGAGATCGCCCGCGGCATCGAGAATCTCGAGTTCGCAACGGGTATCCCGAACCACCTGAAGGGTGGCTTCTCCGAGCAGGTCTCGACCGGCATCGACGTCTACCAGATCCGCCAGCCGCTGGGGGTGGCCGCCGGGATCACCCCGTTCAACTTCCCGGCCATGGTTCCGATGTGGATGTTCGCGAACGCGATCGCCTGCGGGAACACGTTCGTCCTGAAGCCGTCCGAGAAGGATCCGTCGGCGTCCCTCTACATGGCCGAGTTGCTCGCGGAGGCCGGGGTCCCTGCGGGCGTGTTCAACGTCGTCAATGGGGACAAGGTGGCGGTGGACCGGATCCTCGAGCATCCGGACATCGCCGCCGTCAGCTTCGTCGGCTCGACCCCGATCGCGCGCTACATCTACGAGACCGGCACCCGGAACGGCAAGCGGGTCCAGGCGCTCGGCGGTGCGAAGAACCACATGATCGTGTTGCCGGATGCAGACATCGACATGGCGGCGGATGCCGCCGTCTCGGCGGGCTACGGATCCTCCGGAGAGCGCTGCATGGCGGTTGCCACGGTCGTGGCCGTCGGGTCGGTTGCCGATCCGCTCGTCGAGGCCATCGCGAAGCGCCTGCCGAAGATCAAGGTGGGCCCGGGGTCGGATCCCCAGGCCGAGATGGGTCCGCTCGTGACGAAGGTGCATCGGGACAAGGTGGCGTCGTACCTCGACAGCGCCGCGGAGCAGGGGGCCACGGTGGTCGCGGACGGCCGCGAGCATCCGCTGTACGCCGGCTCCGATGGGTTCTTCCTCGGGACCTCGCTCATCGACAACGTGACGCCGGGCATGGACTGCTATCGCGACGAGATCTTCGGCCCGGTCCTCACGGTCACGCGCGTCGGCACGTACGAGGAGGCGCTGACCCTGGTCAACGACAACCCGTACGGCAACGGAACGGCGATTTTCACCCGCGATGGGGGAGCCGCCCGGCAGTACCAGTTCGATGTCAACGTCGGCATGGTCGGCATCAATGTTCCGGTACCGGTGCCGGTAGCGTTCTACAGCTTCGGTGGCTGGAAGGCCTCGCTCTTCGGGGATCTCCACATGTACGGCCCCGAGGGGATCCAGTTCTACACGCGCTCCAAGATCGTGACGGCCCGCTGGCCGGACCCCGGCACCTCGCGGGTGGACCTCGGCTTTCCGCGGACCCGCTGACCAGCGGCCGTCGCGGAGGGGCGGCCCGTTCGTCACGCCGAATCGGACTGGAGGCCGCGCGCCACGCTGGCCGGGACGGACTACACCGGCGACACCGTCTACGACGAGGAGCGCGAGCGCATCTGGTTCTCCGGCTGGCTCTGCGTCGGCCGGTCCGAGGAGATTCCGATGACCGCGGTCACCCCGAGGGCCTCTGTACTTTTCGTGCTCAACGGGTCGCTCGCCCGATCGCTCGCCTGGGATCGCGGCCTCGAGATGCGGCGCCACTTCGAGTTCACGAGCGCCACGGACATCCCGGTCTACTTCTGCGACCCGGCGAGCCCCTGGCAGCGCGGCAGCAACGAGAACGCCAACGGGCCGCTGCGCCAGTACTTCCCCAAGGGCTCGGACCTGCGCTCGCACAGCCCCGAACGCCTCGCCGCGGTTGCCGCCGAGCTCAACGACCGGCCTCGCAAGTCCCTCGGGTGGGACACGCCGGCCGAACGGCTTGCTAAGGTTCTGGCGTCGAGCCCATGAGTCCCCGTGTTGCGACGAGCGGTTGAATCCGCCGATCATGCCCACTCTGTCGCACCTCGGGTGCTACGGCCCTATTGGCTCCGGAGTAAACGGACTCGCGGTAGCCGTTGGATCGAAGGCGCAGTGCCCATCACGCAGGACGTGAAAGCCGGGGTGGGTTTGCGGCCAGCCCAGTGGTCGAGATGGACGAAAGCCAGCAGGGAGCTTCGTAACGCCCGGCGCGCACTCGATCATGTACGCCTCGGGGCTGATGCTGGCCATCTCTTCACGTTGTTCGACCGGAACGGGCTCGGCGATCCGTGGCGGGAGCGTGGGCGTTTCAGACACCCCACATGCCGCGAATAGCAGCGAGAGAGCAAGAGTGGGCGCCCCGAAGCCGAGGCGCCCGAACCCGCGGTACCTACGGATCAAGATTGTGTGGCTCGACGACCTTTCCCGGGCGCGACGTGTCCATCACGCAGTGGCCGTCGCTCAAGACTCCGAATCCAGGATGGCTTGCTACAAACCCGGCGGAGCGACTGGGAATGAAGCCCGCAGGGAGTTTGGCCAGGCCCGGCGCACACTCGACGACCTGCGTCGTCGACGGCAGCCCTTCCATCTGTTTGGCCGCATCGACCGAAAGCTGGTCACTGACTGGTGCCAACTTCGGAGCCCCGGTAGCCGCATCGTACGGCGAGTCACCCGAAGCAGCTATCACGCCTATGCCAGCAGCGAGCACCAGGCCAGCAACGAGGCTGATGAAGATTCGGCGGTTCATCGTCAGGCCTCCATCCTAGTGGCTATCGATGTAGACGGCGGAGCGGGCGACGGCACGATCAAGGATGGCGCTGCGGCGTAAACCCACAAGTAGGGAAGGCCCTACCCCGGGCTCTGGAGCGCGCAGGCCGCTCTAGGTGTGATTCCCAAGGAGGTTGTTGGTGAGCGCCTCCATCGGGGTGATGCCACCAACGGCAGTATGGGTCCTGGGAACCTACTCGTCGACCGCCTGGACGAGGTCCAGGGTCATTGCCTCGTCCGCCCCGAGGCCGGGCGCCGCGTCGCGGACGAACTGGCGGACGTCCTTCAGCCGCGCCAGGTCCGCGTCAATCCGGAGGGTCGCGGGAGCCGCCACGGTCCTCAGGCCATCCGGGCGTAGTCGGCGGGGGCGCGCTTCAGGAACCTGCCGGCGCCCCTCTTGCCCGTGAACTCGCCGTTCCGCACGACGACCGAGCCGCGGCTCATGACGATGTCGCTCGCGCCCTGCACCGTGCGGCCCTCGTAGCACGAGTAGTCGACGTCCATGTGGTGGCTCTGCGCGGAGATGACGCGCCTGCGGTTCGGGTCGTAGATCACGAGGTCGGCGTCCGAGCCGACTGCCACCGCACCCTTCCGCGGGTACATCCCGAAGAGCTTGGCCGGTGCGGTGGAGGTGATCTCCACCCAGCGTTCCTTCGTAATCCTGCCGCCCACGACACCGCCGTCGTGGAGCAGGTCCATCCGATCTTCGACGCCCGGCAGGCCGTTCGGGACCTTCCGGAAGTCGGCGCGTCCGAGGTCCTTCTGGCCGTGGAAATCGAACGGGCAGTGGTCCGTGGAGACCACCTGGAGGTCGTCCTTGACGAGGCCCTTCCAGAGTTCGGGCTGATGGTCCTCCGTACGGAGCGGCGGCGAACACACGAACTTGGCGCCCTCGAACCCGTTCCCCATGTCGTCCAGCGAGAGGAAGAGGTACTGCGGACAGGTCTCGGCGAAGGCGGGCAGGCCCTCGTCGCGGGCCATCCGGACGGCATGCAGCGCTTCGCGCGCGGACAGGTGGACGATGTACACGGGAACCTTGGCGGCCTGTGCCAGCCGGATGACCCGGTTGGTGGCCTCGCCCTCGAGGACCGAGTAGCGTGCCAACCCATGCCCGATGGGATCGGTCACGCCGGCAGCGACCGTATCCGCAGCGATGACATCGATCGCGAGGCCGTTTTCGGCGTGCATCATGATCAGCCCGCCGTTCCTGCCGGTCTGCTGCATCGCCCGGAAGATCGCTCCGTCGTCGCTGAAGAACACGCCGGGGTAGGCGGTGAAGAGCTTGAAGTCGGGCACGCCCTCGGCGACGAGCACGTCCATCTCCTTGAGCGAGGCGTCATTCACGTCGCTCATGATCATGTGGAACCCGTAGTCCAGGACCGCGTTGCCCTCGGCCTTGGCATGCCAGGCGTCGAGGCCCTCGCGCAGCGAGCGACCCCTCGACTGCACGGCAAAGTCCACGATCGAGGTCGTCCCCCCGAACGCCGCGGCGCGCGTCCCGGTCTCGAAGGTGTCCTTCGCGGCCGTGCCGCCGAACGGCAGCTCCATGTGGGTGTGGACGTCGATGCCGCCCGGGATCACGTACTTCCCGGCCGCGTCGATCGTTTCGTCCACCTCGACCATGCCGGCCATGCCGGCGCCGATGGCTGCGATTGTCTCGCCGTCGATCAGGACATCGGCCCCATATGAGCCGTCCGCTGTGACGATCGTGCCGTTCGTGATCAGGGTTCGCATGGATACCTGCCTCCCGGGGCGCCAAATTGTCCGGCGCCGAAATTGGCCGGGGCGCCGTGGCCGGGGCGCCGTGGCCGGCGCCGAAATTGGCCGGGGCGCCGAATTGGGCCGTGCCTGTCAGGGTCGCGGCCGTGGACTGCCGTCTTCCTGCTCCTGCCCGCGGTTACCGCGAGCGTACTGGTCCTACTTGACCTTTTCCTTGGGCTTGTTCTGCTTCGGCTTCTTGGGATTCTTCGCCTTCTTGTCCATTGCGGTTGCCTCCCATCCAACGGTGATGCCGTGCCTGAGTCTCACATGTTCGGGATGACGTCCCGGCCAATGATCTCGAGCTGTGCTTCCTCGTCGCCGTTCATCAGGTAGACGTTGAACTGATCGACGCCCGAGTCGGCGAGGACGCCCAGCTTCTCGACGACCTCCGAGGCTGAGCCGAGGACGCAGAATCGATCGATCACCTCGTCGCCGACAAAGCCGGCGTTCGACGACCCGACCTCGGCATGGTGGTGGTAGTCGTAGCCCGAGCGATCGACGATGTACCCGGTCAGCGACTCGGGGAGTTGTTCGCGCGGGTACTTGTTGACGAGATCCACCACGTGGTTGCTGACCAGCGCCGGGAACCAGCGTGTCCGATCCCGGCCGACGTCGCGCGGCCCCACGTGCAGCGGGGCCGCCGCCATGACCTTCACCGAACCCGGTGCCCGACCGGCAGCGGCCGCCGCGTCCCGGACCATCGACGCGAACCAGCGGATCAGATCCGGATCGGCAAGCTGGAGGATGACCCCGTCCGCGATTCGACCGGTCATCGCCAGGGCCATGGGCCCATAGCCCGCAATCCAGACCGGCAGCTTCCAGCTGCCGGTCCAGGGGAACACCAATTCCGTGCCCTCGTACGTGACCGGACGCCCCTCGACGAGCTCGCGGATGACCTTGATGGCCTCCTCGGTGCCCGCCATGGTGATCGGCGGCTTGCCCAGGACGCGACGCGCGGAGTCGCCCCGACCGATGCCGAGGTCCATCCGTCCCCCGGAGATCTCGTTGAGGGTCGCCAGCGCGGAGGCGGTGACCGAGGGCTCGCGGGTGCCCGGATTGGTGACGCAGGTCCCGAGTCGGAGCCGTTCGCTGTTGACTGCCATCAGGGTCAGCAGCGGGTAAGGCTCGCGCCACAGGACATGGGAATCGAAGAGCCAGCCGTAGCCGAAACCGGCGGCCTCGGCCTGTCGCGTGAGCGCGATGGTCCGCTCGATCGAATGGTCCGGCTTGAGCGTGAATCCGAAGTCCAAAGGTGGCCCTCCTGCTGCTCGGTTCGATCGGCAATCCTACGGTCGAACGAGGTCCCCGTAGGCATCGGGCCGTCGGTCGCGATAGAACTGCCAGGTCTGGCGAACCTGCTGGACGACATCGAGGTCCATGTCGCGAAGGATCAGTTCCTCCGCGTACGGATCCCCGACGCTGCCGATGAACTGGCCGCGCGGGTCCACGAAGTAGCTCTGGCCGTAGAAGTCGTCATCGCCGATCTCGGCTTCGATGCCCACCCGGTTGATGGTCCCGACGAAGTAGCCGTTGGCGACCGCGTGGCTGACCTGCTCGATCCGCCACAGGTACTCGGACAGGCCGCGGCTCGTGGCCGACGGAATGAAGACCATCTCGGCGCCGTTGAGGCCGAGCGCGCGGGCGCCTTCCGGGAAGTGCCGGTCGTAGCAGATGTAGACGCCGACCTTGCCGACGGCGGTGTCGAAGACGGGATAGCCCATGTTCCCGGGCCGGAAGTAGTACTTCTCCCAGAAGCCCTTCACGTGCGGGATGTGGGTCTTGCGATACTTGCCGAGGTACTTCCCGTCCGCGTCGATGACCGCCGCGGTGTTGTAGTAGATGCCCGAGGCCTGGGAGTCCTCCTCGTACATCGGCACCACGAGGACCATGCCGGTCTGCTTCGCGAGGTCCTGCATCCGCTTCGTGGTGGGCCCGTCCGGGATCAGCTCCGTGTAGCTGTAGTACTGGGGATCCTGGACCTGGCAGAAGTAGGGCCCGTAGAAGAGCTCCTGGAAGAGCATGACCTGGGCGCCCTGCTTCGCGGCCTCGTGGGCCTGCGCCTCGTGCTTCTGGATCATCGACTCCTTGTCGCCGGTCCAGGTGGCCTGCAGCAACGCCCCTCGAACAATCCTCGGCATCGGTATCCCTCACTCAATCACGACGGCGCCGCGAGGCGCTGGGGTCCACAAGAGGCCACGAGGGTACACCGCCGGCCGCCATCGCTCACGCCCGGCCCGGCGCATCTGCGACAATCAGTCGACACGCCGAACGCCCACAGCTGGAGCCCTCCATGGCCGTCGAGTCCGCCACCGCGATGTCGAGCGCCGAGATCGTCGCTCTCAATCGTGCCCACACGTTTTTCTCCTGGTCCGTCCAGGGTGCCCTCGATCCGATCGCGATCGATCACGCCGAAGGGGTGTATCTCTACACGCCCGAAGGCAGACGAATCCTCGACTTCAACAGCCAGTTGATGTCGGTGAACATCGGTCACGGTGACCGTCGAGTGATCGACGCGATCACCGAGCAGGCGATGAAGCTCCAGTACGTCCAGCCGGCCTTCGCCACGGAGATCCGGGGACGCTTGGGTGAGAAGCTCGCCCAGATCCTGCCCGGGGACATGAACAAGGTCTTCTTCACGCTCGGCGGCGCCGAAGCGATCGAGAACGCCATCAAGTTCGCTCGCCACTACACCGGCAAGCAGAAGATCCTCGCGCGGTATCGGTCGTACCACGGCGCGACGCTCGGGGCCATGACCCTGACCGGCGACCCGCGCCGCTGGGCCAATGAACCCGGAATCGTCGGGGTCGTCCGATACCCGGACACGCATCGCTGGGGCGAGGCCAAGCCGCGACCGGTGGCCGAATCGCTCCAGGGCCTCGAGGACGTGATCCGCTACGAGGGCGCCTCGACCATCGCAGCGATCTTCCTCGAGACGATCGTCGGCACGAACGGCATCCTCATTCCGCCCGACGGCTACATCGCCGGCGTCCGCGAGATCTGCGACCGAAACGGCATCCTGATGGTCGCCGACGAGGTCATGGCGGGCTTCGGGCGGACCGGCCGCTGGTTCGCGATCGATCACGCCGGGGTGACGCCCGATCTCATGACGATGGCCAAGGGTCTGACCAGCTCCTATCTGCCGCTGGGCGCCGTCGCGATGCGCCAGCACATCGCCGATGCGTTCGAATCGAAGATGTTCTACGGCGGCCTCACCTACAGTTCGCATCCGGTGAGCCTGGCCGCGTCCCTCGCCACCATCCGCGTGTACGAGGAGGACGGGCTGATCGAGAACGCCGCTCGCCTCGACGGCGTGATGCGATCGCACCACCAGCGCCTTGCGGCGAAGCACCCCTCGATCGGCGCCCACCGCAACCTCGGGCTGTTCGGGATCCTCGATCTCGTGCGGAGCCACGAGCCCTGGACGCCGATGACCCCGTTCAACGGCACGAGCGACGAGATGAAGGCGATCGGCAAGTACCTGCGGGAGAACGGGGTCTACGCAATGCTCGCCAACAACTCGATCCACACCAACCCGCCGCTGTGCGTCACCGAGGCGCAACTGGCCGAGGGGTTCGAGGTCATCGACGCCGCCCTCGACATCGCCGACCGGGCGGTGACCGGCTAGATGGCCGCCTTCGGGTCGGGCGAGACCCGGCCTGCTTCAGCTCGCGCGCGTTTCGGGATCGGCCGGCGCCGCCAGGTGCTCCTGCTCGTCGCCTTCGTCGTCGTGCTCGTGCTGCTCTGGGAGGGCGTGAAGTTCCTCGGTGGGGTGCCCTGGCGAGCGCTCGGAACCGGGCCCCAGGGACCGGTCATCCACAACCCGCCGTTCCGCTGGCCATTGGCAAGCGACCTCAACCTGCCGCACATCTGGAACATCGTGCTGGTCCTGTTCCAGCCATTCCAGCGCGGCTCGGACGTGACCGTGATGGCGCACGTTGTCGATGCCGCCCTCTACACCTGGCGCGAGGCCGCCATCGGCTTCGTCCTCGGGGCGTTCATCGGGCTCGCGCTCGCGACGGCGTTCGTCCACTCGCGACTCCTCGAGCGGGCATTCGTGCCGTACGTCATCGCAAGCCAGACGATCCCGATCATTGCCCTGGCTCCGATGATCGTCTTCGCGTTCGGCCAGAGCGTGATCAGCGTGGTCATCATCGCGACCTATCTGACGTTCTTCCCGGTCACGATCGCGATGATTCGCGGGCTCCGGTCCTTCGATCCGCGGGCCATGGAACTCATGCAGTCCTACGCGGCCTCGACCTGGCAGACCTACGTGAAACTGCGCCTGCCGGCGTCCCTTCCATACCTGTTCACGGCGCTCAAGATCGCGGCCACCGCCAGCATCGTGGGGGCGATCGTCGGGGAGGGCCCCGGTGGCGTGGCCGACGGACTCGGCCGGGTGATCATCACCTACAACCAGTACTACATCACGGGACCGGAGAAGCTCTGGGCCACCATTCTCATCACCGCCCTGCTGGGCATCGCCTTCTTCCTCCTGATCCGCGGTCTGGAGGTGCTCACGCTCCGCGCCCGACCCTCCGCGGCGTCAGGCTGACCATGTCCCGACCCTCCAGGAGAACCCCGATCCGTCACCGAGGAGCCGCCGCTCATGCCTGATCCCACGGTCGTCCGCCTCGCCGGAGTCGACAAGATCTTCGGGCGCGGTGACGCGCCCGTCACCACGGCACTCCAGTCGATCGACCTCGAGATCGCACGAGGCGAATTCGTGTCCCTCATCGGTCCGTCCGGGTGCGGCAAGAGCACCCTTCTCCGGATCATCGGGGATCTCACGCCGCCGAGCGCGGGCGATGCGATCGTGAACGGCAAGCCCGCTGCCCAGGCCCGCCGGGATCGCGACTACGGCATGGTCTTCCAGGCTCCCGTCCTGATGGATTGGCGGACGGTGGAGGACAACGTCAAGCTCCCGCTCGAGGTGCTCGGCTGGGACGCCGGCAGGCGTTCGGCTCGCGCCGGCGAGATGCTCCAGCTGATGGAGCTCGGCGACTTCCTCCATCATCACCCCTATCAGCTGTCCGGCGGCATGCAGCAGCGCGTCGCGATCGCGAGAGCCCTCGCCTTCGAGCCGGCCCTGCTGCTGATGGACGAGCCGTTCGGCGCGCTCGACGAGATGACCCGCGAGCGGATGAACTCCGAGGTCCTCCGGATCTGGGAGCGGACCGGGACGACGGTCGTGTTCGTGACCCACTCGATCCCCGAGGCGGTCTTCCTGTCATCCCGGGTCGTGGTCATGAGCGCCCGACCTGGACGCATCACGAAGGTGATCGACATCGATCTCCCGCGTCCGAGGACGGACCTGACCCGCGAATCGGCGCGCTATTTCGAGCTCGTCACGGCCGTCCGCGAGGAGCTCCGCCGGGGCGGCGGCCTGGGCACGGACGCCGGTTCGGGCTCGCTGGCACGCACGCTGGCCGAGGGTGCCGTCGGATGACCATGCCGGGCTTCGCCTCGACGCTCGGGCGCCTGTGGTACTACCTGCCAGCGCTCCTGGTGGCGGTGGGAACGCTCGTCGCCTGGGAGGTCGTGGTGGGCGCCCTGTCGATCAAGGCGTTCATCTTTCCGCAGCCTTCGGCGATCTTCAGTGCGCTCCAGGCCAACTGGGCCAGCCCGCAGTTCCCGCTCTTCGCCTCGGCCCAGGCCACGCTCCTCGAGGCCGCCGGTGGTCTGATCATCGGGACAGGAGCGGGGATCCTCGTCGCCTTCGCGACGTCTCGCTGGGCAACGACCCGGGGGTTGCTGCTGCCGATCGCCGTCGCGGCCAACGCCGTGCCGATCATTGCCTTTGCCCCGCTCTTCAACAACTGGTTCGGGGTCCTGGCGCCGTTGTCCAAGATGATGATGGCGGCCGTCCTCGTGTTCTTTCCCGTGATGGCCAACGTCACCCGGGGGCTGACCCAGGTCGATCCTGCGGCGCTGGAGCTGATGCGTTCCTACGCGGCCGGCGAGGGCACGATTCTTCGCAAGGTGCGAATCCCCAACGCACTGCCGTATTTCTTCACCGCGCTCAAGCTGGCCACCACCCTCAGCCTGATCGGGGCGATCGTCGGTGAGTACTTCGGGGGCGCGTCCGCGGTCCTCGGTCGTGTGATCGTCCAGAGTGCCAGTGCGCTCCGGTTCGACGTGACCTGGGCCGCCATCCTGCTCGCAGCGGCCACCGGGATCGCGTTCTACCTCGCGACGGCGGCCCTCGAGCGGATCGTGATTCCCTGGCACGCCTCCCTGCGCGCCACGGAAACCTGATTCTCGGCGCCACGGGAAGGCGCCAACGCGCTATCGTGCGCACGACTGGTCTGTGGGCCAGGCATGGAGGAGGCCCGGGCGCGTCCGGGCAAAGTGAGTGAGGAGCGCATGAAGACCAGCAAGGTCCTCGTTCTGACCGCGACGGCGGCGCTCGTGTTTGCGGCCTGCGGCGGAGCCGCATCGCAGGCACCCAGCAAGGCACCCAGCCAGGCACCCAGCCAGGCCGCATCGGAACCGCCGGCCAGCACCGGCCCTGAGGCCGCCACGGTTCGCCTGCAGCTCCAGTGGGTGCCACAGGCGCAGTTCGCCGGATACTTCGCCGCCGAGAAGCAGGGCTACTACGCCGCGGAGAATCTGACGGTCCAGATCCTGCCGGGCGGCCCGGATGTGATCCCGCAAGCGGTGGGATCGGCGCCGGATGGTCCGGAATTCACCATCAGCTGGGTTCCCAAGGTCCTGCAGGCTCGCGAGAGCGGCTCGGACCTCGTGGACATCGCCCAGATCTTCCAGCGATCGGGCACCCTGTCCGTTTCCTGGAAGTCCACCGGGATCAATGGTCCGGCGGACTTCAAGGGCAAGAAGGTCGGCGTCTGGGACTTCGGGAACGAGTTCGAAGTCACGGCCGGTGCCCTGAAGGAGGGCCTCGTCGCCGGGACGGACTACACCAAGGTGATTCAGCCGTTCGACATGAGCCTGCTGATCACCAAGCAGATCGACGTCGCCGAGGCGATGATCTACAACGAGTACGCGCAGCTCCTCGAGACGACCAACCCCGAGACCGGCGCCCTGTACTCAGCCGACGATCTCAACGTCATCGACTGGAACGACTACCGCGTCGCGATGCTCCAGGACGCCATCTTCGCGCGCGCCTCGTGGCTCGCCGAGGGCAGCAACCGGGACATCGCCGTCCGCTTCGTTCGAGCTTCGCTCAAGGGCTGGATCTACTGCCGCGACAACCCGGCGGACTGCGTCCAGTACACCACCGATGCCGGCAGCACCCTGGGTGCGGGCCATCAGGCCTGGATGATGAACGAGGTCAACAACCTCATCTGGCCGAGCCCGGATGGGATCGGCGTCCTCAACCCGATCTTCTACCAGCAGACGATCCGGGTCGCCAAGACCAGCGGGATCCTGACCGCGGATCCGAGCCTCGATGCGTACGACCAGACCATCGCCGAGGAGGCGATCGCGGGTCTGACGGACGATCTCAAGGGCACGGACTTCGTGAAGGGGACCGTCCCGATCACGCCGGGCGGCGAGTAGCCGGCCGGTTCACAACCCTTGTAGTTCGAACGGCCGACCCCGCGAGGGGTCGGCCGTTCTGTTACCCCTCGCCCCACGGGCCTCGCCCAGGCCCAAGGGCTCATATGCCCGATTCTGGCCTACCGCGGTGCCTTCTTCTGACCCGATGCCCTTCGCTGTAATACGAAGCCGTCGGCGATTGGCGCCCGGCGCCCGGCGACCCGCGATTGGCGCCCGGCGACCCGCGCCCGGCGACCCGCGCCCGGCGACCCGCGCC
>JAZJZX010000012.1:0-4971 GCA_040389445.1 Chloroflexota bacterium
ACGGTCCTAAGGTAGCGAAATTCCTTGTCGGGTAAGTTCCGACCCGCACGAATGGCGTAACGATCTGGGCGCTGTCTCAACGAGGGATCCGGCGAAATTGAAGTACCTGTGAAGATGCAGGTTACCCGCGGCAGGGCAAAAAGACCCCGTGGAGCTTTACTGCACCCTGATATTGGATTGGGATTTAGCTTGTGTAGGATAGGTGGGAGGCTGTGAAGCTGGAGCGCTAGCTTCGGTGGAGCCAACGTTGAAATACCACCCTGGTTGTGTTTCGGTTCTAACCGCGACCCGTAATCCGGGCGCGGGACAGTGTCAGGCGGGCAGTTTGACTGGGGCGGTCGCCTCCTAAAGTGTAACGGAGGCGCCCAAAGGTTCCCTCAGGCTGAATGGAAACCAGCCGAAGAGTGCAAAGGCATAAGGGAGCTTGACTGCGAGACCTACAAGTCGAGCAGAGACGAAAGTCGGGCTTAGTGATCTGGTACCTCCGAGTGGAAGGGGTATCACTCAACGGATAAAAGCTACCCCGGGGATAACAGGCTGATGGTGCCCAAGAGTTCACATCGACGGCACCGTTTGGCACCTCGATGTCGGCTCGTCGCATCCTGGGGCGGAAGTACGTCCCAAGGGTTTGGCTGTTCGCCAATTAAAGCGGCACGCGAGCTGGGTTCAGAACGTCGTGAGACAGTTCGGTCTCTATCCGCCGTGGGCGTAGGGAACTTGACAGGAGCTGCTCCTAGTACGAGAGGACCGGAGTGGACGAACCGCTGGTGTGCCAGTTGTCCCGCCAGGGGCATCGCTGGGTAGCTATGTTCGGCAGGGATAAGCGCTGAAAGCATCTAAGTGCGAAGCTCGCCTGGAGATGAGGTTCCCCACCGGGTTAACCGGGTAAGACCGCAGGGAGACCACCTGTTTGATAGGCCGCATGTGGAAGTCCGGCGACGGATGAAGCTGAGCGGTACTAATGGTCGAGGGCTTGACCACTTCCAGCACCTGACCCAGGGTCAGCGGCTGGGATCAGGATAGATCCTGGAACACGCGAAATCGATTGATCGTTGACTTCTCGGCGCCCCGCGTCCGCATTGCGCGAAGGCAGCAGCCGGTTCACGTCCAGCAGCAAGATCCTGGTGACTCTAGCGGAGAGGCCATACCCGTTCCCATCCCGAACACGGAAGTCAAGCTCTCCAGCGCCGAAGATACTGAGAGGGCAGCCTTTCGGGAAAATAGGTCGTCGCCAGGATTTTGTGCGTCCGGGGCCGGTTTCGCCGCGTGTCGGATGGTTCCGGCTCGAGTCGGCACACCTGGCTGCGCGGTGCAGGAGTGCCGACCGCGGTATCCTCGGTTGATGTCGCATGAGCAGGACGACGCAACAGACATGCCGCTCGAGGGCTTGTCTGCGCCGCCCCGCTGCCCGTACCTGGCGGGCGCCGATGGTGCGTGGGTATCGGAGGCAGCCTCGACGGAACACCGTTGCACGGCCGTGTTTCCCCCTGCGCCATTGGCCGTCGCCAAGCAACGTCGCCTGTGCCTGACTACCGAGCACGTCACCTGCGCGACCTATGTGGCAGCGCGCGAGGCGCGGACGGGTCTCCGCGGAAGGTCCACGGAGGCGCATCCCGCATGGGGATGGGTTCGAACGACCCCAGTCGTGCACACGAGCCTGGGGCGTGGCGCCCTGGTGGCCGGATTGCTGGCCGATCGGCGGGGGTGGCAGGTCGTACCAGCGGTCGCGCTCGTCGCTGCCCTGGGCGCGCTCGGGATCGCGAACATCGGCTCGAACAGTGCGTCGAATCGACCGTCGACGCCGGCAAGCTTCGTTGCCGTCGCAAGCCCGACCGTCCCGGCCACGATCCCTCCGCTTTCACCGTCGCCGGAGATCACTCCGGAGGTAACGGTCGCGCCTGTGCCGACGCCGTCAGCCGCTGCGACATCGTCGCCCGGGGCACCCACGGCCAGGGCGACGTATACGGTCAAGTCGGGAGACACCCTTTATGGCATCGCCCGCCAGTTTGGAATCAGCGTGGCGGCGTTGAAGGACTTCAACGGCCTGACGACGAACGTGATTCGCGCCGGCCTGGTCCTGCGGATCCCCTGACGCGCGAGCGCCTTCCGCGACACCTCGCGATCAGCGCTGACAGCCCCGACACCAGGAGGTGGCTTCACTGCGTGTCGCTATCTCGCTGATCCTCGTTCCGCAGCGAGGGCAGGGTTGACCACCTCGCAGATGAACACGCAGGAAATCCCGAACTTCGGTCTCGAAACTGGGGGGGACCCGGAGGCGTAGCGTCGCGCAGGCCCGCTCGAGCGTTTCGCGCATTGCCGAGTACAGTTCATCGACTTCCTCGGCGGCGAGCGAGGAGCGCTTGCGGAACGGACTCAGCCGGGCAGCGTGGAGGATTTCGTCGCTGTAGGCGTTTCCGATCCCGGCGATGAATTCCTGGTTCCGGAGGAGCGCCTTGAGTTCCCCCGGGTGCCGCCTGATCCGCTCGCGCCACAGGTCGATGGTCAGGGCATCATCGTCCGCGTCCGGCCCCTGTGCCCCTGGTGTCCCTCCGGGTCCGTCGTAGCCGGGTACGGGACGGTGCTCGCCCGCCGGGAGGAGGTACACCTTTCCCATCTGGGTGGGGTCCCGATAGCGAAGCTCGGCCTGTGCGACATCCGCCGGCAACCATGGGGCACCGCGCGTCCATGCGGCCGGCCGAGAGGGCCTGTGGACCCGTGCGCCGAACGCAAGTACGACGGCCGTCCTGCCGGTCATCCGCTGATCGGGTGCTGCCAGTTGGAACCGACCGGTCAGCATCGCGTTGATGACGAGCGCATCGCGTTCGAGTTGCAGCCTGAGGAACTTGCCTCGGCGGGTGATGCCGCGAAGGCGCTGGCCCACGAGCGCCTCGAGGTCTGCGGGCGTTCCTCGAACCGCGAGCGGTCCGGGCGCGCTGACCCGTACGATGGATCGACCCGCGAGCGCGACGTGAAGTGCCTCGGAAACGACGGTCAGATCGGGCAGTTCTGGCACAGTTCGGCCGATTGTAGCCGCCGATACCCGTGTGCTAGACTCCCGTGGCCCTACGGGCAGGAAAGCTGAAGAGCACGTTCACCCCGATTTCGATGTCGAAGGAGCGGACCGCGGCAGATCATCCACGGACCACTTGATCGCCAACCTGACGGCTTGAGCGCTGCTCGAGCCGTTCTTGATTCCCGGTGGGACGCTGGATTGCAGGAGATCATCGAATTGACCGAAGAAGAGCAGGGCGGGACGACGCCGCCGGCCGAGGCGATTGCCGCGGCCCCGGCCCCCGAGCAGACCGCCGCGGCGCCAGTCACCGCGGACGATCCCGCCGAATCCCTTGTCGTGGAAACCCCTGAGCCGGAGCCGGAAGCGGTGTCCGAGCCGGAGGCAACGCCGGAGCCGGAAGCGGTGTCCGAGCCGGAGGCAACGCCGGAGCCGGAGGCAACCACCGAGGAGGCGGATGCCCTGGAACCGGAGACTGCTTCGGCGGTCGTCGAGGACGACGAGCTTGCCCATGCTCCCGCGGCTGAGATTGATCCGCTGCCGTCCCGCCTCACGGGACCCGAGCCCACCACGATGGAGGAGCTGCTCGCCGAGCAGGACGCCGACATCAAGAGCTTCAAGCACGGTGACGTCGTCGACGGCACGGTCGTTCGCATCGACAAGGACGAGATCTTGGTCGACATCGGTGCCAAGAGCGAAGGGGTCGTCAGCAATCGAGAGCTCTTTGGCCGGGGTGGGGAATCCCAGCCGGCCCTCGCGATCGGCGACACGGTCCTGGTGTACGTCCTCCAGCCCGAATCGCCCGAAGGGCACGTCGTCCTCTCGCTCCGGCGGGCCGGCCTCGAGCGCAAATGGCGCTCGATGCAGGAGCAGCTCGAAGAGGGCGTCATCATCGAGGCTCCGGTCATCGACCACAACAAGGGTGGCCTGATCGTCGACTGCGGGATCCGCGGTTTCGTTCCGATCAGCCAGATCGTCGATTTCCCGCGCCGTCCGCAGAACGATCAGCCGCGCGACGCGGCGCAGGAGATCGCCGAGAAGCTGATGCCGTTCGTCGGCCGCAGGCTCCGGCTCAAGATCCTCGAGGTCAATCGCAAGGCCAACCGTCTGATCCTGTCGGAGAAGGTGGCGCTGTACGAGGAGCGCCGCGAGAAGCGGGATGAGCTCTTCAGCAGCCTCCAGGTCGGCCAGAAGGTCACCGGCACGGTGCGCAGCATCGCCCCGTTCGGGGTCTTCATCGACCTCGGTGGGATCGACGGCCTCGTGCACAAGAGCGAGTTGTCGTGGAACAAGGTCAACAACCCCGAGGCCGGCTACCAGGTTGGCGAGGAGGTTGAGGCCGAGGTCATCGACATCAACCACGAGCGCGGTCGAATCAGCCTGTCCATTCGACGATTGCAGCCGGATCCGTGGCACTCGACGGTCGCTGATTTCAACGTCGGCGACGTGATCGACGGGACGGTCACCAAGCTCGTGAACTTCGGCGCATTCGTACGCGTTCGCGACGGGCTGGAAGGCCTGATCCACATCAGCGAACTGAGCCACCAGCGCGTCGCGCATCCGGGCGACGTCGTTCACGAGGGTCAGGCGCTCAAGCTCAAGATCATCAGCCTCGACTCGGAACGCCATCGCCTCGGTCTCAGCCTGAAGCAGGCTGAGGAGGCCCCGGTGCGAACGATGCCGGAGCCGGGTGCCGCCCCGACGCCCGCGCCTCGCGCCGAGCGCCGACCGCGCCCGGACCGCGAGCGCGAGCGGAGCTATACGGCCTCGGACGCGGTCCAGGAACCGGAAGGTGGGATCGACACGACGCTTGCCGCCGCCTTTGCGGGCGTGCGCGAGCAACTTGCCGCCGCCGAGGCTGCCACGGAGCCCGAGGCTGCTGCGGAGCCGGAGCCCGAGGCTGCTGCGGAGCCGGAGCCCGAGGCTGCTGCGGAGCCGGAGCCCGAGGCTGCTGCGGAGCC
>JAZJZX010000012.1:5071-141203 GCA_040389445.1 Chloroflexota bacterium
AGCCGGAGCCCGAGGCTGCTGCGGAGCCCGAGGCTGCTGCGGAGCCCGAGGCTGCTGCGGAGCCGGAGCCCGAGGCTGCTGCGGAGCCCGAGGCTGCTGCGGAGCCCGAGGCTGCACCAGAACCGGAGCCCGAGGCTGCGGAGCCGGAGCCCGAGGCTGCTGCGGAGCCGGAGCCCGAGGCTGCACCAGAACCGGAGCCCGAGGCTGCACCAGAACCGGAGCCCGAAATCAGAGCCTGAGGCGACACCCGAGGCCGACGCGACCGCGACCGCGACCGACCGATTGTCGTCGGTGGAATCTGGGACTGCCTGAGGCCTTCGGCGAAGGCATCCGGGACGGCCCGTCGACATCGGCGGGTCGTCCTGATTCTGGATCCGCACAGGCGCCCGACATGGGCGGTGCAGCACGCGCGGCGCAATCGCCCCCCGGATGCGATCCTCCGCGCGTGCCCGCGGTGGCGCGACACTCCGGCGCCGCAAACCCTGCGTGCTAGGATGGCGGCGCGCCGAGGTGCGCAGAAGGGGAACGGGCGTTCGAAACCGATGGAGCGCTTTGACAAGTTCACGGATCGTGCGCGCAAGGTCCTGACGCTCGCGCAGGACGAGGCGCAGCGGTTCAACCACAACTACATCGGCACGGAGCACCTCCTTCTCGGACTGGTTCGCGAGGGCGAGGGCGTGGCCGCCCGCGTCCTGGAGAACATGAACGTCGAGCTCGCCAAGGTGCGTACGGCGGTCGAGTTCATCATCGGTCGCGGTGACCGCCCGGTGGTCGGCGAGGTCGGGCTCACCCCGCGCGCCAAGCGTGTCATCGAGCTCGCGATCGACGAAGCTCGACGCCTCGGCCACAACTACATCGGCACCGAGCATCTCCTGCTCGGTCTCGTCCGAGAGGGCGAGGGTATCGCTGCAGGCGTGCTCGAATCACTCGGCGTGAACCTGGACAAGGTGCGCCACGAGGTCATCCGCGTCCTCTCGCAGTCCTCGTCGGTCGGCCCAGCCCAGGAAACCAAGCGCTCATCCAAGACGCCGACCGTCGACGCCCTCGGCATCAACCTGACCGACGCGGCGCGGGCCGGCAAGCTGGACCCCGTGATCGGCCGCGAGAAGGAGATCGAGCGGGTCATCCAGATCCTCGGGCGCAAGACGAAGAACAACCCGGCGCTGATCGGTGAACCCGGGGTCGGCAAGACGGCCATCGCCGAGGGCCTCGCGCACCGGATCGTGGCCGGCGATGTCCCGGACATCCTGCTGAACAAGCGCGTCCTGACGCTCGACATCGGATCCCTCGTGGCCGGCACCAAGTACCGCGGTGAGTTCGAGGAGCGCCTCAAGAAGATCATCGAGGAGCTCCGGAACACCAACGATGCGGTGCTGTTCATCGACGAGCTCCATACGCTCGTTGGAGCCGGCGCGGCTGAGGGAGCCATCGACGCGGCGAACATCCTGAAGCCGCCGCTTGCGCGCGGCGAACTGCAGTGCATCGGCGCCACGACCCTGGACGACTACCGCAAGTACATCGAGCGTGACGCCGCGCTTGAGCGTCGGTTCCAGCCCGTGATGGTCGAGGAGCCGACGATCGAGCAGACGATCGAGATCCTGATGGGCATCCGCGAGCGATACGAGCAGCACCACAAGGTCACGATCACCGACGCCGCGGTCAAGGCCGCCGCCGACCTCTCGATCCGCTACATCACGGATCGGCACCTCCCGGACAAGGCCATCGACCTGATCGACGAAGCCTCGAGCCGGGTTCGCCTCCGTCACGCCTCGGCTCCGCCGGCGCTGCGCGACGCGCAGCGGGAACTCGAGAGCGTGGGCAAGGAAAAGGACGTGGCCATCAACGCCCAGGAGTACGAGTCCGCCGCCAAGCTCCGAGAGTCGGAAAGCGAGGTCCGGGAACGGGTCGAGGCGCTTCGCGAAGCGTGGCAGGCCACCATCGCCGGCGACGCCCCGACGGTCGACGAGGAGGAGATCGCGGAGGTCCTCGCCATGTGGACCGGCATCCCCGTCACCCGCATCGCCCAGGAAGAGTCCGAGCGGCTGCTCCACATGGAAGATGCGCTCCACAATCGGGTCATCGGCCAGCAGGAGGCGATCGAGACCGTCTCGAAGGCCGTCCGTCGTGCCCGTGCCGGACTGAAGGATCCGAAGCGACCGATCGGCTCGTTCATCTTCCTCGGACCGACGGGTGTCGGGAAGACGGAGTTGGCAAAGGCACTCGCGGAATTCATGTTCGGCAGCGAGGACACGCTCATCAAGATCGACATGAGCGAGTTCATGGAGCGCCACAACGTCAGTCGCCTGGTCGGGGCCCCGCCCGGATACGTCGGCTTCGACGAGGGCGGCCAGCTGACCGAGGCGGTCCGCCGCAAGAGCTATGCGGTCATCCTCCTCGACGAGGTCGAGAAGGCGCATCCGGAGGTCTTCAACATCCTGCTCCAGATCCTCGAGGACGGCCAGTTGACGGATGCCAAGGGCCGCCGTGTCGACTTCCGGAACTGCATCATCATCATGACCTCGAACCTCGGAGCGCGGCAGCTCCAGACCGGTTCGTCGCTGGGCTTCCGCGCCGTCGCCGACAGCGATGACGCACGGGAGCAGAACTCCTACGACATCATGCGTGAGAAGGTCCAGGCGGAGCTGAAGACGAACTTCCGACCGGAATTCCTCAACCGCATCGACGCCACGGTCGTCTTCAGGTCGCTGACGATGGACGAGATTCGCCAGATCGTCGATCTGATGCTGAACCGGGTCCGCGAGCAGCTGCGCGCCCAGGAGATGCGCCTGGAGGTTTCCCAGGCTGCGAAGGATCACCTCATCAAACTCGGCTGGGATCCCTCCTACGGCGCACGACCGATGCGTCGCGTGATCCAGAATCTCGTCGAGGACGTCCTCGCCGAACATCTTCTGCTCGGACGGTACGAGCCGGGTACGACGATCGAGGTTGATCGCACGGACGAGTCCGGACTGGACATTCACGCCTCCGAGCCAAAGACGCCCGTCGAAGTTTCCTAGGCACCCGTGGCACGAGCCGGCAGTCGTTACGTCTGCCAGAGCTGTGGCGAATCGTTCCTGCGCTGGGAAGGACAATGCCGGAGTTGCGGCGGCTGGAACACCCTCGTGGAGACCGTCCTTCGGCCCGGATCGCGAACCGGGAAGTCATCCCGATCCAGCCCCTTGCCATCAGCGCCGACCAGCGTCCCGTTGGCCGAAGTCGGGGCACCACCGGCCGAGCGCGTCCCGGTCGGCATCGGCGAGCTGGACCGGGTCCTCGGCGGGGGTCTGGTCCTCGGTTCGCTCGTGCTCCTCGGCGGGGAACCGGGCGTGGGCAAGTCCACCCTCCTCCTCCAGGCGGCCGCCGGGATGGCGCGTGGCGCGGAACCAGCACGCCCCGTCCTGTATGTCACGGGCGAGGAGAGTGCGGCCCAGGTCCGCCTGCGGGCCGCGCGCCTCGGGCTCATGGACGGGATCACCGGCAGCGCCATCGCGATCCTCGCGGATGGTGAGGTCGGCCGCATCGCCGAGGTCGCGCGGGCCACGCGGCCGTGGCTCGTGATCGTCGATTCGATCCAGACCGTGACGGTCGAGGAGCTGGACGGCCCGGCCGGCAGCGTCGGCCAGGTCCGGGAGTCGGCGCTCCGCTTGATGGACCTGGCGAAGGGGGAGGAGATGGCCGTCATCCTCGTGGGCCACGTCACCAAGGATGGCTCGATCGCCGGACCCAAGACGCTGGAGCACCTGGTGGACGCGGTCCTGGACCTGGGCGGGGATCGGGCCGGCGTACTCCGTGTGTTGCGGGCCTCCAAGAATCGCTTCGGCTCAACCGAGGAAATCGGGGTGTTCGAGCTGGGCGAGCGGGGCCTGTCCGAGGTATCCGACCCCGCGCGGGCATTCCTGGTGGAACACGAAGGTCCCGCGCCCGGCAGTGTCGTCGCGGCGACGATGGAGGGGACGCGCCCGCTGCTGGTGGAGGTTCAGGCGCTTGTCGCACCGGCAGGCTACGGGACCGCCGCACGGCGGGTATCAGGCATGGATGCGAACCGCCTGGCCCTCATCATTGCGGTGCTCGGGCGCAAGGCCGGCATCGGCCTTGCCACCCACGATGTGTACGCCAATCTCGCGGGCGGCCTCGAGGTGGCTGAACCCGGTCTCGATCTGCCCCTCGCGCTCGCCCTGGCGAGCTCCTTGCGCGACCTGCCGGTCAGGCCCGGAATGGTTGCTGTCGGCGAGGTCGGCCTGCTCGGAGAACTACGCGGCGTGACCGGCGTCGAGCGACGGCTGCGGGAAGCGGCGCGCCTCGGATTCACCACCGCCATCGTGCCGTCCACGACCCGGAGCGGCGATCTCGACACGCCCGGGCTTCGGGTCCACCGCGTCGCGACGCTTCGTGAGGCGATCCGTGTCGCGCTCGGTGGGGATGATCGCACCGTGGAGGCTCCCCGGACCCCGGCGCGGCGCCGGCCCGATCGCCGATGAGCCGGCACGCGGCCGCGTCGACGAGCCCTCGGAACCGTCGGCGAGTGCTAGGCTGACCGCCCGTGATTCGTTCAATTCGCATTCTCGGCGCCGCTCTCGGCGGACTCATCGGTATCGTCGCGGTGATGACCGCGCCGGAAGTCTTCCGTGAAGTACCCGGAGCGGGCGCCGTCATCATCGCCTGGCTTGTTGCCTGGACGGTCCTGGGGTTTTCCGTGCTTCCCTACCTGACCGTCGTCCCCGCGGCGCGAGTCGTTCGTGGTGTGCAGGAGATCTCGACGGCTGAGTTCGTCACGGCCGTGGTGGGGCTCCTGCTCGGGCTCCTCATGGGCCTCCTGCTCGGAGCGCCCCTGTCTGCGTTCCCGGCCCCGCTCGGGCTCTGGTTGCCGATCGGCGTCTCGATGTTCCTTGGTCTCGGGATGGTTGGTCTGAGCGTCGCGAAGCGGCAAGACCTCCTCGTGGCGGCCGAGGCGATCGGGCTCGTTCGCCGACCCGCTCCTGCGGCCGACCCTCGGACCGGAACGCCCCACATCCTGGTGGACAGCAGCGCGATCATCGACGGCCGCATTGCCGAGATCGTCGATTCGGGGTTCCTGTACGGGACGCTGGTCGTCCCGCGGTTCATCCTCGATGAAGTCCAGAAGATTGCGGACAGCCCGGACACGCTGCGACGCAATCGCGGACGCCGTGGCCTCGAGATCCTGACCCGGATGCAGAAAGACTCGCCGACGCCGGTCATCATCATCGACGACGACGCGCCCGAGGTGGACGAAGTCGATGCCAAGCTCGTCGCGCTCGCGAAGCGGTTCAGCCGGGCCGTGCTGACCAACGATTTCAATCTGAACCGGGTGGCCGAGCTGCAGGGTGTTCGCGTGCTCAACATCAACTCCCTGGCCAATGCCGTGAAGCCCGCCTTGCTGCCCAACGAGGAACTCCGCGTCCGCGTCATCCAGGCCGGCAAGGAGGCGGGTCAGGGCGTCGCGTTCCTGGATGACGGAACCATGATCGTCGTCGAGGGTGGCTCCCGGTTCATCGATCAGGACGTCGATGTCGCGGTCACACGCGTGCTGCAGACCGTGGCCGGGCGGATGGTCTTCGCCCAGCTCCGCCAGGACTGATCCGCGATGATCCAGGAGCCCAGGCCGGGCCTGCCCGGCCGATTCACGGTTGACGCCATCGTGGTGGCCGCCGGCGAGTCGAAGCGGATGGAGGGCACGGACAAACGGGTGGCGCCCCTCGCCGGGCGGCCGCTCCTCATCCGGACCCTGGAGGCCCTGGCCGGTGCGGCCATCGTTGAACGAATCGTGCTCGTCATGGGCCACGGGCCGGCGCTCGAAGCCATACGCCCGATGTTGCCGGGCAACGTCTTCTCGGTGGTCGACGGAGGGGCACACCGCGGCGCGTCGGTGGAGGCCGGGTTTCGGGCACTCGAATCCCTCCATGGAGGGGCGATCGATCGCGATCGCGTCGTTCTGGTGCACGACGGTGCCCGGCCGCTTGTCACGCCGGCGTTGATTCGCTCCGTCGCGGCTGCCGCAGACGAGCACGGTGCGGCCATCCCGGTCGTGCCCGTCACGGACACGGTCCGTCGCGTCCGGGCCGGTGTGGTCGGCGAGATCGTGGATCGGACGGACCTCATGGCGGCGCAGACGCCGCAGGGTGTCAGAGCCGGCCTGCTCAGCGAGGCGCTCAGCCGATACCCGGCGAGTGGTCCGGATCGGTTCACGGACGAGGCCGCACTGCTGCTGGCCTGTACAATCCGCGTCCACCCCGTCCCCGGAGATCCCGTGAATCTCAAGATAACGCTGCCCGCCGACCTCGCCCGTGCCGACGCCCTGCTGGCGTCGAGCGCGGTGACGCGCGTTGGGCATGGTGTCGATTCGCACCCGTTCGGGCCTGGGGAAACGCTCCGGTTGGGCGGGATCGAGGTGCGCGGTGCGCCCCGCCTGCATGGTCATTCGGATGGTGACGTGGCACTGCACGCAATTGCGGATGCCCTGCTCGGCGCCGCCGCGCTCGGCGATCTCGGGCGTCTGTTTCCGGCCGATCGTCGGACCCCTCGTGGTGCCGACAGCTCGGAACTCCTCGCCGCCGTCGTGACCCGGCTCGCCGACGCAGGCTGGGATGTCGAGAGCGTGGACCTGACGATCACCGGGGCCCGGCCGAGGCTTGTCGGTCACCTGGAGGACATGCAGGCGGTCATCGCACGGTTGCTTGGCGTGCCGGCGAGTTCCGTCGGCGTGAAGGCTGGCACGGGAAACCTGGACGGCGCCACGGGGGCAGGTCGAGCCATCGCGGCCTCGGCAATGGCGTCGATCCGGAGCCGCTTCGGATGGGCGACCGTGACGGCGGCACCCGTGACGGCGGCACCCGTGACGGCGGCACCCGTGACGGCTCCCACGCGGTCCTCGACATCATGACCCTGAGCCTGCACGACACGCTGACGGGCGAGACGCGCCCATTCGCGCCGATCGAGCCCGGCCACGCCCGGATCTACAGCTGTGGGCCGACGGTCTACGGGCCGGCCCATATCGGCAATTTCCGGTCGTTCCTGTTCCCGGATCTGCTCGTCCGCTATCTTCGCTATCGCGGCACCCAGGTGACCTGGGTGATGAACTTCACGGACATCGACGACCGGATCATCCAGCGGGCGAATGCCGCAGGCGAGTCGATCGCGGCCCTCACCGATCGGTGGATCGCCCAGTTCAGGGCCGACGCAACCGCCCTCGGCATGACCACCCCCGACGTGTTGCCTCGTGCGACGGAGCACATCGAGGAGATCGCCGCCCTGATCGGTGTGCTCGAGGCTCGCGGACATGCCTACCGGACCGATGATGGGTCGATCTTCTTCCGGATTTCGTCCTGGCCGGCGTACGGCCGGCTGGCTCGACTCGATCCGACCCAGATGCGGGTGGGTGAGCGTGTCGAAGCCGACGACTACGGCAAGGATGACATCCGCGACTTCGCCCTCTGGAAGGGACCGAAGCCCGACGAGCCATCCTGGGAAACGCCGATCGGCCCGGGCCGGCCCGGATGGCACATCGAATGCTCCGCAATGAGCATGCGCCACCTCGGCGAGAGCTTCGACATCCACACCGGTGGGGTCGACCTGATCTTCCCGCACCATGAGGACGAGATCGCCCAGAGCGAAGCGGCCACCGGCAGGACATTCGTCGGTACGTGGCTCCATTGCGCCCATCTCCGTCTCGGCGGCGAGAAGATGGCGCGACGAGTGGGCAATATCGCGCGGGTCACGGACCTGCTGGACGCCGGGATCTCACCGCGAGCCCTCCGCTACGCGCTCATCTCGGTCCACTACCGCCAGGCTCTCGAGTACAGCGAGGCCTCCTTTGCGGCAGCCGGTGCTGCGGTCGATCGTCTCGACAGTCTCGTCAGTGCCCTCGCGTCCTATCACGAGACCGTGGCTGATGACGCCGGCCTCCCTGACGTGCTGACCCGTGCGCGGGCGGCGTTCGAGGCCGCGCTCGACGACGATCTCAACATTTCTGCCGGCCTCGCGGCCGTCTTCGATCTCGTCCGGGACCTGAACCGCCGCATCGATGCCCGTGTCCTGTCCACCGACGACGCGACCACGGCCCTGGGCGTCCTGCGCGACCTCGACCGGGTGCTTGGACTCCTGCCCGACCCGCCCGCCGAACTCGACGTCGATTCGGCCGCCCTCCTGGCCGCGCGCCAGGCCGCGCGAGATGCGCGGGACTGGGCCCGTTCCGACGCGCTGCGCGACGAACTGCTCGGCCGGGGGATCGCCGTGGAGGACACACGCGACGGTCAGCGCTGGCGTCGCGCCGAAGGTTCGCTGTGAGCCCTCGCCCGAAGCCGGATCGACCATCCCGACGCGAGGGCAAGGGATTTCGAGAGGGCGGCAGTCGGCCCGGATCGGGACGTGCGGCCGGCCAGGGCCCGCGATTCCGACCCGACCGTGGAGGTCCCGGATCAGCTGCTCCCGGCGCGGATCGTCGCGAAGCCGCACCGGACGGTTTCTTGCCGGGGGGGCCCGAGCGGCACGGCACACGATCGGGGCCGTCGCGCGGTAGCCAGGGGCAGGGTGCGCCCGGCCGGGGTGGGCCGGCGCATCACGGACCGCCCGGACCCGCGCGTTTCAGCCCGGGATCGTACGACGGCCCGCGCCCGGGTTCGCGACCACGCCCGGACCGCGGGTTCCCCAGGCCGGGGCTGCCGGGACAACCCGGTTCGAGCCGGTGGGGCGCAGCGCGACCACCATGGGCGGCAGGCGATCGTCCTGAACCCTCTCCGGACCACGACGAGCAGCGACACAACGTTGGTCCGGGTCGATTCGAAAACCCTGCTCGCCCGTCACGTTCTCCCGGCCCGACGGGCCCGGAACGATCAGCATGGCCGCCCGAGGGACCACGATCGCGACCGGCGAACCGGCCGGCGAACCGACCAAGCGGTGCCCGTCAAGGCGGCCCGTGGATTCGGCCGGTGGGTGCCGATCAGGGGGCTTCCTCCCGACCCGCACCCGGGTTCCCGGTTCCCACGGCCGAGCAGCTCGGACCCGATGAGGAGCTCGTGGCGGGCCGGCGCCCGGTTGAAGAGGCCTTTGCCGCGCGCCGACCGGCACGACGGCTGCTCGTGACGCCCCAGCGCCGTCCTGCCCTGGAGCGCATCGTCCTTCACGCAACGACCCTTCGCATTCCGATCGTCGAGGTCGAAGGAGGCACGCTCACGTCGATTGCCGGGTTCGACGGACACCAGGGCGTTGCGCTCGTCGTGGAACCCCGTGTCTTCGCGGCGCCCGAGGACATCCTGGCTCGGGCCATCGAACGCGGTGAGGCACCGTTCGTGCTGGTTCTCGATTCGCTCGAGGATCCCCAGAACCTCGGAACGCTCCTCCGAAGCGCCGAGGGCGCCGGCGTGCACGGGGTCATCTTCCCGACCGTCCGACAGGCGCCGCTCAGTCCGGCGGCCATCAAGGCTTCGGCCGGGGCCACCGAGCATCTGCTCCTGTGTCCCGTCGATGACCTTGCTGCGGCGCTGACCGACCTGCACGTCCGCGGGCTCAGGATCGTGGGAACCGAGGCCGACGCGCCGATGACGGCGCGTCAGGCGGACCTGCGCGGGCCGGTCGCGATCGTGATCGGCAGCGAAGGCCACGGGCTCGCGCCGGCGGTTCGTCGGCGGTGCGATCTGATGGTCCGTATCCCGATGCGAGGCGCGATCGGGTCATTGAACGCCGCGGTCGCCGGGTCGGTGCTCCTGTTCGAGGCACTCGGCCAGCGAGAACCCGGCGCACGGCCCGTCGGGCTGCCCGGTCCGCTTCTCGATGCCGTCGATCGCGGCCCGGCCGACGAGGCTGTGGGCGAGGGCTCGCCGGGCCCATCCGAAACGCCTTCGATTGATGCAGCCGGGAACGCTCCGGCGATCGAGATGCCCGATGACGGGCTCCTCCCGGGCGGCCCGATCCGTTCGGCTTGACCGTCGCGTGCGCCCGGCCCTATCATGCCCGGGCGCTCGGGCCACCCTTAAGTGCCCATGCGCTGCGCCGACGTAGCTCAATTGGTAGAGCAGCGGTTTTGTAAACCGCAGGTTCCGGGTTCGAGTCCCGTCGTCGGCTCCATCCGTGAAGCCTCCGGGCCCACATAGCTCAGCTGGCAGAGCACTTCCTTGGTAAGGAAGAGGTCATCGGTTCAAGTCCGATTGTGGGCTCCACCCTTGACCTCAATCGGGCCCCGGAAGAACGGACACAGGCGAAGCCGCGCCTCTCGCGGAAGATCCGCCGCAAGCATTGGAGACAGGTCACCGTGGCCAAGAAGAAGTTCGAGCGCAACAAGCCGCACGTGAATATCGGCACGATCGGCCACATCGACCATGGCAAGACGTCGCTGACCGCGGCGATCACCAAGTACCTGGCGCTCAAGGGAGCGTCCGAGTACCGCGCGTTCGACACGATCGACAACGCCCCCGAGGAGCGTGAGCGCGGCATCACCATCGCGATCGCCCACGTCGAGTACGAGACCGAGGCGCGCCACTACGCCCACGTCGACTGCCCCGGGCATGCCGACTACATCAAGAACATGATCACCGGGGCCGCCCAGATGGACGGCGCGATCCTCGTGGTCGCCGCCACCGACGGCCCGATGCCCCAGACCCGCGAGCACATCCTGCTGGCCCGCCAGGTCGAGGTCCCGTTCATCGTCGTCTTCCTCAACAAGGTCGACGCCGTCGACGACCCCGAGCTCCTCGACCTCGTCGAGCTGGAGGTCCGCGAGCTGCTCACCAAGAACCAGTTCCCGGGCGACGACATCCCGTTCATCCGGGGCTCCGCCCTGAAGGCCCTCGAGGCCCCCGACGATCCGTCCAACCCGGCCTACGCGCCGATCCAGGAACTCATGGATGCGGTCGACGCCTACATCCCGAACCCCGTGCGGGAGATCGACAAGCCGTTCCTCATGCCGGTCGAGGACGTCTTCGGCATCAAGGGCCGCGGCACCGTGGCCACCGGCCGGATCGAGCGCGGCATCGTCAAGGTCGGCGACGAGGTCGAGCTGATCGGCGTCAAGGCGACCCGCAAGATCGTCGTCACCGGCGTCGAGATGTTCAAGAAGCTCCTCGACGAGGGTCGGGCCGGCGACAACGTCGGCTGTCTCCTCCGCGGCATCGAGCGGGAGGAGATCGAGCGCGGCCAGGTCCTGGCCAAGGCGGGCTCCGTCAAGCCCCACACCAAGTTCCAGGCCCAGGTCTACGTCCTGACCAAGGAGGAGGGCGGCCGGCACACCCCGTTCTACAACGGCTACCGACCCCAGTTCTACCTCCGGACCACGGACGTCACCGGCTCGATCGGCCTGCCCGATGGAGCCGAGATGGTGATGCCCGGCGACAACGTCGAGATGAGCGTCGAGCTCATCACCCCGATCGCGCTCGAGACCGGTCAGCGGTTCGCCATCCGCGAGGGTGGCCGGACCGTCGGCGCCGGCGCGATCACCAGCATCACCGAGTAACTGATGGCACGAGTCGAGGCCCGGCCCACGCTCCAGCTCGCCTGCACCGAGTGCAAGGAGCGGACGTACACCACGCGCAAGAACAAGAAGAACGATCCCAACCGGATCGAACTGAACAAGTACTGTCCGCGCTGTCGAAAGCACACCCTCCATCGGGAGGCGAAATAGCCAACCGCGCGCTCCGCAGGGGTGTAGCTCAATTGGCAGAGCACTGGTCTCCAAAACCAGCGGTTGTAGGTTCGAGTCCTATCGCCCCTGCCACACCTGAAAGGCAACGTACCAACCCGTGACCCGCATCCGCCGCTTCATTGCCGAAGCGGTTTCCGAGCTGAAGAAGGTCTCCTGGCCGACGGTCGAGCAGACCCGTAACCTGACCGTGCTCGTCTTCGCGGTCAGCCTCGCGGTCGGCCTCTACGTGTTCGTGTTCGACCGCCTCTTCCAGGGCGTCATCGGCTTCCTGACAAGGGCCATCTCATGAACACCACCACCACCGAAACCGAGGCCCGCGCCCCCGAGAAGCGCTGGTACGTGATCCACACGTACTCGGGCTACGAGAACAAGGTCAAGGCCAACCTCGAACACCGGATCGAGTCGATGGGCATGGACGACCGGATCTTTCAGGTGCTCGTCCCGATGGAGGACGAGATCGAGATCCGGCAGGGCCAACGCCATACCGTCCAGAAGAAGGTCTATCCAGGCTACGTCCTGGTGGAGATGATCCTGGATCCGGACAGCTGGTTCGTGGTTCGCAATACCCCCGGCGTCACCAGCTTCGTCGGCGGCTCCAACATCCCGGGTGTCCGGAGCGAGCCCATCCCGCTCGATGAGAACGAGGTCAAGCAGATTCTCCGGCACATGGGGGTCGAGACGCCGAAGTTCCGCGTGGCGTTCACCAAGGGTCAGAGCGTCCGCGTCACCGACGGGCCGTTCTCCGAGTTCATCGGCACGGTCGACGAAGTCAATCCGGAACGAAACAAGGTCAAGGTCCTGGTCAGCATCTTCGGCCGTGAGACACCGGTCGAGCTTGACTTCCTCCAGGTCGAAAAGCTGTGAGCGCCTCCCGGTCGGCCCAGGCGCGCGTTGTCGGCTGCCTGGGCTGGCTCACGCACGGACGTGCGCTCGCTCGTCTGCTCGCCTCCGCCCTCGCCTGGACGCGACCGATCGGCGCTCACCGGGCTGCGGCCCGCTAGAAAGGACACTACCCAACCGTGGCCAAGAAGGTCCGAATCGTCCTCACGCTCCAGTTGCCGGCCGGCAAGGCGACACCCGCGCCGCCCGTCGGCACGGCGCTGGGGCCGCACGGCATCAACATCGTCGAATTCACGAAGTCGTACAACGAGAAGACCGCCGACAAGCTCGGACAGATCATTCCGGCCCAGATCACGGTCTTCGAGGACCGCTCGTTCACGTTCATCCTGAAGACACCGCCCGCGGCCGACCTCCTTCGGAAGGCGGCGGGCGTGGACAAGGGGGCAGCGACCACCCGGCGCGATACCGTGGGCAAGGTCACGCGCGACCAGGTCCGCGAGATTGCCACCATCAAGATGGCGGACCTTTCCGCCAACGATCTCGATGCGGCCGCGCGCATGATCGAGGGAACCGCCCGAAGCATGGGCATCGAGGTCGTCGGCTAGTCCGGCGACACCAGACCATCCGGTCCCTCCGACCGGCGACGACCCCACGAGACGGGGGAGATCGGCAGCTCCGATCGCCAAAGGAGTTCTGACATGGGCCAGCACGGCAAGAAGTACATCGAGGCGGCGAAGCTCGTCGATCGCGAGCGGACCTACACACCGGCCGAGGCGGCACAACTCGCCAAGGACACCTCCGTGGTCCAGTTCGACGCATCCGTCGAGGTTCACCTCCGACTTGGTGTCGACCCCCGCCACGCCGACCAGATGGTCCGCGGCACCATCGTCCTCCCCCACGGCACCGGCAAGGTCGTGCGCGTGGCCGTCTTCGCCCAGGCCGAGAAGGCCCAGGAGGCGCTCCGCGCCGGAGCGGACGAAGTCGGATCCGAGGACCTCGTGAAGAAGATCGAGGCCGGTTGGCTCGAGTTCGACGTTGCCATCGCGACACCCGACCTTATGGGCCAGGTCGGTCGCCTGGGCAAGATCCTCGGCCGCCGCGGCCTGATGCCGAACCCGAAGGCGGGCACCATCACCTTCGACGTCGATCGCGCCGTGCGCGAGGTCAAGGCCGGCCGCGTGGAATTCAAGGTCGACAAGGCCGGCATTGTCCATGTCGCCGTCGGCAAGGTCAGTTTCAACGCGGACCAGATCGTCGCGAACCTCGCGACGCTCGTCGATGCCATCAATCGGGCCAAGCCGGCCGGGGCCAAGGGAACCTACCTGCGGACACTGACGATCGCCTCGACCATGGGGCCCGGCATCCGGGTCGACATCCCGGGCGTGCTCGCAGCGGCTGCGGCGGCCTGATCGAATCACCGGCGGGCGAGCACCCCGCCAACCAGACGCGGTGACGGCCGAGAGGCGCGTCACTTGAAATCGGCAATACTGTTTCGCCGGTCAGACGGCCCGAGGCGCGAACCCAGCGCATCGACCTGATCACCGGCGAACAGAGACGGACCGCTGAAGACAGCGTGGGTCCATCGGCCGCCGCCAACGGGCGACGGTCGGGACTTGATCCGCCGGAACGGACCGGGCATCGCCCGGGGACGACGGTGACCACGCCGAGGCAGGGACATCGATGCCTCCGCCCTCACGGGCGGGCGCAGCCCCTGCGGTCAAGGCCTCGCCCAGCGTGGGCGACCGTCGCAGGGCTCATCGGCGGAAACGCCGTGCGCCCACCGCCGCGCGCCGGCTGCGCGCAGTAGCACGGAGGGCACCATGCCAACCGAGGCCAAGCGACGGGTCGTCGATGAACTGCGTCAGCAGCTCGATCAGAGCTCGACGCTCATCGTCTCGGAGTACCGGGGTCTCACGGTCAAGGAGATCGCCGAGATTCGAAGAAGCCTGCGCAAGCAGGCCGTGACGTATCGGGTCGTCAAGAACCGGCTCATGAAGATCGCCGCATCCGACACGCGCGGTTCGGCCCTCAACGGCCTCCTCGTCGGCCCGACCGCGATCGCGTTCGGGACGGACGAGTCGGCCACGGCCAAGGCGGTCATCGACGCCGTTCGGCCGTTCAAGCAGGTCCGGATCACCGGAGGCCTGCTCGGCAATCGCGCGATCGACGCAGCCGGCGTGACCACGCTGGCATCGCTTCCCTCGCGGGAGATCCTGCTCAGCCAGGTCGCCGGCGCCCTTGCGGCTCCGCTTGCCACGACAGCCGGACTCTTCGACGCGCCGCTGCGCGACGTTGCCGGTCTGGTTGCGGCGCTGGCCGACCAGCGCTCGGCCGCGGCCTGACGTCACGCCCGTACATCCGAACCCTCACCCAGACACCAGGAGAATCGATCCCAATGGCAACTCTCACCGCTGACCAGCTGCTCGAAGCGTTCGAGGCCATGACGGTCCTCGAGCTGTCCGAGTTCAAGAAGAAGTTCGAAGACCGCTTCGGCGTCACGGCCGCGGCGCCCGTCGCCATGGCCGCTGCGCCATCGGCGGGCGCGGCCGAAGCTGCGCCCGCAGCCGAGGAGCAGACCGAATTCACCGCGACCCTCACGGAAATCGGCCCGAACAAGATTCCCGTGATCAAGGTCGTGCGCGAGCTGACCGGCCTCGGCCTCAAGGAGGCCAAGGACGTCGTCGACGCGGCGCCCAAGGCCGTCAAGGAAGGCGTGACCCGCGACGAGGCCGAGAAGATCAAGGCAGCGCTCGAGGAGCAGGGCGCCAAGGTCGAGATCAAGTAGCACCGTCCCCGAACGGCTCCAGGACGGCGTGGTCGTCTCCGGGTGTTCGCGCACGCAGGTTTGCGTGCGCTCGCTCGCATCCTCGACTCCGCCTTGTCCTGGAGACCGCCGGGTCCGGCGCTCCTGGTCGTGATCGACCGGCGCTGCGGTGCGCAGCCTCCGGTGACCGGGTCAGCCGACCGGCGATACGGTCCCGATCGGGTCCGCCAGCCGGGACGTCCCGGCTGGCGGGCGAAGGCCTCGCTCGGTTGACAAATCAAGGAATCGCGATATCCTTAGCCGTTCTGTGATCCTCGCCCTTCCAACTCCCCACGCCCTCCGTCAAGGAGCCGCCATTCATGCTGTCTCCCGCTGAATCGTCGACCTTCTCGAGTTCGTCTGCCGCGCGCAAGCGCTACGCTCGAATCCCCGAGGTCCTTCCCGTTCCAAACCTGATCGAACTCCAGCTGGAATCGTTCCACTGGTTCATCGACCGGGGCCTGCGGGAGCTCTTTGACGAGATCAGTCCGATCAGGGACTTCACCGGGAAGGTGATGGAGCTGCAATTCCTGGACTACGAGTTCGGGGATCCCAAGTACTCCGAGGCGGAGTGCCGCACGAAGGATCTGACGTTCAGTCGGCCCCTGTACATCAACGTCGAGCTCCTGATCAAGGAGACGGGCGAGATCCAGCGCCAGCGCGTCTACATGGGCGACTACCCGTGGATGACCGATCTCGGCACGTTCGTGATCAATGGCGCCGAGCGTGTCGTGGTCAGCCAGCTCGTCCGCTCGCCGGGGGTCTACTACAGCGAGGTCGAAGACCCGGCGTCGGGCCGGATGCTCTTCAGTGCCAAGGTCATCCCGAACCGGGGTGCCTGGCTCGAGTTCGAGACCAACAACAAGGACCAGCTCTGGGTCAAGGTCGACCGCAAGCGCAAGATCGCGGCTACCACGCTGCTCCGCGCGGTCGGCTACGAGACCAACGAGGAGATCGCGGCCCTGTTCAGCTCGATCGACATCGATCCGGAGCATCCGTTCATCGCCAACACGCTGGACAAGGACGTCACGCACACGGCGTCCGAGGCACTCATCGAGGTCTACAAGAAGCTCCGACCGGGCGATCCGCCCACCGGCGACAACGCCAAGCAGCTCGTCGAAGGCCTCTTCTTCAACTTCCGTCGATACGACCTCGGCCGCGTCGGCCGGTACAAGTTCGGCAAGAAGCTCCAAGGTGTCGCCGATCACATGGGGATCGAGCTTCCCGTCGAGCAGCGGACCATCACCCGCGAGGACATCGCTTCCATCGTCGGTCACCTCATCGAGTGCAATCGCGGGCTGCACCCCAAGGACGACATCGACCACCTCGGCAACCGCCGCATTCGCGCCAACGGCGAGCTCATCCAGAACGCCTTCCGAATCGGCCTCCTGCGCATGGAGCGCGTCGTGCGCGAGCGGATGACGATCCAGGAGATCGACAAGGCCACCCCGAACGCGCTCATCAACATCCGACCGGTCGTGGCCGCGATGAAGGAGTTCTTCGGCGGCAGCCAGCTCAGCCAGTTCATGGACCAGACCAATCCGCTCGCCGAGCTGACCTCCAAGCGACGCCTGTCGGCGCTCGGGCCGGGCGGCCTGTCCCGCGAGCGCGCCGGTTTCGACGTCCGCGACGTCCATCACAGCCACTACGGCCGGATCTGCCCGATCGAGACCCCGGAAGGTCCGAACATCGGCCTGATCGGCTCGCTCGCAACCTATGGCCGGATCAACAGCTACGGCTTCATCGAAACGCCGTACCGCCGGGTGAAGCGGACGGTGGCGTGGGACGATCCCGACCTGCTCTCCTACGAAGCGGGCGGCGACCTCGCCGCCAGGAACGGTACGGTGATCGTCCGTCGGGGCGAGGGGTTCACCGCCGCGGCTGCCGCGGAGCTCAAGCGGCAAAAGGCCAACGCCTTCCCCATCCGGCCCATCGTCACCGACCAGATCGAATACCTGCCGGCCGACGAGGAAGAGCAGCACGTCGTTGCCCAGGCCAACTCGCGACTGGACGAGGGCGGGCACTTCATCGAGGAGCGCGTCGCATCGCGGTTCCGCGATCAGTTCCCCGAGGCGCGCCCGGACCAGATCGAATACATGGACGTGAGCCCGAAGCAGGTCGTATCGGTCGCGACGGCGCTCATCCCGTTCCTCGAGCATGACGATGCCAACCGAGCCCTGATGGGTTCGAACATGCAGCGTCAGGCCGTCCCCCTCCTCGAGCCGGAAGCGCCGATCGTCGGCACTGGCATGGAGGAGCGGGCGGCACGGGACTCCGGCCAGGTCGTCATGGCGACCCGCGCCGGCGTGGTCACCAGCGTGACCGCGGAGCGTGTCCGCGTCGAGGCCGACTCCGGCGAGCTCGACGAGTACAAGCTTCTCAAGTTCGTCCGCAGCAACCAGGGAACCTGCATCAACCAGCGTCCCATCGTGGACGTCGGACAGCGGGTGGGCGCGGGCCAGGCCATCGCGGACAGCTCATCCACGCAGAACGGCGAACTCGCCCTCGGACGGAACGTTCTCGTGGCCTTCATGAGCTGGGAGGGCGGCAACTACGAGGACGCGATCGTCATCAGCGATCGCCTCGTCAAGGACGACCTGTTCACCAGCATTCACATCGAGAAGCATGAGATCGAGTCGCGGGACACCAAGCTCGGGCCCGAGGAGATCACGCGCGATATCCCGAATGTCGGCGAGGAATCCCTCAAGGACCTCGACGAGGAAGGGGTCGTCTACATCGGCGCCGAGGTTCGCCCGGGCGATATCCTCGTCGGCAAGATCACGCCCAAGGGCGAGACCGAGCTGACGGCCGAGGAGCGCCTCCTTCGCGCGATCTTCGGCGAGAAGGCGCGCGAGGTGAAGGACAGCTCGCTTCGCCTGCCCCACGGCGAGCGAGGCAAGGTCGTGGAGATCCGCGAGTTCAGCCGGGACAACAACGACGACCTCCAGCCCGGCGTGAACCGGCTGGTCCGTGTCGCGGTCGCCCAGAAGCGCAAGATCTCGGTCGGGGACAAGATGGCCGGCCGCCACGGCAACAAGGGCGTCATCGCCAAGATCCTGCCGGCGGAGGACCTCCCGTTCCTTCCGGACGGAACACCGGTGGACATCATCCTCAACCCGCTCGGCGTGCCGAGCCGCATGAACATCGGCCAGATCCTCGAGACCCACCTCGGGTGGGCGCTCCATGCGAAGGGTGAGACGGCGGCAACCGCGGTCTTCGATGGCGCGACGGAGGAGCAGATCCGGACCGAACTCCGTGAGGCGCGACACCAGGTCTACGGGGTCGAGACCGCCCTTCCGGAAGACGGCAAGATCGAACTGCGCGACGGTCGGACCGGCGAACTCTTCGATCAGCCGATCACCGTCGGCTACATCTACATGCTCAAGCTCCACCACCTCGTGGAGGACAAGATCCACGCCCGGTCGACCGGACCGTACAGCCTGATCACCCAGCAACCGCTGGGCGGCAAGGCCCAGTTCGGTGGTCAGCGTTTCGGCGAGATGGAGGTCTGGGCGCTCGAGGCGTACGGCGCCGCGAACATCCTGCAGGAGCTCCTGACCGTCAAATCGGACGACGTGATGGGCCGGGTCCAGACGTATGAGGCCATCGTCAAGGGCGAGGAGATCCAGCCCCCACGCGTCCCCGAGTCCTTCAAGGTCCTCATCAAGGAGCTTCGAAGCCTCGGACTCAATGCGGAGATTCTCGATCACAACGACGAGGAGATCCCGTTGACCGAAGACGATGCCTCCGGATATCTGCTCCCTGATCTCGGCGGGATCAATCTCGCCGGCTTCGAGGACTGACGAAGCACCTAATCCACGCGTTGTCGGGACCCGGCCGGCCCGACGACGCTCGCACCCGGTCCGGATCGCGCTGCTGAAGCCAGACGGCAGCGCGGAGGAGAACGATGCTCGAGGTCAACAACTTCAACGCCATTCGCATCTCGCTTGCCAGCCCCGATCAGATTCGGGAGTGGTCCAAGGGCGAGGTCACGAAGCCGGAGACCATCAACTACCGGACGCTGAAGCCGGAAAAGGACGGACTCTTCGACGAGCGCATCTTCGGTCCCACCAAGGACTGGGAGTGCTACTGCGGCAAGTACAAGCGGATCCGCTACAAGGGCATCATCTGCGACAAGTGCGGCGTCGAGGTCACGCGTTCGAAGGTTCGGCGCGAGCGGATGGGCCACATCCAGCTGGCCAGCCCCGTCAGCCACATCTGGTACTTCAAGGGCACGCCGTCCCGCCTCGGAATCCTGCTGGACATCAGCCCGCGCAACCTGGAGCGCATCCTCTACTTCGCCCTGTTCATCGTCACGAGCGTCGACGAGGACATGCGCCAGCGCCTGCTCGCCCAGCTCGATGAGGAAGCGGCGGGCCGGGGCGGCAAGTCCGGCCTCGCGGTCTCCGAGCTCGAGGACGAGTTGCGCTCTGCGATCAACCGACAGAAGGACGAACTGACGGCCGACCTCGCCACGAAGAAGGCGGACCTGGAGGCTCAGCGAACCGCCCGGACCGAGGAGATCGTCGCGGCGGCCCAGATCGTCGAGGCGCGGCTCAAGGAGTTGAAGAGCGGAATCGCCGACGAGACCATCGTCTTCGCCCCAACCGGCGAAGTCATCGTCGCGGCCGGCGAGAAGGGTGGCAAGGAGGCGATCGCTCGCCTTCGGACCGTCGTGTCCGCCGAAACCGAACGCGTCAACGACGAGCTGCAGACCCGCGAGCGGGATGAGGCGATCGCCGTGGACCAGAAGGTCGCCGACCTTCGAGCGGGCATGGAGGACGCGGTTCGCGCCAAGCGCGAGGAGCTCGCCGAGCAGGCCCAGGGAATGAAGGAAGAGAATCGCCGCTTCCGCGACGAGCTCGAAGGCCTCAAGCCGATGATGACCGTCGGCGAGACCGAGGTCCGCATGCTCGAGGAGCGCTACAACCAGCCGGGCCGGGGTCGGCTGTTCAGCGCCGGCATGGGCGCCGAGGCGGTCCGCGACATCATTACCCGAATGGATCTCGAGGAGCTGGCCCGGACCCTCCACGTCGAGGTCCGAACCAGCTCGGGCCAGCGTCGGAAGAAGGCGATCAAGCGTCTTCGCCTGATCGAGGCGTTCCGCCGTTCGGGCACCCGCCCGGAGTGGATGATCCTCTCGGTCCTGCCGGTCATTCCGCCCGATCTGCGGCCGATGGTCCAGCTCGACGGCGGCCGCTTCGCGACCTCCGACCTCAACGATCTGTATCGCCGTGTCATCAACCGGAACAACCGCCTCAAGCGACTGCTCGAGCTCGGCGCCCCCGAGATCATCATTCGCAACGAGAAGCGGATGCTCCAGGAGGCGTGCGACGCCCTCATCGACAACGGCCGACGCGGGCGTGCCATTGCGGGCACCGGCAACCATCGCCTGAAGTCCCTGAGCGACATGCTCAAGGGCAAGCAAGGCCGGTTCCGCCAGAACCTGCTCGGCAAGCGGGTCGACTATTCGGGCCGTTCCGTCATCGTGGTCGGACCGGACCTGAAGCTCCATCAGTGTGGCCTGCCCAAGAAGATGGCGCTCGAGCTGTTCAAGCCGTTCGTCATGCGCCAACTCGTCGAGAAGGGCTTCGCGCACAACATCAAGAGCGCCAAGCGCATCGTCGAGCGTGTGCGCCCGGAAGTCTGGGATGTCCTCGAGGAGGTCATCAAGGACCATCCGGTGCTCCTGAACCGCGCGCCGACGCTGCACCGACTGGGCATTCAGGCCTTCATGCCGATCCTCGTCGAGGGCTCGGCAATCCAGATCCACCCGCTCGTCTGCGCGGCCTTCAATGCCGACTTCGACGGCGACCAGATGGCGGTCCACGTGCCGTTGTCGGCGGCCGCCCAGGACGAGGCGCGGACGATGATGCTGTCGACCGCCAACCTGCTCTCGCCGGCCGATGGAACGCCCGTCGTCGCCCCGACCCAGGACATGGTGCTCGGTTGCTACTACCTGACCATGGAGCGGGACAAGAACCCTTCCTTCGTCCGGAGCTTCTCCGATGAGGACGAGGCACTCCTCGCCTACGAGCTGACCGCCCGTGGCCTTTCCGGAGCCAGTGAGCGTCGGTCTGACGCGAGCGAAGCATCCGACTCCAGGATTCCGAGTCGGATCGGGCTGCACGAGCCGATCGACGTCGTCGTTCGCGCCTGGGACGAGGAGGCCAGCGAGCTTCGTCCAACGAGCATCCGGACCACCGTGGGCCGGATCATCTTCAACGCCATCGTTCCGGACCGGCTCCGGTTCAAGAACCAGGCGATGAAGCGCACCGAGCTGAAGCGAATCGTCGACGAGTGCTACCGCCTGCTCGGCTCCGAGGAGACCGCCCACCTCGTGGACGGGATCAAGGATGTGGGGTTCAAGTTCGCCACCCGAGGCGGCATGACGATCGGCCTGTGGGACATCGTGACGCCTTCGGACAAGACCTCGCGTCTGGCCACGACCGACGCGGCCGTCCTGGACATCGACAAGCAATTCTCGCGCGGCCTCATCACCGAGGATGAGCGATACGAGCAGGTCGTCGAGCTCTGGCAGCGGACCACGAAGGACGTCTCGGACGCGATGATGGCATCGCTGCCCGAGGACAACTCCCTCCGGATGATGACCGACTCCGGCGCCCGCGGAAACAAGGGCAACATCGGACAGCTCGGTGCCATGCGAGGGTTGATGGCCGATCCGTCGGGCCGGATCATCGACGTTCCCGTGCGAAGCAACTTCCGCGAGGGGATGTCCGTCCTCGAGTACTTCATCTCGACCCACGGTGCCCGCAAGGGCCTCGCGGACACCGCCCTTCGAACGGCCGACTCGGGTTACCTGACCCGACGGCTCGTCGATGTGGCCCAGGACGTCATCACGCGCGACGAGGACTGTGGCACGGAGGAGGGAAGCTGGATCACCGCCGTCGATACGGCGGACATGACCGGCGCGACCTGGCCGGCCACCGACGACGGAACGCGGGCCACGGTTCGTGAGGAATTCCGCAAGCGACTGGTCGGCCGGCTGTCGGCCGCGCCGCTTCCGGATCCCACGAGCAAGGCCAGGAAGTCGCCGCTGCTGGTGGATCGCAACGAACTCATGACCGAGGAGATCTCCAAGGCCATCGAGGCTGCCGGGATCGACGAGGTGCTGGTTCGTTCGCCCCTCACCTGCGAAGCTCGCTACGGCGTCTGCCGCCGCTGCTACGGGCGCAATCTCGCAACGGGCGAGCCGGTCGGTGTCGGTGAGGCCGTGGGGATCATCGCTGCGCAGTCCATCGGTGAGCCCGGCACCCAGCTGACCATGCGGACGTTCCATACGGGCGGTGTCGCCGGCCTGGACATCACCGCCGGTCTGCCGCGCGTCGAGGAGCTGTTCGAGGCACGTGTCCCGAAGGGCAAGGCCGAGATCAGCCATATCGACGGATCCGTCTCGGTTCTTCGCGAAGGCACCACGACGAAGGTCAAGGTGACGAGTCGCGAGTCGTACGACTCCTTGATCGCACTGCCGGCCGACGCGGAGCTCCTGGCGGCCCCGGGCGACCTGGTCGAGGTCGGCCAGATCGTGGCTCGGGTGGCGGGGGATCCCGTTGTCGAGGTCACCGCCCCCGTTGGCGGCTTCCTCGCCCGGACGGACGACGGTCTCGTGGTGCGGGCCGAGGACATCGTCGAGCGCGAGTACGGAATCCCGCACAACGCCCGGCTGCTCGTCGCCGACAGCCAGGATGTCCGGGCAGGGGATGCCATCACCGACGGCCCCATCAACCCCCAGGAGTACCTGGATACCCGAGGCCGGGATGCCGTTCAGCGCTACCTGGTCAAGGAGGTCCAGAAGGTCTACCGGAGCCAGGGCGTCACGATCAACGACAAGCACATCGAGATCATCGTCCGCCAGATGCTCCGCAAGGTCCGGATCGATCAGCCGGGCGACAGCGAATTGCTGCCGACCGAACTCATCGATCGCCTTGACTTCGAGGAAGTGAACAACCGGGTCCTCGCCGAGGGCGGAGAGCCGGCAACAGCCCAGGCCGTTCTGCTGGGCGTGACCAAGGCGTCGCTGAACACGTCGAGCTTCCTTGCCGCCGCGTCCTTCCAGGAGACCACCCGGGTGCTCACCGAGGCCGCCATCAACGGCGCCAAGGACCACCTGATCGGCCTCAAGGAAAACGTGATCATCGGCAAGCTGATTCCGGCCGGATCCGGTGCGCCGGCCAACCTGGCGGCCCGGAAGGAGTCCGACCGAAGGGCGGCCATCGAGGCTCTCGCCGGTGAAGCCCTCGAGCTTGGTGACGAGGCGTACAACCCGTTCCTCGAGGACGGGGCCTCGCGCCCGTCCGACGACGACGCGGCGGGCCTGGCTCGCGCGGCGGCGATCGCCGGTTCGGAGGACGACGCCTTCAATCCGTTCCTGGCCGACGCCGGGAGCGACTCGGACGACGCCATCGATCCGGACACGAACCCGCTTCTCCAGGGCGAGGCAGCTGCCGAGTCCAGGGACTGAACTTCAGGGCGGCTCTCCCCACTCGGGAGCGCCGCCCTCAGGACCGGCCACGGTTGACACCCGGGAGGCCGGATTGCTACACTCCGCGATCGTGGCTCCGGAAGGGGCGGCGTTCGACATGGGTGTCGAAGCCCTCTCCGGAAACCCCCATCATGAGATGGGACTGGGTCCTCGCCGAGGGTCCGAAACCCGGCGGGTCGACCCGCGGCCCTGGGCCGCACCGACCGATGTAAACCTTGAAAGGAGCAGCGTCTTCGTGCCGACGATCAGCCAGCTCGTGCGCCACGGCCGCCAACCGAAGATCGCCAAGATCAAGGCTCCGGCCATGCGCAAGAACTGGAACAGCCTTCGGCAGCGCCAGGTCCCGATTCCGGGAGCGCCCCAGAAGCGCGGCGTCTGTCTGCAGGTTCGGACGATGACACCGAAGAAGCCGAACTCGGCGCTTCGGAAGATCGCGCGTGTCCGGCTCACGAACCAGATGGAGGTCACGGCCTACATCCCCGGCATCGGCCACAACCTGCAGGAGCACTCCGTCGTGCTCGTGCGCGGCGGCCGCGTGAAGGACCTCCCGTCGGTCAAGTACCACATCATCCGGGGCACGCTCGACGCCGCCGGTGTTCGTGATCGCAAGCAGGGCCGCTCCAAATACGGCGCGAAGGTTGCCCCTGCGGTCGGAGGGAAGCGCTGATGCCGCGCCGGGCAAGCATTCCGCGCAAGTCCAAGTACGAGAAGATCCCGGCGAACCGGACGACGGCGCGTTTCCACGCGAAACTCATGACCGACGGCAAGAAGAACCTGGCCGAGCGGATCCTCCGTCAGGCGCTGGCCCGCGCCGAGGCCTCGGCCAAGCGTCCTGGAATCGAAGTGCTCGAATCCGCGCTTCGCAACGCCACGCCGATCATCGAGGTCAAGCCGCGCCGCGTCGGTGGGGCCACCTACCAGGTGCCGGTCGAGATCCGTGGCGACCGACGCCTTTCGCTCGGGGTGCGCTGGCTGGTTCAGGCCGCACGCAAGCGAAACGGCAAGAGCATGAGCGAGAAGCTCGCGGCCGAGTTCGTCGACGCCATGAACAACCTCGGTGCCGCGGTCAAGCGGCGCGAAGATACCCACAAGATGGCTGAGGCGAACAAGGCCTTCAGCCACTTCAAGTGGTAGAACCCGGAAGGTATCGAACGTGACACGGCAGGTTTCGCTTGCGCGCACGCGAAACATCGGAATCATCGCCCATATCGACGCTGGCAAGACCACGGTCACCGAGCGGATCCTTTACTACACGAAGAAGATCTACAAGCTGGGCGAGGTCCATGAGGGCGCGGCCACGATGGACTGGATGCCCCAGGAGCAGGAGCGCGGCATCACCATCACGGCTGCGGCGACGACCTGCCACTGGAACGACTTCCGGATCAACATTATCGATACGCCCGGGCACGTGGACTTTACGGTCGAGGTCGAACGAAGCCTCCGCGTCCTCGATGGCGCCGTCGTCATCTTCGACGGGGTTGCCGGTGTGGAGCCGCAGTCCGAGACGGTCTGGCGCCAGGCCGACCGCTACTCCGTGCCGCGGATTTGCTTCATCAACAAGCTCGATCGGACCGGTGCCGACTTCTGGCGCTGCGTCGACATGATCGTGGATCGACTCGGTGCGCGTCCGGTCCCGATCCAGATCCCGATCGGGATCGAGGACGCGTTCGAGGGGGTCGTCGACCTGATCGAGATGAAGGCGATCCTGTATCGCGACGACCTCGGAAGCCAGATCGATGTCGTCGAGATCCCGGAGCACCTGAAGGCGGAGGCCGCGAAGCATCGCGAGCTGATGATCGAGGCCGTGGCTGAAGCCGACGACGCCCTCACCCAGAAGTACCTCGAGGGCGAGGCGCTCACCATCGAGGAGATCCGCCACGGCCTGCGGCTCGGCACGCTTCAGTCGAAGTTCGTACCAGTCCTGACCGGGTCCGCCCTGAAGAACAAGGGCGTTCAGCCCATGCTCGACGCCGTGACCGATTTCCTGCCGTCGCCCCTTGATGTCCCTCCGACCATCGGCCTGCGGCCGGGCACGGATGAGGAACTCGTCCGACTGGTGGACGACAAGGAGCCCTTTGCGGCACTCGCCTTCAAGATCGCGGCCGACCCGTTCGTGGGCAAGCTCGCCTTCTTCCGGGTCTACTCGGGCACGCTCAAAGCCGGTTCGTACGTGCTGAACACGGCGAAGGGCAAGCGCGAGCGCGTCGGCCGGATCCTGCAGATGCATGCAAACCACCGGGAGGAGATCGACGAGGTCTACGCCGGCGACATCGCCGCGATCGTCGGCCTCAAGGACACCTTCACCGGCGACACGCTGTCCGACATCGAACATCCCATCCTGCTCGAGACCATCTCCTTTCCGGAGCCGGTCATCGAGGTCAAGATCGAGCCCAAGACCAAGGCGGACCAGGACAAGATGGGCATCGCGCTCCAGCGCCTGGCCGAGGAGGATCCGACGTTCCGGGTCAAGACGGACCCGGAGAGCGGAGAAACCCTCATCGCCGGCATGGGCGAGCTGCACCTGGATGTTCTGGTCGACCGGATGGTGCGCGAGTTCAAGGTCGCGGCAAATGTCGGCCGGCCGCAGGTGTCCTATCGCGAAACCATTCGACGCAAGGCCGAGGGCAACGGCCGGTTCATCCGTCAGACGGGCGGCAAGGGCCAGTACGGCCACGTCATCCTGACGCTCGAACCGAACGAGAAGGGTGCCGGATACGAGTTCGTCGACAAGATCGTCGGCGGAACCATCCCGCGCGAATACATGCGGGCGATCGACCAGGGCATCCGCGAGACGGTTGAGACCGGCGTGTACGCCGGCTTCCCGATGGTGGACGTTCGGGCGATTGTCCACGATGGGTCCTATCATGAGGTGGACTCGTCCGAGATGGCGTTCAAGATTGCCGCCTCGATGGCCCTCAAGGACGCCGTCGAAAAGGCAAGCCCCACCATCCTTGAGCCGATGATGCGGGTGGAAGTCACGCTTCCCGAATCATTCATGGGCGATGTCATCGGCGACCTCAACAGTCGCCGTGGGATCGTTGAAGGCACGGAGAACCGCGGCACGACCACGGTCGTGCGGGCCGCCGTGCCGCTCTCGGAAATGTTCGGCTATGCCACGGACCTGCGGTCGATGACCCAGGGTCGGGCGAGCTACTCGATGGAGTTGTCCCATTACGCCGAGGTCCCGGGCAATCTCGCCCTGGAACTCGTCGCCAAGTCACGCGTTTCCTAACGTCGGTCGGCAGAAGAGCCAGGAGCAGTCACCGTGGCCAAGAAGAAGTTCGAGCGCAACAAGCCGCACGTGAATATCGGCACGATCGGCCACATCGACCATGGCAAGACGTCGCTGACCGCGGCGATCACCAAGTACCTGGCGCTCAAGGGAGCGTCCGAGTACCGCGCGTTCGACACGATCGACAACGCCCCCGAGGAGCGTGAGCGCGGCATCACCATCGCGATCGCCCACGTCGAGTACGAGACCGAGGCGCGCCACTACGCCCACGTCGACTGCCCCGGGCATGCCGACTACATCAAGAACATGATCACCGGGGCCGCCCAGATGGACGGCGCGATCCTCGTGGTCGCCGCCACCGACGGCCCGATGCCCCAGACCCGCGAGCACATCCTGCTGGCCCGCCAGGTCGAGGTCCCGTTCATCGTCGTCTTCCTCAACAAGGTCGACGCCGTCGACGACCCCGAGCTCCTCGACCTCGTCGAGCTGGAGGTCCGCGAGCTGCTCACCAAGAACCAGTTCCCGGGCGACGACATCCCGTTCATCCGGGGCTCCGCCCTGAAGGCCCTCGAGGCCCCCGACGATCCGTCCAACCCGGCCTACGCGCCGATCCAGGAACTCATGGATGCGGTCGACGCCTACATCCCGAACCCCGTGCGGGAGATCGACAAGCCGTTCCTCATGCCGGTCGAGGACGTCTTCGGCATCAAGGGCCGCGGCACCGTGGCCACCGGCCGGATCGAGCGCGGCATCGTCAAGGTCGGCGACGAGGTCGAGCTGATCGGCGTCAAGGCGACCCGCAAGATCGTCGTCACCGGCGTCGAGATGTTCAAGAAGCTCCTCGACGAGGGTCGGGCCGGCGACAACGTCGGCTGTCTCCTCCGCGGCATCGAGCGGGAGGAGATCGAGCGCGGCCAGGTCCTGGCCAAGGCGGGCTCCGTCAAGCCCCACACCAAGTTCCAGGCCCAGGTCTACGTCCTGACCAAGGAGGAGGGCGGCCGGCACACCCCGTTCTACAACGGCTACCGACCCCAGTTCTACCTCCGGACCACGGACGTCACCGGCTCGATCGGCCTGCCCGATGGAGCCGAGATGGTGATGCCCGGCGACAACGTCGAGATGAGCGTCGAGCTCATCACCCCGATCGCGCTCGAGACCGGTCAGCGGTTCGCCATCCGCGAGGGTGGCCGGACCGTCGGCGCCGGCGCGATCACCAGCATCACCGAGTAACTGATGGCCAAACAGCGAATCCGGATCCGCCTCAAGGCGTACGACCACCGACTGCTGGATCAGTCGGCGGCCCAGATCGTCGAGACTGCGCAGCGGACTGGTGCCGACATCGTCGGACCGGTTCCGCTGCCGACGCGGATCGAGAAGTTCACGGTCCTCCGCTCGCCCTTCATCGACAAGGACAGCCGGGAGCAGTTCGAGATCCGTACCCACAAGCGGCTCGTGGACATCCTGGATCCTTCGTCGAAGACGGTCGACGCCTTGATGCGACTCTCGCTTCCCGCGGGCGTCGACATCGAGATCAAGATGTGATCGCGCCCATGCATTCCCTACCCATCGCCGCGTTGTCGCCTGCGCTACCTCGCTCACGCACCTCGGAGTGCGCTCGCTCCGGTGCTCGGTTCCGCCTTGCGCTTGGCGAGGGTCTGCCCGGGCTCGAGGACGTGCTGGCATGAGCATCGGATTGATCGGCCGCAAGGTCGGCATGACCCAGGTCTTCCAGCCGGACGGGACGATGATCGCCGTATCGGTGATCAAGGTTGCCCCGAACACGGTGACCCGACTCCGCACCGAGGACCGCGACGGCTACGCGGCTGTCCAGCTCGGTACGGAAGAGAAGAAGAGGTTGACGAAGCCTGAGTTGGGACAGCTGAAGGGGCTGCCGAGCCTCGCTACGATCCGTGAGTTCCGGATGGACGATCTGTCCGGCTATGAAGTCGGTCAGACGATCGGCATCGAGGATCTGTTCGCGGCGGGTGACCTGGTCGACGTCACGGGTGTGTCCAAGGGCAAGGGCTTTGCCGGCCACATCAAGCGTCACCACTTTGCTCGAGGACCCAAGACCCACGGTTCCGACCATCACCGGGCGCCCGGATCCATCGGGCCGGGCACCACCCCGGGCCGTGTCTACAAGGGCGTCAAGATGGCCGGCCACATGGGCGACGAACAAGTCACCACCAAGAAGGTCAAGGTCGTCCAGACGGACGCCGACCGTCACCTGCTCCTGATCAAGGGCACGTTGCCCGGTTCCCGGGGCAGCCTGATCCTCGTGAAGAAGGCCTGATCGATGCCGCAGACCACCCTCTACGATCGGACCGGCGCGGTCGTCGGCAGCGTCGAGCTCAACGACGAGCTCTTCGCCGCCCCGGTGAACGTTGCCGTCCTCCACCAGGTCGTGACCGCCCAACTCGCCGCGCGACGCATCGGCACGCATGACACCAAGACGCGTGGCGAAGTTCGCGGCGGCGGCGCCAAGCCGTACCGCCAGAAGGGCACCGGTCGCGCCCGCCAGGGCACCAAGTCCGCGCCGCACTTCCGTGGCGGCGGGACCGTGTTCGGGCCGCATCCCCGTTCGTACGAGCAGCGTCTTCCCAGGAAGATGCGTCGCCTGGCACTGCGTGGTGCCCTGACGGCGAAGTTCGGGGACGAGGCGATTCGCGTGGTGGATACGTTTGCGCTGGAGCGGATCAAGACGCAGGACTTCCTGGGCATTCTGGCGGCGCTGAATGCGACTGGCCGAGTGCTGATCGTCGCGCCGGGCTCGGACGAGCAGCTGAAGCTGTCGGCGCGCAACCTGCCGACCGTCGAGGTGATCCTGGCCGACTCGCTCAACGTCGTCGACCTGATCAAGGCCGACACCATCGTGATCGAGCAGCCCTCCCTCGCTCGCATGGAGGAGGTGTACCTGTGAGCGCACTCACCGCTCCGGAGATCATTCTCCGTCCGGTCATCAGCGAGAAGTCGATCGACGAGTCGAGCCGCGGCAAGTACACGTTCGCGGTGCACCGAAACGCCAACAAGATCCAGATCAAGGCCGCGATCGAGGAGCTCTACAAGTCGGACAAGGTCACCGTCGTGGCCGTGAACGTCGTGACGAAGCAGCCTCAGACGAAGGTCACCGGGACGCGCCGCGGTCGAACGACCGGGCGGATCTCCGGTTGGCGCAAGGCCATCGTGACCCTGGCCCCCGGCCAGAAGATCCAGTTCTTCGAGGGGGTGTAGGCATGCCGCTTCGCAGCTACAAGGCCACCTCTCCCGGGATGCGGCAGATGACTCGCTCGACGTTCGAGGAGATCACCACCGACCAGCCGCACAAGCCCCTGCTCGAGCCGCAGATCCGTGCCTCCGGCCGGAACAACGCCGGTCGGCTGACCGTTCGTCACCGTGGTGGCGGCGAGAAGACGCACTATCGCCGGATCGACTTCAAGCGAGACAAGTACGGCGTGCCGGCGCGCGTCGCAACGGTTGAATACGACCCGAATCGTTCCGCGCGGATCGGGCTGCTGCACTACCGCGACGGCGAAAAACGCTACATGCTCATGCCGCATGGCGTGAAGGTCGGCGACGTTGTCGTCTCGGGGCCGGACGCGGAGGCTCGGGTCGGGAACGCGCTGCCGATCGCCAACATTCCGCTGGGGACCACCATCCACAACATCGAGCTCGTCCCCGGCAAGGGCGGCCAGATCGTCCGGTCGGCCGGCGTCTCCGCCCAGCTCCTGGCCAAGGAGGGTGAACTCGCACAGGTGCGCCTCCCCTCCGGCGAGGTGCGCCGGGTCCCGATGAAGTGCATGGCCACGATTGGTCAGGTCGGGAACCTCGAGCACGAAAACCAGAACCTCGGCAAGGCCGGCAGGGCTCGCCACATGGGCCAGCGACCGGAAGTCCGTGGCGTCGTCATGAACCCGCGCGACCATCCCCACGGCGGCGGTGAGGGCAAGTCCCCAACCGGGATGCCGCCGAAGACCCCATGGGGCCAGCCCGCGATGGGCTATCGCACGCGCAGGGGCAAGACCACGTCGCGTCTCATCGTTCGCTCGCGGCACCGGAAGTAGCGGGGAGGCGCAAGAAGCATGTCTCGTTCCATCAAGAAGGGCCCGTTCATCGAGGCCCGCCTCCTCGGCCGCATCGAAGAGATGAACCGGCGCAGCGAGAAGAAGGTCGTCAAGACCTGGTCGCGTGCATCCGTCATCTTCCCGACGTTCATCGGCCACACGGTCGCTGTCTACAACGGCCGCAAGCACGTCCCGGTCTACGTGACCGAGAACATGGTTGGCCACCGATTCGGTGAGTTTGCCCCGACCCGCACGTACCGCGGGCACGGCAAGCACACCGATCGGTCGGCGAGCCCGAAGTAGGAGCGGCCCCACCGTGCGTGTTTCCGCCACTGCCAAGTACCTCCGCGGCTCCACCCGGAAGGCCCGCCTGGTTGTCCAGGCCATCAAGGGCCGCTCCGTGGAGGAGGCTGCCGCCGCGCTGCGGTTCATGCCGCAGCACGCCGCCAAGGACGTCGCCCGCGTGCTCAGGAGCGCGACGGCCAACGCCGAGAACAACCTCAACATGGCTGCCGACGAATTGGTCGTCCTCGATGCCCGTGCAGACGAGGGTCCGGCCATCAAGCGCTGGCGGCCACGCGCCCAGGGTCGGGCATTTCCGATCCACAAGCCGCAAACCCATATCACCGTGATCGTCGGAAACCGGGAGGCCTGATCGATGGGACACAAAGTCCACCCGTACGGCTTCCGCCTCGGGGTGACACGAACGTGGACCGCCAAGTGGTACCACGACAAGGAATACACATCCCTCCTCCAGGAGGACATCACGATCCGCAAGCTCGTCAGCGCGCGGCTCGCCAACGCGAGCGTCAGCGGGCTCGAGATCGAGCGGAACTTTGGTCAGGTCACCGTGACGGTGCACACGGCGAAGCCGGGCATCGTGATCGGGAAGGGCGGCCAGAACGTCGAGATCCTCCGCCAGCAGATCGGCGCGCTGACCAAGCGCAAGGTCAAGCTGGAGATCAAGGAGATTCGCCAGCCCGAGCTTGACGCCTACCTGGTTGCGATGAACATCAGCCAGCAGCTGAGTCGCCGGATCGCCTTCAAGAAGGCGATCAAGCAGTCGATTCAGCGATCGATGAAGGCTGGTGCCAAGGGCGTCAAGATCATGGTCTCGGGCCGTCTCGGTGGCGCCGAGATGGGTCGACGCGAGTGGGACAAGGAAGGGCGCATTCCGCTCGGTACGCTCCGAGCGGACATCAGCTACGGCCAGGTCCATGCCCACACGACCTACGGCCGGATCGGCGTCAAGGTCTGGATCTACCGGGGCGACATCGCACCGGAGCGGCCACCGATCGCTCCGTCCGTGATCGTCGGACAGGGGGTCTAGCCGATGCTGCTTCCCCGACGAGTCAAGCACCGCAAGGTCATGCGAGGCCGCATGTCCGGGCAGGCCAAGGGCGGCCATTTCGTCGCCTTCGGCGAATACGGCCTGGCGACCCTCGAGCCGGCCTGGATCACGAGTCGACAGATCGAGGCGGCCCGACGCGCCATGACCCGCTCGGTCAAGCGCGGCGGCAAGATCTGGATCCGGGTCTTCCCCGACAAGCCGGTGACCAAGAAGCCCGCCGAGACGCGGATGGGCTCGGGCAAGGGCGCGCCGGACCACTGGGTCGCGGTCGTCAAGCCCGGTCGCATCCTGTTCGAGATGGCAGGCGTGGGCCATGACGAGGCACGCGAGGCGATGCGCCTGGCCAGCCACAAGCTGCCCGTGGCGACGCGCGTCGTCGTCAAGGAGTCCGCCGTGACGGAGGGAACCGATGACTGACATCGGCAAGGTTCGGGAGCTGTCGGACACGGAGCTCGAGCAGGCCCTTCGCGATGCGAAGCAGGACCTCTGGAGTGCCCGGTTCGCCCTGTCCACCCGGCAACTGAATGACACGAGCACGATCCCGCAGACCCGACGCCGGATCGCCCGGATCCTGACGGTCCAGCGCGAACGGCTCACCCCGCGGACGGTCTACGCCGCCCGGAAGTCGGCGTGAGGAATTCCATGATGCATGCACCCACCGTGCCCGAGCGGGGCCAGCGCAAGACGAAGACCGGACGGGTCGTCAGCGACAAGATGGACAAGACGATCGTCGTGTCCGTCGAGCGGCTGACCCGGCATCGGCTCTACAAGCGCGTCATTCGATTGTCGACCAAGTTCAAGGCCCATGACGAGACCAACGACGCCCACGTGGGCGACACGGTGCTCATCGAGGAGTCGCGGCCCCTGTCGGCAACCAAGCGATGGCGCCTCATTCGAGTCATCCAGCGCGCGGGCGATCACGGCTCGGTCGCGGACATGGTCGGTGAGGAAACCGCCGTGACCGAGGCCATCCATGGCGCGGCCCATCCGGGCCGGACTCGCCAGGAGTCCACCGCCGAGACCGCTACCGATACTTCCGACACCGTCGAAGCGCCCGGGGAGGAAGCGTGATTCAGCCCCAGTCCCGTCTCAAGGTGGCCGACAACACGGGCGCCCGGACGATCCAGTGCATCCGCGTGATCGGCCGGTCGCTCAAGACCACGGCCGGCGTCGGTGACGTCATCATCGCGAGCGTCAAGCAGGCCATTCCGAACGCTGCCGTCAAGAAGGGCGACGTTGTTCGGGCGGTCGTCGTTCGTACGGCCAAGGAATACGGCCGTCCGGACGGGAGCTACATCCGGTTCGATGAGAACGCAGCGGTCCTGATCAACAACCAGGGGAATCCTCGCGGGACCCGGATCTTCGGCCCGGTGGCGCGCGAACTGCGTGACCGCAACTACATGAAGATCGTCTCGCTCGCCCCGGAGGTGCTGTGATGGCGCGGGTCTACGAGCACGGCCGTCCGACTCGGGTCCCCGAGATCCGTCGCGGGGACACGGTCGTGGTGCTTGCCGGCAAGGACGCCGGCAAGCGCGGCAAGGTTGAGAAGGTCATTCGTCGCACCGCCAGCGCAACCGCGTTGCGCGTGCCGTTCCGCCGTGGGACCAACACCAGCGGGACGGCGGTCGTCGTCGAGGGTCTCAACATCGCCAAGCGCCACACCAAGCCTCGCCAGAGTGCAGGCCGCACGGACCGCGTGCCCAAGGTCCAGCAGGGCGGGATCCTCGAGATCGCGATGCCGCTCGATGTGTCGAAGGTGATGCTGGTCTGTCCGAGCTGCGACCTCCCGACGAGGATCGGCCATTCGACGCTCGAGGACGGCCATCGCGTCCGTGTCTGCAGCCATTGCGGCAAGGCCGTGGAGGTGACGGCATGATCACGAGCAACCTCCGCGATCGGTACCAGGCGGACGTCGTGCCCGGTTTGCAGAAGCAGTTCGAGTATGCGAACCCGATGGAGGTCCCGCACCTCGAGAAGATCGTCGTCAACATCGGCCTGGGCGAGGCGTTGACCAACGCCAAGGCGGTCGACGCGGCCGCCCGGGACCTTGCACAGATCACGGGCCAGAAGCCGATCGTGACCCGCGCGAAGCGTTCGATCGCCCAGTTCCGCGTGCGGACGGGCAATCCGATCGGCTTGAAGGTGACCCTGCGGGGTCAGCGCATGTGGGACTTCCTGGAGCGGTTCTCGCTCCTTGCGCTCCCTCGTATCCGCGACTTCCGCGGGATCCCCGGACGATCCTTTGACGGAAGGGGCAATTACACCATCGGGCTCAAGGAGCAGATCGCGTTCCCTGAGGTCGATTACGACAAGGTGGACCGTCTCCGAGGGCTGGAGATCACGATTGTGACAACGGCAAAGACGGACGAGGAATCCCGGCGCCTGCTGGAACTCCTCGGCCTGCCGTTCGCCTCGTAGGCGGGGAGGAGACCATGGCCAAGAAGTCGATGATCGCCAAGGCGAAGCGAACCCCGAAGTTCCCGGTTCGCGGATATCACCGGTGCACGGTCTGCGGGCGTCCGCGGGCATTCATGCGCCGATTCGCCCTGTGCCGGATCTGCTTCCGGGAGCGCGCCCTCGTCGGCGAGCTGCCGGGCGTCACGAAGTCGAGCTGGTAGGAAGCCGATGAACATTTCTGATCCGATCGCGGACATGCTCACGCGTGTTCGCAATGCCTCGCGGGCGCGCCATCTCGAGGTGGCCGTCCCCGCGTCGCGGACGAAGCGTGAGATTGCCCGCATCCTCAAGTCCGAGGGCTTCATCGCCGACTGGACCGAAGAGCAGGCGGGTCCCGGCACGGTCATCAAGGTGACCCTGCGGTACGTGGACGGCAAGGTGCCGGTCGTTTCCGGGCTGAAGCGCATCAGCAAGCCCGGCCTGCGTGTCTACGCGGGCAAGACCGACATCCCGCGTGTTCTCGGGGGCCTCGGCATCGTCATCGTCAGCACGAGCCAGGGGATCATGACCGGCGCGCAGGCCCGCAAGGCCGAGCTCGGCGGCGAAGTCCTGGCGTACGTCTGGTAGGCGGACGATGTCACGAATTGGTCGCCTCCCCATCGCCGTGCCGGCCGGAGTCGATGTCACCATCGACGGCCCGAGTGTCACGGTGAACGGGCCCAGGGGCACGCTGAGCCGAACACTCCACCCGGACATGCTGGTGCGTCGCGAGGAAGAGACGCTCGTCGTCGCGCGTCCGACCGAGCAGAAGATGCACAAGCAGCTGCACGGGCTCACGCGCACGCTGGTCAACAACATGATCGTCGGCGTGACCACGGGGTACCGCAAGGGCCTCGAGATCACCGGCGTCGGCTATCGTGCCGTCCTCGTCGGACGGAAGCTCCAGCTCAGCCTGGGATACAGCCACCTCGTGGAGATCGATCCGCCCGAGGGCATCAGCTTCGACGTCGAAACACCCACGAAGCTCGCTGTCGTGGGCATCGACAAGGAACTCGTCGGCCAGGTTGCGGCCAAGGTCCGCGCCAGCCGCAAGCCCGAGCCGTACAAGGGCAAGGGCGTGCGGTACGCCGGTGAGGTGATCCGCCGCAAGGCCGGCAAGGCCGGCAAGGTCGGCGGGAAGAAGTAGACATCAGAGGACGACAGGGATGACGCAGCTCGCCAGCCGCGGCGCCGCACGCCAAAAGCGCCACGAACGGATCCGCCTCCATCTGGAGGGGGGTCCTGAGCGGCCGCGCCTTGCGGTCTTCCGCAGCCTGAATCACATCTACGCGCAGGTCATCGACGATTCGACGGGCAAGACCCTTGCTGCGGCCTCGTCCCTGGAGCAGGAGCTTCGCTCCGGCACGGGAACGAAGACGCAGGAGGCGGCCGCCGTCGGCCAGCTCCTCGCCACGCGGGCGAAGTCCGCAGGGGTGGAGCGAGTCGTTTTTGACCGAGCCGGCTATCGATATCACGGGCGCGTCAAATCGCTCGCCGAAGCGGCCCGCAAGGCCGGACTCGACTTCTAAGGAGCTGACGTGGCACGGATCGATCCCAACAAGCTCGCGCTCGAGGAGCGCGTCGTCCAGATCAATCGCGTGGCAAAGGTCGTCAAGGGCGGCCGACGCTTCAGCTTCAGCGCGGTCATCGTGGTCGGCGACGGCGCCGGCCACGTCGGCGTGGGGCTCGGCAAGGCGGGCGAAGTCCCGGAGGCCATCCGGAAGGGCGTCGAGGACGCGAAGAAGCACCTCATCAAGATCCCGATGGTCGGAACGACGATCCCGCACGAGATCCGGTACGAGTTCTCGGCCAGCAGCGTGCTGCTGAAGCCGGCCTCGCAGGGCACCGGCGTCATCGCCGGTGGTTCCGTTCGAGCCGTGGTCGAGTCCGCGGGCATCCGGGACATCCTGTCGAAGGTCCATGGGTCCACGAACCCGGTCAACGTGACGCGCGCGACGCTCGAGGCGCTGCGGGGTCTGCACTCTGCCGAGGAACTCGGTGCGCGACGCGGGATCGTCCTGCGGAGCCGAATCGCCGGGCAGCCCGCCGGGGAGGTGAACCGTGGCCGGTAATCTGCACATCACCCAGGTCAAGAGCACGATCGGGCACATCGCGCGCAACCGGGCCACCATCAAGGCCCTCGGTCTTCACGGGATCGGCAGCAGCGTCGACGTCGTGGACAACGAGGCCACTCGCGGCATGGTCCGTCAGGTCAGATTCCTCGTATCGGTCGAGGAGCATCCCGCGGCAGGCGTTGCCCCCGACGCCCAGGAGAAGTCATGAAGCTCCACGACCTCCGGCCTGCGCCGGGCTCCCACACCAGGAAGCGGCGGGTCGGTCGCGGCATTGCGGCCGGCCAGGGAAAGACCGCGGGCCGCGGCACCAAGGGCCAGAAGTCCCGGGCCGGCGGCTCGATTCCCGCCTGGTTCGAAGGTGGCCAGACACCCCTGCACGTCCGAATTCCCAAGCTGCGGGGCTTCCGCAATCCCTTCAAGATCGACTACGAGATCGTCAACGTTGGCGCCATCAGCCGACTCGTGGACCTCGGGGTCCTCGAGAGCGGTGAGATGCCCGGCACGAAGAAGGCCAAGGCAACACCTGCGCCGATCACCGTCAACCAGGAGATCCTCCGCGCCGCCGGGCTGGTCCGCAGCCTGAACAAGCCGATGAAGATCCTGGGGCATGGTGACGTGTCCGTCGCCCTGTTCGTCGTTGCCGACGCCGTCAGCGCGTCGGCGCGAACGAAGATCGAGGCAGCCGGAGGTTCTGTCTCGCTGCTCGAGGTTCCGACCCGCCCGCTCCAGGCGCTCGGCCTGGGCATCGATGCGGACGTCGCAACGGATGTCGTCGCGAACGTTACGGACGAGAACCCCGGGGACGCGGGCGCTCCGGTCGTCGCGGCGCCGTCTGACGCCCCAGCCGACGGTGCCGTTGCGGACGAGGATCTCGCGAGCGACACGGCGGACGCCTGACCGTGTTTGAGTCCCTGCTCAACGCCTTTCGCGCGCCGGATATCCGGCGACGACTGCTGTTCGTCCTGGGGATCCTCGTGGTCTACCGGCTCCTCGCGCAGGTCCCGCTTCCGGGCGTCGACCGTGCCCAGCTGGCGGCATTCTTCGAGAGGAACTCCGCATTCGGGATCATCGACCTGTTCGCGGGCGGCGGTCTGTCCCAGCTGTCCGTCGTCGGCCTGGCGATGAACCCGTACATCAACGCCTCGATCATCATGCAACTCATGCAGGGGGTCATCCCCTCGCTCCAGGCGCTGAGTCGCGAGGGCGAGTACGGACGCCAGAAGCTCAACCAGTACACCCGCTACCTGACGATCCCGATGGCGTTCCTGCAGGCATTCGGGATTCTGTCTGCGCTGAACGCGGACGGAATCATCATCGGCGGGTTCGGGCTTGGCAACGCGATGTCGTGGGTGCAGATGGTCTCGATGGTCGCCGGCGCTGTCGTCCTCATGTGGCTCGGCGAGCTGATCACCGAGAAGGGGATCGGCAACGGCATCAGCTTCATCATCTTCGCCGGCATCGTCAGCCGTGCGCCCGCAGCCGTCACCGGCCTGCTCGGGAGCGGCCAGCAAATCCGGGACGTCGTCCTGTTCGCCCTGCTGGCGATCGTTGCCGTGGCGGTGATCATCTACATCCAGGAGGGCCAGCGCCGCATCCCCGTCCAGTACGCGAGCCGCGTCCGCGGGCGGCGGATGTACCAGGGAGGGCAGACCTTCCTGCCCCTCCGGGTCAACCTCGCCGGCGTCATTCCGATCATCTTTGCCGTGTCGATCCTGCAGTTCCCGGCCCAGCTGGCCCTGTACTTCTCGTATTCGGCCGTGCAGGGCGTCAGGGACGTGGCCACGGCCATCGCCAACTTCCTGTCTTCGACGACGCCCCAGTACGCGCTCATGTACTTCCTGCTCACCATCGGATTCACCTACTTCTACACGGCGTTCACCTTCAAGCCGGACGAGACCGCGGAACAGCTGCGCAAGAACGGCGGCTTCATTCCCGGCATTCGGCCCGGCCGCCCGACCCAGGATTACCTCGCCCGGGTCGTGTCGCGGATCACCATCGCCGGGGCGCTGTTCCTCGGGACCGTGGCCGTGGCTCCGGTGCTCGCGGGTGTCCTGGACCCATCGCTCCAGGGCTTCGCCCTCGGTGGTACGGGACTCCTGATCGTCGTGTCGGTCGTGGTCGAAACCATGAAGCAGATCGAGGCGCAACTGATGATGCGCAACTACGAGGGCTTCATCCGGTGATCATCGTCGTGCTGCTCGGCGCCCCAGGCGCCGGGAAGGGCACGCAGGCGGCGGTGCTTCGGGACCGCCTCGGGATCCCGCACATCGCAACGGGTGACCTCTTTCGTGCCGCGATCCGCAACGCCACGCCCGTCGGCCTCGAGGCCAGGACCTACATGGACGCCGGTCAATTGGTGCCCGATGAGGTCACCATCCGCATGCTCGAGGAGCGTCTCGGGCATCCCGACGCCCTGGTCGGGGCCATCCTCGACGGATTCCCGCGGACGGCCGTCCAGGCCGCATCCCTCGATGCGTTCCTCGCCTCGCACGGCACCGCGGTGAACGCCGCACTCCTCATCGACGTGCCGCCCGAGGATCTCGTCGAGCGCCTGTCCGGGCGGCGCGTTTGCGAGTCCGCGGGGCACCTGTTCCACGTGCGGTTGAACCCGCCCCGCGTCGCGGGCATCTGCGATGTTGACGGGTCGCCGCTCATCCAGCGCGCCGACGACACGCCAGCCACCATTCGCGCCCGGCTCAGCGGCACCCTGGATGATCTCTCGGATGTCGAGGCCCACTACCGGCGGACATCCGCCCTTCGAATCGTCGACGGTCGACGCCCGATCCCTGAAGTGTCCGCCGGACTGCTTGCGGCGCTCGGGTTCGGAGAGCTGGATCCGGCACCGGCCGGCAGGGCCTGAACGGCCATGGTGTCACGCAAGTCAAGGCGGGAGATCGACAAGATGCGGGTCGCCGGACGCGTCGTCGCGGAGGTCCTCGCCCTGATCGAATCCGAGCTCAAGCCGGGGGTGTCCACCGGTCACCTGGACAGACTGGCGGAGCAGCACATTCGTGCGGCGGGCGGCACGCCTTCCTTCAAGGGCTACCTCGGCGGCGGAAAGTACGGGCGGGGCCCGAACGCGTTTCCGGCCAGCACCTGTATCTCCCTGGACACCGAGGTCGTGCACGGCATCCCGGGCGATCGCCTGATCCGTGAGGGTCAGATCGTCTCCGTGGACGTGGGGGCCATCGTGGACGGGTGGCACGGCGATGCGGCCCGGACCTTCATCGTCGGCGCGGCCACAGCCGAGGTCCAGGACCTGGTCACGGCGACGCAGCTTGCGATGATGGCCGGCATTGCCGCGGCGAGATCGGGCGGGCGGGTCGGCGACATCTCGGCCGCCGTCGAGGACATCGGGACGCAGGCCGGGTACGGCATCGTGCGCCAGTTCGTCGGTCACGGGATCGGGACCGAGATGCATCAGGATCCGCAGATTCCGAACTATCGGACCGGATATCGGGGCATGGAACTGCAACCCGGCATGTGCCTGGCGATCGAGCCGATGTTCACCCTGGGAGGCGGCGAAGTCCAGGTGATGCCGGACCACTGGACGGTGGTCACCGCGGATGGGTCGCTCGCCGCACATTTCGAGCACACCATTGCCGTAACCGAGCACGGTCCGGAGATCCTGACGACTGTCTGACTCGGGCTTGCTCGAGTCAGACTATTTCTGATACGCTACGCGTTCGTGTGTCGGCCCGCCGGGCCGGCACTCGCCGTGAGAAAGGGACGCAGCACCGCCCGTGGCCAAGCGAGACGCGATCGAAGTAGAGGGAACGGTTCTTGAGCCGCTCCCAAACACCATGTTCGCCATCGAACTTGAGAACGGTCACCGGGTGCTGGCCCACATCTCCGGCAAGCTTCGGATGAACTTCATCCGAATTCTGCCGGGGGACCGTGTTCGGGTCGAACTATCTCCGTACGACCTGACCCGCGGTCGTATCACGTACCGACTGAAGTAATCATCATCGTCCGGCTGCCTGGGCAGCCTCCAAGACCGAGGATCCGTTGAAAGTCAGAGCCTCCATCAAGGCGCGCTGCGACAACTGCAAGGTGATTCGCCGCCATGGAACCGTGATGGTCATCTGCACGAACCCGAAGCACAAGCAACGGCAGGGGTAAGCAGACCGATGGCACGCATCGCCGGCATCGACATCCCGCGTGAGAAGCGCGTGGAGGTGGCACTCACCTACATCTTCGGGATCGGCCTGCCCACCTCGCAGAAGATCCTGACACAGACGAACGTCAACGGAGATACCCGGGTCCGCGATCTGACGGAAGAGCAGGTCAACCGGCTGCGGGAACTCATCGACCGCCGCTTCAAGGTCGAAGGTGACCTCCGCCGCGAGGTGGCCCTCAACGTGAAGCGCCTGATCGAGATCGGCTCATACCGGGGCCTCCGCCATCGGCGGAACCTGCCGGTGCGCGGCCAGCGAACCAAGACCAACGCCCGGCAGCGGCGCGGACCGAAGAAGACGGTCGGCGCGCGTCGCAAGGCCACCAAGTAGCAACGAGGGACTTCGAAACGCATGGCTGAACGGAAGCGGGCCGTCAAGCAACGGCGCCGGGAAAAGAAGAACGTGCCCCAGGGGCACGTCCACGTCCAGGCGACGTTCAACAACACGATCATCACGATCACGGACCTGTCGGGTGCCGTGATCAGCTGGGGTTCGGCCGGCGTGGCCGGTTTCAAGGGCTCCCGCAAGAGCACGCCGTACGCGGCCGCCATGTCGGCCGAGATCGCTGCCCGCAAGGCGATGGAGCACGGCATGCGCCAGGTCGAGGTCTACGTGAAGGGTCCGGGCGCCGGTCGCGAGCAGGCAGTCCGCTCGCTCCAGACCGCCGGTCTTGAGGTCACGGCGATCACGGACGTGACGCCAATCCCGCACAACGGATGCCGCCCGCCCAAGCGGCGCCGGGTCTGAGCGGAGACAGGAACGAATGGCCAGATACACCGAAGCCGTCTGCCGCCTGTGCCGTCGGGAGGGCGCCAAGCTCTTCCTGAAGGGCACCCGGTGCTATTCCAAGAAGTGTGCCTTTGAGCGCCGCCCGAGTCCGCCCGGCCAGCACGGCGTACGCCGTCGCAAGATGGGCGACTTCGGGATCCAGCTGCGCGAGAAGCAGAAGGTCCGACGGGTCTACTCCGTGCTCGAGCGGCAATTCCACAACTACTTCGTGGTCGCCGAGCACCAGGACGGCGTGACCGGCGAGAACCTCCTCAGGTGCCTCGAGACGCGGCTGGACAATGTGGTCTTCCGCCTCGGCTTCGCGTCGTCCCGCGCCCAGGCGCGCCAACTGGTGACGCACGGCCATTTCACCGTCAACGGCGTCCCGACGGACATCCCTTCCTACGTCACCAAGCCGGGTGATCGGATCGAGGTGCGTGCGTCTCGTCGTGAACTCGAGCCGTTCAAGAATGCCAAGGAAACACTTCGCTCACATCAGGCGCCCGAGTGGCTCGGCATTGAGCCGGCCCGTCTGGCCGGCAGCGTCCTGAGCCTTCCCCGACGCGACCAAATGCCGCTCGATCTCAACGAGCAGCTCGTGGTCGAGTTCTACTCGAGGTAACCCCATCCCATGATTGAAGTCGAGAGCCCGCAGATCGAGCCCGTCGAGGAAGTCGGCACGTACGGCAAGTACGAGGCCGGCCCGCTCCAGGCAGGCTACGGCGTCACCCTCGGAAACGCGCTTCGCCGTGTACTCCTGTCGTCCCTCGAGGGCGCTGCCGTGACGTCGATCCAGATCCGTGACGTCTACCAGGAGTTCTCGACGATCCCCGGGGTGAAGGAAGACGTCACCCAGATCGTTCTCAACGTCAAGAAGCTCCGCCTGAAGAGTTTTGCGACCCATCCGGTGCAGCTCCGACTCAACAAGAGCGGGGCGGGACCGGTGCTCGCGGCCGACCTCGTTGAATCCGCCGATGTCGAGATCGTGAATCCGGAACTCGTCCTGATGACGCTCGACGCGGACGACGTGACCATTGAGATGGACCTCACCGTCGAACGCGGCGTCGGGTATCTCGGCGCGGAGCGGGCGGAAGCCCTGCCGATCGGTGTCATCGCGGTCGACGCGATCTTCGCCCCGGTCCGGAAGGTCAACTACTGGGTCGAGAGCATGCGCGTCGGGCAGGTGACCAACTTCGACAAGCTCACCATCGAGATCGAGACGGACGGAAGCCTCAGCCCGGAGGAGGCGCTCAGCCGTTCCGCGCAGATGCTGATGGATCAGTTCCGTCCCTTCGTCACCATTGGTCAGGTGCCGCTCCACGACGATCGCGGCGCAGCCGGCGTGCCGCAGCTTCCTCCGAACATGCTGGACATGCCCATCGAGGAGCTCGACCTGCCGATGCGGGCGTACAACTCCCTCAAGCGGAACAACATCGTCAAGGTAGGGCAGCTGCTCCAGCTGAAGGACGACGATCTCCTGCGGATGCGGAACTTCGGGAAGAAGTCACTCGACGAAATGAAGGAGCGCCTGACGATGCGCGGCTTCATTCTCCCGGAGAGCGAGCCGAGCACGTTCGAGGACGAGGCTGACGGCGACGACGCCGATGTCCCGTTCGAGGGCGAGGACGCCTGACATGGCGCACCGAATCGACGGCCGTAAGCTCAGCCGCAAGACCGGGCCCCGCATGGCCCTGTTCAAGAACCTGACCGTATCGATCCTCCGGTACGAGCGCGTGAAGACGACCGAGGCCAAGGCCAAGGAAGTCCAGGGCCGCGTTGAGCACATGATCACGCTGGCCAAGCGAGGCGACCTCGCGGCCCGACGAATGGTCGTTTCGGCATTCCCGAACGAACCACTCGTCGTCACCAAACTGTTCGACGAGATCGCTCCCAAGTACGCCGATCGAACGTCCGGGTTCACCCGGATCGTGAAGATCGGCCTGCGATCGGGCGATGCGGCCGAGATGGTTCAGATCGAGTTGGTCTGACCGTAGACATGAACGCCCGCAGGGGCGTGAACCCTGATGCCCGAGAGGGTGTCCCCGTGCGCTATCGGGCACGGGCTGAATATGACGGCACGGAATTCGCCGGGTTCCAGATTCAACCTGGAGCACGGACGGTCCAGGGGGTGCTGGAGATCGCGTTGGCCCGCCTGTCAGGTGGAGCCCGACTCCCGGTCGACAGCGCAGGCCGGACCGACGCAGGGGTCCATGCGTCAGGGCAGGTGATCGCATTCACCTACTCGGGCAGGCTCCAGGCGGCGGCGCTGGCCGAAGCCATCAACGCGCTGCTTCCGCCGGATGTCGCGATTCGCGACCTTCGACGGACGGCTCGGGGCTTCCATCCTCGCTACGCGGCGCGGTATCGGGAGTACCGCTACACCGTCTGGAACGGACCGCGGAGCCCGCTCCGAGAGCGCACGGCGCTCTGGGTGCGGAACAGACTGGACACGGATGCGATGGCCCGAGCCGCGCAGGCCTTCGTCGGCCGGCGCGACTTCAGCGCCTTCGGCGGGTCCGATCCGCAGCCGGTCCGGAACGTACATCATGTTCGGGTTCGGCGGGATGGGCATACGATCACGATCGACGTCCGGGCCGACGCCTTCCTGCGAGGGATGGTCCGGCGCATGGTCGCCGCCCTTCTCCGGGTTGGGAAGGGAACAATTGAAGAAACTGCGGTCGCAGCGGCACTCGCCGATCGGCGACCGGCCTTTGGCGGAGTAGCCGCTCCGGCCAGAGGACTCAGCCTTCGGCGTGTCGTCCTGGGACGGCCGTCGGGGCGAACGAGCGGAGAACACGAGGAACGATGAACGCCAAGACCTATACGGCCCGGGAAAGCGAGATCGAGCGACGATGGTTCGTCGTTGACGCGACGGGTCAGACGCTGGGCCGCATCGCGACCCAGGTAGCGCGCGTCCTGTCCGGGAAGAACAAACCCACCTACACGGCCCACCTGGACACGGGCGACCACGTCATCATCCTCAACGCCTCCAAGGTGGCCGTGAGTCGCGACAAGCTGTCCAGCAAGTCCTACGCGCGCCACAGCGGTCATCCGCAGGGGTTCAAGGAGGAGTCGCTCGGGAAGCTGCTCGAGCGACGGCCCGAGGAAGTGCTGCGTCGTGCCGTGAAGGGCATGATGCCGCACAACCGGCTGGGGGCCCAGCAACTCCGGAAACTGAAGATCTACGCGGGATCCGACCATCCGCATCAGGCCCAGCGGCCTGAGCCGCTCGCCTGACGGAGGAGCCATTTCATGTCTACCCCCACGCTGTTCAACTCCGGGACAGGTCGGCGCAAGACCGCCATCGCGCGCGTCCGGCTGATGCCCGGTGACGGTGAAATCGTCGTGAACGGGCGCTCGCTGGTCGAGCATTTCGGCAACGCGATCGACGAGAGTGATCTCCGGATGCCCTTCCACGTCACCGGTACGGACGGGCGCTTCAACGCGATGATCAAGGTCGAGGGAGGCGGGGTCACGGGACAGGCCGGCGCCATCCGCCACGGCATCGCACGGGCGCTGCTGGAGCTCGAGCCCGAATATCGGCTGTCGCTTCGGCAGGCCGGGCTGCTCACCCGCGATCCGCGGATGAAGGAGCGCAAGAAATTCGGCCTCAAACGAGCTCGCAAGGCACCCCAGTACACGAAGCGCTGATTGGGGGACGGGACGCCGTGCCCGCAAGCAGGCCACCGTCCATCGCGGCGCCGGGCGCCCTTCGCGGCCGCGACCTCATCAGCGCGGCGGACCTCGACCCCTCTGAAGTACGGCGTGTCTTCGCGACGGCCGCGGCGCTGAAGGCGGAGTTTGCACAGGGCCGGCACCACGCCCGGCCGATGCTGGTCCGCCGGACCGTGGCGATGCTGTTCGAACGGCCGTCCCTGCGTACCCGCGTGACGTTCGAGGCGGGCATGGTGCAACTCGGCGGAGCGGCGATCCAGTTGACATCGGGCGGCGTCGGCTGGGGCGTTCGCGAATCGATCGCCGACGTCGCGCGCAACCTCGAGGGGTTCGTCGATGCCATCGTCATTCGCACGGGTCTGCACGAGGTCGCCGTGGAATTCGCGGATCGAGCATCGATCCCCGTGATCAATGCGCTGACGCTTCACGAGCACCCGTGTCAGGCCCTGGCCGACGTGTTCACGATCCAGGAGGCCTTCGGAGCGCTCGAGGGACGGGTTGTCGCGTTCGTCGGGGACGGGAACAACGTGTTCCACTCACTCGCACTCGTGCTGGCGGGTCAGGGTGCAACCGTGCGCCTTGCCCATCCGCCCGGATACGCGCCAGATCCGACCGTCGTGGCGGCGGCGACTCGCATCGCCGCCCACAACGGCGGTCACGTCGAAATCGGCCACGATCCGCGGAGCACCGTCAGCGGTGCCGACATCATCTATACGGACGCGTGGACGTCGATGGGCCAGGAATCCGAGGCCGAGGTGCGACGAGCGGTGTTCGCCGCATATCAGGTCAATCGCGGCCTCATCGATGTCGCCGGACCGTCGGTCCGGGTGATGCATTGCCTTCCGGCGCATCGGGATGAAGAGATCACCTCCGAGGTGATGGACGGCCCGCAGAGCCTGATTTTTGCGCAGTCGGAGAACCGCCTTCACGTCCAGAAGGGTCTGCTGGTCGAGCTGCTGGCACCGCCGAGTGATCCTGAGATCGCCGAGGTCGACCCAGGGACGAGCGACGCGCCATGAGCCGGATCCTCTTCGAGCAATACAAGGATGCACTCCGGCGGGGCCATGTCGCGGCTGCGCGCGGCCGTCTCGAGGCGGCGGTGACGTGGTACGAGGCCGCCGTGGCGATCGCTCCCGACAGGGCGCTGCCCTATACGAGTCTCGGCGACGTCCTGATCCGCCTCGGTCGCCACGATGCAGCTGAACGCGCCTACGGTGCCGCCCTCCGGCGATCCCCGGAAGACGAGACCGCGCTCAGGGGACGCGCAACGGTCCTGCTGGGACTGCATCGTCCGCTGGATGCCGCCCTGGACCTCGAGCGACTCGCGGAGGTCCTCGAACACGCCGGGCGACTCCCCGAAGCGTGCGATGCCGCCTGTGCGGCCCTGGATATCGCCGAATCACGACCGCGTCGCGAGGCCCTGGAGCGGATCGCCGGTCAGCTCTCCGAGCTCGCAGGCGACCCGGGTGCCGCCGACGCCCTCGTCCGGGCGACACGGTATCTGGGATCGCCGGGAACCCACGCTGCGGGCCTGATCGGCGATGGAGCGGGGGAGGGGTCGGCCACGACCATCGAGGCACCGATCGATGCCGTCGGTGCGCGGGTCGAGGCGGAGGTCCTGCTCGCGGCCGGCAACACATCCTCGGCTCGGGCGCTCTTGCTGTCGATCGCGGTCGCCGAACGCGAGGCCGGGCGACTCGACGCCGCGCTGGACGCGTGCCTGATCATGCTGACCATCGACCCGGCCGATTCGGCCGTCCAACTCGAATTGGCCGCGAACCAGGCGGCCAGAGGCTGGACCGGGCTGGCCCGCGAGAAGGTGCTGCTGCTTCGCCGGCTTGCCGAACTTGACGCGAACGAAGCCGACGCGGCGGCGATCGATGCGTTCACTCGCCACCATGGACTGGGACCGTCCCGCGAAGGCTCGGGATCTCTAACACGGGCATGACCGACTGTCGCCGGCCGAGGCCCTGACCTCCCGGAACCAGTCCTCGCGGGAGCCCGGGAATCCGCCTGTCGCGATGCTACACTCGCGGAACGATGCCGCAGGTCCTCGCGTCGATCCTCGATCAGGTTCGACCAACGACATTGCTCGACATCGGGATCACCGCGCTCCTGATCTACTGGCTGTTCAGCCTGATCCGAGGAACCCGCGCGGTGCGCCTTGTGATCGGCGTGAGCGTGTTGTTCGTCGTCTACTTCGCCGCGCAGGCGCTCACGCTGCGGCTCCTGACCCAGATCCTGCAGGCCGGAGCCGTCGTCGGCCTGTTTGCCCTGGTCGTCGTCTTCCAGCCCGAGCTCCGGCGAGCGCTTGAGCGCATCGGCCGGGTGGGTTCGCTCGCCTGGCTGTTTCCCAGTGAGAACGCGGCTGCGGAACACGTGGCGGCCGTGGTCGCGCGGACGGCCTCGCTCCTCTCGCGCGATGGACACGGCGCCCTGATCGTGCTCGAGCGCGACACCGGCCTCGAGGAGATCGCCGAATCGGGCGTCATGATCCACGGGGACCTGTCCGTGGACCTGCTCAGGACCATCTTCATGCCGCGGACAGAGCTGCACGATGGGGCGGTGATCGTGCGCGGCTCCGCGATCCTTGCGGCAGGCGCCTTGCTGCCGTTGACCGAGACGACCGTGCCCACGGAACGCTTCGGTACGCGCCACCGTGCGGCGCTCGGGATCACCGAGCAGACCGATGCGGTGGTCGTGGTCGTGTCCGAGGAGAACGGACAGATCAGCCTGATCGAGCGGGCCCGGATCGTTCGAAACCTCAACGAGATGCAGCTTGCACGGGCGATTCGCGGCCTCCTGGATCCTGCCGCCGACGGCACGCGCCGACGCATTCCGGGTACCCACCGCGTGACGTCGGCACCATCGCTGGCCGGGATCGGGCGTTTCGTGCTGGGAAAGGACGATGTGCGGCGCCCCGGCGACGGGTCCATGCCGCCTGCGCCCGCGACTGCGCCACTGTCCGAGCGCGGCTTGGGTGTCGAATCTGGCACAGGCGCCGGCGGGGATGGGCCGTCGTCGCCGGTCGCCCCCGGGGGCCCGGCCGGGAGCTCCGAAGGTGACGGGACCGAGCCGTGAGGCGCGCCGTCCGACTGGTGTTCCATAACTGGCCGCTCAAGCTCGGTGCCGTGGCCCTGGCGACGCTGCTCTACGTCGGCCTGATCGTGTCGTCGAGCGCCCGGTTCTTCGAGGGAGCCGTCCCGATCGAGACGACCGGACTGTCGTCGACCGTGACCATCCTGTCAGATCTCGGGGCCGTGCGCCGCATTCGCTATCTGGCACCCGACGACCTCGGGCTGCGACTGGACAGCTCGAGCTTCCGGGCCGTCGTCGACCTGTCAACGGAGGCTCCGACCGGCGGTCGGACGTCCGTCGCCGTCCGGGTCACGGCCGTCGATCCCCGGATCCAGGTGCTCGACTACGAGCCGCGCCAGATCACCGTCCAGATCGATGCGGTGATTACCCGGACGGTTCCCATACGGGCGGTCCTCGGGCCCGTCCCGACCGGCCTCGATCTCGGGGAGCCGGTCCTGTCGGCGACCGAGACGACCGTGACCGGGGCGGCCTCGATCGTGGCCCGGGTGGCCGAGGCGCAGGCGCGGATGAACGTGGACGCGTCCGGCATCGACATCAATCGCACGGTTGATCTCATGGCGGTCGACGCCGCCGGCGAGCCCCTGCACCAGGTGGACCTCGATCCGGGCAATGTCCGCGTGCGCCTCGCCATCTTCACGGATCGGCAGACGCGATCGCTTCCGGTTCGTCCGGTGGTCGTCGGGAACCCCGCCGTCGGGTTTGAGGTCGCTTCGCTCAGCGTCAATCCTCTCGTCGTCAGTGTCGAGGGCGACATCGACAACATCGCGCCGCTCGAATTCGCCGACACCGCACCCGTCACCATCACCGGGGCGTCCTCGGATGTGACCGTCGATATCCCGCTCCAGCTCCCGGATGGCGTCCAGGCCCCGAACGTGGCCTCGGTTCGCGTGACCGTGAAGCTGCGGCCGGTCACGGCCACCCGAACGTTCAGCGCCGGACTCATCCTTGCCGGCGCCCGGGCGGATCGCGCCTATGCCCTGTCCATCGATCGCGTGCTCGTCACGATCGGCGGGTCCGTTGCCGACCTGGACCGCCTGTCGGGATCCACCGTCGTTCTCACCCTCGACGTGTCGGGCCTGGACGTCGGTGAGCATCAGGTCACCGCCACGGCAAACCTGGTGACGGGTCTCACCCTCGTCGGCGCGAGTCCCAACCCGATCACGGTGACGATTACCATCGGACCGTCGGGCCCGGGCGCCATACCCTGACCCTCGTCACGACGCAGCGTTGAGGAGATACCCAGGACCGTGCCCCGACTCTTTGGCACCGACGGCATTCGTGGCGTCGCCAACATCGACCTCAAACCAACGACCGCCTATGCGCTCGGGCGCGCGACGGCCCATCGTCTCGCCGGGGGACGCGGGGCGATCGTCGTCGGGCAGGACACCCGACGCTCCGGTGACCTGTTCGTCGCCGCGATCACGGCCGGCGCAACGAGCCTCGGTACCGATGTCCATCAGGTCGGCGTGGTTCCCACCCCGGCGCTGGCGTTCCTGGCCGGGACCGGCGAGTACGCAGCCGGGATCATGGTGTCGGCATCGCACAATCCGGCGGCCGACAACGGACTGAAGGTGCTGGATCGGCACGGCCTGAAACTGGATGACCCGGTCGAGGATGAACTCGAGCAGCTCATCTGGCGGACCGAGGAACTCGGCGGAGTCGGCAACGACGATCTCGGCATCACCATCGATGCGCGGGATCGGGTGGCGGCCTATACCGAAGCGCGGCTGCGCCTCGCCGCCACGGTCGGTCGCACGGGATTGCGGATCGTGCTGGACGCGGCGAATGGGTCCGGGGGGGCGTTTGCGCCCGGCATCCTGATGGCGACCGGCGCCCGGGTCGAGGTCATCAACGCGGCGCCGGACGGCACCAATATCAATCGCGGTTGCGGCGCCACCGAGCCCGCTGGCCTGGCCGCCATCGTGGCCGGGCACGGTGCGGACATCGGCTTTGCCCTCGACGGCGACGCTGATCGGCTCATTGCCGTCGATCACACGGGCCGGGTCGTCGACGGAGATCAGGTTCTCGGAATTCTCGCCCTCGAGCGTCTCGGCAGGGACGCGCTGGCGGGTCGGACCCTCGTGGTTTCGGTGCTCTCGAACGGCGGTCTGCAGCAGGCGGTGGAACGTGCCGGCGGGACGGTGGTCCGGACCCCGGTTGGGGACAAGTACATCCTCGAGGGCATGCAGGTCGCCGGGGCCGGTCTGGGCGGGGAGAAGAGCGGACACGTGATCATCGCGGACCACACGACGTCAGGGGACGGGATCGTGACCGCCCTTGAGGTGCTCCGTGTGATGATCGCGACCGGCCGCTCCCTGGCCGACCTCGCCGCCGAGATCGAGCTCCTGCCCCAGCAACAGCGGGCCGTCCCGGTGCGTCACAAGGATCAGTGGGAGGGGGACCCGACCATGCAGCGCGCCATCGCGACGGCGCGCGAGCGTCTCGGCGAAGACGGCCGGATCCTCATCCGGCCGTCCGGGACCGAACCCGCCCTTCGGGTGATGGTCGAGGGTCCGGACGCGGCGATCGTCTCGGAACTGGCCGACGCGTTGGCGGCCGTCGCGGCCGAGCGGCTACACTGACCGAGGTGCCCATCCCAACGAGCGAGTCAGCGCTCGGCAATGCCGGCGCGTACAGACTGAGGACTTGATCACGGATGTGCGGCATCGTCGGTTACACCGGGCCCCGCGAGGCCGGTCCCATTCTCATGGAGGGGCTCCGCCGCCTCGAGTACCGCGGGTATGACTCCGCCGGGATCGCCCTGGTCGATGAGGAAGGCGTCCTCTTCGTCGAGAAGAAGGCCGGCAAGCTCGCCAATCTCACCACGGCGCTCGTCGATCGAACGCCCCACGCGGCCATGGGTCTCGCACACACACGCTGGGCGACCCATGGACGACCGAATGACCTCAACGCTCATCCCCACATGGACTGTACCGGCAAGATCACGGTCATCCACAACGGGATCATCGAGAATTTCCGCGAACTCCGGGACGGTCTCGAGGCCCGCGGCCATCGCCTCGACTCGGAAACAGATACCGAGGCCCTCGCCCACCTGGTGGAGGAGGCATATGAAGGCGATCTCGCGGACGCCGTCCGGGCAATGCTTCGCCGGGTCGAGGGCGCGTACGCCATCGTGGTGATGCATCGTGAGGAGCGCGGCCGCCTCGTTGGAGCTCGCCAGGACGTGCCCCTGATCGTCGGACTGAATGGTGAGGAATCGTTCATCGCCAGTGACGTTGCGGCGATCCTCGCCCATACGAACCGCGTCATCTTTCTCGAGGAGGGTGACGTCGCCGACGTGCGACCGACGGGCGTTCTGGTCACCGACATCCATGGCACCCTGCGGGAACGCACCGAGACCCTGATCGACTGGTCGCCTGAGGTGGCCGAAAAGGGCGGGTTTGAGCATTTCATGCTCAAGGAGATCCACGAGCAGCCGACCGCGCTCCGGCAGGCGCTCGCCGGTCGCGTCGGTCGCGACCACCGCATTCACGTGCCGGAGGTCGACGCATTGCTGCCGGTCCTCCGTGGAATCACCCGGATCGAGCTGGTGGCCTGCGGCACGGCCTCCTACGCCGCCCAGGTCGGCGCTTCGGCCCTCGAGGCGTGGACCGGGTTGCCGGCCCGCGTGACCGTCGGGTCCGAGTTCCGCTACAACCCGCCGCCGCTCGACGCCAGCACGCTCGTGATCGCCGTGACCCAGTCGGGCGAGACGGCCGACACGATCGCTCCGACCCGGCTCGCCCGTGAACGCGGCTGCACGATCATCGCCGTGACCAACACGGTCGGGTCCGCGATCACCCGCGAGGCCGATGCCGTGCTGTTCCTGCAGGCCGGGCCCGAGATCGCGGTCGCGGCTTCCAAGACATTCGTGACCCAGGTCACGACGCTCGTCGTGCTCGCGGCAGCAATCGGACGGCTCCGGGAGACGATGTCCGAGGCGGCCGAGATCGAACTCGCCCACGCCTTGCGTGCCCTCCCGGATGCGGCACAACGAGCCCTCGACGCCAATGCGTCGCGCTCCCGCGACCTGGCGCGCCAATACGTGAACTCGCGAGGGTTCATGTTTGTCGGTCGTGGCGCGACGTACCCGGCGGCACTCGAAGGCGCGCTGAAGCTGAAGGAGATCAGCTACGTGCATGCCGAGGGCTACGCCGCCGGCGAGCTGAAGCATGGTCCGATCTCGCTCCTCGACGCCGAGTGTCCGCTCGTCGCGATCGCGACGAAGTCGTCCACCTACGACAAGCTGATCAGCAACGTGATGGAAGGCCGCGCCAGGGACGCTCGAGTGATCGCCGTCGCGACCGAGGGTGACGCGCAGATCGAGCGGTTTGCGGACTACGTCGCCTGGGTGCCCGCGACCCACGAATCGATTTCGTCGGTCCTGGCGATCATCCCCCTCCAGCTGTTCGCCTATCACATGGCGATCGCGCGTGGCACGGATGTCGACCAGCCACGCAACCTGGCGAAGTCAGTAACGGTCGAGTAGGCATCCCGGATGCCTGATATCGGCGAGCGCGAAGCGCAGGATGACGCGATGGTGCCCGGCGTCGTCCCGATCGGGACGACGGAGCTGGGTATCGACATCATCAAGGTCGAGCGGATTCGCCAATCGCTCGCACGATTTGGGGCGCGCTTCAGCGGCCGCGTTCTGACGTCGGCTGAACAGCGCTATGTCCGCGATCGTCCCGAGACCTTCGCGGGTCGATGGGCCGCGAAGGAGGCCTGCAGCAAGGTGCTTGGGCTGGGCGTGCGAGGAATCGGCTGGAAGGACATCGAGATCGAGCGGCTGCCGACCGGTCAGCCGGCCGTTCGATTGCACGGACGAGCCGCGCGGCGCGCGGCGCAGCTCGGGATGGAACGAATCGCGGTCTCGATCTCCCACGAGTCCGACTACGCCGTTGCGATCGCGTTCGGCGTCCGTCGTGCCGGCGGGCGCTACCTCTTCCCTCCGGACATTGACGATCGGCTCGACGATCGCGAACGCCAGATTCTTGCCCGGATGGAGCGGATCCGCGCCATGCATGAGGCTTCGCTGGAGGACCCGCCAGGTGGCTGATCGGCAACTCGGATTTCGTGAGCAGCCCGATCCGACCCGGGCCACCGGGAATGCCGACGCGGATGCCGGCCCGTCGTCGCACGAGCCCGAGGCCCTCGATGACCGGATCGCGGCGCGGCTGCTGCCCGACCGACCGGCCCGTGCCCACAAGGGAAGCTTCGGCAAGGTGCTCGTGATCGCCGGATCGCTCGACTACGCAGGGGCTGCCCTCCTGGTCTGCCGGGCGGCCGGACGCGCCGGCGCCGGGCTGGTGACGCTCGCCGTGCCGGAATCGCTACAACCATTGTTCGCTGCGAAGGTCGTTGAGGCGACCACGATGGCGCTGCCCGAGGACGACGTCGAAGAGCTGGACCCGGATCCGGCGCTCGCCAGGATCCTCGATCACGAGCATGACGCGATCGTGCTCGGACCCGGGCTCCGGCCCGGTCTGGCGACGACGGAGCTCGTCCGACAGCTCCTGGGCTCCTGCGGAGAGGCGGTTCCCGCCCCGATCGTGCTCGACGCCGAGGCCCTGCGGTCGATGGCAACGCTGGGGTCGTGGTGGACGGATTCGAGTCGACCCGCGGTCCTGACCCCGCACCCGGGGGAGTTCGCCCGTCTCCGCGCAGGTGAGGGCGGGCAGTCGACGGCGGATGGTGACCTCGCGGGTGACGACACGGCCCGCGTTGCCGCCGCGCGCGACGCCGCCACGCGCTGGAGGCACGTCGTGGTCCTGAAGGGGGCAAGGACGGTGATTGCCGACCCGGACGGTCGGGTGTCCGTGGCGCCGTTCGAAAATCCGGCCCTCGCGACGGGTGGTACCGGCGACGTACTCGCGGGCATCGTGGGGGCGCTGCTGGCCCAGGGCCTGCCGCCCGGCAATGCGGCCCGGCTCGGGGTGTACCTCCATGGGCTGGCCGGGGACGCCGTCCGCGAGCGCCTCGGCGACGCGGGTCTCCTCGCGTCGGACCTGTGCGATGCGCTTCCGATGGCACGCAAGCGACTCGCGGTGATCGCGGACCGCGAGCGCGGCGGCAAGCGCCTCGGGTTCGTGGTCAGGGCTGCCGGCGCGGAGGAATCGTGACCGTGCCGAGGGTCGAGGCCCGCCGGTCGTTCGCCAACCCTGCAGGTTCACCGGCACCGGCCGCCGCAGCGCTCCCCCGAACTGCCTGGATCGAGGTGGATCTCGAAGCCATTCGCGGCAACCTGGGCGTGATCCGGGCGCTCGCGGGTCCCCGCATGCCGGTCCTCCCGGTCGTCAAGGCTGATGCCTATGGCCACGGGGCGATCGAGGTCGCCCGGGCGCTCGCGGCGTCTGGCGCGAACGGATTCTGCGTGGCCACCATCGACGAGGCGCTGGTGCTCCGCAAAGCCGGGATACGCCGTCCGATCCTTGTCCTCTACCCGGTTCCCGGACCGTGGATCCGCGAGGCTGTCCGCCGACGAATCACGATCACGGCCGGGGATCCGGTCCTGCTCTCGGCAACGTTCGCCGCCCTCGATGCCCGGCCTGCGGGCGGGCCCCTGCGGATTCAGCTCGAGGTCGAGACCGGCCTGGGGCGTGGCGGATTCATGGGTCCGGCGCTCGTGGAGGCGGCGCAGGCGGTCGAGGATGGATCGGCGACTCGGCTGGACGGCTTGTGGACCCACCTGCAGGCTCCCGAGGATGAGGCGATCACGCGTCGCCAAATCGAACGGTTCGATCAAGCGGTGCTGGACCTCCGGGCCGCCGGCGTGCGGATGCCGCGTCGCCACGTCCGTGCCAGCGGGTCGCTGCTGTCCGACGGCGTGGAATCGTATGGTGCCGTCCGCCCGGGCCTGGCCGTCTACGGACTGGTTCCCGACGAGCTGGCCGGCGCAGCGCTGACACCGGAAGCAGCGGACCTGCGGCCGGCGCTGTCCCTGCTTGCCCGGCCGGTCCGGGTGGCGGACCTCCCGGCCGGGTGGGGCATCAGCTACGGACCGACCCATCGGACCGACGAACCAGCCCGGATCGCCACCCTGCCAATTGGGTATGGCGACGGCTGGTCCAGGGCCCTGTCCAACCGTGCTGAGGCGCTGGTTCGCGGCAACCGCGTTCCGCTGGTCGGCAACGTGGCGATGGATGCCGTCATGGCCGATGTGTCGGCCGTGCCAGGGACGCCCGTATCGGTGGAGGACGAGTTCGTGCTCATCGGGAGCCAGGGCGACGAGGTCATCACCGTCGCCGATGTTGCGCGGGCTCGCGGCACGAACTCATGGGAAGTCGTGACAGGTCTGGCCCGACGTCTGCCCCGGGTGTACCATGCCGCGTCCGGGCCGCTGGTGGTCCGCACGCTCCTGTCGGGAGGGTACGGATGACGCACCTGGAACTCTGGAATGGGGACATCTGCGTCCTCGAGGTGGACGCGATCGTGAACCCGGCCAGCCCCGCGCTCTGGATGTCGACCGGTGTCGGCGGCGCATTGAAACGTGCCGGTGGCGACGCGATTGAATTCGCCGCCGTGCGTCAGGGACCCATTTCGGTCGGTTCTGCCGTGGTGACGGAAGCCGGGACCCTCGCCGCGAAGGCCGTCATTCATGCCGTTTCTCTCGACCACGACCGCCGTACCTCCGCGTGGGCGATCGAGGCTGCCGTTCGGAGCGCGATGGCATGCGCCCGCGAACTCAGGGTGGCCAGCATCGCCTTTCCGGCGCTCGGAACCGGGCTCGGCGGGTTCCCGCTGGCGCAGGCCGCCGAAATCACGGTGAGGACGCTGCGCGAGGAGCTCGTCGACGAGGCCGGGATCGAGCACGTCATCCTCGCCCTGCGCGGAACCGAGGCATATCGCGCCTTCGAACTGGCAGTCGAGGACGAGAGCGCGGTCGAGCACCGGGCCACGCTTGCAACGCCGGTCCGTCCTCGCGATCCGGGTGCCGGTCGATGACGCCCTTGGGACCGGGTGAACTCCCCGACGATCAGCGAGAGGAGCTCGTGGAGCAGGTGGCCCGCGAGATCCAGCTCCGCGGCCTGACCACGTCGGCCGTGCACTTCCTCCATGCGAGCCGGCCGTACCGACCCCTCGGCGCGAATGCGATGCTCTTCTTCGACCCGGTGCTTCGCAGCCTGTTCGGAGGTGAGATGGCCGGCGCGAGCGCGATCCTGGCCGATGAGGACGGGATCGAGCAGTTGATCGACCGCCTCGAGGAACTCGACGAAGAGATCACCTGGGACGCATGAGGGTCGGTGCCATCGCGACGCCCGTCGGCCCGCGCCCGGTAGCATGAAGGCGTGAGCCGGGCACCCAGGACCCTCGCGGTCATCGACGCAGGTGGAGCAACCACCTCGGTCAGCCTGCTCGCACGCATCGACGAGCGCTGGCGCCTCACCGGAACGCTGGCCGGACCCGCAGGAATCCCCGAGGCAGCGCTGATGTCCACCCTCGCCGAGCGTGTTCGCACGGCAGATGCGGGGCTCGGCGGCTGGCCTGAGTTTCAGGACGACGCGCTCGCTACCATGCCCACGCTGGCAGCCCGGAGCCGTCGCCCGGGGATGCTCCTGCTCCTCGGTGCGTCGCGCCGGATCGTGGGAGACCTCGAGACCGAGGCCGTTCGGACGGGCTGGAGATTCATCTCGGCATCCACGGAATCCCATGACCCGCGCGAGATGACGGCCCTGGCGCTCGACCCCGACGTCGACGTGGTGCTGATCGGGGCGGGCGATCCGCCGGGCCCGGACGAGCGCGCCGCGCTGGATGATCTCGCCGCCCTGGGAGCGTCCGTCGCACGTCGTCGACCGGATCTCCGCGTGCTCGTCGGCGGACCAATTCGCGCTCGGAGGAGCTGGGGGGAGGCGCTCGGCGACGAGCCTGAGGGTTCTCCTCGCATCATCGATGCGCCGCCGGTTGCGGGAAGCCGGAGCGGGAGTCACGCCCTGCGTGCCGCCCTCGAGACACTGCGACAGGATCCCGCGGACGGGCGGAGCGGCCTCAAGGCTGCTGCGGCGTCTCTCGCCGACCTCCTCGATCTGCGCGTCGAACTGCTCGAGGTCGGATTTGACGGCGGCGCCCGATTCCTTGCCGAGCCGGGTGCCGCGGGCGGTGGGCCGACCTGCCGAGGCATCGTCACCGCCCAGGGGTCGCTGGTTCCGCCGGAGCCCGACGATGATTCCGTCGATTCCGTCCTCGCCTGGACGACCGGCAGCCTTGACCGGCACCGGATGAGTGACCGGCTGCGCGACCTTCGCCGACGACCATGGGTCGATGGAGCCGGCGACGGCGCGCGACTGCGGCTCGCTGCCGCGAGTGCCGCCCTCGCTCGACTCGCGGCATTGACTCCGGAACTGACGGCCCGCCCGCCGGCAGATCTGACGGTGATCACAGGGGGCGCGTTCGCCACGGCGCCGGCGTCGGCCATGGTCCTCGCCGTCGCGGACACGGTGCGCCGGACCGGGTCAACCCAGCTGGCCTGGGACCATGCCCGGCTTCTGGGCCCCATCGGCACCATCGAGGACGCGGACGAGCGACGATCGCTGCTTGCCGACCTGGTGCGCGATGCGCTGGTTCCGCTGGGAACTCTCGTCATTGCCGGGGGTGTCGGCGGCGCTCCCGGCAGTCGTCGGCGCGCACGCGCCCGGAGCGGCCGGATGATGCTCGAGGTCGCCGGCACGACCACGCCGCGGGATCTGGAAGCAGGTGAACTCGTGTTCATCGATCTGCCCGCCGGCGAGATCGTCGCAGCACGGCTCGAGTTCTCCGAGATCGTGCGACTCGGCAAGCGGACCCGGAGCGTCACGGTCCCGGTGACCGGTGGCCTGGGCGGCCTGATCATCGACCTGCGCGACGTTCCGTTGAATCTTCCGGAGCGCCGGGACAGACGGCGCTCGCGCCTGGCGGAGTGGGGGGCGCAGGCCTGGCCGCGCGACGATCGATGACCAACGGACATGCCCTGCCGGGCCTGGACCTCGTGCGGCTGCGGACGGTGACGGTCGGTGGCGTCGAGGCGTGGTTTCCTCTGCAGCCCGGCGATCGCGAACTCGCGAGCGTCGGCGAAACGGTGGTTCCGGGTGCCCCACTGGGTGAACGCCTCCGCGACCCCAGGACCGAAGTCGCCGTCGGACCGACCGGCGCCGACGGCGTCCCGGGGGCATGGTGGCAGGGCCAGTCCGTACGACGACCGCGATCCGGTCGGACGGTGCAGGGCGAGCTCCTCTTCCGGAGCGGTGGAAGGTGGCGGATTGCCGCCGGAGACCCGGCCGAGCCGCTCGAGGCGCCCATCGGGGGCACCGTCAGCGAGATCCGCTCGGGAGCCGGAATCCGGCTGAGGACGGCTGCCCGTGGGCTCCTTGGAGCAGATACTCTCGGGGGCCCGACCAGCGGCCGGCTTCAGGTCCTCGCTCCCCGCGACGGGCACGTCCGGGCGTCGGAGATCGACGTCAGCGGTTCGGGAGCGGTCCTCGTGGTCGGATCGACCATCGACGCCGAGGCGATCACGCGGGCCCGCGCGGTCGGTGTCCGCGGTCTCGTCGTCGCGGCGCTCGGAGTCAAGGAGCGCCGCGAGGTCATGGCCTCGGAGCGGCGCGCCCGGGCGGGCGTGCATGGCCTGCCGCCCTTCGCGATCCTGGTCCTCGAGGGCACCATCGGCCGCCCGATCGCCACGCCGATCACGGCGGTGCTCGAAGCGGTCGCCGGACGGCCGGTCGCGATCGTCTCCGACCCCGCCTGCCTGCTGTTCGACGATGCCGATCTCGATCTGCCGGTGCCCGCAGCGGACCTCGTCCGGATCACGGCAGGCCCGCTCGCGGGGCTCGAGGGGACCTGGGCCGGCCTGGCCGGGCCGTACCGTTTCGCGGGTGGCGTGATCCTCGAGGCGGGTTGGGTTCGGCTGGGGAGTAGCGAGCCCGTCGCGGTGCCGCTCGGCGATCTGGAACGCTTCGCCTGATCGGGCCGCTCCGACCGTCCGGCCGGCTGAGCTTCTCCGGTGCCGGGCACCGGTCACGCCCTTCCGCTACGCTCCGGCGATGCCGCACGACGCGCCGCCCATGCCACGCACCGCGACCCTGACCTCGCCATCGGCGAGTGTCACGCGAGCGCTCGCCATGGACCTTGCCCGGGTCGCGAGGCCGGGCGACCTGATCTGCCTGTGGGGCGAGCTCGGGGCGGGCAAGACGGTCGTCGCGAAGGGGTTCGGGCTCGGGCTCGGGATCCACGAGACGATCAACTCTCCGACGTTCGTCCTGATGGCCGAATACGCGGGTCGTTTACCGCTCTTTCACATCGATCTGTACCGGCTCGCCGGCGCGGACGACGCCCTGGCCGGTGGTCTGATCGATGAACGTCAGGCGGCCGGGGTCACGCTCGTCGAGTGGCCGGAGCGCCTCGGGGCGGCGCTGCCCCTCGAGCGCCTGGACATTCGGCTCGATGGTTCTGCAGAGGACGTCAGACTGATCACCATGTCGGCGACCACATCCGAGCTTGCTCGCTACGTCACCGCCGCGCTCGACCGGGATGACGAATCGGTCCGGTCGCCGGAAGCGATCGCCGGGACGCCCGACGCATGACGGCGGAGCCGGGCGGGTCGATGCCCTGGATCCTTGCGATCGACACCGGGACCTCGGAGATCGTGGTCGCCGCCGGGAGCCTGGACGGGTCGGTGGTACGCGGGTTCAGCGAACCGGCCGGCTTCCGCCACGGCGAACTGCTGCTCGCCCTGGTCGATCGCCTTCTGGCCGAGACGCGCCTTGGGCGCGACCAGCTCTGCGGGATCGTGGTTGGTACCGGCCCCGGGGCGTTCACGGGCCTCCGCGTGGGGCTTGCGACCGCAAAGACGATGGCGCACGCCCTCGGCATCCCGCTCGTCGGCGTCGGTACGGCGTCCGCGCTCCTCCGCGCTGCCACGCTGGACGTCGAGGTCGGCCAGACCCCGGAGTCGCGTCTCGTTCTCCTCCTGCCGGCCGGCCCTCGAGATCGCGTGATCGTCCGTGACGGACAACCGCCGCGGATCCTGGCAGATGCAGCCGAGGTCGAGCGACTCGATGCCGCGCGGCTCGTCGCCGTGGACCTCGACGGCCGGGCACCCGAAGCCGCCGTGACCCGGGGCGCGGCGGCGCGAATGCTCCTGGGCCGGTCGCTCCTGGAGATCGGCGCGGAGCGCCTGCGTGCGGGCCAGGATGACGACCCCGAGCGCCTCGTCCCGGATTATGTGACGCTGCCGCGCGGGATTCACGGCACGAGTGGAGCCATCGAATGGTCGAACGACCTCCACTGACCACCGTCCGCATCGAACCCATGTCGCTCGCCGACCTGCCGGAGGTGCACCGGATTGAGCAGGCGAGTTTCAGCGTGCCGTGGCCCGATGATGCCTATCGCACGGAGCTCACCGGGAATCGGCTGGCCTCCTACCTTGTCGTGCGGGCCGGCGACGCACTCGCTGGGTATGGCGGGATCTGGATGATGGTGGACGAAGCGCACATCACGACCTTCGCCGTCGACCCGCGGTGGCGTCGCCAGCGACTTGGTGAAACGCTGCTCATGGCCATGATCGATCTTGCGATCGCACGACACGCTCGTGAAGCCACGCTGGAGGTCCGTCTGTCCAATGTGCCGGCCCGCCGGCTCTATGAGAAATTCGGCTTCCGGCCGGTGGGCGTGCGTCCGCGCTACTACTCCGACAATGGGGAGGACGCCCTGATCATGACCACGCCGCCCCTCCAGGGTCCTGCCATGCGCCGGCTGCTCGCCGACCGGCGTGCTGCGCTCGCTGCGGCACCCGCGCCGGTCGCGAGACTGGCGCGGCGTGGATCGCCGGACCGTGACCATCGCGACGGCGCACCGCTGGACGCTTCGTGAGCGGGCCGCTCATCCTGGCGATCGAGTCGTCCTGCGACGAGACCGGCATCGCCCTCGTCGAGGGTGGTCGTCGGATCCACGCCAACGTCGTGGCGAGCCAGGTGGCGATGCACGCCGAAACCGGCGGCATCGTGCCCGAAGTGGCCGCCCGCGCGCATCTGCGCTGGATCCTGCCCGTCCTGGACGAGGCCCTGTCCACGGCGGGCGTGACCGTCCGGGACGTCGATGCCGTGGCGGTGACGCACGGACCCGGACTTGCCGGCTCGCTCCTGGTGGGAATCAACGTCGCCAAGACCCTGGCCTGGGTGCACGACCGGCCGTTGCTCGGCGTGAACCACCTCGAGGGGCACGTATACGCGGGCTGGTTGCTGGATCCAGGCCAGGATGGGACGCCCGAGCCCGTATTTCCGCTCGTCGCGCTGGTAGTGTCGGGTGGCCATACCTTCCTCGTCGAGATGCGCGACCACCTCGACTATCGCCTCCTCGGACAGACGGTGGACGATGCTGCCGGCGAGGCATTCGACAAGGTGGGACGGCTGCTCGGACTCGGGTATCCGGGCGGGCCGGCCATCCAGCGGGCGGCGGCCTCAGCCGAGCATCATGACGCCGTCTTTCCTCGAGCGTGGCTCGGGGAAACCCTCGACTTCAGCTTTTCCGGGCTCAAGACGGCAGCCCGTCGGATCATCGATGCCGCGCGAGCCGACGAGGGACTCGGGGAAGATCGAGCGGAGCGGCTACCGGAGGCCAGGATCGCCGATCTTGCCCGGGGCTTCCAGGATTCCGTGACGGACGTGCTCGTGGCGAAGACGATCCGTGCCGCGCGGGCGGCCGGTGCTCGGTCGATCGTCCTGGGCGGTGGTGTGGCGGCCAACGCGGCGCTCCGTGAGCGCCTGCTCGGCGAGGCCGAGTCGCTTGGGATCCCGGTCATCATTCCGCGGCCCGGGCTGTGCACGGACAATGGAGCGATGATCGGTGCCGCCGCGGCGCAGCGGTACGCCACCGGCGAGCGGGCAGGGCTGGACCTCGATGCCCGTCCGTCCTTGCCCCTGGCGCGTCGGTGAGCGGCCCGGGCCACGAAGCCGGAAGGAGGGTGCCGCGGCTCGACCCGCTCGCGGTTCGTCGGCTCCTGCGCGACGAGGGTCTCCGGGCGCGACACTCGCTGTCACAGAACTTCCTGGCCGACCCGGACGTCCTCGAGGCCATCCTTGCCGAGGCCAACCCGGCACCCGGGGATCGAGTGCTGGAGATCGGTCCGGGACTCGGCATCCTGACCGGCGCCCTGCTTGAGGCCGGTGCGGCGGTGACCGCCGTCGAGCTGGACTGGCGCCTGGCGGCCCTCGTCCGGAAGCGGTTGAGCCAGGCCGTGGATCGGGCGTCCCAAGATCCGGCCGGACCCGGCGCATTGACGCTGATCGAGGGCGATGCCCTCGATCAGGACCTGCCCAGCCTCGTCGCAGCGCCCTTCAGCGTGGTGGCCAATCTTCCGTACCACATCACGAGTCCGATCCTTCATCGGCTCCTCGAGGCTGCCCCTCGGCCGACCCGGCTGGTGCTCATGGTCCAGTGGGAGGTCGCGGAGCGGATTGCCGCGCCGCCGGGCCGGATGAGCTATCTGTCGGTCTTCGTCCAGTACCACGCCGAGGTCCGGATCGCCCGGCGCGTACCCGGTGATGCCTTCGAGCCGGCGCCGAGTGTGGCCTCTGCCGTGATCGTCCTCGAGCCCAGAACCGGCAAGCCGACGATGGTCCCGCCCGTTGCCGACGAAGACGCCCTGTGGGCCCTGGTCCAGGCCGGGTTCCGGGAACGCCGCAAGATGGTTCGGAACGTCCTGGCCCGCCAGCTGCGCGTGGGGCAGTCGCGAATCGATGCGGCCCTCGCGCTGGCGGGTATCACCGGCGATCGCCGTCCGCAGACGCTCAGCGTGGAGGAGTGGATCGCGCTGCGCGCGGGCCTCGACGGCCTCGATGGGTGAGGCATCGGTGCCAGCGAACCGCGGGCTATCGCCCATCGTTCGCATTGCGCCCGCGAAGGTGAATCTCACGCTGGCCGTCCTTGGTCGGAGGCCGGACGGGTATCACGACCTGCATTCGGTGATGGTGCCGGTGGCCCTCGCAGATCGGCTGAGCCTCGCCCGCGCGCATGGCTCCTTCGATACCGTGCGGGTAGCGGGGCACCGTGCGGGACCCGACCGGGACAACCTCGTGCTCCGGGCCATCGGCGCGGCACGAGCGACCCTCCGTGGCCAGGTCGATGCCTGGCCGATTGCCGCCCGCCTGGAGAAGGCGATCCCGGTCGCGGCCGGCCTCGGCGGCGGGAGCAGCGACGCGGCGGCGGCCCTGGATGCAGCCCTTGAAGCCTGGAGCGTCGATACGGCCCTCGGACCGTCGATGGTCTCGACGATCCGGGCGGAACTGGCTGTCCGGCTCGGATCGGACGTGCCGTTCTTCCTCGCCCGTGGGCCGGCGGTCGTGACCGGGCGCGGTGAGGTCGTCGACGCGCTGCCCGGGCTGCGCGGGAGCGCACCCGGGCTGCTCCTGGTCACGCCGGCATTTCCCGCCGCGACCTCGGCCGTCTTCGCTGCACTGGACCACGATGCCGCCGCTCGACCGACGGATGGTGGCAGTACCCGGGCAGCATCGCAGCACCTGGCCGCTGAATGGCGGGCAGGACTGCGCTCCTCGGCGCTCCTCGTCAGGGCAGGGGTGCTCGCGAGTGCCAACGATCTCGCACCGGCCGCCGACGTCGTGGTCCCGGGCCTGCGGGCGCTCCGTCGCACGCTCGCCCGGCTGCTTGGACGTCCGGTCGGCCTGTCCGGGTCCGGGCCGACGCTCTGGGTCCTCTATGCTTCAAGGGCCGAGGCGGCGACGGCCGCCGAGGCGGTGGAGGCCGGAGTGGCAGATGGATCGATCGTCGCCCCGGGTTCCGCTGGACCGTCCATCATTGCCACCACCATCGCGGCCGAGGATCGCGCGCCGAACCGCCCTGAGGAGGATGCATCGCCATGAACCGACAGGCCATCTCGACATCGGGTGCCCCGGCCGCTCTCGGTCCCTACAGCCAGGCGATCGTCAGCGGCGATCTCGTGTTCTGCGCCGGGCAGCTCGGCCTCGATGCGACCTCCGGTGACATGGCCGATGGGGTCGAGGCGCAGGCGGAGCGAGCGCTCAGGAACCTCGCCGCCGTTCTCGACGCGGCCGGCTGTTCCTTCGCCGACGTGGTCAAGACCACCGTGTTTCTGGCCGACATCAATGACTTCGCCGCCGTCAACGCCGTCTACGCGAGGTTCATGGTCGATCCCGCACCTGCCCGATCGACCTTCGCGGTCGGCGCGCTTCCCAAGGGCGGTCGCGTCGAGATCGAGGCCATCGCCCGACGGAATGCCTGACGCCGATCAACGGCGGGTCGATTGACATGGCCGAGGACCCGCCGATACCCTTCCGGGACCCTCCCATGACGCCCAGACCAAACGCCGCAACTGAACGGACCGCAGCCGTGATCCTGGCGGCCGGGCTCGGAACCCGAATGCAGTCGAGGCTCCCGAAGGTCCTGCATCCGCTGTGCGGGCGACCGATGCTCGCCTACGTGATCGAGGCGTGGATGACGATGGAGGAGCCCGGGACGGCCGGGCCACCGATCGTCGTCTACTCACCGGCAACCACTGCGCTCCGGGAGGCAGGCCTGCCGGGCGATCCGGTCTTCGCCCTGCAGGACGAACCGCGAGGCACGGCCGACGCCGTTCGGGCGGCCCTCCAGGCCCTGCCCGCCGACGTGGTGGAGGTCCTGGTGCTGTCCGGCGACGTGCCGCTGGTCATGGGCCCGCACCTGCAGGCCGTCCTGGAACAGCGCCGCATGGACGACGCTGCCATCGCGCTCGCGAGCGTCTTTGCGGCCGTGCCCGGTACGCTGGGCCGGGTGGTTCGGAGCGAGTTCGGGAGCGTCGAACGGATCGCCGAGGCGCGCGACGCCACGGCCGAGGACCTGGACTCGAACGAGATCAATGCCGGCTGCTACGCCTTCGATGCCGCCTGGCTTCGCCGTCGGATCGGGTCGGTGGAACCATCGGCCGCCACGGGTGAGCTGTATCTGACGGAGCTCGTGCGGCTGGCCCGCGAGGATGGCCGGATCGTGAGTGCCGTCGGCTTCGACGACGACGGTACGTTCGACGGCATCAACGATCGCGCCCAGCTTGCCCAGGCCGAGTGGGCGCTCCGGGTTCGCCTGAACGAGGCACACATGCGTGCCGGGGTGACCATGCGCGATCCCTCCACGGTGTACCTCGACTGGGACGTCCAGCTCGCGGCCGACGTCGTTCTCGAGCCCAACGTCATCATCGGCGGGCACAGCTCGATCGCCACCGGGAGCACCATCGGGCCGGGCGCCACGATCGTCGACTCCAGAATCGGGGCGGATTGCCGGATCTGGGCGAGCGTCGTCGAGGACTCGACCGTCGAGGATGGCGCGACCATCGGGCCGTACAGTCACCTGCGGCCCGGCACGCACGTGGGTCGGGGTGCCGAAGTGGGCAACTTCGCCGAGCTGAAGAACACCCGTCTCGGTGCCGGGGTCAAGCAGCACCACGTCAGCTATCTCGGCGACGCCGAGCTCGGGGACCGGACCAACGTGGGCGCCGGCACGATCACCGCCAACTGGGATGGTCGCGCCAAGAATCGCACGATCGTGGGCAAGGATGCATTCCTCGGGGTGGACACGATGCTCGTAGCCCCGGTCGAGATCGGCGACGGAGCGAAGACCGGCGCCGGCGCCGTCGTCACGAAGTCGGTCCCGGCAGGCAAGCTGGCGGTCGGCGTTCCGGCCCGAATCCGCGAGCCACGGGTTCCGCCCGCGGCTGCCGTGCCCGAGGCTGGCGCGCCCGAGGCTGGCGCGCCCGGATCGGCGAGGGGCCGGCGCTGATGGGCACAGCCGGCGACTTGCTGATCATCGTCATCCTCGTCCTCCTGAATGCCGTGTTCGTCGCCGCGGAGATCGCCCTCGTCACGATTCGACGGAGCCGCCTCGAGCAGCTGGTGGATGAGGGTCACCATGGGGCCGAGCGAGTCCGTCGGCTCGTCGCCCACCCGGGACGGTTCCTGGCCGTCATCCAGCTCGGGATCACGTTCGTCGGGTTCCTGGCCGCCGCCTTCGCGGGCGTGAGCCTGACCGTCCAGCTCGAAGCCTGGTTCCGGACCATCGCGCCGCTGGCGCCGTACGCCGGCGCGGTGGCGTTGCTCATCGTCACGGCACTGCTCAGCTTTTTCACGATCATCTTCGGGGAACTGGTCCCAAAGACGCTGGCCCTGGCATACACGGAACGGATCGCGCTCCTGCTCGCGGGGCCGGTGGACCTCCTGGGGCGCATCCTCGGGCCCATCGTCTGGGCGCTGACGAAGATCACGAGCGGGGTCAACCGGATTCTCGGGGTGCGCGACATCGACCCTGACGTGATCAGCACGGAGGAGCTCAAGCTCCTGGTCGAGCGCGGGGGCGAGCAGGGCGTCCTCGAAGCGGAAGAGGAACAGATGATCAACGCGGTCATCGAACTCGGCGGCCGGCGCGTCCATGAGGTCATGGTGCCCCGGGTCTCGATCGTGGGGATCAGGGTCACGGCGTCGTTCGAAGACGCCATCGACATCGTCGTCGAGGAAGGCCACTCGCGGATTCCAGCCTACGAGGAGTCGATCGACGAGGTCGTCGGCATCCTGTATGCCAAGGACCTGCTGCCGTACCTCAAGTCGGATGCCGCACCCCGGCCATCCCTGCGAACGCTGCTCCGCGCGCCGGTGCTCGTTCCCGAGTCGATGACCATCGATGACCTGCTCCATGAACTGCAACGACGCAAGGTCCACATCGCGATCGTGCTCGACGAGTACGGCGGAACCGCCGGAATCGTCACCATCGAGGACCTCCTCGAGGAGATCGTGGGCGAGATCCAGGACGAGTACGACGTGGAGGAGCCGATGGTCGTGCGCCTGTCCGATGACGAGGCGCGAATCGACGGGCGAGCCGATGTCGACGAACTGCGCGAGTTGTTCGACATCCAGCTCGATCTCGAGGACGAGGAGGAGTACGACACCATCGGCGGGCTCCTGTATCACCGGATCAGCGGGGTGCCCTCACCGGGGGACAAGATCGAGGTCGATGGGCTGACCCTGACCGTGGAGACGACCGACGGCCGACGGGTCGGCAAGGTGCTCGTGGTCCGCCACGGTGCAAGCCGTCGCGACGGCGACCAGGGTGCCGGCGCCCTCTGAGCATCCGCTCCTGCCCAACGCCCCGATTGGGCGCGGAGCACCCTAGGCGGCGATGACCCTGACGACGATCTCCTGGAGGCGCTCGCGCGCCTCGGGCAGGACGACGCCGGCAGCGTCGAGTTCCGCGAGCGCGCGGTCCCGATGGAGTCGTGCCTGCTGACGCGTGTATTCGTGGGCCCCCGACCGTTCGAGGATGGCGATGATCTCGGTCACCGTCGCATCCGACGGCGCGCGGTCGGCGTAGAGCTCCGTCAACCGAGTCCGGTCATCGGCCGCCGCCTGCTCGAAGGCGTAGATGACGGGCAGCGTCTTCTTGCGCCGTGCGACGTCGGTCGGCTCCTTGCCCGTTGCCTGCTCCTCGCCCCAGATGCCGAGGAGGTCGTCATTGATCTGGAAGGCCAGTCCGAGGTCCCATCCGAACGCGCGATAGTGGCCGATCACGTCCTCATCGTCGGTCGCGAGCAGCGCGCCGGCCTCGATCGACGCCGAAATCAGGGCCGCCGTCTTACGCCCGATCATGTCGAAGTAGAGCTCGACGGACATGACGTGGTCGGCTTCGCCCGTGGCGATGTCGATGTACTGACCTTCACAGAGGGCCACGCATGTCTCGTCGTACAGGCGCATCAGACGCAGGACCTTGTGGTCGCTGAAGCCGAGGTCGGTGAGGCGGTGGAGGGCCACGCGGCTGAGGCTGAACAACATGTCGCCGGTGTTGATGGCCTGCGGGATGCCGTGCACGCTCCAGAGGGTCGGTCGGTGGCGACGTTCACTGTCGCCATCTTCGATGTCGTCGTGCACGAGGCTGAAGTTGTGGCCGAGTTCGACGGCCGCTGCGCCGGGCAGGGCTCCCCGGTGGTCGCCGGTGATGGAGGCATAGGCCAGGAGGCCGAGGAGCGGTCGCATCCGCTTGCCGGACACGCCGGGGGCACCATCGAGGCCGAGGTGGTAGCGGCATTGTTCGTACACGCCGACCGTGGACGGATCGCGATCCCGCACCAGGCGGAGGATCTCCTCCTCGGTGTCGGCGATCAGCTGGCCGAGATCGAGCTCGTGGGCGGCGGTCGACATCAGATCCGAAGTGTAGCCCGGCCGGTACAAACGTGCGCTGTGTGAGTAGCCTGTTGCCGAGCGCTGCCATGCCATGACCGCCGGCGGCCGGCGACCCTGACAACAGGCAACCCTCGATGAGTGATACCTTCCGATCGTGCCGGCTCCTCGTCGTTACGCAACGGATGCGATCGTGCTGTCGCGCTTCGACTACGGCGAGGCGGACCGGATTCTCACGCTCCTGACGCCTGGTTCCGGCAAGATCAAGGCGATCGCCAAGGGCATCCGCCGCCAGACGTCGCGCATCGGCGGCAGCCTGGAGCCATTTGCCGAACTGCGGCTCGCGCTGGCCCACGGGCGCACCTTCGATGTTGTGACCCAGGTGGAGGTCATCCACCCGTGGCTCAACCTTCGGGACGATCTCGTTTCGTTCGGGACCGCGTCGTACATGGCCGAGATGGCCGAGCGGACGCAGGAGGAGCGACATGTTGCGGAATCGATCTACATCCTCCTGAAGCGCGGCTACGAGCTTCTCGATGGCGGCATGATCCCTGCGCGCGTAGCCCGCTGGTTCGAGGTGCGTCTGGCCGACGAGCTCGGCGTCCGCCCCGAAGTGGACCGGTGCGTGGAATGCGGACGGCTTCTGGACGCCGACGAGCACTATCGGTGGGTCCCGCCGCTCGGAGGCGTGCTCTGTCAGCGCTGCCCGGGTCCGCCCCACAACGTGGCAGGGCTCACGCTCGACGCCCTCAAGCTGCTCAAGGCCTATCAGCGCATGGACGTCGAGGCACTCGCCGCGCTCAGGGTGCGCCCGGAGGTCGAGCTCGAGGTCGAGAGCGCGATGCGCTGGTTCCTCGCCTACACCCTCGATCGCCAGCCGCGGTCCCTTGCCTTCCTCGACGAGGTCAGGGCCGGCGAGCGGGCCGCGACATCGGTGACCGTACCCTGATGACCGTGATCATCGATCCGACGACCGAGAAGGGCGCCCACGCTCTCGAACGCCTCGCGTCGTCGTTCGCCGCGTGGTTGACGACGGTCACGCCCGACGGCCAGCCGCAGTCGATGCCGGTCTGGTTCCTGTGGACGGGGAGCGAGATCCTCGTCTACGGCGACCGTCGGGCGCGCCGGAACCGCAATCTCGAGGCCAATCCGAAGGTCTCGTTCCACCTGCCGGACGAGGGCCGCGGTGGCGACGTCGTGACGTTCGAGGGCACGGTGCGGATCGATCCGACGTATCCGGCGGCCGGCGACAACCCCGCCTATCTTGCGAAATACCAAGCCCCGATCGACGCCGACCTCGGCGGGCCGGCAAAGTTCTCCGAGGTCTACTCGATGCCCATCCTCATCACGCCGACCCGGATGGTCGTCTTCCGGGGCTGATCAGTCCGTTTGGTCGGGATTGTGGTGACTTCACGCTCTCCCAACGAGTGAAGGTGGAACAAGAATGAATGTGGCGTCCAAGGAACGAAGCAGCCATTCGAGGGCGAAATGCGTCACGCAGCTGCAATCATGGCCTCACGTCGAGTTCCTCGGCTCACTGGTGGGTTACAAACCCGACAAGCGCGACCGCACGCGGCTCCTACACTTTCACACAGTACGTTGCCGGCCAGCCCTTCCAGTCACGGAGTGGATACGTTCAGGTAAACATCTTTGGCACGGGCTCGTGGTCGTGTAGCTCGTCATGAGGTTCCAGACCCGAGGTGATCGTTGACGGGCCAGAAGGAGATTTGATGTGGATTACATACTCCAATGGGCTCTGGGCCTGGCGATCTTTCTCGGGATTGTGTTCGGGTTGTTCTGGCTCATCGTGCGGGTAACCCGGGCTGTTGTCGGACCGACGCGGCGCCTCGAGCGCGACCTGGGCATCGAGGTACTCGAGGCCCGACATCGGCGCGGTGAGATCACCGATGAGGAATTGGTCGCGGGAAAACGCCTCCTCGGCTCGGGGTGAGGCTGGGATAGGCCGCACAGGGCGCCCGAAACTGGGCAGCTCGGAAGTCGGTGCCCATCGTCTGCTAGCATCGAGTGACTGACCACACTCCCGCGACCGTCCCTGCCACGGCCGGCCGCCCCCAGGAGAACCTCGTGACCGACCTTCCCGTCTCCGACCCGAACGAGGTCACGGCCGCGGTGCCGGACCTCGACACGATCGTCAGCCTGTCCAAACGGCGTGGCTTCGTGTTCCCCAGCTCGGAGATCTATGGCGGGATCAACGCCGTGTGGGACTACGGCCCGCTCGGGGTGGAGCTGAAGAACAACGTCAAGCGCGCCTGGTGGAAGGCGATGGTCCAGGAACGCAACGACATCGTCGGTCTCGACGCCGGGATCCTGATGCATCCCCGGGTCTGGGTCACGTCGGGCCACGTGGGCTCCTTCAGCGACCCGCTCGTGGAATGCGCGACCTGCCGGCGGCGCTACCGCCTCGACGAGCTCCCGGGAGCCGAGGCCCTGACCGTCACGGATCTCACGGACCCGACCGTCATCGACCGCTACAAGCTCGTCTGCCCGAATGACGGCGGGCCGCTCTCAGCCCCGCGTCGGTTCAACCTCATGTTCCAGACCTACATGGGGCCGGTCCAGGACGACGCGTCGGTCGTTTACTTCCGCCCCGAAACGGCGCAGGGGAGCTACGTCAACTTCAAGAACGTCCAGCAGAGCTCGCGCAAGAAGGTCCCGTTCGGGATCGCCCAGATCGGCAAGAGCTTCCGGAACGAGATCAGCCCCGGCAACTTCGTCTTCCGCATGCGCGAGTTCGAGCAGATGGAGATGCAGTACTTCGTCCGGCCGGGCGACGCCGCCACGGCCGCCTTCGAGGAGTGGCTCCCGAGCCGCAAGGCGTGGTACGAGCAGTACGGCGTGGCACCCGAACGGCTCCGCCTGCGCGAGCATGCCCCGGACGAGCTGGCCCACTACGCGAAGAAGGCCGTGGATGTCGAGTATCGCTTCCCGTTCGGCTGGAAGGAACTCGAGGGCGTCCACAACCGGGGCGACTTCGACCTGTCGCGACACGCCGAGGCCTCGGGCGAGAACCTCGAGTACTTCGACCCCGTGACCGAGGAGCACTTCATCCCGTGGGTCGTCGAAACGGCGGCCGGCGCCGACCGGGCGGCCTTCACGTTCCTGATCGACGCCTACCGCGAGGAGGAGGTCCGCGGCGAGCGGCGCGTGTCGCTGGCGCTCCATCCCGACCTCGCGCCGTACAAGGTCGCGGTGCTGCCGCTCCTCAAGAAGCGGCCCGAGATCGTGGAGCTCTGCCACCGGATCCTGGTCGATCTGAAGCGGGACATGATGGCCGTCTACGACGACACCGCCGCGATCGGCAAGCTCTACCGGCGCCAGGACGAGATCGGGACGCCCTGGTGCGTGACCGTGGACGTGGACTCGCTCGAGGACCTGGCCGTCACGGTGCGTGATCGCGACACCATGACCCAGGAGCGGATCCCGATCGAAGGCGTCAAACGCGCGATCCTGGATCGGATGGACGCCGCCCGGCAATAGTCACGCGGCCGGATCGTGGCGGGCCGCTTCTCCTCCGACCTCGACTGCCCGCCGCCGCCTCGGGCCGCTACTCCCCGCCGGTCCCGCCGCGCGGTTCCTTGCCCTTGGGCCAGTAGAGTTCAGTCTTGACCTGATCTTCGGGGAACCCGCGGCCAAGGAGCGTCTGCTCCGCCGACAGGATCATGTCGGGGTTGCCGCAGATATAGGCGATCGTGTTCCCGGGCCCCAGGCCGAGCTCGTCGCACACCGGCGCGACGATGGTTTCGACTCGTCCCCACCGGCCCGTCCAGCCCGCGTTCTCCGGTGCCGACCTGCGTGACACGGTCGGGACGTAGGTCACCGGATAGCCGCCGTCGACGGCCCAGCCCTCGACGAGCGCCCGGTACCCGAGTTCGTGCTGGTACGACACGCCGTTCAGGAACACGGCGCGCCGCGGCCTGCCCTCGCGCAGCAATCGCCGCATCATCGACACGAACGGCGCATTTCCGGTGCCGGACGAGATGAAGAGGTGCGTCCGGTCGTCATCCGGGAGGAGCGTGAACTTGCCCTTGGGTCCGATCATCCGCATCCGATGGCCCAGCGGCAGGCGCCAGAGCAGGGGCGTGAACATTCCGCCGTTCACGAGACGGATGTAGAGCTCGTAGCCCTGGGTGTCGGCGACTCCCGGATCAGAGGCCACCGAGTACGGGCGCTGGACAAGCCGGCCGTCGGCCATGACCCCGATGGTCATGTACTGGCCGGACTCGAACGGCACACCGGGGCCGTCGAACTTCACGGTGATGTACGCGAGCGACTCCGTTTCGTCGGTGCGCGCGACCAGCGTCGCGTTATAGCGGTCGTCGTCGGGTGCGATCACCCGCAGATCAGGTCCGGTCATGGGCCCTGCGGCTCCTTGGTACGTGGATGTTGCCTGCGATGGTACGCGGCGACTCAGGAGCGCGGACGGGCCGAACGGTCGGTGCGACCGGGCCGATTCGCCCGTCGCCAAACCGCAACCTCCTCGAAACGCAGGCGGTACGGGCAGGCGCAAACCGCTCCGAAGGTACAATCCACGCGTACATCGAACGACCTCAGCGGCCGTGCCGGCCGCTCGTGTCCTGCCACAAGGAGTCCGCCCGACATGTCCACTGCATCCCGGAACGACCGCGCCCACCGTGCCGCGAAGCGCTACATCTTCGCCTGGGGCGCCGGCACCGCCGAAGGTGATGCGACGATGCGCGACCTTCTCGGAGGGAAGGGCGCAGGTCTCGCCGAGATGACGAGCGCCGGCCTGCCGGTGCCGCCCGGGTTCACGATCACCACCGAGGCCTGCAACGACTACTTCGCCGCCGGCGAACAGCTGCCGGCCGGCTTGTGGGACGACATCCTGGAAGCCGTGCACGAAGTCGAGATCAGAACGGGCAAGGGCTTCGGCGACGCGCAGAACCCGCTCCTCGTTTCCGTCCGGTCCGGGGCGAGGTTCTCCATGCCCGGCATGATGGACACGGTCCTCAACCTGGGGCTGACCGAGGCGACACTGGCCGGCCTGGTGGGCCTCACGGGCAATGACCGATTTGGCTGGGATGCCTATCGCCGGTTCATCCAGATGTTCGGACGAATCGTGCTGGAGGTTCCGGGCGAGCGGTTCGATCACGCTCTCGAAGCCATGAAGGAGGCTCGCGGAGCGAGCCTTGACACGGACCTGACCGCCGCCGATCTCCGCAAGCTGGCGGCCGAGTACAAGGCAATCGTCCGCGACGTCACGGGCCGGGAGTTTCCCGAGGATGCCAACGAGCAGCTCGACCTGGCGATCAAGGCGGTATTCGCCTCGTGGTTCGGCAAGCGCGCCCGGGACTACCGCGAGTACAACAAGATCGCCCACGACCTTGGCACGGCGGTCAATGTCGTGACGATGGTCTTCGGCAACATGGGCGACGATTCGGGCACCGGGGTGGCGTTCACTCGAGACCCCAACACCGGCGAGAAGACCCTCTACGGTGAGTACCTGACCAACGCCCAGGGCGAGGATGTCGTGGCCGGGATCCGGACACCACAGCCAATTGCCCAGATGCGCGAGGTCATGCCGGCCGTGTACGACGAGTTCCAGCAGATCGCCGACCGGTTGGAGCGCCACTACCGCGACGTCCAGGATCTCGAGTTCACGATCGAGCGCGGGCGCCTGTACATGCTCCAGACGCGATCCGCAAAGCGAACCGCGGCCGCGGCCGTCCAGATCGCCGTCGACATGGTCGGCGAGGGGATCATCAGCCAGGAGGAGGCGATCGGGCGGATCGAGCCGGGCATGGTCGATCAGCTGCTGCGCGACCAGTTCGATCCGAAGGCGCGGACCGGAGCCGCGAGGATCGTCAAGGGCCTCAACGCTTCGCCGGGTGCCGCGGTCGGGCGCGCCGTCTTCAGCGCAGATGACGCCGTCGAATGGGTGGCCCGCGGCGAAAAGGTCATCCTCGTCCGGATCGAAACCTCACCGGACGACTTCCACGGGATGGCCGTGGCCGAGGGAATCATCACGGCCCGCGGTGGTGCGACATCACATGCCGCGGTCGTGGCCCGCCAGATCGGCAAGCCATGCGTTGCCGGTTGCGCGGACCTGGTGATCGACTACCCGACGAAGCGGGCGCGATCGACCTCCACCGACATCGAGTTCGCGGAAGGCGACTGGGTCAGCCTGGACGGCACGACGGGCGACCTCTTCCTGGGCGCGCTGCCGACGGTCTCGGCGCGATTCGAGGACCAGCCTGAGCTCCAGGCCATCCTGGGCTGGGCGGACAAGCTCCGTCGGATGGAGGTCTGGACCAACGCGGACAAGCCCGAGGAGGCCGCGCAGGCGCGCCGCTACGGCGCCCAGGGGATCGGTTTGTGCCGGACCGAGCACATGTTCCGCGAGGGCGATCGCCTGGAAATCGTGCGCGGCGCGATCCTGGTGGCGAACCGGGCGACGCGCGCCAAGGCCAGGTTGACCGACGGCGAGGCACTGAGCGCAGATGAGCAACAGTCCGTCGAGACCTTCGATACCGCGATGGCGAAGCTCGAGGTGCTCCAGCAGGGTGACTTCGAGGGCATCTTCGAGGCGATGGACGGCCTGCCCGTGGTGATTCGCCTGATCGATCCGCCGCTCCACGAGTTCCTCCCGAACCTGGAGGAGCAGCTCGTCAAGGTGACGAAGGCCGGCGACGCGGCGACCGAGGAGGACAGGGAACTTCTCGCAACCATCAAGTCGATGCACGAGCAGAACCCGATGCTGGGCCTGCGCGGCTGTCGTCTCGGATTGATGATCCCGGACTTCGTGAAGATCCAGACCCGGGCCATCCTCAATGCCGAGATCGCCCGCAAGCGGGCCGGCGGCAATCCGATCGCGAAGATCATGATCCCGCTCGTCGGCCACGTGAACGAGCTGGCCCGGACGCGGGAGATCCTCGAGGCCGAGGCAAAAGCCGTCGAGGGCAGGGCCGGCGTCCACGTCGAGTACAAGTTCGGCACGATGATCGAGGTCCCGAGAGGTGCCCTGACCTCCGACGAGATCGCCACCCAGGCCGACTTTTTCAGCTTCGGCACGAACGATCTGACCCAGATGACGTTCGGCTACAGCCGGGACGACGCCGAGGGTGGGTTCCTGCTCAAGTACGTCGAGGACAAGATCCTGCCGTTCAATCCGTTCCAGACGCTCGACGATGCGGTCGCCGGCCTGATGAAGATCGCCGCCGACAAGGGTCGGGCGACCAAGCCCGGGCTGGAGCTCGGGATCTGCGGCGAGCACGGCGGCGATCCCGCGTCGATCGCCAAATGCGAGAAGATCGGGCTGGACTACGTTTCCTGCTCGCCGTTCCGCGTACCGGTGGCGCGCCTGGCGGCCGCGCAGGCGTCCCTTGCGGCGGTGGAACGCGACAAGTAGCACCGCCATCGAGGATCCTCAGCCGCCCGCGTCAGGTCTCCCGGCGCTTCAGGTGGAGCCGACCTGACCCCCGGAAGATTCGGTCGGCTCGGCTCGGAGGTAGGGCGCGTAGGCCGGCCACCACATGGCCTGATCGACCAGATCATCAACGTCGGTTTCGATGGGCAGGGGCGACAGCCCCACGCGGATCGCCTCGCCCGCCACGCGAATCGCGATGGCGCGCGAGATCGTGCGCAGGTCGGCGACGCTCGGGTAGAGCGCTCCGACATCGAGTCGATCGCTGGACACGTGGTCAGCCAGGGTCTCGGCAGCCATCAGGAACATCTCGTCGGTGACGTCGCGCGCCTCTGACACGATCGCCCCGAGACCGACGCCGGGAAAGATGAAGACGTTGTTCGCCTGGCCGATCTGCCAGGTCCGACCGGCATGCCAGACCGGAGGAAACGGCGATCCAGTCGCAACGAGCGCACGACCGTTCGACCAGGCGACGACATCGGCCGGAACGGCTTCGGAGATCGAGGTCGGGTTCGAGAGCGGCAGGACGATCGGGCGAGGCGTCCCGGCAGCCATCGCCCGAACGATCGCCTCGGAGAACGTGCCGCCGTGCCCGGTCGTCCCGATCAGGATCGTCGGCGAAAGCGCCGTAACGACGTCCAGAAGATCCGGCTCGGCGCCGCGGTTTCCCGTGGGGACGGCCAGATTGGCCTCACGGATCGCCTCGAGCGGCATCGCAAGTTCCTGCTTGTCCGCGTCGAGGCCCGTTCGGCCCTCGTGGACGAGTCCCTGCGAGTCGACGAGGGCGACCGCTCGGCGAGCCGTCGATTCAGCCATCCCATCGGCCACCATCGCCAGGCGGAGAAGGCGAGCGATGCCGGTCCCAGCCGCACCGGCGCCCGCCATGACAACGCGCTGGTCGGCCCACCGCGTACCCAGGTGTCGCATGGCGGCCAGGACGCCGGCGACGACGACCGCTGCGGTGCCCTGGATGTCGTCGTTGAAGCAAGGGACCCGATGGCGGTAGCGGTCGAGGATCCGGAGCGCGTTGTGCTGCTTGAAGTCCTCGAACTGGATGAGACAGCCGGGCCACACTTCGTGGACGCCGGTGACGAAGGCCTCGACGAACGCGTCGTAGGCGGCGCCCCGCAGACGCGGTGCCCGGAACCCCAGGTACAGCGGATCAGCCAGGAGCGCCTGATTGTCGGTCCCCACGTCGAGTGAGATCGGCAGGGTCAGGACGGGGTGGATCCCGCAAGCCGCCGTATAGAGGGCCAGCTTGCCGATCGGAATCGCCATGCCGCCCGCGCCCAGGTCGCCGAGACCCAGGATCCGCTCGTTGTCCGTCACCACGATCAGCCGAACATCCTCGTACGGGGCCGCGCGGAGCACCTCGGGGATCCGGTCCCGATCTGCGGGTGTGAGCCAGATGCCCCGGGTGCGGCGGACGATATGGCTGAATTCCTGGCACGCCCGGCCGACCGTCGGCGTGTAGACGATCGGCAGGTATTCCTCCATGTGCTCGGCGAGCAACCGGTAGAAGAGCGTGGCGTTGCGATCCTGGAGGGCCGCGAGGCCGATGTACTGCTCGAGCGCATCGGTCTTCCGTCGCAGGTGCTCGTGCTCGAGGTCCAGCTGCTCCTCGATCGAGAAGACGCGGTCCGGCAGGAGGCCGTGGAGGCCGAACGCGCTGCGTTCATCCAGGGGAAAGGCCATGTCCTTGGTCAGGAGCCGACGGTTCAGGAGCTCGCTGCCGGTGACGTCGATCTCGGCGGGGAGTCCCGCCGCGAGCCGGTCGAACGGGGCGGGCAGCGGTCGCATCAGTCGAGCATAGACGGCCGTCGCCCTTCGATGCGCCGCGCCCGGCTTGCGCAGCTACAGCGGCGCACCCACGGATGGAAGCTTGACGACGCAGCAGGAGGCCTCCGACTATCGTTGCCCGATGGACCAGCCCGATCTCGTTGTCACGGACCAGCGGGCGGCCATGCGCTACGAGGCGCACATTGGGACCGAGCTCGCCGGATTCGTCGAGTACCGCTGGGTCGGCCGTCGTCGGGTATTGCTCCACACGGAGGTCCTGCCGGCGTTCGGCGGTCGGGGGATCGGCGTCGCGATGGCCCGACACGTGCTCGAGGATGCGCTGGCGTCCGAACTGCGGGTGACCGTCAAGTGTCCGTTCATTCGCGTCTACGTCGAGCGCCATCCGGAGTACGCAGCCATAACGACACCGCCGCGACGACATTCGGGTTGACCACCCGGGTGTGATCCGGCTAGGTGGCCGCGCCGAGTTCGATCGCTCGCCCGCCGTGCGCAAAGCGAGCGGCGACCAGCACCACGATCGCGGCGAGCACGAGCACCGAGGCTGCCGCGATGGCGGCCTCGAGATCACCGGACTGGAACTCCGAGTAGACGACCAGCGGGAGCGTCTGGGTGCGCCCGATGACATTGCCGGCGAACAGAATCGTTGCCCCGAACTCGCCGAGCGAGCGCGCCCAGCTCATGACGAGGCCCGCGGAGATGCCCGGCCGCGCGAGGACGAGGGTCACCGCAAGGAAGACACGGAACTCGGATGCGCCATCGACCCGCGCGGCATCCTGCAGATCGCGAGAGACACCGGCGATGGCCGCGCGGGCTGCCCGGACGTAGAACGGGGCCGCGACGAAGACCTGGGCGAGGATCACGGCCAAGGTCGTGAACGGAATCGCCAATCCCGCGGCGTCGAGGCCCTCTCCGACGAGCCCCCGACGCCCCAGCACCAGCAGGAGGCCGAGGCCCGCAACGGACGGAGGGAGCACCAGCGGCAGGTCCACCACGACCTCGAGGATCGCGGTCAGGCGCGTCGTTCGGCGGGCGAGCAGATAGGCGAGGGGAGTGCCGAGGACGACCGTCACCACCAGGCTGACCGATGTCGTGACAAGGCTGAGCCGAAGCGCCTCGAGGACCACCGGTGAACGGGCGACACCGAGCAACGTTCCGTTGGCCATGGCACGACCCAGCAGCGTCGCCACCGGGACGAGCAGCAGCGCGAGGAGCGTGCCGGCAGCCACGCCGACGGGAAGACGCCGGATCATGACGGGCCAGGGATCAGGGGGACGAACCCGAAGCGGGCCAGGATGGCCTGGCCCGGTGCGCCCGCCAGCCAGTCGAGGAACCGGTGGCCGTCACCTGGATGGCGAGCAGTGGACGGGACCACGCCCGCGTACGTCGCCAGGATGTTGCTCCCGGCTGGAACGGGGATGACCAGGATGGAGGTTGCTGCGAGGGCGTCGGTGGCGTAGACGATGGCGGCATCACCTTCGCCCAACGCAATCTTGGCGACGACGGCCTTCACGTTGTCCTCGCGGGTCACGACGTTGGCCGCGTAGGTTGCCACGAAGGCGGATGGATCGGCGGCCAGGCGGGCGAGTTGGCGGACAAGGCGATCGGCATAGCCGGTGATGGGCGCACCCCCGCCGGCTGCAACGATCTTCACGCCGGGTCGCCCGAGGTCGAGCGCCGAGCTGATGCCGGCTGGATTGTTCTTCGGCGCGATGATCGCGAGGCTGCTCTGGGCGAAAAGCACGAGGCCGCCGTCCACACGGCCGCCTGCGAGGAGCGTCTCGGGGTTCACGGTGTCGGCCGAGAGGAACACATCGGCCTCCGCGCCCTGCTCGATCTGGACCCGCAGGGTGGTCGATGCATCGGCCGAAGTCTGAATCTGCACGCCACTGGCCTCCGTATACGCCGGCCCAAGGGCGCTCAGCACGTCACGCAACGATGCCGCCACGAACGCGCTGATCACGGTCCCTGGCGAACTCGGTGGCGTGCTCGAGCCACAGGCGGCGAAGGCGACGACGGTGGGGAGCGCGAAGGCGAGCAGGAAGGCGGGCGCCCGGCCCGGCCCGGCGCGATGTCGCGAGATCGTCAACGCGGCCGCTCGACGATGACGTTCGTCGCCTTCACGACGCAGATCGCCGGGTCGCCGACCTTCAGATCCATGTCTGTCACCGCTTCGGCCGTCATCAGGCTGACGAGCCGGTGCGGACCAGCCATGACCTCGACCACCGCGGCCACACGATCGACCTCGACCCTGGTGATCACGCCGGTGAACCGGTTGCGTGCGGATTGCGCGGCGGATCGCGGATCCGGGCTGTCGCGGCGCCGATCATTCAGGAGACGGATCACCTCTGCAATCGGAACGAGGCGTTGTCCGCCGTCGGAGCGGTCGAGATTGAGCCGGCCCCCTTGTTCCCAGCGCCGCAGCGTGTCGACGGTCACACCGAGCATCTCGGCGGCCTCGCCGACTCGAACATGACCGTCGGCGGAGCGGCTACCTGACGGGGTTTGGTCTCTCATAGCTATGGATTGTGGCGTCTTGACGACATGATAGCAAGAGATCTGCCCACATGACTCGTGGCGGGATCGATCGTCTCGATCCCGTTCAACCCACGCCGGCTTCGTTACGGCAGGGCCTGCGTCACTGGCGGGTCTGCTGCCTCTGATCCGGACCCGCGGGCCGGATGTCGTGGATTGCCGCTGCCCGAGCCAGTCCGCGCGCGAACTGCCAGCGCAGGACGCGGCTGCCGAATGTCCGCATGAACAGACCTGTCAGGATCCCGTCGAACGTTCCCCGATACGTCCGACGCCGGTCGCAGGTGATCCGCGTGCCGTCGGGCAGTGGGGTCAGGCTGTATCGGATGGTGCCGGAACGCTCGGCGACGTTCGAATCCAGTTGCGTCAGGCGCACGACTCCGGGTTCCGACCAGTCATACCGCTCGCGGCTCCACGAGACGGTCACGCCTTCGGTCACATCGGCCCAGGTTGAACCCGTGGCGTGCACCGCGAAGACCTTTGGATGCGAAGACTCTTTCCAGATCCGGGCCCGGGCTGGCCCGAAATCCACGATCGCGCTGAGGACGGCCGCCGCCGGCAGCCACGTCTCGAGCTCCCAGGTGGTGTGCTCGTCGATGGCCATTCGCTTCGGGATCAGGAGTCGGCCGACACCGTGTCCGGGGCCTCAGCCGGGCTGCTGCCCGGGCGGATGGGCTCCAGATCGACGGTGCGAGACCGTCGCGTTCGCCCCGACTCCGTTCGAACCATGACCGCGGGGATCACTCCGCCGGCCTCGGACTCGACGACGGCGGCCTCGCCCGCGTAGAGCCCGGTCAGGATACGAACCTTGTCCCCGAGCCCGATCGAAGTGCGACCACCGATGGCATCAAGGTTGATCGACACGGTCCTTCCCGCGGGATTCCGCGGGTCGTTGGTGCCGAGCATCGGAGGGGGACCCTTGGTTGCGGTCTTGGCCGGAGGATAGGTGACCTTGCGGCGTCGCATCGGCTAGGACCGTCGACGCGGCGGAGCGTCGTCCTTCTTCGGCTTGGGCTCGTGGCCTGGTCGTGGGGGTCGTGGAGCCGTGCCTGGGGCCATATCCGGCTGTCGTTCGGCCGGTCCGCGCTCCCTGGCCGCCTTGACGACGGCTGCGAACTCGGCGGCAACCGGGGCGGGAATGCTGCCCTGCCAGGCGCGCTCGATTTCCTGGACCCGGGCGGTCTCGGCGGCGCGTCGCTGGCGCTCGTAATTGGAGTGCTTCGTCATCGTCCCTCGATCGTGCTTGACGGCCCCGAGGCGGGGCGGTGTGTGCATCGTACCCGCCCCGGTCCGAGAGCATGTGCAGGACCGCGCGCCAAGCTGCCATCGTGCGCGACACGGGCCTGCTGAACGGGCCGTAGCATCCCGACGGGCCCCGGGCGCTAGACTCGCCAGATCCCGGATGGAAACGAGGTGCGCGATGGCCGTGACGATTCGCAAATGGGTGACCTTCGTCGAGGAGATCCTCGAGGAGGGCGGAAAGCCGCTGGCACGCCCCTTGCGTCGCGCGGCCGTGGCCGTGATCGTGAAGAACCCGTACGCGGGCCGTAACCCCGACGACCTCACCCAGCTGATCGACCTCGGCGAGTATCTCGGCGACGAGTTGATGCGACGCTGCCAGGAGGCCCTGGGGACACCGGTCGAGGCGTACGGCAAGGGCGGCATCGTCGGGGAGCAGGGCGAAGTCGAGCAGGTGGCCGCGGTGCTTCACCCGAAGTTCGGTGCCCCGACGCGGGGGCGCGTCGGGGGCGTGTCCATCCTGCCCTCGGTCAAGAAGCGCGCGGCGATGGGCGCAACCCTGGACATCCCCATCCACCACATCAAGGCGATGCTGGTCCGGAGCCACTTCGACGCCGTGGAAATTCGCGTTCCGGATGCGCCGGCGGCTGACGAGCTGTTGCTGGCGCTGGCGGTCAGCGATGGTGGCCGACCGCATGCTCGCGTGGGCGGGTTGCGTGCCGAGGACGCGGTCGGCGAAGACGGGCTGCGCTAGGCCCCGGGCGACGGCTGGCATTCGACGATGCGCACGCTCCTCCGCAACATCGGCCAGGTCGCAACGGGCGACATCGCGCGTCCGCTCGCCGACGCCGACGAGATCGTCGTCGAGGACGGCAGGATCGTCGCCGTCGGGCGAGATCTGTCCAGTGGTCCCGGTGCCAACGCCGATCAGGTCATCGATGCCAACGGAAGCACGGCCATCCCCGGCCTGATCGATTCGCATGCCCACCCGGTGTTCGGGGACTTCTCGCCCCGCCAGCGAACCATCGATTTCATCGAATCCGGGCTTCACGGCGGCGTGACGACGGTGATCTCGGCCGGCGAGGTCCATCTGCCCGGCCGGCCGAAGGACATCGTGGGCCTCAAGGCGCTGGCGATCGTGGCGGTGAAGAGCTACATGAACTTCCGTCCGGCCGGCGTCAAGGTTCACGCCGGCGCCCCGATCCTCGAGGTCGGGCTCCAGGAGCACGACTTTGCCGAGATGGCCGACGCCGGAGTCCGGCTGGTGGGGGAGATCGGTCTGGGGAGCGTCAGGACCGGGGCGCAGGCCGCTCCCATGGTCGAGTGGGCGAAACGGCATGGGATGACGGTCACGTTCCACACGGGCGGGCCTTCCATTGCCGGATCGAGCGCGATCGGTGCAGATGTCGTGCTGGAGGCGCACCCCCACATCGTCGGCCACATCAACGGCGGGACCACGGCCCTGCCTGATGGCGACATCGAGCGTCTGGTCGCATCGGATATGGCCATCGAGATCGTCCAGTGCGGCAACGGGCGCGCGGCGCTCCTCGCGGTCCGGCTGGCTGCGGAGATCGGCGCCCTGGAGCGCGTGATCCTGGGCAACGACGCGCCGTCGGGAACCGGCGTCCTTCCCCTCGGCATCCTGAGGACCCTGGCCCACCTCGCATCGCTGGGCGGCATTGCCCCGGAAGTCGCCGTGGCGATGGCCACCGGCAACACGGCGCGCATCCACGGCCTGGATGTCGGGCGGATCGAGGTCGGCCGCGCAGCCGACATCTGCCTCATGGACGCGCCGATCGGTTCGACCGCCACCAGCGCGCTCGGTGCCCTGGCCCTCGGGGATCTGCCGGGCATTTCGATGGTCCTCATCGACGGCATCGTGAAGGTGGGCCGAAGTCGAAACACCGCCCCCGCATCACGAGCGGCCGAGGTCGTCGGTGGCTCCGGGCCTGCCGAGGCAGGGCACTGACCGAATGAAATTCGGTCTCCGGCTCCCGTCCTTCGCCGTGGCCGAGGGCGGTCCGTCACTCGCAGAGATGGGCAACTACCTGCGGCACGCGGAAGACCTTGGATTCGAAACCGCGATGCTCATCGATCACCTGCTCGTGGCGCCGCCCGCCTATCGCGTCGCGTGGCTCGAGCCCGTCGCGCTCCTCAGTGCCCTGGCCGGCGTCACACGCACCATGCGCCTCGGAACCATGGTCCTCGTCCTGCCGTTCCGGGATCCCGTGTCGTTCGCCAAGGAGTGGGCGACCCTCGACGTGCTGTCGGGTGGCCGCTCGGTCCTCGGGGTGGGCGTCGGCTGGAACGAGGCCGAGTTCGCCGCCCTGCGGATTCCCTATCGCGAGCGCGGCCGCCGGATGACCGAGATGCTCGAGGCGGTCACGGCGCTGTGGGCCGGCGACAACGTGACCTACCAGGGGCGTCACTACCAGTTCCACGATCTCTCCGTGTTCCCCAAACCGGTCCAGCGGCCCCACCCGCCGATCTGGATCGGTGGCGGTACGCAGCCGTCCGCCCGGATCTACGGGCAGGACGTTCCTTCGATCGAGCCCGTGCTCAGGCGGATCGCGAAGTACGCCACGACCTGGGTCCCGCACTCCTCGGCGACGGCGGAGATGGTGGCCGAGGACTGGGCCGCGATCAGCGCCTTCATGGTCGAGCTCGGACGCCAGCCCTCGGAGCTGTCGAGGGTCTACTCGAACTTCGTCCACGTGCTGCGGCCGGGTCAGAAGCCGGCGGACGCGGCCAAGTATTTCTCCGTGTATTCGGGCATGGATCTCGACTACTGGCAGCAGTACTACCTGCTCGGTGAGGCCGAGGAGGTCGCCCAGAAGATCCGTGCCAAGGTCGCTGCCCTGGGCGGCGCTGATCACCTGGTGCTCAACCCGCTCGATTGGGATCCGGCCAACCTCGAGCTCCTCGCGGAGCATGTCCTGCCGCTGGTCCAGGCGTAGCGTCCAGGTTCGCCATGGGCAGCTACCTGCGTCCGACCAGTCTTCCCGAAGCCCTCGAGGCCCTGGGCGCAGGCCTCGACGAAGGCCGACCCCGGGTCATCGTGGCCGGGGCGACGGACCACTTTCCGGCCCGGGTGGGACGGGTCGCGGACGAGGACGTCCTCGATGTCAGCGCGCTGGCCGACCTCCGCGGCATCCGCGCGATCGACGGGGGATGGTGGATCCCGGCTCTCGCCACCTGGGCCGACGTCATCGACGGCAACCTGCCACCCCTCCTGGACGGGCTCCGCCTGGCGGCGGGTGCGGTCGGGGGTCGCCAGATCCAGAACCGCGGGACGGTGGTCGGCAACCTCGTCAATGCGTCCCCGGCGGCGGACGGAACGCCGAACCTGCTCGTGCTCGATGCCGTCGTGACGGTTGCATCTCGGCGCGGCGAGCGTCGCATTCCCGTGCGGCGGTTCGTGACCGGAAACCGATCCACCGTTCGAGCGGCCGATGAGCTGGTCACCGGCCTCTTCATCCCGGCAGCCACGGGTGGCCCGACCGCGCGTTCCACCTTTCTGAAGCTCGGCTCGCGGGCCTATCTGGTCATCTCCATCGCGATGGTGGCCGCGCTGCTCGTCGTTGACGACGCTCGGCGGATCGTCGAGGCGCGCGTCGCCGTGGGGGCCTGTTCGCCGGTCGCGCAGCGGTTGGCCGCGCTCGAGGGCGTCCTCGCAGGCCGGGCCGCCGAGCCCGGCATCGGGACGGCCGTCCTGCCCGACCACCTCATGGGTCTGACGCCGATCGACGATGTTCGGGGCAGCGCTGCCTATCGGCTCGACGCTGCGATGACCCTGGTCCGCCGCGCCCTCGAAGGGCTCGTCGCATGACCGCCTGGGTCAGCTTCCGGGTGAACGGCGCGCAGGTGGATGTGGAAACGGATCCGATGCGCCGCCTTGCGGATGTCCTCCGGGACGATCTCGGGCTCACCGGAACCAAGATCGGCTGCAACGCGGGCGACTGCGGAGCGTGCACGGTGCGCCTCGACGGCCGCCAGGTCTGCGCCTGCCTGGTGCCCGTTGCGCAGGCGGCTGGCACCGAGGTCCTCACGGTTGAGGGCCTCGGCTCGAAGGGCGCTGGTCCGGGACGGGCCAGCGAGGTCGCGCCTCGCGAATTCGGCGATCTCGGCGATCTCCAGCGCGCCTTCCTCGATGCAGGCGCGGCTCAATGCGGCATCTGCACTCCCGGCATGCTCATGGCGGCCGACGACCTGCTGTCTCGGTCGCCCAACCCATCCGAACCCGAGATCCTTGATGGTCTCGGAGGCGTCCTGTGCCGATGTACCGGCTATCGCAAGATCCTCGAGGCTGTTTCTGCGGTGGCGTCCCGGGCTCGTGGCCCCGAGACGCGCGGCCCCGAGACGCGCGGCCCCGGTGCGCGTGGCCCCGAAGCCGAGGCCGCCCCCGGGTCCGCGGTCGGAACGCGCATGGCGAAGGTCGATGGACTTGAGCGCGTCACCGGGAGCGCGATCTACGGTGCCGATCAAGCGCCGGAGGCGTTCCTCGTGGTTCGCGCCGTGCGATCGCCCCATGCCCGAGCCCGGTTCACACTCGGGGACATGGCGCCGCTCCATGAACGCTTTCCAGGTCTTGTTCGGGTCCTCACCGCTGCCGACATCCCCGGCCAGAACCGGTACGGGATCTATGCGACCGGCAAGGATCAGCCCGCGCTCGCGGATCGGGAAGTTCGCCATCGGGGTGAGGCGGTGGCCGCGCTGGTCGGTGACGCGGCGACGATCGACGCCATCGCCGATCTGGACGTCCCCATCGCATGGGAGCCGCTCCGGGCGATCCCGGACATGGAGGCGGCCGCCGCCTCGGCGGCTCCGCTTCTGCACGACCATGCACTGTCGAACGTGCTTGTCAGCGGACGGGTCGTCCGCGGGGACGTCGAAGCAGCTCTCGCACGATCGGCCGTCACTGCCGAGGTAACGGTCGAGACCACGTTCGTGGAGCACGCCTACATCGAACCCGAGGCAGGCTCGGCTCGTCGGGTCGGGGATCGGATCGAACTCTTCGTGAGCACCCAGACCCCGTACATGGATCGGGACGAGGTCGCTCTGATCCTCGGGATCCGGCCCGACCAGGTGCGAATCATTCCGAGTGCCGTCGGCGGGGGCTTTGGTGGAAAGCTGGACCTGTCCGTCCATCCCCTCATCGCGACCGCCGCGTGGCTGCTGGACCGTCCGGTGCGCGCCGTCTGGACTCGACCCGAATCCATGGCCGCAAGTTCCAAACGCCATCCGGCACGGATCCGGGCCGCCGCCGGGGCGGATGCCGACGGGCGGCTCTCCGGTCTGCGCTTCCACGGCGACTTCGACACCGGCGCATACGCGTCCTGGGGGCCCACGGTTGCCAATCGGGTACCCGTGCATGCGATGGGCCCCTACGCCATCCCGGCCGTGCTCGCGACGACTCGGGCAATCCATACCAACAACCCGCCGGCCGGTGCGTTCCGCGGTTTCGGTGTTCCCCAGGCCGCGATTGCGCACGAGGCGCTCATGGACGATCTCGCCGCCCAGCTGGGCATCGATGCTTTGGAATTCCGCCATTCCAACGCGCTCCGCTCGGGTTCGATCACGGCGACCGGTCAGGTGCTGCGGGCAAGCGTCGGACTGGCGGCGTGCCTCGACGCGCTCCGACCGCACTGGGCGGAGATGCGCGCCGCAGCCGATGTCTGGAACGCCGAAGGGGCGTCGGCGCAGCGGCCGACGCGTCGCGGCGTGGGGATCGGGGCCATGTGGTACGGGGTCGGCAACACCTCGCTGACGAACCCGTCGACGATGGAAATCGGGATCGACCATGACGGATCCGTCACGCTGTACTCCGGCGCCGTGGATATCGGGCAGGGCGCATCGACGGTCCTGGTCCAGATTGCCGCCGACGCGCTCGGGGTGCCGGCGGCAACGATCAACCTGGTCTCGGGCGACACGGACCGCACGGCGGATGCGGGCAAGTCATCGGCGAGCCGTCAGACGTTCGTGTCCGGCAATGCCGCGAGACTGGCCGGCGCGGACCTCCGGGCACAGCTCCTGCGGCTCGCCGAGGCCGGTGACCAGGCCACCATCGCGCTCGGGAACGGTCGCGCCACGGTGACCGAGGCCGGCGGTCCGGCGGTCACGATCGACCTCGCCGAGCTTGCGGCGGTCCCCGGGACGGACCTGACGGCCGCACCCGTCCTCCTGGGCCGAGGCTTCTTCGATCCGACGACGACACCGCTCGATGCCGATGGGCAAGGGGACCCATACGCGACGTATGCCTTCGGGGCCCAGGTCGCGGAGGTCGAGGTTGACCTGGAGCTCGGAACAACCCGCGTGCTCAGGGTCGTCGCGGCGCACGACCTCGGGCGGGCGATCAACCCCACCCAGGTCGAGGGGCAGATCCAGGGCGGGATCGCCCAGGGTCTCGGATTCGCGCTGATGGAGGCGTACCTCCCCGGACGGACCGAGAATCTCCATGACTACCTGGTCCCGACGGTCGGCGACATCCCCCCGATCGAGTGCCTGCTCATCGAGGATGCCGAGCCGGCCGGCCCGTACGGCGCGAAGGGAGTGGGGGAGCCGGCGCTGGTCCCGACCGCCCCGGCGATTCTGGGTGCCATCCATCACGCAACAGGGGCACGGATCACCACCGTGCCCGCTACGCCTGACCGCGTCCGCAGCGCGATCCAGGCCAGGAACCGGTAGCCGCACCTGACGGTCTGCCGATGCCGGGCAGGACGATCGGCTAGGGTACAAGCCGTTGCGAGCTGGGTACCCTCTGGGAGCAATGTTCGCTGCATCGTTCGTCGGGCCGCCCCCCGCTGCGAGGCGCTCGCTCGTTGCGGTGCTCGCCGTAGCCGCGCTCGCGGGAGCGTGCGGTGGCGAGAGCGCAACCGTCGGGACCCAGGAGACAACGCCGCCACCGTCCGCCGGGCAGTCGGCCAGCCCCGCCGCCACGGTTGATCGCACGGTCGCGCCAACGGCCTCTCCGGGCCTGGGTCCGTGTGACAGCGGCGCCCTGATGAGCCGCGTCACGCGGTGGGACGGCGCTGCGGGCTCGCGCATCGGCACTGTCGAGCTGGTCAACATCGGTACGAGCACGTGCGTGGTGTTCGTGCTCGCGCGCCCGCAACTCGTTGACGGTACCGGTTCAATCCTGATCGACGGAAGCCAGCCGGCTGCGCTGAAGACCGTGGAGATCATTCCGGGCGGGATCGTGACGGCTGCTGTCCAGGTCTCGAACTACTGCGGCCCCGGGCCGGTGCCACCGGTCACGGTGGCCTTCGTCCTCCCTGACGGCCTCGGTCGCGTCGTTGCCGCCCCGCTGTCCACGACCGACACGGGCGGGCTGCCGCCGTGCAATGGGCCGGCGGGCTCGCCGGGGACCATCGGCATGCAGCCGTGGGCGCCGTGAACGCTGCGTCCAGCCGCCGCCTGCGCAGGCATTGGCGGGCGGGGGCGCTCGCGCTGCTCCTCGCCATGACCGTCTTGCCGTTCGGAGCTCCCGCCACGCAGGCGGCGAGCACGGACCTGGCCACGAACTGCGGCGTCAGCCTGAGAACCGAGGCATCGACGGCCAGCCCGGCGCTCACGATCCTGCCGACAGGCTCGGTGGTCACGTGGACGGAGACGGTGCCCGGCAGTTCGTGGTCGGCAACGTGCGGCTCCCTGGTAACCGGATCAAGTTGGTATGCGATCACGGCGGTGAACGGGCAGTCCGTTTCCTCCCTCTACGGTGCTCCGGTGGCCTATGCCGCGACTGGCCTGTTCCGCCCGGCCGACGGGACGGAGTTTCTCGAGGGCGTGGATGTTTCCCGATGGCAGGGACCCATTGACTTCGTGGCGGTCCGGAGCGCGGGAAAGCGCTTCGTGATCGCAAAGGCGACTGAGGGAATCGGGTTTCTCGACCCGGCGTACCAGACGAACAAGGCTGGTGCCGGCGCCGCCGGTCTGGCCGTCACCGCGTATCACTTCGCGCGTCCCGACCTGAACCCGGCGAATCCGCAGGGCGAGGCCGACTGGTTCGTCGACAGCCTGGGTCTGGTCCCGGGAATGCTCGTGCCCGCGCTCGATCTGGAGGTGGCGGGGACGCTGGGTACCGCCGAACTGCAGGCCTGGGTCCAGGGCTGGCTTGACCGCGTCTACGCGCGGACGGGCGTCCGGGCAATGATCTACGCGAGCCCTTCGTTCTGGAAGAAGTATCTCGCGGACACGACAGCGTTCGCGGATCAGGGGTACTCGATCCTGTGGGTCGCCCATTGGTTCGTGGCAGGCCCCACGGTACCGGCGCGCAATTGGTCGAATCGGGGATGGACCTACTGGCAATACAGCAACTGCGGATCCGTCCCGGGCATCAGTGGGTGCGTGGACCTCGACCGCTACAACGGCAGCGACCTGACGCCGGTGACCTACGGCGCCGACTTCGCCGTGTCGGCGTCGCCGGCGTCGGCCAGCGTGGTCGCAGGCGCCGCAACGGCGTTGACGCTGAACTTCGCCCGGACATTCGTCACGACGCCGATCCAGGTGACCGTCACGGGCCTGCCTGCCGGCTCGACCGCGGCCCTGAGTGCATCACCCGTCACCGGTTCGTCGACGACGCTGACAGTGGCGACGACGCGCTCCGGCACCCCGACGCCCGTTGGAAGCTTCCCCCTGACGATCACGGCCACGAGTGGTGCCTTGACGCGAACGACTTCATTCACCTTGACGGTCGTCGACGCCTCAGCTCCGGTCGTCCGGGCCCCCGTCTACCGTCTCGTCTACCCGGCACGGCTGAGCGGCTCGCTCCCCGTTCGGATCGAGTGGTCCGCGGCCGATCCGGACGGCATCAGCGCCTACGGCGTGCAGCGCCAGACGGCCGGCGGATCGTGGCAGGACGTAGCGTTGCCGTCGACGACGTCGACGTCGCTGACGCAATCGATGTCCGTGGGCACGCCCTATCGATACGCCGCACGGGCCGCCGACGGCGCGGGAAATCTGAGCGACTGGACACCTGGATCAACGGCATCGGTCCTCGTGGCCGAGCAGACGAGTGCATCGATCGCGTATTCGGGAACCTGGAGGACGGCGACATCGAGGTACGCGTCGGGCGGCAGCCTCAAGTACGCGACGAGATACGGCGCGTCGGCCACCTACACGTTTACGGGTTCGGGCGTTGCCTGGCTGGCGTACCGCGGACCCAACCGGGGGTCGGCGCGGGTCTATGTCGACGGCGTCTACAGGAAGACCGTCAACCTCTACTCGTCTTCGTACGTATCCAGGCAGGTCGTATTCGCCTACAACTGGGCCTCGAGCGGGGCACACAAGATCAAGGTCGTGGCACTCGGCACCGCGGGCCACCCCCGGGTTGACGTGGATGCCTTCCTTCGACTGACGATCCAGTAGCGGCAGAACGCCGTCGCTCTCCCCGACCGCGGCCCGGTAGTGCCGTGCGGATCGGCATCACCCGCGCCCGGCCCGCGCGTGGGTCCGCCGACATCGCGACCGGTATCGGACGCCGAATTCCAGCGAGATCGGGCACACTGCATCGATGCCTACCAGGATCATCCTCGACGTCGATACCGGGACCGATGACGCCGTTGCGCTCATGGTCGCGGCCCTCTCCCCGGACATCGAACTCGTCGGTGCGACGACGGTGAACGGCAACACGGCGGTCCACTACTGCACCGAGAACACCCTTCGCGTCTTCGACTGGATCGGGAGGCCGGAGATCCCGGTTCACCAGGGCATGGACCGGCCACTGGCCCGCGCGCAGATGACGCAGCTCAACCCGGCGGGCCGGATCCATGGCGACCTGCTTGATCTCGCGCCGACTCGAACCGCCATGCTCCAGCCCGGTCACGGTGTGGACTGGCTGATCGAGACCTACCTTGCCTCGGCCGGCGATATCACGCTCGTCCCGGTCGGGCCGCTGACGAACATCGCCATGGCGATCCAGAAGGAGCCGCGGATCCTCGAGAAGATCCCGGAGATCGTCATCATGGGCGGTGCTCACGACCACGGGAACTCGACCGCGTCGGCCGAATTCAACATCTGGCTGGACCCGGAGGCGGCACGGATCGTGGTGAACTGCGGCCGTCCAATCCGGATGGTGCCCCTCGACGCCACGCACCAGGCGCTCGTCTCCATGGACGACTGCCGCGCGCTCCGGGCCCTGGGCACCCCGGCGGCCGAGGCAGCCGCCCGCTTCGTCGAGAAGCGGATCGACGGCTATGACGCGACGCAGCCCATGCATCGTGCCAATGCGGCCCCCGTCCACGATGCCCTGGCCGTGTGCGCCGTCATCAATCCTTCGATCATCACGACCCACTTCATTCCCGTCGACGTCGAGACCAACGCTGAGCTATCCCTCGGGCGAACGGTGTGCGACTTCCGGTTCCGGAGCGGCCGGCCCGCGAACGTCCACTTTGCGATGGATGCCGATGAGCCAGGATTCGTGCGGATGTTGATGGAGATCCTCGGACGGACCGCCTGACGACGATGCTCTCTCGGCGCCGGTTCATCGCCGGGTTCATCGCCGGCGTGGGTGCCCTGGCGGCGGCGTGCCTGCCCGGGGAATCGGTGATCCCGGCCACATCGCCATCCCCGTCAGGCAACGCGACGGCGCTCGCGACCTTGGTTCCGACTGCGTCGGTGTCCGCCGGGCAAGTCAGCAGGTCTACGATGCCGATCTCGTCGAGCACGTGCTATCGGTTGTTCTCAGCCTGATCGAGTCGGGGCGGATCACGGAATCGCGCCTGGATGCGTCGGTCATGCGCATCGAGGGCCTGTTCGGGACCGTCGAATAGGGTTGCCGGAGGCGCCGAGCGAGGATGCCCGAGCGGATTCTCGGCCGACCAGCGATGGCCCCGCAGCGCCCGCCGACCAGCAGGAGGCGTCCCGGCCGGGTAGATTCTGGGCATGCCCTTCCGTGCCGACCCCTGGCTTCACGTCATCGCCGGTTGCATGTCATCCGGGAAGACCGATGAACTCCTCCGTCTCCTGCGCAGGGCCGAGATCGCCCGCCGGCGGATCCTTCTCGTCCGCCCCGCGATCGACAGCCGGACCCCCGGCGAGTACGCCGAGAGCCGCAGCAAGGCCCGCTTCCCGTCGGTGCTCGTCAATCCGACCGAGCCGTCCAATGTTCTCGCTCTCGCTCGGGAGCGCGATGCCGACATGGTCGGGATCGAGGAGGGGCAGTTCTTCGACGAACAGCTCGTTGACGTCGTCCTCGCGCTGCGTGACAGCGGCCGTCACGTGATCGCGAGCGGCCTCAACCTCGACTTCGCGGGACGACCGTTCGGCGCAATGCCGCTGCTCATGGCCCACGCCGACGCCGTGACGATGCTGACCGCGATCTGCGTGGTCTGCGGCGACCCGGCGACCCGAACCCAGCGGCTCGTCGGCGGCCGACCGGCCGCGATCGACGACCCTCTGGTGGTCATCGGCGGCTTCGATGCCGCCGCCGCGGAGACCTATGAGGCTCGCTGCCACCGTCACCACGAGATCGGGAAGCCGCGCCACATCGGAAGACCAACCGGAAACCTGCTTCCGGCGGATCAGGAACGTGGACTGAACGACACGAGCGGAGGGCGCGTCCCCGTCGGCCCCGGAGACGCACCGGTCGGCTGACCAGGCTGAACGCCCCGGGGACGACGGCTTGACACAACCCGTTGACTGCGCAACTATTTGCGTGACCACGCAAACAGCCGGCGGGAGGCATGCCGGCGAGACCCTCGGCGGCAGATAGCCCGCCAGTCAGGACATCGAACCCGTGCCGGCCATCACCGTTGACGACATCACCGTTCTGCCCCGAATTCCGGAGCCCGACCCCCTCATCGCGCGGCAGCGCCCCGTCCAGAGCGTGACCGTTGCGCCGAAAGGGTTCGAGGGCGAGGGATTTCCCGTCCGACGCGCGTTCGCGGGCGTCGATCTCGCCGAGCTGGATCCGTTCATCCACCTTGACCAGATGGGCGAGGTCGACTATGCACCCGGCGAGCCGAAGGGCACGCCGTGGCACCCACACCGGGGTTTCGAGACGGTCACCTACCTGATCGACGGTGTCTTCGAGCACAACGACTCGAATGGTGGCGGCGGGGTCATCACCAATGGGGACACCCAGTGGATGACCGCAGGTGCCGGCATCCTGCACATCGAGAAGCCGCCGGAATGGCTCGTCACCCGGGGAGGGCTGTTCCATGGGTTCCAGCTCTGGGTCAATCTGCCGGCGGCGCAGAAGTTTTCGGCACCTCGCTACCAGGATATTCGGGCAGCCGAGGTGGGTCTTGCGTCATCGCCCGATGGCGGCGCCCTCGTGCGGGTCATCGCCGGTGAGTTGGGCAAGCTTTCCGGGCCCGGCTCCACGTATACCCCGATGACCCTCATCCACGCCACGCTGAGCCCGGGCGCGCGACTTTCGATTCCCTGGCGCGCTGACTACAACGCCCTGGTCTACGTCATGGCCGGCCTCGGCACGGTCGGCGACCCTGGTGCGTCCCGGGCCGGCGGCTCAGGTGGCAGCGCCCACGGATTTGGTTCGGAGGCCGTGCCGGTCGAGTCGGGCCAGCTCACCGTGTTCGGGCCGGGAAATGCCGTGACGATCTCCGCACTCCCCCTCGGGAAGCAGGAGGCACGCAGCCCCAACCTCGATGTCCTGATCCTCGGAGGTCGCCCGATCCGCGAGCCGGTGGCATGGATGGGACCGTTCGTGATGAACACCCGGGAAGAGCTGATGCAGGCGGTCACCGACTATCAGGCCGGCCGGCTGGGCACGATCCCGGCCATCCACGGCGCCCCGACCACCATCCAGGAGTCGTAGCTCCGCCGGGCCTCGAGCTCCGCCGGGCCTCGACTGGAGCAGGGGCGTCCTCCCGCAGCGGTGGCTCCCGCGCCCCCGGACTCCGGCCCCCGGGGCTCCCGCGCGCCCGTCTCCCGCCTACGGTCGAGCTCGGCCCTGAAACGGTCGCCGGGCGGATGCCGTCAGGCGATCGCCCAGTCCTCGATGCTCCAGCCGCGTCGATTGGCCTGGCGGCGGAGTCGAGGGTCCGGCGTGACGACCCGAGGCAGCCCCACGCGCTCAAGCAGCCCGATGTCGGCGTGACTGTCCGTGTAGAAATAGCTCGCGTCGAGATCGACGTCGTGCTCGGCGGCGAAGCGCTCCGCGAGTGAGACCTTGCCGTCGCCGGCACAGGCGGGTCGGACATGGCGACCGGTGAGCAGGCCGCCCGCCTCCTCGAACACGGTGCACACGACGTACTTGATCCCGAGCATGTCCGCCAGCGGTTCGAGGGTGTAACGCGTGCCCGACGACATCAGCGCGACCAGGTGCCCCGCGTCAAGGTGTTCCTGAACCCGCGTCCGGCCGGCCGGGCGGACAAACCGCGTCATCTCGGTCTCGAACCACTTGCGCATCTCCGATTCCGCGCGGGCCACCGGCGTGCCGGCGTAGGCCGTCGCGACCCTGGCGATGAGCGATTCCTGATCGACGACCAGCACGCGGTAGCGCATCATCCAGAACGCCGCACGAAGCATGTCCATCGTCGAGAGCAGACCGGCGCGACGCTGGTGGCGGGCCCACTGCAGACCGGTGTTGGCGTCGAGAAGGGTGTGGTCGACGTCGAAGAACGCGGCCACGCGAGTTCCTGTCATCGGCGAAGGGTACGCCACGACGGCGATTCGACCATCCGGTCGGCATGTAACAAGCGCGCGACCCCGTGCGCGACCCGCGTGCCGCGCGTGGGACGGGCGCACCCCACGACCCTGGATGGCTCGGTTCCGCCCGCCAGAAATACTCCCACGGGGTATAGTCCCGTCTGCACACAACAAGGAGGAAGCATGCGTCACGTTGGTCCGGTGGCCGCCATTTCCCTCGCGCTCGTCGTCGTTGTCGCTGCATGTTCCGGCAGCGGCTCGGCTTCCGGCACGCCTGGTGTTTCGGAGGACCCGCCAACAACGACGATCGAAGTCACGCTCCGCGACACGCTTCAGATGGAGCCGAACCAGATGGTTGTCCCCGCCGGCGAGGCAATCACGTTCGTGGTGACCAACGACGGCGTCCTTGATCACGAGTTCTTCGTCGGGGACGAGTCGGCCCAGGCCGGGCACGCAGCAGAGATGGCGACGATGGGCGGCATGGCCCATGACGAGTCCATGGGGATCGGCCTCAGACCCGGGGAAACGAAGGAGTTGATCGTGACCTTCGCGACGGCCGGACAGGTGATCGCCGGGTGCCACGTCAACGGTCACTACGCCGGCGGCATGAAAGCCGCGATCCAGGTCAAGCCCTGACTCTTGCTTCGCGAGATGCAAACCGAAACCAAGGACAAGGAGCGCCACGGTGACTGAACGACCAGCACAGGTCATCGACCCGATCTGCGGGATGACCGTCGACGTCAACGCTGCCGAGGCAGCGGGACTGCTCATCGAGTACGAAGGCCGAACCTACGGCTTCTGCCGGGACGGCTGCCGCCGCGCGTTCCTCGAGGATCCCGCCCGGGCCGCCGCCGAGGCAGCCGCGGCCACCCCGATGGTCATGTCTGCCGGTTCTGCCGAGCTGCCCGTGATCGACGAGGGCATGCGCCGCTGGTACGAGAGCTGCTCCTGTTGCCTCAGCGATGCCTATCCGGACATCAAGGCGCAACTGGACGCCGAACGAGCAGCTTCCATGACGGCTCCCGTCGGCGCGGGGATCTGCGAAGTCGCCGAGGCCGTGGCCGAGGTGGAGCCCGTTCACGCCCACTGAAACGCAGGAGCCTGCACGCCCCACGAGAACGGCCGGACCTGCCAGGAGCGCGTCTGGGGCGCCGATGGACTCCCGGGCAGGGGCCCCGCGGGGGTGGATGCATCTATTGACAATGTATCCGGCTACGATATAGTGGCGCCATGGAATCCACTGCGCAGCCCCAACGAACGCCGTCCCTGTCGAGGACGGCCATGCACATCCTTCTCGCGATCGGACCCGAGGACCGCCACGGATACGCGATTATGGGCGAGGTCACCCGCATCACGGGCGGTGCTGTTCGCCTGGGTCCTGGCGCCATCTACACCACGATCCGGCGGCTCCTCGACGACGGGCTGATCGAGGAAAGCGACGATCGGCCGGACCCGGACATGGACGACCAGCGCCGGCGCTACTACCGACTCACCGGTGTCGGCCGAGCCGTCGCCGCCTCGGAGGTTCGGCGACTGGACGGGATCGTGCAGGCGGTCCGCGGCTGGGCCTTCGAGGGGTCGGGATGAACCGGCCCGAAGCGTCCCACGAGCAGGTCTACCGCGGCCTGCTCCGGCTCTACCCGTCGGAATTCCGGGCCCGTTTCGGCGATGAGATGGTCCAGCTCTTCGGCGACCAGCTCCGCGACGCACGAACCGGACGCGCGCAGTCGGGTTTCGTCGGAACCTGGCTGAGAACGCTCGGCGATCTCGCCGTCACGGCGGCGTCCGAGCACACGAGGAAGGATCGAACCGTGGCCCAGTCGCTCGCCCAACCGCCGTCCATGATGGCCCGAACGCTCGGAATCCTCGGAGTCGTTGGTGGTCTGGTCCTGTTGGCAGGGTTCATCCCGAACCTGCTCTGGGGCGCAAATGGCTTTCTCCTCCGGCTCCTGCTGTTCAACCTGGGGGCGATGGCCATCGGGATCGCCGTCCATGTGCGGCAGGCATCGACCTGGCCGCGCCTGTCGCTCGCGGCGACCGCTCCCATGATTCTCGCGAACGCCTGGTACCTGGTGATGTCCGTCCTGTCGATCGGCCGGCCAGTGTATCCAGAACCCGACGCGGATTTCCGGCCGATCTACTTCTATGCCGGGGTCGCGATGTGGCTGACTGACGCGATCTTCGGCCTCGTGGCCTTCCGGCTGGGCGTCGTCTCGCGAACAGCCGCCCTCGTGCTCGCCGTCGGAGCGATCGTCGGCGGGAGCGGCATCGGCGGCCTGGCCGGGACGTTCCCCTGGCTGTCCGCGCTCGTCGCCTTCCTCGCGCCGTTCCAGCTGTGGGGTATCGTCCTCATCGGCGCCGGCTGGGTCCTGCTCGGGATCGACGTTGCATTCCGGCGCCGCCTTCCCAAGCAGTCCTCACAGGTCCTTCCGACCGCTGAGATCCTCGACCAAACGAGCTGACGGACGGATCCCGGAACGCGGACATGCATCGCGAACTGGTCGAAGCACTGCTCTCGAGGACATGGCCGGCGCGACGGCCGTCTGCTATGGCGTGATCGACGACCTGGGCCACTCGATGGACACGGTCAATCATTGCCGGGCCCGAAGCCGGGGCGTTCATCGCGGTCTATCACACGTGGCGCGAGCCTCCCGGCGTGTTCGATGTCCAGCTCGCGACCTCGACTGATCTGCTGACCTGGACGTGGCGCGTCCAATTGGCCGCGGAGGCCTCGCAGCCGACGATCAAAGGCCGCCTCCGATGGCGGCTACGTCCTTTCCTGGGAGTTCACGCCACTCGATGGCACCTCGGACAGCTTTCCGACATTCCACTCCTACCAGTCCTGGGATGCGCTGCTCACAGCATCAGCGGCCAAGTCGTACGAGGTGGACCTGACACTCTCGCCATGCTGCGAGGGGACTCCGAACCTGTACGCCGCGAGCAGCACGCGCGTGGATGCCGGGTTCCACTACCAGCTTCGCAGGGACGACTTCGGGTCGGAGCGCCTCTTTCTGGTCGACCAACTGAGCGGGGTCGCCGAACAACTCGAGCTTCGAACACGCGACGGCAGCGAGTCGGTCTCCAATGGAACGGTCGAACTCGTCGAGATCGGTGAACGCCCGGCCGTGGGGGTCGGGGTCTATGTGTTCAGCGACGGGCCGCAGGGCGGACAATTGATCTACTACCGGACGCTCGACGGCGGTTGACCCGCGCCGCAGGCGTCACATCGCGCGTCACATGATGAACGCGGGTCCGGTGTGGATCCAGCGGTCGAGCTGCATGGACCGCGTGTCCGCCAGCACCTTCACGTAGAACGGGTCGATCTGAAACCCGCGCGCCAGCAGGTGGCGGACGGCGACATCGTTGAGCATCGGGACGCTGAAGTAGAGCTCCTCGATGCCGGCGGCGTGAGCCTCCCGCTCGACGTGGGCCAGCAGGGCCGGCATATCGGCCGGGTCGAGGGCCGCAACCGGTCCCGAGTTGGATCCCTGCGCCCCAAACGCAACGCCCGCGATCGCATCGCCGCGTCGAGCGAGCCAGGCCGGCCGCATCCCCAGGAGGAATCGCGCGTCGATGTCGCGACGGTGCCCGAGGATGACCTGCTCGAGATCCCCGACGGCGCGGACCGAAGCCTCATCGGCTGCCAGGCGCTCGAATTGCAGGTCGGTTTCCGGTTCGATCGCCTCCGGGGCCCGGAACATGTCCATCGAAGTCGTGACGTAACCCACACCGTACCGCAGGTAGAGGCTCAACGCCCTCGCATCCTGGGTGGCGACGATCACGCGGTGCCGACCCCGGCCCGGCGGGAATGCCCGCCCCAGGAGTTCCCGCCCGATCCCCCTGGCCTGCGTCCCGGGCTCGACAAAGAAGTGCGTGAGCTCGAGCACGCCGTCCCGCTCGATCGACAATGCCCACCCGATGATCCTGCCGTCGACGTCCGCGGCAACCCAGTTCTCGGCCGCGTTCGCTGCAAGGTGCTCGACCCAGGGGCCCTGACTCGCCCATGCGGATTCGATTGGCGGATCGGCCGCGGTGGCCGCATCCACCATGCCGATCCGGAACAGGTAGTCGAACAGGGAGCGCCTGAAGACCGCGAAGGCGGCGGGGATGTCTGCTTCGACGAGTGGGCGGCAGGTGATGAGCGATGTCTGGGCCACGATCGTCCTCCAGTTCCCGGCGCCAGATGTGCCGGCCATGGCGGGTGGCGTGAGCGATGTGACGCACGCGGGTACCGGCTCGCGAGCGGATGCTCGCAGGCGTCCCCGCGAGGATACCCATCGATTGCAACCCGCCGACCTGGGCAGGGCTCCGGATTTGGCTGGGACGGCGTACGATGCCCGCCAGATACCCCAGTCGAACTGCGCGGGAGAGATCGTCGGGACGTGGCGGGAACGCAACGTGACCGGCGGCGCCGACGGAGCAACGGCCCGGAACCTCTCAGGCACCAGGGACCGCGCAGGGATGGGGACGCTGGAGAGCGATGGCGACGAGCATCGGATCTCGTCGCGGCGCGCCGACGGAGGAACCTGCGGTCGCATGGCGCGCCGCCGGGACGCTCTCAGGCACCAGGACAGCGGGGCACCTTGAGGAGGTGCTACGCCGATGCCCGAGAGCCAGACTGAGCTGGAGTTCGTCGATCGACACATCGGGCCCGATGGGGCCGATGTCGCCGAGATGCTCCGTACCATCGGGCAGGCCTCGCTCGACGACCTGATTCGCGCCACGGTGCCCTCGGCGATCCTGCGGGATCGGGACCTGGACCTGCCGTCGGCCCGCTCAGAGGCGGAAGCGCTCGATGATCTCCGTGCGATGGCCGCCGCGAACCGACCGTTGCGGTCGATGATCGGGATGGGCTACCACGACACCATCACCCCACCGGTGATCCAGCGCAACGTGCTCGAGAACCCGGCCTGGTACACGGCCTACACGCCGTATCAACCCGAGATCGCGCAGGGGCGCCTCGAGGCGCTGATCAACTTCCAGACAGCCGTCTGCGACCTCACCGGCATGGAGATCGCCAACGCGTCACTCCTCGACGAAGGTACCGCCGCGGCGGAGGCGATGGCGCTGGTGCACAGCGTTTCCTCGGTGAGCGACGGCAACCTTGTGCTCATCGATTCCGATACCCATCCGCAGACCATCGCCGTCGTTCGCACCCGGGCCGAGCCACTCGATATCCAGGTCGTGGTGGGGCCGCCGGCCGAGCTCCTGGCCAGGGCCGCCACCCCCCGGGAGGGGGAACGCCCATATGCGCTGTTGCTGTCCAGCCCGGGCTCATCGGGCGCGGTCCGGTCCCTCCGCGCGGACATCGACGCCGCCCATGCCGCCAAGGTGCTCGTCATCGTGGCCACGGACCTGCTGGCGGCGGTACTCCTCGAGAGCCCCGGCGCCCAGGGTGCCGACGTCGTGATCGGGAGCAGCCAGCGCTTCGGCGTGCCGATGGGCAACGGCGGGCCACACGCGGCCTTCATGGCGACGCGCTCATCGTTCAAGCGCGCCCTGCCCGGGCGGCTCGTTGGCGTCTCGGTGGACGCGGACGGCGCTCCGGGATACCGGCTCACGCTCCAGACGCGAGAGCAGCACATTCGACGCGAGAAGGCGACCTCGAACATCTGCACCGCGCAGGTTCTCCTCGCCGTGATTGCCAGCATGTACGCGGCATGGCACGGACCGTCCGGGCTTCGCTCGATGGCCGAACGCGTGCACGCACGTGCATCCGCCCTTGCTGCCGGTCTTCGGCAGGTGCCCGGCCTGTCCCTCCGGCACGAGCGGTTCTTCGATGCCGTTGCGATCGAGACCGGGACTCCGGCCCGAGCCGATGGCTTGATCCAGGCCGCCGCTGAGGCCGGTTTCGAACTCCGGCGTCTCGACGCCACCGGGATCGGGCTGGCCTGCGACGAGACGACCACCGAGGGTGACATTGCCGTCGTCCTCGCCGCACTGGGCGGGCCGGCGCTCGACGCAGCCGCCGTGGGTGCCCAGGCCGCGGCCTCCCTGCCCGCCGAGGCTCGCCGGACCGATCCGATCCTGACGCATCCCGTCTTCTCCCTCTATCGGTCCGAGACCGAGATGCTCCGCTACATCTTCCGGCTGGCCGAGAAGGACGTGACGCTCACGCGTTCGATGATCCCGCTCGGGAGCTGCACGATGAAGTTGAACGCGACGACCGAGATGATGGGCATCGGATTGGCGGGGTTCTCAAGGGTCCACCCGTTCAGCGATCCGGCCCGTCTGCCGGGCTACGCACGCCTCTTCGCCGACCTCGAATCCTGGCTCGCCGAGATCACCGGCTTCGCGGCGATCAGCCTCCAGCCGAACGCCGGTTCGCAGGGCGAGTATTCGGGCCTCCTCGCCATTCGTGGGTGGCACCTGTCGCGGGCTGAGGGACACCGCAAGGTCTGTCTCATCCCGGCATCGGCCCATGGCACGAATCCCGCAAGCGCGGTCATGGCGGGGTATCGGGTCGTCGTCGTGGCCACCGACGCGCTCGGCAACGTCGATCTGGACGATCTCCGCGCGAAGATCGCAGCGCATGCCGCGAACCTCGGCGCGCTGATGATCACCTACCCGAGCACGCACGGCGTGTTCGAGGAGGCAATTGTCGAGATCTGCCGCCAGGTCCACGAGGCCGGCGGTCAGGTCTACATGGACGGCGCGAACATGAACGCGCAGGTCGGGCTGTCCCGGCCCGGTGACATCGGCGCCGATGTGTGCCACCTGAACCTCCACAAGACGTTCGCGATCCCGCACGGCGGCGGGGGGCCCGGAATGGGCCCGATCGGCGTCGCGGCACATCTCGTACCGTTCCTGCCGGGGATGGGGCTGGCCGATCCGGGGCGTGTCGCATCGGCCTCGTACGGCAGTGCGAGCATCCTGCCGATCTCCTGGGCCTACGTCGCCATGCTCGGGACGGAGGGCGTCCGGCGCTCGACGCAGATCGCCATCCTCAACGCGAACTACCTCGCGGCGCGCCTCGGCGGCGCGTTCCCGGTGCTCTACGTCGGGGCCAGCGGCACCGTCGCACATGAGTGCATCCTCGACGTTCGACCCGTGTCGGCGGCGAGTGGCGTGACGGTCGACGACATCGCCAAACGGCTCATGGACTTCGGGTTCCATGCTCCGACCATGAGTTTTCCGGTCGTCGGCACGCTGATGATCGAGCCGACGGAATCAGAATCGAAGGCCGAGCTGGATCGATTCGCCGATGCCCTCCTCCAGATCCGGGCCGAGATCGCGGAGATCGAGGCGGGCATCGTCCCGCTGGAATCGAGCGCGCTGCGCAACGCCCCGCATACGGCGGCCGACCTGCTTCGAGACGAATGGGCGCGCCCCTATTCCCGGGAACAGGGGGCGTTCCCGCTCCCATGGGTCAAGGCACGAAAGTATTGGCCGCCGGTCCGGCGGATCGACAACGTCTACGGGGACCGCAACGTCGTCTGCGCGTGCCTCCCGGTGGAGGCCTACGCCGAGGCGGCCGGGGAGACGCAGCTCCTCGTGATGGCCGAGTAGGGGAGCGGCCAGCCCTCCGCGACTCAGCCGCGACTCAGCCGCGGCCGGCCACACCACAGCCAGCCACCCCAGCCGGCCACCCCAGCCGGCCACCCCAGCCTCACGGCTGCATCACGCCGTCCCGGCCTCGCGGGCGGTCCAGTACTCGCGCCAGCCACCGAACTCCGTGATCTCGCGGTGGCCCTCGGCTTCGATGACATCGCGCGGAAAGAGGATCCCCGGCACGATCCGGCCGTCCTCGAGTTCGACGGGGCCCCGATACAGGTTCGGTGGCTCGCCGGCCTCCACCCGTTCCCACACCTCGTCGGGTAGGTCGTACAGCTCACCCGGCACCGAGATCCCGCCCTCGGAGACCTCGAACATCCCGGGATGAATGTCATTGATCGAGAAGATGCGGTATTTCGGAGCCGTCAGGAACGCCCCGAGAAAGGTGGCCCCATCCAGATTGGGATTGAGCTTCAGGCCGCGCATGAGCGTGCCATTGACGAACAGGAGCGTGGACACAACTACCTCCGATGCTGCGAGCATGCCACGGGCGGCTCCCGTGAGGGGAGCCGCCCGTGCCTTCGGCCCGACCGGTCGACGTTGGGACGACCGCGACCGGCCTGGTGGGCCGTGGTACCTGGATCTGGCTACATCTCAACCTCGTCGGCCAGCGGCGGGGTCGAGACCGCATCGCGGAGCTCGGCCATGGATCCGTGGCCTTCACGCCACGCGGCGGCCCAGATGACGACGGCCCCAAGGAGATAGCCGATCCAGACCGGCTCCGGCTGTCGGATCTGAAACGCGCCGTCGACGCTCTGGAAGATCAAGCCGGCCGGATCGTGGATCAGGCCGACCAATGACAGGCCGGCTGCGATCAGCGAGTACACGATCGCGCGGCTGTATTCCCTGCTGATGACGAAGTAGGCGATCGCGGCAAGCATGAGGCCGGCCAGGACGGCGCCGGCCCCGAGGCGTTCCAGGCCTGCGTAGAGCACGCCCTGCTGGCCGAGGGCCTCATACGTGACCGTCGTGGCGTTGGTTCCGGCGGCTCCGAGGGCGCCGTCGACGAGGGTCTTCGCCCACTGGGCGACATTCGGCACCAGCGCCAGGACGATCGCCGGGGCGTACTTCGCCTTCGACGTCTGGAATGCCTGGGCGCCGATCACGAGACCGATGAACAGCAGGATCGGGAACAGCGCGGCGCGTGGAACGACCGCGAGGAACAGGGCGATGAGGCCGAGCAGGCAGATGGCCGAGATGACGATTCCCGTGGCCAGCGAGTACCCGATCCGGCCGCCGACGGCCTTCCATCCCGGATGGCCGATGTACACCGCGGGCGGGAATGGGCTGCCGAGGAACGAACCCACGATGGCGCCGATCCCGTCGGCCAGCAGGATGTGACGCAGGTTGTAGTTGTCGCCCGCCACGGACGCGGACTCGACGTTGTTCATGCCCTCGGTGAAGTTGTAGACGCCGAGCGGGATGGCCGTCACGAGGAGTGGCAGAACATCCGACATGCCGCTCAGGACCTCGGTGCCCGGCTTGGGCAGGTTGATCCCGATCTGCGTGAACGCATCGGAGACCTGCTTCGGGTCGAGACCGTTCCAGCCGAAGACCGAGTAGGACAGCCAGCCGAGGGCCGTACCGACCAGGATCGCCGCCAGGCCACCCGGAATGCCGAAGGGCAGGCGGACCCCCGCCGTCCACGACAACAGGATGATCGCGAGCGTCGCGAGTGAGATCCACGCGGCGTTGAACATCTCGAACGCGGCGTTCATCGAGATGAACGCGACCGAGATGCCGGCGAGGGTGCCGAGCATCGCGGCACGTGGGGTGTACTTGCGGATCGTTGGGCCGATGAACGCGCCGATGATCACGACCACGCCGATGAGGAAGGCCCACGCAATGCCGGCCTCCCACGCCTTCATGACATCGCCCGTCCTGCCGAGGACCGGCAGCATGATCGCGAACGTCACGAAAAAGTAGTGCGGGACGCTCGGCCCATAGGGCATCGCCGCGACGTCGTCGCGACCCTCCTTCTGCGCGAGCCGATAGGCGAGATAGGCGTAGAACAGGTTGCCGATCGGCAGCGCAATCGCAAGCGCCGGCAGGATGCGTCCGAAGACGTTCTCCGGCGGCAACCCGACGACATACAGCATCAGTGACGACAGGACCAGCACGTTGAGCAGGACGTTCGTGCCCAACCCGAAGAACGCGTTCCAGTCCCCGGGCACCCACAACCTGGGCTTTGCGGTCATTGAACCTTGCATCTCGAGTCCTCACCCTCCTCAGGCGGCACGCTCAGTGCGTCGCCGCAGCCATGCCCGCTGATTCCCGGCGCGCCGCTTCCAGCGCGGTCAGGAAGCGGGATGAGTCGCTGACCCAGCCGAAGATCCCGCCCTGGGCCTTGATCATCGCCAGTGCCGCCTGCTGGAACTCGGGGAAATACGAGCCCACGCAGTCCTCCAGCACCAATGCGTCGAAGCCTCGATCATTCGCCTCCCTCACGGATGTCTGAACGCATACCTCGGTGGTCACGCCGGTGAAGATGAGCTTCTCGATGCCCCGCATCCGGAGGACCGTGTCCGAGTCCGTCGCGTAGAACATCCCCTTGCCCGGTTTGTCGATGACGGGCTCGCCGTCGATTGGCGCCAGCTCGTCGACGATCCCGTGGCCGTACTCGCCTCGGACGAGGAGCCGGCCCATGGAACCCTTGTCTCCGATCCGAAGGGGCGCGTTGCCGCGTTCCTTCTTCGCCCTGGGCAGGTCGGACAGGTCCGCCCGATGTCCCTCGCGGGTATGAACGACGAACATGCCGGCGGCGCGACAGGCCTCGAGGACCTTCTGGGCCGGCTTCACCGCCCGGAGCAGCATGGAGACGTCGTTCCCGAGCGATTCCCCGAAGCCGCCCGGATAGACGAAGTCGCGCTGGAAGTCGATCATCACCAGGGCGGTCTTCTCGAGCCTGAACTCGAATTCATACGGTTCCGCGTTGACCTTTGCCATCAGTGCCTCCTGCAGTGCTGCTCGTGGTGGTGTTCGCGCCGCCGATCTCGAAGGGCATCCGATCGGCCTTTGCGCGGATCATTCGTCCCGCACGACCCTCGTGCCGGTCTGTCCCTCGATGGCGCGACCGAGCGCCGCCGGCGTCGTGATGAGGACCTCCTCTCCGCCGCGATCCAGGAACCGGATCGCGGCCTCAACCTTTGGACCCATGCTGCCCTTGGGGAACTCGCCCGCCGCGTTGTAGGCGGCCGCTTCGGAGCGCGTCATTCGTTCCAGCCACTGCTCGTCGGGCTGACGGAAGCGGATGGCGACCCGCTCGACACCGGTCGAGAGGATCAGGAGCGGCACATCCAGGTCGGCGGCCAGGAGCGCGGACGCACGATCCTTGTCGATGACTGCCTCGACGCCCCGGTACTGCCCCGGCGACGTCTCGACGACCGCGATGCCGCCGCCACCTACCGCGAGGACGACGAACCCTGCATCCACGAGCGCCCGAATCTGCGGCAGCTCCACGATCCGCTGCGGTTCCGGCGAGGCCACGACACGGCGGTACCCGCGGCCGCTGTCCTCGACGATCGTCCAGCCGGCCCTGGCGGCCCGGAGCTCGGCCTGCTCCTTCGTGTAGAACGGCCCGATCGGCTTCGTGGGGCGATCGAACGCGGGATCGGACTCGTCCACGACCACGTGGGTGAGGACACACGCCACGCGATCCGGGTAGCCGCGTTGGGCAAGCTCGTTGAGCAGTGCCTCCCCGAGGATGTGCCCGATCCCTCCCTGCGAATCGGCGACCGACATCTCGAGGCTCAGCTTGGGCACCGGCGCATCGTCGGGAACCAGCTCGGAACGCAGGAGGATGAAGCCGACCTGCGGGCCGTTGCCGTGGGTGACCACGACGCCCCAGCCACCGGCCACGAGATCGGCGATGTGGCGGGCGGTTTCGCTGGCGTTCTCGCGCTGCTCGGCGATGGTCCCGCGCTGTCCATCGAGGATGAGCGCGTTGCCTCCGATCGCGATCACGGCCCGGTGCTCCATCAGCGACCTGACCCGGACGTTGCGGCGACGGCGTTCATCGACCCGCCGGCCGTGATCCCGAGGCTCGCAGCGAGCTCCCGGATGCCCTCGGTGAAACAGCCGAGCGGCGCCCTTGCGATACCGGCCCCGATCTGGCCGACGCCGGCCTCGCGATGCGCGATCCCGGTGTTGATGACCGGGGCGATCCCCGAATCCACCACCCGTCGAGCGTCGATCCCGGTCGGCGTTCCGGCGAATGCCAGTGAGGGCAGCGCATAGGCGGGATTTCGTCCGAGGGTGATCCGGCCCATGAGTCGGGTGAACTCGAGCGCGTCGGCGGCCGTGCCGCCGACGAACCTGACGATCGCCGGGGCGGCCGCCATCGCAAAACCGCCGATTCCGAAGGTCTCGGTGATGGCGCTGTCCCCGAGGTCGGGGTTGGCATCCTCGGGTCCATAGCCCGGGAAGTACAGGCCGTCCGGGACGCCCACGGGTGAGGTGAACCACCGGTCGCCGGTACCGGACAGCCGGATCCCGAACTCCACGCCGTTGCGGGTCATGGCGGTGACGACCGACGAACCGGGAATCCCGTGTGCGGCGTCCAGGGCGGACTTGCAGGCCGCCATGGACAGGTTCAGGAAGAAGTGGTCGTTGCCGCGAAGAAAATCGAGGACGCTCGCGGCGGTGACCGTGTCCGCTGTTCGAACGATCCAGGGCGCGAGCATGCGGACGAGCAGTGAGGTCGAGGCGATATTTCGGTTGTGACCCTCGTCGCCCATCTGCAGGGCCTGACCGGTCAGGCTGCGCAGGTCGATCGGCCCGGAGGCCTGCAGCGTCGTCGAGAGGGTCGGACCGAGGACGTCCCGGAACCAGCGCAACCGTTCCAGTACCGACGCGTCATAGGCGCCGAACCGGAGGACCTTGCCGAGGCCCTCGTTGAGGGTCGCGTGCGCTCGCGTGCCGCCGGCGGCATTCTCGACCACCACGACCGGCATGGACGGGCTCACGACGCCGGCCATCGGCCCCACGGTCGCGTGGTGATGGCACGGCGCAAATTCGATGGCGCCGGAATCCGCGAGCTCCTGCGCCTGCCCGGCCGTCGATGCCCAGCCTTCAAACAGGATCGCACCCACGATGGCGCCACGAACCGGACCGCACATGTGGTTCCAGGAGATCGGCGGCCCCGAGTGGAGGAGCTGCCTGCCCACCAGGCCGATGGCCTCGCTCGCCGGCCGGATGTCGACCAGCAGGGGCTGTGCGCTCAGGAGTCGGCTCAGGGCCTCCGCGTTCGCGGCGGCGACCTGCCTTCCCACGGCGTCGGCGGGATCGTCCTCGAGGCGCGCGAGAAGGAGGCCGACGTCCCGATCTCCCTCGGCCGGCGGACGCCAGTCGAGCGCGGCCACGGTCGCGCCGTGTGCGGCGGGAGCCTCCGCGAACATCGCGAGGCCCACGTTGATGGCGCGGACTTCCTGGGGGAACAGCCGGGAGGTCGCCAGCATGGGTTCGGTCACAGGGGTGCGCCCGGACCGGTGACGACGGACATCGCGATGCCGCCGGCCGAACCTGCCCCGTCCGACGCGCCGCCGCCTGCTGGCCCACCACCATCACCGCGCGTCGCCGCGGCGATTGCAGCCGCGATGCCCGCCGCCTGGGCATTGCTCGGCGCGAGGATCACGCCGGCGGCGGCCAGGATCGCCTCCTGTCTGGATCGGCCCTGGAAATCGGCGTCCGTCCCGCACACGGACGCCACCACCGCCAGGTGTCGACCGGCCCGGGCGGCCCGCTGCCGGGCGTCGCGGATCGCCGGCACGAGCGCACCGGCGGGATCGGCGTTGGCGCCATGGCCGAGGACGACATCCAGGAGGATCACGGCGGTCGATGGATCGTCGGCAGCAGCCACGATGTGCTCATTCCGCAGCCTCGGGTCGATCATGGGGTGGGGCCGTCCCACGGTGTACTCGTCGTCGCCCAGATCGAGGATTTCATGGGTCCTGGCCGCTTCTGCCCCGAGCGTCCAGCCCAGGATGAGTTTTGCCTCGCCGGAAAGGGAGCCACCGGCAAAGAGACCCCGGATTCGCCACTGACCCGGCTGGAGGCGGGCAATGGCATCAGCCGAAGCCCGACGAGACGCGCCGGCCGGACCAGCCGAAACCTCGGTCCGATCGGCCCCGTCCGCGGAATCAGCGCCGCCGGTTGTATCGCCGGCCGTCGCGTCGGCGACCGCTTCGCCCCGCGAGAGCGCCGTGGCTGCGTTCGCCGCGGCCTCGAAGGTGCGCGCCGGGATCAGGCCGAATGCGCGGACCGTGGCCGGATCCCCGCCCAGGAAGTTGACGACGACCGGTGTCTCGAGCGAGCCGGCGGCCTGAAGCACGACCCTGGCCACGGTGTCGGCCGGGGGCTTGGAGATGAGCACGATCACCCGCGTACCGGGGTCCGCATCGAGTCGCCGAAGCGCGGCCAGCATCATCGTTCCCCCGACGCGCGCGTCCAGGTCGCGCCCGCCGACGCCGATCGCCTGCGATACGCCCGCTCCGCCCCGGTCGATGAGGCAGCTGACCTGCTGCAGGCCCGTTCCCGACGCGCCGATCAGACCGATGTCACCGCGCCGAACGGCGTTCGCAAATCCAAGCGGTACGCCGTCGAGGATGGCGGTCCCGCAGTCCGGGCCCATGAGCAACAGGTCACGGGCCACGGCCAGGTTCTTGAGCTCGATCTCGTCCTCGATCGGGACGTTGTCGCTGAACAGGAAGACGTTGATACCTCGCTTGAGCGCCTTGAGCGCCTCGGCCGTCGCGTACGTCCCCGGTGTGGAAACGAGCGCGACATCGGCGCCACCCAGATCGGCGACGCCCTCGGCAATGGTTCGCCACGAGGTCCGGACGGCATCCGCGGCCGTGCCGGCATCCGTTCCGGACAGGCGCTCCGCGGCGCGGTCGAGCGCGATCTCCGCCGCGGCGTCGGCGTCGGCGGCCACCGCCACGACCAGGTCGTTCGGGCCGGCGGCGAGGGCCGCCTCGGCGAGCAGCCCCGCCTCCTGGAGGACCTCCCGGTTGGCGAGAGTGGCCATCACCAGGCCCGCTCGCGTGATCCCGTCCAGTCCTTCGATCTCGGCCGCGATCCGCATGAGTTCCACGGAGTCGCGGTAGCTGTTCCGGAAGACTCTCGCGTGGACGGTCATGCAGCGGCCCTCACCGTTTCCGGAAGGGGCACGGCCGGGGTATCGACCACCGTCCCCGCCAGGGCATCGAGACCCATGAGGACTCCCACCAGCGTATCCGTACCCGACGTCGCACCGAAGGCCACCGACCGCTCGATGGTCGACGCGAGCCCGGTGGGATCCGGCCCGATGAGCGCGGCCATCAACTCGTGGAGGCCGGCCGCGAACTCGCCGTCGGCGGCATGGCGAAGGAATGCCGTGCTGACCGCGGTTGTTCGGGCCGGAGCTGTGTCAACGACGCGGCGGAGGTACGTGGCGTCCAACGTTCCGGGGGGCGGCATCGCCGTGACGGCGGCGGCCATCCCGACGAGCGCATCGTCACCCGACGGCGTCAGCCCGGGCCCCAGCCCCACCAGCGATTCGGCCGCCATGCCGGCCGCCGATGGATCCGCGTCGCGCAGGGCCGCAGCGAGGCGCTGGAGGCGCGGTGCCGCGAGGCGGGCGACCGATTGTAGCGACGTGTGCCCGTCGTGGTGGACGAGGTCGCCGAGGCCGTCGCCTGATCCTGAGCGTGCTCGGACGGCGGCGGCCACCAGGCCCCGCACGTCCGACGCCCGGACGCGCCACCGGGTCCGGGCGAGGGCGAAATCGGTCGAGGGCAGACGCGGGGACCAGCCGGCGGCGTGGGAAAGATCGATCGCGATGGCGCCGGCCGGGATCCGGATCCAGCGCTCATCCAGGAGGACCTGATGTCCGATCCGGAGCCCCGCGGCCCGGAAGTCGATGTCGCCGCGCATACGCAGCCCGTGGGGGAGAGGCTCGACCGAGGATCCCCCGATCGTGATCAGGCCCCCGGGCGTCTCGAGGTTCACGACCGACCTGAAGACGCTGTGCACGACGCAGCGTCCACCACGGGCCAGGTGCGCCCGAATGGCGTCGCTGACGAGGGTGGCGTCCAGCGCGTCGGGCCGTGTCGAGGTCGGGTGCATCGCGCGAATCGTAGGCAGTGGTTCCGCAACCGTCACTAGCCGATATCCACATTGACGCGGGCATCCACTGTCGGGTATTGATAGTGCATGCTGGTCCAGACGCCGCTCCCCGATGCCCAGGTCCGCGACGCCATTCGACTCGCCGACATCGTTCGGCTCCCCATCCTTCGCGGAGCCCAGGTGGTCGGCGGTGCGTCGGGACTGGATCGACTGGTCCGGTCGGTGAATGTCATGGAGGTCCCGGACATCCACGAATGGGTGAAGCCGGATGAGTTGCTCCTGACCACGGCCTATCCGCTTCGTGATGATCCGACGGCCCTCGCGGCACTCATTCCACGACTGTCCGAGCGTGGCCTCGCCGGCATCGCGCTCAAGCCGACGCGCTACATCACGGCCACCCCGCCCGAGATGATCGAGGCCGCGGATCGGCTGAGGTTCCCCCTCATCGAGCTGCCGGCCGATGCCTCGTTCAACGAGATCATCAATGCCGTCCTGTCCGAGATCCTGGCCGCCCAGACCGTCCAGCTCCAGCGCTCGGCGGCGATCCACGATCGATTCACCTCGATCGTCCTGTCCGGCGGCGGCCTCCGCCAGATTGCCGAGGCGTTGGCCGAGCTGATCTCCCGGCCGGTCGGGATCATCGATGCCGCGGGGACCCTCCAATGGCAAACGGCGCCGGATGTGGATCGGGACGCCAACGTCATGGTCCAGCCGATCCAGGTGGGGGCGGAACGCTACGGCGCGGTCCTCGTGAAGGGGGGCGCTTCCGGCCTGGGGCCCGAGCAGTTGGAAGCGGTCGAGCACGCGGCGACGGTCGCCGCTCTGCGTCAGGTGCAGGCACGCGCCGTATTCGAGGCAGATCGACGATTCCAGACGGTCTGTCTGGAGGAGCTCGTCACCGGCCACGTCACCGATCGAAGCGTCCTGATGGAACGAGCCGCGGCGTTCGCCTGGGATCTCACGACCCCGCGGGCAGTGTTGCTCGCCGAGGTCGCGGCGGTCGCTGGCCGGCCCTTCTCGGCCCTCGCCGGAACCCGCGAGGAGGCCGAACTTCGACATGGGCTGGCCGAGGCGGCCCGGGCGAGTCTCGGACCGAACGCCATCGCGTGGGAACGGAGCCAGGAAATTGGAGCGCTCGTCGCGACGGCCGGCGTGGGAGAAGCCGGCCTGCGGGAGGCGGGGGCGGCGTTCCTCGCCGAGGCGGCCCGGCGAATGCCGAAGGGTGTCGTCAGCGTGGGTATCGGCCGACCGGCCCGGGACCCGCTCCGGATCCACGCTTCGTTCGGCGACGCGCGCCGGGCCCTGGCGATCGGGCGCTGGAGTCGGGGGCCGGGTCACCTGGTGCTGTTTTCCGATCTGGGCGTGGACCGACTGCTCGCCGATGTGTCCGAGTCGGAGGTGGAGTCCTACTGTGCGTCGGTTCTCGGGCCCCTCGAGGCCTACGATCAGGCCACCGGAACGGCCCTTGTTCGCACGCTGGACACGTTCCTCGCAACCCGCAACGGCGCACTCGCGGCGAGGCAGCTGTTCGTCCACTACAACACGCTGAAGAACCGGCTCACCAAGATCGAGGAGGTCATCGGCCCGTTCGTCGACGACCCCGAGCGCTGCCTCAGCCTGTCGCTCGCGCTCCGCCTCCGACGGCTGCCCGCGCCCTGACGCGGCGCGGGCAGCCGCGCCGAGCGGGCGGTCCGGCAGCCCTACGACGGCCAGCGCCGGCTCGAACGGCGCGAGTCGCCGCTGGGCGGTGCCTCTTCTGGCCTATGCGCCTTCGTACGCGATTTCGCCGTGGAGACCCTGGTCCAGGCCTCCCTCTTCCGTCTCGGCCGTGACGCGAACGGGCGTCACCTTGTCGATCAGCCAGAGCATGCCGTAGGTGAATACGAACGACCAGACCGTTGCCAGAAGCACCGCTCCCACCTCGACGAGGAAGAAGTTGGCATTGCCTGCCAGGAGTCCGTCGGCGCCGGCCGGGTTCCACGCCTTGGAGGCGAAGATCCCGAGCAGGACGATCCCGAGCGAACCACCGACCCCGTGGACGCCCCAGACGTCGAGCGCGTCGTCCAGCTTGTAGCGGTTCTTGAGCGCCACGGCGCCATAGCAGACCGCCCCGGCGGCGCAGCCGATGATGATCGCGGTGATCGGCGAGACGTAGCCGGCCGCGGGCGTGATGGTGGCCAGGCCGGCCACCGCGCCGGTCAGCAGGCCCAGGAACTTCGGCCGCTTCGCAAAGCGGGCATCGAGCGCCAACCAGACGATCGCGGCGAACGAGGCCGCGATGTCCGTGTTCAGGAACGCGATCGCGGTCACCGAATCCACCCGGAATTCGCTGCCCGCATTGAACCCGTACCAGCCGAACCAGAGAAGGCCCGTGCCGAGCGCGACGAGCGGAATGCTGTGCGGCCCCGCGTCGGCGGTTCGTCGACGACCGACGTAGACGACCGATGCGAACGCGGCCGTGCCGGCGATCGCATGAACGGCGATGCCGCCCGCGAAATCGAGCACGCCCAGCTGGGCCAGCCACCCGCCGCCCCAGATCATGTGCACGAACGGGAAATACACGAGCACCAGCCAGCCGGTGAGGAAGACCATGTAGGCACGGAAGGTGACCCGGTTCGTGAAGGCACCGGTGATCAGGGCAGGCGTGATGATCGCGAACATCATCTGGTAGGCCACGAACACGATCATCGGAATCGTCTCGTTCGGCGAAGGCGTCGACAGCGTGATGCCCTGGAGGAACGCCATGTCCAGGTTGCCGATGATGGCGCCCTCGCCGCCGGAGAAGCTCAGCGAGAACCCAAAAGCCACCCAGAGGATGGTCGTCCAGCCCATGGACACGAAGCTCTGCATCATGATGGCGAGCACATTCTTCCGGCCGACCAGTCCGCCGTAGAAGAACGCGAGGCCCGGCGTCATGAGCATCACGAGGCTGCTCGCCAGCAGCATGAATCCGGTATTGCCGGTGTCCAGTCCCGTCATGGTCCCTCTCTCCCGACGCGTCAAGTCGACGGACCCATCCTAGGTACCGTCCCATGGGCCGTCTGTGTCCTGACCTCATCGTTCATGGTCCCGTGACTGTCCGAATCGGCTACTCCGGGTTGGCAGGTGTGGGGACGACACTCGCGGAGTCGATCGTGCCAGCAGCCGGCCGGGGATTGACGCCCCTCGAGATACGGATCGTGGTGATCCTGAAGGGTGGCGCGTCGTTCGGAGAGCACCTAGCGCCGTGCCGGTTCGGTCACCTCGGGAGCTCGGCTGGTCCGGTCAGACGCCGATGCGCACGATCCCCGGCAATTCGTCGTAGCCGCGATCGAAGGTCATGATCTGGACGATCCCGCGGCGCTGCATCACCGCAAGATGCAGGGCGTCCCGTGCCGTCAGTCGTCCGGCACCCACGATCACCGCGGCCCGCCGCATGTCCTCGAGCTCGATCGGGTAGACCTCGTCGACGACCCCGAGAAGGGCCGCTGTTGCGGGTCCGATGGCATCTCGACGGTTGATGGCCACGTAGCGATGCATGATCTCCTGGAGCACCTCGACGTCGGTTACCAACCGCTGGCGATCTTCGATCGCGCGCTCCAGGAGAAGTCGGGCCCTGGATTTGTTTGGATGATCCGATCCGACGAGATACATCGGGATGTTCGAGTCGATGAGGATCACGAGGTTGCGGTCGAGGACGGTGCCGGGTCCGGCGATTCCGAGTTCACCCCGTCTTGTCCGCGTTCGATCTCACCGAGCATTTCGTCGATGTTGCCGCTCGGGAACAGATGGACCGCTGCCTCCCGAACCGCTCGAAGTTTGGTCTCGGGGAGCGGGTAGTCTGTGGCAACAAACGCTGCGCGAAGGGCATCGCGGACCCAGGCAGCCGTTGTCTGACGCCGACGCCGAGCCAGGGCCTGGATCTCGGCGAGCTCCTCATCCTCGAGGAGAACCTGGAGTCGTTTCGTCATGACGATGAGCCTAGCTGACTCAGCGTCATGAGTCAATCAGGCAAGTTCGATCCCGCCGGGGCCGCTCCTTACGGCAGCGGGTCCAGGATGACGACCGGGATGAGCCGGGTGGTCAGCTTCGGATACTCGCCGATGCCCGGGTGCAACGCGATGTGCTGGAGCCAGAGTCGATCGCGCTCGGCACCATCCGCGGTGGAGGCGCGAGCCTGGAACTTCTTCCGGTCAACCTCGATCGTGGCGATCGGGTCCGCCAGGAGGTTGTGATACCAGCCCGGGTGCGTCGGGGCGCCGCCCTTGGAGGCCGTCACGATGTAGCGGCCGTTGTCCAGGGAGTAGGCGAGAGGGCTGAGGTGCATCTCGCCCGAGCGCGCGCCCCTCGTGCTGAGGAGCAGCGCTTGTCGGCCGACCCAGTTGCCGGTGATGGCGTGGCCGTGCTCGCGGATCTCCGCGATCAGCGTCTCAGTGGCCGCGGCCCAGGCCGCGCGTACTTCAGGCGTAATCATGGGCTGGGTCTGGTACCTCGGCAATCGTCGGGCGCTTCGTTGCGTAGGCAACGATCCTACACGAGGAGCGGCGAGATCGCGTTCGACGGGTTCGATTGCCTCAGGTCGTGGGGGGATCCGCCGGAGGTTCATCGTTCGCTGTTGAAACCGCGCGCGGGCGAGCCGCGATCACGATGAGGGCGGCGACGCCGATGGCCACGATCGGCCCGGCCCACGGGAGCGCCAGGCCGTCCCGGACGGCGCCGCCGCCCAGAAGCACCAGCCCGGCAGCGGCGAACAGCAGCCCGGAGATGAACGACAAGGCGTCGAAGTCATGGCGTCGCATCAGTAGCCCCCCACGTTGGTCCGCTCGACCTGGACCTGGCCAATGCCGACATCGAGCGTGAGGATCAGGGCGACTCCCGAACCATTGTCCGATCCCGCGACGTGATCGGACAGACCTGTTCCCGTGTGATCGCGGCCGAACAGCAGCAGCTGTCCGGCCTGCACGGTTCCGGTCACTTCGACGATGGCGTCCTCAGGAACGATCACGAAGATCTCGCCGAAGCCGACGCTCGCCGTCAACGCGACCGGTGCGGAACCGGCGTCGAGGTCGGTGAGATCGATGCGAAGTCGACCGGCAACGAGGCGGTACGCCCCCTGGACCTCGGCGATGTTCTGTGGCTTGAAGTCGTTCTCCGCCACCCCGCCCTCGAGCGGGACCGTGAGAAACGCCGAGGTCGCTGCGAGGGGCAGCACGGCGAGGCCGAGCACGATGAGCAAGCGCGCTCGACCCCTCCAGGCCCCGATGATGAGCCCGACCCCGAGCGCGAGCATGCCACCGCCGAAGTACTGGCCCGGCAGGACTCGGACCGACCCGGCCGTGTCGACCACGGCCAGCACACCGATGGCGAGCAACGCACCCGCGAGCGCGTACCAGCCGAGCGGGGATCGCTCCCGCACCCGGGGCGCTGGCCGCGATACGCGAGTCCACCCCGCTGCACCATCGCCGGCCACACCCCCGCCGGGGTGGTCCGTGCCCACGACCGATCCGCCCATGTCTGCGCCAGGACCGAAGGCCCGCGGTTCGTCAGCGCCCGGTTGATGACCGGGCAACAACAGGACAACGCCGATCAACGCGATGGCGAGTGCCCAGAACACCTCGGTCGGGAGGTGGAACGACTCGAAACGGTTGCTGACCCAGGGGCTGATGACCACCACCGCGACGATCACCAGCGTCGCCGCGCCGAGTCGCCCGGTCCGGCGGGCCACCAGGCGCAGGGCGGTCTGGGCAATCGAATCGTCCCGACCGGACTCGGGAATGAGCAGCCAGCCGAGGACGTAGAGCACGAGGCCCGCCCCGCCGAAGATCATCAGCCCCGCGAAGGCGACGCGAAGCAGGATCGGATCGACGTTCAGGTAATCACCGAGCCCTCCGGCCACGCCGCCGATCACCCGATCGGAAGTTCTGCGCCGAAGGTGCCGGATATTGGCGGGCCGTGCACCCGCGGCGCTCACACTCGCCGGTTGGGCACCGGCGGACTGGTCCCCGGGAAAACCAGATTCGGGCTGTTCAGTGGTCATGAGCGAATGGTCCGGTCCGGTGGGTGCCTGCGCCATCGGGAGCATCCCGGAGTCGGACCCTGACCCACGGCGTCGCGCGCTCAGGGTCATCACCGATCCTGGCCGCGCTGGTCCCTGTGCGAAGATCAGCGCGATGGCCGAGCTCAACCTCCCGCCCCGCGGAATCGACTCGCAAGCCCCGCGATCGACGCTTCGACGCAGCCGCAGGAACCGGATGCTCGCCGGTGTGGCCGGAGGCGTGGCCGACCATCTGGGGCTCGACCCGTTCGTGGTTCGGCTGGCCTTCATCGTCCTGAGCCTTGCGGCCGGTTTCGGGATCGTGGCGTACCTGCTGCTGTGGGTCCTCGCGCCGGCCGAGCTCAGCGACGCCGGGGTAGCACCCACAAGCGGGCACGTTCCGCGGCCGGCGGCGCGCGAATTGCTCGGTGGCGGCCTCCTCGTGGCCGGCGTCCTGGTCATCCTGTGGTTCAGTGGTCTATGGTTCGGCGAGAGCATCGCCTGGCCGGTCACCCTCGCGGCAATCGGGTTCGCGATCCTGTGGGCGCGCGGGTCCGGCGAAGAAGGCCGGGGCCGGCTGGACCTCGCGAGCATCGGCACGCCGCTCGAGGCGCTGCTGCGCACCCGCGAATCGCGGCCGCGCCTCATCGCCGGTGCGCTGCTGATTCTCGGCGGCATGGTCGTCTTTCTGGCGGCGACCACGACGCTCGCGGCCGCGGCGAATGTCGTCCTCGCCGTGATCGTGACGGCTGGGGGGCTGGCGCTCCTCGCCGGTCCGTGGCTCTGGCGGCTCGCCAACGACCTGATCGAGGAGCGGACGACCCGCATTCGGACGCAGGCCCGGGCCGAGATGGCTGCGCATCTTCATGATTCGGTCCTCCAGACCCTCGCCCTCATCCAGCGGGCCAAGGAACCGCGCGAAATGGTGAGTCTGGCCCGCACCCAGGAGCGCGACCTCCGAACGTGGCTGTACGGCCGGGCACCGAGCGTCCATGGCGCGCGGTTGCACGACGCGATCGATGAGATGGCCGGTCGACTCGAGCGGGCCCATCAACTGAAGGTGGAGGCCGTCGTCGTGGGCGATGCCGAGCTCGATGACGACCTTCGTGCCCTCGTCGCGGCGTGCAACGAGGCCGTCCTCAACGCAGCCAAGCACGCGGGCGTGGCGGAGGTTTCCGTCTATGTCGAGGTCGAGGAGGACCAGGTCAACGGCTTTGTCCGCGACGGCGGCACGGGTTTCGATCCCCAGGCGGTGCCCGCGGATCGGCGGGGAATTGCCGACTCGATCGTGAAGCGGATGGAACGGCACGGCGGCAGCGTCGAGATCCGGAGCCGCCCGGGGGCCGGGACCGAAATCCACCTGCACCTGCCGCGGCGAGGGGCGTCACGCGCGGACCACGGCTCGATCGGGCCAGCATGACCGGCACCGGCGAACGCGGCCCGGCCGTCCGTGTTTTCATCGTCGACGACCACGAACTCTTCCGGTCCGGCGTGCGCTCCGAGCTCCGTGACGACCTGGAAATCGTCGGGGATGCCGGTTCGGTCGCCGAGGCGATCGGCGGGATCCGGGAAAAGCGTCCGGACGTGGTCCTGCTCGACGTCCACATGCCCGCCGGCGGCGGCCTTGCCGTGATCGAGGCCATTCGTTCGGACCTGCCCGAGGTGCGATTCCTGGCCTTGTCCGTTTCGGATGCGGCGGAGGATGTGATCGGCGTGATCCGGGCCGGGGCGCGCGGATACGTGACGAAGTCGATTGCGCCCGAGGAACTCCATGCCGCCGTTCGGCGCGTCCACGGCGGGGATGCCGTCTTCTCACCACGACTCGCCGGCTTCGTCCTCGACACCTTCCTGACGGAACCCTCGGTTCCCGTTGATCCCGAGCTGGACCAGCTCTCACCCCGGGAGCGCGAGGTCCTCCGGTTCATCGCCCGCGGCTATACGTACAAGGAAGTCGGCACCGAGCTCGGGATCTCGGTCAAGACCGTGGAAACGCACGTGTCGGCCGTCCTCCGCAAGCTCCAGCTCTCGAGCCGCTACGAACTCTCACGCTGGGCGGCGGACCACAGCATCGTCTGACGCCGCGCGGTCTACGCTCCCAGATCGAGGACGAAGCGCAAGGCGACCTCGAGCCGCTCGAGGGCGTCCGGGTTCAGCCGGCCGACCCTGGGTCCGAGCAGCGTCGTCGGGAGCGTCGTGGGCTGATCGCACTTGATCCAGCCGTCGCGGGGAAGGCCCGAGTCGCGCGCAGCCACGGGCACCAGGAACGGAGGAGCGTACTCAGCGGCCCGAGCCGAGCTGGTCATCGGCGCCACGATGACGGTCGACGACCGCTGCAGGCGGGTCGTCTGGATCACCAGGGCCGGGTGTGGCCCACGGATCACCTGACCACCCTGGTCCAAGAAGTCCACGAAGTGGATGTCGCCTCGGCGCGGGCCGGCGGCCGCCGCCTCCCGGCCAATCCCTACCACTCGACCTCCGACCAGAGCCTCGAGGTCAGGGGAAGGAACGCATCAGCCCAGGCCAGATTCTCTTCGTTCTGCGCGGCGATCGCCGCATCGAGCCGACGCTGGTCCGAACTGGCGATCGCGCGGTCGAGTGCGGCCGCAATGACGCCGCTCACGGATGTCCCGGCCTCGGCGGCGGCCAGGCGCACCTGCTCCACCAGGTCCGTCGGAAGGCTGATCGAGAGCTTCGTGTGGACCTTGGCCACCGTGGCGGAACCATATTCCGCCATGGTCTCGGCGAGGGCGTGCTGGTGAGGTGCGGGTTCGGATGGCATGGTACGACCCATGGTAGGACGACCGGTACGATCCGGTCAAGCTGTGCGTGCCGTCCTTCTCCGTGCCACCAGAGCTGTCACGCCACAGGCCCAGATTCGGTGCAGCCGCCGATTCAGAGGGACTCGGGTGGAGCCGAGTCGGGAGCGGTGGGCAACCTGGGAGGGCGCGGGAGATGCGCATCGAGCGGGAATGCGGGGCCAAGCAGGGATACCTGTCCAAGGCCGAGGCCAAGAGCGTGGCGCGGATGATGACCAGGCGACATCGTCAGGCGCTGCATCTGTACCGGTGCTCGTTCTGCCGGCTGTTCCACGTCGGCCACGTCGTCCCGGCGCCGCTCCGGGCCGCGGTGATCCCCTTCCCGACGCGACGCGCGTGGCGGGTCGAGGCGAGCTGGTGAGCGGCAACGGTCCGCTCGATGGTCACGATCTCGAAGCTGCGCTCCTCGTCGAGGCGCTCGAGGGCTGGAACGACGTACCGCTGCGGTGCGCGACCTGCGGCACAGAGCTCGTCGACCTCGATCCGGAAGACGAGCCCGACGGCGACGCCGGCTTGCCGATCTGCGGGGAGTGCAACCGGGCCCGGAACTTCGACGTGTTCGGGCGGGACGAAGGGTGACTGTCCCTCAGATGTCCGGCTCATGGACCTCCCGGACCGCGCCCGCCTCGAGCGGCGCTACGAGCAGTCCCGCCAGGCCACGGGTAGGGCGAAGTACTGGTCACGGGATGCGGCGTGCCAGGCAAGGTGGTTCGCCGACATTCGACGATGCGTCCCATGATTGACGAAGAGGCTCGGCGGGGCGCGCTTCGCGAGCGTGAGACGCAGATTGCCACCATTGGCCTTCCGGCGGCTTGCCGAATGAGCGGCCGAAATCAGCAGACGACGCGGCCACTGTAGGCAGCGCCATCAATCCCGGCGTCCTGTCGAGGCAGACGGCCGCCGAGCTCCTGGTGCGGCCGTTCCGTGCCGCGCACCCGCGGGTGAGCGCCGACCCGTACCCTTGTGGGGTGCCGCGACTCGATCCCTCGACGCTCCTTGCCGACCTCGACCCCGAGCAGCTCGACGCCGTCCAGGCCGCGCGCGGGCCGGTCGTCATCCACGCCGGCGCGGGGAGCGGCAAGACCCGGGTCATCAGCCGGCGGACGGCCTACGCCATCGCCACCGAGGTGGTGCCCGCGGACCAGGTGCTCGTGGTCACGTTCACGGACAAGGCGGCCACGGAGATGGTGGCGCGGCTGCGCTCGCTCGGGCTGCCGGGCGTGACCGCCCGAACGTTCCACGCCCACGCGCTCTCCCAGCTCCGCCATTATTGGCCGGCCCGCCACGACGGGGCGCTGCTGCCCGACCTCCTCGATTCGAAGCTGCCCATCCTGTCTCGGCTTGCCCGTCAGCTCCCCGGTCACTATCGGTTCACGCCGTCCAAGGACCTCGCCGACGAGATCGAGTGGGCGAAGGCCCGGCGGATCGTGCCCAAGACCTACGAGCGCGAGGCGTCCGCCGCCCATCGCGAACCCCCGATTCCGGCCGATCTCTTCGTCCGCATCTTCGGCGACTACGAGCGGGCGAAGGTTCGGGCGGTTCGCATCGACTTCGACGACCTCCTCGTCGAGACGGTCAACCTCCTCGAGACCGACGTCGATGCCGCCGAGATGATCCGCTCCCGCAAGCGCTGGTTCAGCGTGGATGAGTACCAGGACACGAACCCCCTTCAGCAGCGCCTCCTCGAGCTCTGGCTGGGCGACGGGGACGACCTGTGCGTCGTCGGCGACGAGGATCAGACGATCTACGCCTTTACCGGCGCCACCTCGGACTACCTGACGGGGTTCACTGCGCGGTTCCCCGGTGCTCGCGAGATCACGCTGTCGCGCAATTACCGTTCCTCGCCCGAGATCCTGGCCCTCGCCAACCGGCTCCTGGCCGCCGAGGGTCGACGGAAACGCCTCGTGGCGACGATGCCGTCCGGACCGGCGCCCTCGATCCTTCCGTTCGCCGACGGCGAGGCGGAACTCGCGGCGATGGTGGCATCGATTCGGCGGCTCACGTCCGGCGCCACGCCCGCTGCCACGCCCGGCGCCACGCACGCTGCCGACATCGCCGTGCTGGTTCGGATCAACGCCCAGATCCCACTCATCGAAGCCGCCCTGACCAAGGCCCGCATCCCATTCCGCGTCCGCGGCCAGCGGTTCTTTGAGCGCCAGGAGGTTCGTGACGCGCTCCGGATCCTGAAGCGCCTGCCGGCCACGGCGACCGGCCCGCTCCTCGCGCATCTCCTCCAGGAGCGCCTGATCACCGAGATGGGCTACCTCGAGGGCGACGACAGCGGCGGTCCGGCCGCCCGGGAGCGGACGGCATCGCTGGCCCTCGTCATCGAGCTTGCGCAGGAAACCGCCGCCGCGAACGTCGACATCGACCCCGAGGCGCTGCTGTCCGATTTCGCCGCTCGTGCCGCTGCCGAAGCCGAGGGCTCGGCTGACGGCGTGAACCTGCTCACCTACCACCGCGCGAAGGGGCTCGAATGGGAAGCCGTCTTTCTGCCCCAGCTCGAGGAAGGTACGCTGCCAATCCGGCAGGCGGAATCGGACGCAGAAATCGCCGAGGAGCGGCGGTTGCTGTACGTCGGACTGACGCGGGCCCGGCGTCACCTCACCCTTTCGTGGGCCGAGCGGCGCGACGCTCGTCGCCGTCCGAGTCGTTTCCTGACGGGTCTCGAAGGTCGGGCGAGCGTGCCCGGCCGCGTCACGGTCATCCCCGGTGCGCCGATGAACGCCGGCTCCACCCGCCGCGCCCGTGAAGAGGATTCACCGCTCATGGCCGCCCTGCGCGAGTGGCGCCTCACGACTGCCCGCTCGGACGGGGTCCCGGCCTATGTGGTCGCGCCGGATACGCTCCTGATCGACATCGCGGCGCAGCGCCCGGTCACCATCCCCGCCCTCCGCCGCATGAAGGGTATGGGGCCCTCACGCCTCGCCCGCTATGGCGCGGAGATCATCGAGATCACCGCCGCACATCGCTGACATCGAGGCGACACGAACCAGATCCGCACCCTCGTCAACGTTCCACTCGGTCGAGTATGTTCAGGTACGCTCCACGAGAGTCCCTCCGTCGCCCGAGGCAGAACGTCCCTTGATCTGCTCGAACTGTGCCACCGAGAACCGCCCGGACGCGAAGTTCTGCATGGAATGCGGAACGGCGCTCGCGGGCGGCTGTCCGGCGTGCGGGACCATCAATCCGCCCGGTGCCAAGTTCTGCAGCGAGTGCGCGACCTCGTTGGTGAATGCCGGCTCGGCCTTGGCGGCCTCCGCTGCGTCGGCGGGACAGCGAGCGGCGGCTTCCGCGTCGCAGTCGAGCCTCGGGGGCGTTCGAGCAGCGGCGCCGGTCGCGGAGCGCCGCCTCGTCTCCGTCCTGTTCGCCGATCTCGTCGGGTTCACGCCCTTCGCCGAGGAGCGTGACGCCGAGGACGTACGCGAGGTCCTGACCCGATACTTCGACCTCGCCCGCGAGATCATCGGCCGCTACGGCGGCACCGTCGAGAAGTTCATCGGCGATGCCGTCATGGCGGTCTGGGGCGCCCCCATCGCCCGGGAGGACGATGCCGAGCGGGCCGTCCGCGCGGCCCTGGAGGTCGTGGATGCCGTTCGGTCGCTGGGCCCGGGGATCCAGGCTCGAGCGGCGGTCCTTACCGGCGAGGCGGCCGTCACCCTGGGCGCAACGAACCAGGGCATGGTGGCCGGAGACATGGTCAACACCGCCGCCCGGCTCCAGTCGGCGGCGGCACCCGGCGTTGTCCTGGTTGGGGAGGCGACCCAGCGAGCCGCTGGCGGCGTGGCCTTCGAGCCCGCCGGTGATCAGTTCCTGAAGGGCAAGGCGGCACCGATCCCGGCGTGGCGGGCCGTTCGAGTCGTCGCGGAACGAGGCGGGCGCAATCGGAGCGAGGCGCTCGAGGCGCCGTTCGTCGGCCGGGACGAGGAGTTGCGGCAACTGAAGGACTTGTTCCACGCAACGGCACGCGAGGGTCGGGCCAGGCTCGTGAGCGTCATCGGTCCCGGTGGAATCGGCAAGACCCGACTGTCCTGGGAGTTCCTCAAGTACGTCGACGGGTTGCTGGACCGAGTCTGGTGGCACGCCGGCCGGAGCCCCGCGTACGGCGACGGCATCACGTTCTGGGCCCTCGGGGAGATGGTTCGCGGCCGGGCTGGGCTGGTGGAGACCGACGACGAGGCGACTACCCGGGAGCGAATTGGGGCGACCGTCCGGCAACACCTGCCCGATGCGGCCGAAGCGGTGTGGGTCGAGTCAGCGCTGCTCGCCCTCCTCGGCTACGAGTCCGGCATTCCATCTGCACAGCTCTTCGCTGCGTGGCGGATGTTCTTCGAGCGCCTCGCGGCAAGCCAGCCGGTCGTGATGGTCTTCGAGGACCTGCACCACGCCGACAACGGCCTCCTCGATTTCATCGACCACCTGATGGAGTGGAGCCGCGGCGTGCCGATCACGGTGATCACGCTTGCCCGCCCCGACCTTCTCGACAAACGACCCGACTGGGGGGCCGGCAAGCGATCGTTCGCGTCGATCTACCTCGAACCGCTGCCGCCCGCGGAGATGGAACTCCTCCTGGCCGGGCTCGTGCCGGGGCTGCCGCGGAAGGCGATCGACGCCATCGTCGGCCGTGCCGACGGGATCCCGCTCTATGCGGTCGAGACGGTGCGCATGCTGCTCGCCCAGGAACGCCTCGTCCTCGAGGACGGGCGATACCGCCCGACCGGGGATCTGAACGACGTTGCGGTCCCGGAGACGCTCACGGCGTTGATCGCCGCCCGACTGGATGGGCTCGACGCCGAGGATCGGGCGATCGTGGAAGACGCCGCCGTACTCGGCCAGAGCTTCACGATGGTGGGTCTCGGCGCGGTCTCGGGGATGGCGTCCGATGAGCTCGAGCGGCGCCTCGGCGGCCTCGTCCGTCGTGAACTCCTCGTCCTCGACGTCGACCCCAGGTCACCGGAGCGGGGCCAGTACGCGTTCGTCCAGGCCTTGATCCGCGAGGTCGCCTACAACACGCTGGCGAAGAAGGATCGCAAGGTCCGCCACCTTGCCGCGGCGCGGTTCTTCGAGAGCCTCGGCACGGACGAGCTGGCCGGCGGGCTGGCCGGCCACTACCTGGCGGCGCAGCGCCTCGCGGCGGACGACGCCGAGGCGACGGCGCTCGCGGCACAGGCACGCCTGGCGCTCCGGGGCGCGGCCGACCGTGCGGCGTCCCTCGGATCGCACGACCAGGCGATCACGTTCCTCGAGCAGGGTCTCGAGGTCACCTCGGACCCGGAGGAACGGGCGGACCTCCACGAACGAGCGCTCCAGTCGGCCAGACAGGGCATCCGCGCCGACGTTGCCACGCGCCACGCGGAGGGTGCCCTCCTGGAACGACGTCGCTCGCCGGATCGGCCGGCCATCGCGAGGGCGATGGCCGAGCTGGCCAGGGTCGTGGGTGATTTCGCTGATCCACTGCGCGCCCTGCAGATCATCGAGGAGGCCTGGAAGGAGTTCTCCGACCTGGAGGAGTCCCCGGCCGGGGTCGCGATGATGGTCGAGATGGGTCGAGGTTGGCGCGGCCGCAACGAATCGGCGAAGGCGCTCGAATGGCTCGAACGGTACCTCCCGATCGCGGAGCGGCTTGGCCTCCTCCCGGCAATCGCCCGTGGAATCCTCGGCCGGGGGACCGCCCTCGTGAACGGAGGCAGGCCTCGGGAGGGCCTCGTCCTGATTCGCGGCTCCCACCAGCTTGCCCTCGCCAACGACCTTCGAGATGTCGAACTGAACGCTCGCGTCCTCCTGACCTTCTTCGAGCAGTGGAGCGACCCTGGTGCCGGGCTGACCCTTGGCCGCGAGGGCCTCGAGATCGGGCGACGTCTCGGGTCGCGCGCCTACGGGTTCTTCATGGTCGGCAATGCCGCGATCTCCGCCATCCGTGTCGGCGAATGGGACTGGGCCGAGGCGCTCCTCGACGAGTGGCTCGCCCTCGAGGTGACCAGCAACTCCTTTGCCGAGTTCTACGTCGATCGGGCCGTCCTCAAGTCGCTCCGTGGCCTGGATGCCGCGGGCGACATCGGCGAGGCCGGCAAGCTCCGGGAGACGGTCACCGACCCGCAATACGAGTCGTACGACCTGTATGCCCAGGCATGGGCCGCACTTGCCGCTGGCGACCTCGCTTCGGCTCGAGTCCACGCCGAGCGGGCAACGGAGATCACGGATTACTTCGCGCCGCTGGCCGCGCCGCTCATGATGCGCTCGGCCCTGTGGGCCGGGGACAGGGCCGCCCTGGCTGCGGCCATCCCGGCCCTCGAGGGCAGTGGGTACTGGGGGCAGGTGCTCCAGGTCGATCTCGCGAGCGCACGGGCGGGGCTCGCCGCGCTGGAAGGCAACGGCGCGGAGGCGCTGGCCGGATTCCGGGATGCGCTCCGCGGCTACCGTGCCCTCGGGCTCGTGTTCGACGAAGCGGCCGCGAGCGTCGACATGGCGTCGGTCCTCGCCTCCCCCGAGCGCGAGACGCCGGACGTCGTGGCGGCCATCGATGCGGCGCGCGCGACCTTGACCCGACTCCGTGCCGTCCCGTTCCTTGCCCAGCTGGACCGCGCCACGAGCAGCCACGTGTCGGGCGCCCCGGGGATCCGGAGCCGGGCGACGGCCCCAGACGACATGGATCGCGCCCGCACCTCCGCCAGCACCTGACGCGAATGCGTCCGGCCCTCCTCGCCGGCATCGCGGCGCCGCTCGTGTCCTGGGGATTGAGCGTCGTCGTCATCGCCGCGTGGCCGGGTTATGACCCGATCTCGCAATCGATCAGCCTGCTCGCCAACGCGCCACTCGGATGGCTGCAGACCGTGGCGTTTGCCGTCAGCGGCGCCCTCGGGGTAGCGTGGGCCGTTGGCCTCCCGATCGCCCTGGGGACGGTGCCGCGTGATCGAATGGTCGTCCGAACCCTGCTCATGCTCCAGGCGGCGATCACGATCGCGTTCGCGATCTTTCCCACGGATCCGGACGGGGCACCGCTGTCGGTGATCGGCCGAATCCATCTCGGCAATTTCTACCTGTATGCCATCACGATGCCGCTCACGCTCCTCGTCCTCGGGCGGGTGATGCGTCGGGATCCGAGATGGAGCCACCTGGCCCGTCCGACGCTCGTCACCGCCGGACTCGTCATCGGCTCGTCGTTCCTGGTGCCGTTGACGGTCGATGGCCCCCTGACCCCGTGGCTCGGACTCCTCGAGCGCGTGTACGTGGCACTGCCATCGATCTGGCAGATCGGCGCAGGCACGGTGGCGCTGAGGATCGCGCGCTTCCAGGATTGACGCAGCGCAGCCGACCGACCGGGGCCTGCGGTCTCGTGGCGTGATCTACCGCGGCCCCAGCTGGATCCAGATCGTCTTGGTCTCGGTGTACTGGTCGTGGGCGTGGAGCGACTTGTCGTGGCCGCCGAAGCCGGACATCTTGTAGCCGCCGAACGGCGTCGTCATGTCGCCCTCCGAGTAGGCATTGACGCCCACGACCCCGGCGCGCAGGTCCCGCGCGACCCGATGCGCGATGTCGAGGTCGCGGGTGTAGAGCGAGGCCGCCAGGCCGTACGGCGTGTCGTTGGCGATGCCCACCGCCTCGGCCTCGGATTCGAATTCGATGACCGACAGGACCGGCCCGAAGATCTCCTCCCGGGCCACCCGCATCTGGTTGCGGACGCCGTCCAGGATCGTCGGCGGCACGAAATACCCGCCGGTCTCCGCGAGGATCTGCCGCCCGCCGCTCACGACGCGCGCCCCCTCCTTCCGCCCGATGTCGATGTAGTCGAGCACGCGCTCCATGTGGCCGCGCGAGATCAGGGCGCCGATCTTCGTGGCCGGATCCAGGGGATCGCCGACCGGCCACGCCGCCAGCTCGGCCGCCACGGCTTCGAGGACCCGGTCCTTGACCGACCGGTGGACGATGAGCCGCGAACCGGCGCTGCAGTTCTCGCCCATGTTCCAGAAGATCGCGATGGCCACGTTCGCGGCGACGTTCTCGAAGTCGGTGACATCCGGAAACACGAGTTGCGGGCTCTTGCCGCCGAGTTCCAGGAGCACGCGCTTGAGGTTGGTCTCGGCCGAATAGGTCAGGAAGCGCCGACCAACCTCGGTTGAGCCGGTGAAGGCCACGGCATCGATGTCCGGATGCCGTCCGATCGCTTCGCCCACGGTGCCCCCGGGTCCGGTGACGACGTTCAGGACGCCGTCCGGGATGCCGGCCTCGGCCCCGAGCCCGGCGATCCGCAGGAGGCTCAACGACGTGGTGGACGCGGGCTTGATCACGATGGTGTTGCCGGTCGCGAGCGCCGGGCCCAGTTTCCAGGCCGCCATCTGGGCCGGGTAGTTCCACGGGATGACCGCACCGACGACGCCGACCGGCTCCCGCGTGATGGTGGCCACGGTCCCCTCGGGCGTGGGGGCCACCTGTCCGTAGATCTTGTCCGTGGCCTCGGCGTGCCACCGAATGCAGTTGGCGGTCTCGGGCACGTCCAGCCCGACCGTGTCCGTGATCGGCTTCCCGGCGTCGATGGTCTCGATCAGGCCGAGCTCGCGGCCGTTCGCCTCGATGAGATCCGCCCAGCGAACCAGGATCCGCTTTCGATCCCCGGGGCTCATGCGGGACCAGACGCCACTGTCGGCTGCGCGCCGGGCCGCCGCCACGGCCGCGTCCACGTCCGCCGGCCCGCCCTCGGCCACCTCCGCGATGGGCTGGCCCGTGGCCGGATTCTCGGTCACGAACCGGCGGCCGCTCGCGGCCTCCCGAAACTCGCCGCCGATGAACATCTGGGTCCGGAGCTTGAGTGCCGCGACTTCGGCGCGTGCCTCGTCGATCTGGGGGATGAGCGTATCGGTCATGAGGTTGATCCTACGACGCGGGCTCGACAACGCGCCACAGGTGTGGCCGGCCGGGCCAACTTCTTGCGATGCGACTCGGCGCATCGATGCGCCGAGTCGCATCACGTGCGACGGGGGTGTCCTTGCGATCGTGCGAGCCCTGCCGGCGGTGCCGGGTTGGCCGGCGGCGGGTTGGCCGGTGCCGGGCTCACTCGATCCGGAGAAGGATCCCCAGTTATCCTGTGGGCCCGTCACCAGGAGCTCGCGTCCCCCGATGCACACGCCTTTCGAGCCCTTCGAGCCTTTCGAGCCTTCGAGCCGCCGTGAACCGTGGACCGTCCGCGTCGCCATGTGGAGCGCGCGGCATCGATGGCCGGTGTTCGCGCTGTGGTTCGTCTTCACGATCGGCATCTTCGCAACCAGTCTCCTGGCAGGTGGCGTCAGGGCGCTGGACGCGGACACCGACCCGAGCGGCCCCCGGCTCGAGGCCCAGGAGGCGTACGACGTCATGGGGGCGGGGAAGCCGGTCGCCCCGTCCGAGCGACTGCTGATCGTCCTCGACGGCGGAACCGGGGCGGCAACGGACCCGGCGTTCAAGGCGGCTGTCGCCGATCTCCTGGCCGACCTGGCGGCCGCCCGTGCGACGGTCGATGGCATCGATACCCCGACGTTTGACAGCCTCGTCGATCCCTTCGTTGCGCCGCCCGAGGCCGGGCTCATCTCCGCGGACGGCACGACGGTCCAGGTCGTCGGCAACGTGCCCGGCGAGCGGACGCAGGTCTCGGTGCTTCTGACCCCGATCCCGGCCATCGTCGACGCCGCCCGCGCGGCGATGCCTTCCGCCACGATCCACGTCGTCAGCAGCACGTTGATCAACGACGACATCAATGCCCTGATCAGCCACGATCTGGACAGTTCGCTCCGAATCACGCTGCCGTTGACGTTCGCGATCCTGCTGATCGCCTTCGGCGCGATCGTCGCCTCGCTGATCCCGTTGATCCTGGCCGTGACGTCGCTGCTGGCTGCCTTCGGGCTGATCGGCCTGTACAGCCAGCTCGTGGCGGCGGTCAGCCCAAATGCCACGCAACTGATCGTGCTGATCGGGCTGGCCGTGGCCGTCGATTACACGCTGTTCATGGTCACCCGGTTCCGAACGGAGCGCCGCCTCGGCCGATCGGTCCCGCTGGCGATCGAGGTCTCGAGCAGCACCGCCGGTCGGGCCGTCTTCTTCTCCGGACTGGCCGTGATGATCTCGCTGGCCGGGTTGCTGACGCTCGGCATCCCGCTGTTCACGTCGATGGCGGTCGGAACCATCGGGGTGGTCCTCGTGTCGGTCGTCGGCAGCCTGACCTTCCTGCCGGCCACGCTGGCGATCGTCGGCGATCGGGTCAATCTCGGCCGGCCCGCGACCTGGATCCCGCGCCTGATGATCCGGTTGCCCGGGTCCCCGCTGCGGGCCCGCGGTCAGGCGGGGATGGACTGGCTGGAGCGACGCGCCGGCCGGCCCGAGGGAAGCGGTGTCTGGGCCAGGCTCGTGACCGCGGTCATGGCCCGGCCGGTCGCGATGCTTGGTGCCTCGAGCCTGCTCCTGATCCTGCTGGCCGTGCCGGTGCTCCATCTTCGAACCGGCCTGACCGACATCACGGGGTTCCCGTCGTCGATCGACGGCGTCGCAGGGATCCGGCTCGTCAATGAGAAGTGGCCTCGAGGGACGGACCTGCGCCTCGATGTCGTCGTCACGAAGGCGGATCGCGCAGACGTCGGCGCAGCCATCGAGCGTTTGAAGGTCGAGGCACTCGCGATCCCGGAACTGAGCGGTCCGGCCCGTCAGCGGTTCTCGGAGGATGGTCGGACCGCCATGGTGTCGTTCACGATGGGCGGCGGCCGGAATGACGAAGCGAACCGGGATGCCGTCAGGCAGGTCCGCGAGGTTCTCAGGCCCCGGATCTTTGGCGATCTCGCCGACATCCGCGTACTCGTCAGCGGCCAGGCCGCCGTCGCGCTCGACATCGTCGGGATCTATGCGAATGGCACGCCCCGCATCTTTGCCTTCGTGCTCGGCCTGTCATTCCTGCTGATGCTGGTCGCGTTCCACTCGATCGTCATCCCGATCAAGGCGATCATCCTCAACCTGCTCTCGACCGGGGCCGCGTTCGGCGTGCTGGTCCTCGTGTTCCAGGACGGCTGGCTTGCGGAACCGTTGGGGATCACGCCCGGCGGTGTCATCGAGAGCTGGGTGCCGATCTTCATCTTCACGATCCTGTTCGGCCTCTCGATGGACTACCACCTGTTCATCCTCACGCGGATCAAGGAGGCCCGGGACCGCGGCCTCGGGTCGCGCGCGGCGGTGGCTCGCGGGATTTCCGTCACCGCCGGCACCATCACGAGCGCCGCCTCGATCATGGTCGTGGTCTTCGCCGCCTTCGTGTCGCTGCAATTCGTGTTCATTCAGCAGCTCGGCCTGGGACTCGCGGTAGCCGTGTTCATCGACGCCACGATCGTGCGGGTCATCCTGCTGCCGGCCTCGATGCAGCTCCTCGGCGAGTGGAACTGGTGGCTCCCGCGATTCCTCCGCTGGCTGCCGCAGGTCATGATCGAAGGGGAAGGGCCCGAGATGGCGGAACCGGAGGCGGGCTGATCCTGCGCCCGGCCGCGGGGCGGAGCCTGGTCAGTAGTTCGAGTTTCGCGTCGCGGCCGGCGAAGCATCCGGACCCCGATTGGGTCCGCCCCCGGGAGCGGCCACGAACCACACGTCGTTGATGCCCTGGCCGTTCACGTCGCCGGGCGCGGCGTCACCCGCGAAGTAGTAGAGGGGAGCGTCCGCATAGGTCACCTGGGTGGTGCCGTCGGCTCGGGTGATGGCACCGAACGTACCCGGCACGCCGGTGCTGCCCGCCACGGTCTCGCCCGCCTCGAGGACAAACGGCGGCCAGTTCGAAGCGCACGCACCCGTGCAGGTGCTGACGCCAGGTGTGTCGGTGATCAGGACGTAGAGCGTCCTGCCGCCTTCTCCAGCCAGGAAACTGCCGAGCGACGCATCCTGGGCGGCCGTGACCGTGTACCCGGTCCCGGCACTCCCTCCGGGCTGCCGGCTCGACGAGGGCGTGCCATCGGGTGACCCCGACGAGGTCGCGCCGGGCGTCTGGCCACAGGCTGCGAGGAGGATTGCACCGGCGACGACGCAGGCGCCGAGGCCGGCGTCGAGGCCGGCCCCGAAGCCGGCGCGGGAGGAACGAAGCCTTCGAATCATCACTGCCTCCTGGTCGTCACGCGGTCGGGCCGGCCGTGTGTTGTCCTGTTCCGGGACTCCGGTCCGGTACGGTAGCAATACGGCGGCCGACGCCCATCGGATCCCGAGGATGCCCATCCGCGGGCAGCGAACGCTGCACCCCACTGCGCGCGATTGCGTTGTCAATACTCCCACCGGGTATTGACAAACCGCTTGTCAAGGGGCTTGCCAGGGGCTATGCTTTCCGTGGAGCGGCTTGTCAAGACTTGACAGGCCCGCAGTCGTTTCCGGGACCTCGCGGTCGGGCGAGGCGAACGGAGAACCTTCCAGGCTCGGTCACCGTACAGATCGATGCGTACGCGGAGCCACGGGAGATTCGGAGGTCGGTTGGCAGGCGGAATCGCGGCCGAGGTCAAGAGCCGGCTGAACATCGTCGACGTGATCGGCGAGACCGTTCAGCTGAAGAAGGCGGGCACCACGTTCAAGGGACTGTGCCCGTTCCACGGTGAGAAGACGCCCTCGTTTACGGTCACACCTTCCCGCGACTCCTGGAAGTGCTTCGGCTGCGGCCTCGGCGGCGACATCTTCAGCTTCGTGATGCAGCGGGACTCGGTTCCGTTCCCGGAAGCACTCAAGTCGCTCGCGAATCGAGCCGGCGTCGAGATCGACGAGCGGACGAAACGAGAAGACGCCCATCGCGCGCGGCTTCGGGACATCCTCGAGACGGCCATTGCGTTCTACCACCAGGTCCTGACGTCGACGAAGCTTGGAGCGCCCGCCCTCGACTACCTGCGCGGCCGCGGCTTCACCGACGCCACCATCGAGGCCGCGCAGCTGGGCTGGGCGCCGGATGGCTGGGACACGATGAGTCGCCGTCTGGTGGAAAAGCGTGGGATCAAGCCCGAGGAGCTCATCGAGGTGGGCCTCGCGTCGCAGGGTCGCTCGGCAGGCCGTGGCGTCGGCGTGATCGATCGGTTCCGCGGTCGCGTCCTGTTCCCGATTCGGGACCAGAACGGTACCGCGGTGGGCCTCGGCGGTCGCATCCTCGGCAAGGAGGGGGTGGACGCCCAGGGCAATCCCCGCGACACCGGACCCAAGTACCTGAATTCCCCGGCAACGCCGTTGTTCGACAAGAGCCGAACCCTGTATCTCATCGACAAGGCCAAGGGTCCGATGCGCAAGTCCGGCCAGGCCGTGATCGTCGAGGGCTACACCGATGCCCTGATGGCCCACCAGGCGGGCTTCGACAACGTGGTTGCCTCGCTGGGAACTGCCCTGACCCCGGGCCAGGTGGCGCTCCTGACGCGCTACGCGAAGAAGATCGCGCTCGCCTACGACGTCGATGCCGCCGGCCAGAAGGCCGGAACCTTTGGTGTCCAGGCGCTCGAAGGGCTCATCGGGCAGCTCGCGGCCACGGAATCCGGCGTCGAGCTGGACGAGGTCCGCGTGGTCCGCCTGGCAGACGACAAGGATCCCGACGAGGTCGTGCGCGAGTCACCGGACCTCTGGCGCGAGGAGGTCAGGACGGCCCAGCCGATCGTGGACTACCTCATCGACACCTACGCGAAGACATGGGACCTCAAGACGCCCGGCGGCAAGGCCCGCTTCGTGGACGCGATGATGCCCACGATCCGTGCTGTGCCCAATCCGGTCATGCGCGACGGCTGGCTGCAGCGGGTGCGCCAGGTATCGGGCGTCGAGGAGCGGGTCCTGCTCGAGGTGCTTCGGAGCGGCCGGTCGGCCACCGGACTGCCGACGCCGGCCGGAGCGACGTCGGGCCACGGGCCTGGTGGCGGCTCGGCGGCCGACCGAGCCTCGCGCATCAGCGCCGAGAGTGTAAACGCCTCGCCCGACGCCCTGCGTGTCGGCGACATCCTCCGGGGGGTGCTGCCGCAGGAGCAGGAACTCCTTCGGCTCCTGCTGCTCGTGCCGGAAGTCCAGCTCAGGGTCACTGAATCCATCAGGCCCGACAGGCTGCCCAACACCGTCGCGAGGGAGCTCTTCCGAGCGATCGTCCTGGCTCGGGAGCCTGACGAAGAGGGCGTCCATCCGCCGTTCAGCCTCACGGCCCTCGTCCAGGCTCTCGACGCAGAGACGGCGGCCCTGGCGCAGGCGCTCGTGGCCCGTCTCGAGCCGAATCCGCGAACGCTCAGCCAGCAGGATCTCGCCTACGAGGTCGAGCGCCTCGTCATCGACCTCGAGGAACGCGCGCTCGATGAGCGCTCCGAATTTACCCAGGGAGCCATTGCCGAAGCAGAGCAGGAGGGCGATCGCGAGACCGCCGGCCGGCTGCTCCTCCAGAGCCAGGCCATCAATGAGCAGCGCCGTTCGCTCAATCGACGCCGCGAGCAGACCCGTCTGCTCAGCCGACCCACGGACCGGGCCGGGCATGGAGGGGACGGCGACAAGGCCGCGCCACCCAGCGCCCCGGCCGCGACGGGCCGTCCATGACCACGATCCAGCCATCGTTTTCCGCAGGAGGAAGCAACCGCCATGCCCGTTGACCCGCTCGATCAGCAACTCGTCGAAGCCGTCCTGACCCGCCCCCGACGCGGCAAGGCCGACCTCGAGGAGGCCAAGCTCGCCGGTATTCGCACCAAGCTCGCCGAAGAAGACGACGACGACGATGACGACGACGAGCCGATGATCGCCGGTGACGATTCGGACGACATCACGGTCGAAGTCGTCCCCGAGGGGGCCAAGCTGCTGGACCCGAAGCTGCCGCTGGATGGACCGTCGAAGCTCAATGCGTCGGAGCTTGACGAGCCCACCGCCGAGGAGCTCGAGGCACTGTCGGCGGACATGATCGGAATCGACGACCCGGTCCGGATGTACCTCAAGGAGATCGGCAAGGTCGCCCTCCTGACCGCCGAGGAAGAGGTCGTCCTGGCCAAGGCCATCGAACTCGGGGAGCAGCTCGTCGACGAGCCGTGGAAGGGCATCGTCTCGCTCCACGAATGGACCACCCACAACACCGAGACCAAGACCCGAACGCTCAAGCCGCAGCATCGGCTGCCACTCGGCGAGGAGGCGCATCGCCTGGTTCGTGACGCCATCTCGCACGAGGATGCTTCCGATCTGCTGGTGCCCCCGCCGGACTTCCACCTGATCAAGGCCGGCCGGGATGTGCAGTCGGAGGGGACGACGCACCTCCTGAAGGAGGCGCGAAAGCTGCTCGCCACGTACGGCGAGGCGCTCGCCGGGGCCGACGGTGCCCCGACGCCGGCGGAGGCGTTCCTGACGTTGCTCGACTGGGCTTACTTCGCCGTCCACAACGGCGACCTCGATTCACGGGACAACGTCGGCCTGCGCGCCATCTACGACTGGACGCGAGACGAGGTTGCCTTCCCGGCCCTGCGGCGCTGGGTCGAGTCGGGCCGCGATGCGGACCTGTTCAAGCGCATGGGGCACGACCCGGAAGTGCCGCTCAACACCAAGCTCGCGCACCGCAAGGGTGAGTTGGTCAAGATCGGCCGCGACGCCCGCGAGCAGCTGACCTCGGCCAACCTCCGCCTGGTGGTGTCGATCGCCAAGAAGTACATCGGGCGGGGCATGTCGTTCCTGGATCTCATCCAGGAGGGCAACATCGGCCTGATCCGCGCGGTCGAGAAGTTCGACTTCGAGAAGGGCTTCAAGTTCTCGACCTACGCCACGTGGTGGATTCGGCAGGCGATCACCCGTGCCATCGCCGATCAGGCCCGGACGATCCGGATCCCGGTCCACATGGTGGAGACGATCAACCGCCTGATCCGCGTCTCACGGCAGCTGCTCCAGGAGCTCGGCCGCGAACCGACGGTCGAGGAGATCGCGGAGGCGATGTCCAAGGGCCAGGAGGTCCAGGTCACCCCGGAGAAGGTGCGCGAGATCATCAAGGTCTCGCAGGAACCGGTCTCGCTCGAGACCCCGATCGGCGAGGAGGAGGACTCCCACCTCGGCGACTTCATCGAGGACCGCGCCGCCCTGGCACCAGCCGAGGCCGCGTCGCACCAGCTCCTCAAGGAGCAGGTCGAGGCGGTCCTGGACTCGCTGACCGGCCGCGAGCGGCGGGTGTTGCAGCTGCGCTTCGGGCTGGAGGACGGGCGTGCCCGGACTCTGGAGGAAGTCGGCAAGGAGTTCAACGTCACCCGCGAGCGCATCCGCCAGATCGAGGCGAAGGCTCTCCGCAAGCTCCGCCACCCGTCCCGCAGCCGCAAGCT